>CAZLWG010000011.1:0-79454 GCA_964563315.1 uncultured Anaerolinea sp. | reverse complement strand
GGTATTCCACGTGCGCGATGTTGATCGTGATCCCGCGCGCTTTTTCCTCCGGCGCGTTGTCGATCTGATCGTAGGCTTTGAATTCCGCCTGCCCCCCCAATCCCGCCACTTTCGTGATCGCCGCCGTCAGCGTCGTCTTCCCGTGGTCGATGTGTCCCATCGTCCCCACGTTCAGATGCGGCTTGCTCCTGTCAAATTTTGCCTTCGCCATAATGAAACTCCTTGAGTTATAAAAACAGTTACGCTTTCAAAATTTCTTCTGCAACCGACTGCGCTACAGGTGCGTAGTGGTCAAATTCCATACTAAATACGCCTCGTCCTTGAGTGGCTGAGCGTAATTGAGTGGCATATCCAAACATTTCTGCGAGAGGAACCATTGCGCGAATAGCCTGCGCATTTCCGGGGCGAACGTCCATACCCTGGATCAAACCGCGGCGGCTGTTCAATTGTCCCATGACATCCCCAAGATAATCTTCAGGGACGACAACCTCCACTTTCATCATCGGTTCGAGAAGGATGGGGTTGCCCTTATGAACACCTTCTTTGAAACCTATGGAAGCTGCCAATTTGAAAGCCATTTCGCTGGAGTCGACTTCGTGGAATGAACCATCAAACAGAGTGATTTTCAAATCCACGACCGGGTAACCAGCGAGAACACCACTATCGGCAGCTTCTCTAAAGCCTTTTTCAACGGGACCAATATATTCTTTCGGAATCGCGCCGCCGACGATCTTGTTCTCGAAAACAATTCCGGAACCACGTTCTCCGGGCTCCAGGGAGAATACAACATGTCCATATTGTCCCTTACCGCCGGATTGTTTCGCATATTTATAGTTGACTTCCTTGACGGGCTTGGTTATCGACTCACGATAAGCCACCCGCGGGGTGCCGATATTGGCCTGCACTTTGAATTCGCGCAGAAGGCGATCGACGATAATATCGAGATGAAGTTCGCCCATACCGCGGATAACGGTCTGCCCGGTGTTCTCATCGGAGTTGACACGAAAAGTCGGATCTTCTTCGGCAAGTTTCCGAAGCGCCTCACCCATCTTTTCCTGATCGCTGGAACTTTTTGGTTCGATCGCAATCGAGATGACGGGTTCGGGGAAAGAAATACTTTCAAGCACAAGCGACTTGGTATCACAAAGGGTATCGCCGGTAAAACTTTCCTTGAAACCTAGAACAGCGCCAATATCACCAGCGCGGATCTCTGTAACGTCTTCGCGATGATCGGCATGCATACGAATCAGACGACCAATACGCTCTTTCTTGCCCTTGGTGCTGTTTTGCACTGTTTGTCCCTGGCTTAAGACGCCAGAATAAATGCGGACATACGCCAGACGCCCCACATACGGATCGGTTACAATTTTAAACACGAGGGCGCTCAAGGGAGCATCATCCTGCGTGGAAAGCTCAAATTCGTTTTCAGGATTCCCAGGTTCGGAAACCTTGATGGAAGGAATATCTGCGGGAGAAGGCAGGTAATCTAAAACTGCATCAAGCAATACCTGAACACCCTTGTTCTTTAATGAAGAACCACAAAATACAGGTGTAGCCTTATTTGCGATCACACCCTTTCGCAATGCGGCTTTCAGTTCATCGATGCTGATTTCTTGAGCTTCGAGGAACTTCATGGTCAAGTCATCGTCCAACTCGGCGATCTTTTCGACCATTTTCGCGCGGGCTTCCTCAACTTGCGCTTGAAGGTCAGCTGGAACTTCGGCGATCTTCGGCTCCTTGCCAAGATCATCCTCCCAAATGATGGCCTTTCGGGTCAAAAGATCAATGACGCCCTTAAAGGACGATTCAAAACCAATCGGCACCTGCATTGGGATCGGACTGGCACCCAGACGGTCAATAATTGTTTCAATTGTCCGTTCGTAGGAAGCGCCAACGCGATCCATTTTATTAACAAAACAAATGCGTGGCACGCCATAACGGTCAGCCTGGCGCCACACAGTTTCGGATTGAGGTTCAACGCCTTGAACAGCGTCGAAAACAACAACGCCTCCATCCAGCACACGCAGGGATCGTTGCACTTCGGCCGTAAAGTCAATATGCCCCGGGGTATCAATGATGTTGATCTGATATCCCTTCCATTCCGCCGAGACTGCCGCCGAAACAATAGTAATACCCCGTTCCCGTTCCTGGACCATCCAGTCGGTAACGGTTGTACCATCGTCAACCGAACCGATGCGGTGTGTTCTACCTGTGTAAAACATGATCCGCTCGGTGGTTGTGGTTTTCCCAGCGTCGATGTGGGCAATAATGCCTATATTCCGGTATTTCTCCAATGGATGGACACGCGCCATTCTAAAACTACCTGCTTCCTTTAACTGTCAAAAATTTAATAATTAAATACGATAATGGGAGAAAGCCCGATTGGCTTCCGCCATTTTATGAGTTTCGTCACGTTTGCGAATCGATGCGCCGGTTTCATTGAACGCGTCAATCAATTCGGAGGCGAGCTTATCCGAAAAAGACTTACCGGAACGGTCGCGGGCAGAGGCAAGGATCCATCGAATGGCCAATGTGGTGCGGCGTTCCGACGAGACCTCCATGGGAACCTGATATGTAGCTCCACCCACGCGTCGCGGGCGGACTTCCATGGCAGGACCAACATTCTTGAGCGCGCCATCGAAAACCTCAATGGGGCTTTTTTCCGTACGTTCCTTGATCATGTCCATCGCATCATAGATCAGACGTGTGGACACGCTCTTCTTTCCATTTTTCAAGACGTGCTGGATCATCGTCTGAACTGTGATGCTATTAAAACGGATATCGGGAAGCAATTCCCGTTTTTCTGGTTTGGCTCTACGCATGCTTGACTACTCCATCAATTGACTACTTGGGGCGCTTCGCGCCGTATTTCGAGCGGGCCTGTTTGCGGTTGGCAACTCCGGTAGTATCCAGAGAACCGCGCACAATGTGATAACGGACGCCGGGCAGGTCTTTTACGCGTCCGCCGCGCACTAAAACAACCGAGTGTTCCTGCAACTGGTGGCCTTCGCCGGGAATGTAGGCGGTGACCTCTATGCCATTACTTAACCGCACACGCGCGATCTTGCGCAATGCGGAATTCGGTTTCTTGGGCGTCATGGTACGCACAACCGTGCAAACCCCGCGTTTTTGCGGCGCGCCCTTGTCCTGGCGAAACCGGCGCTGCTTATAACTGTTCAACGTGAACTGCAAAGCAGGCGCCTTGCTTTTTACATGTTTATTTTTGCGGCCCTTGCGGACCATTTGGTTTACTGTCGGCACGATTCGCCTCCGATCTAAAAAATCCTGTCAAAAATTCAGTTGAATATTCGCAAAAAACGAGGCCATCAATAACGTCCACATGATGGCCTCATTTGTAGCTGCCAATTGTGTCGTCGAGCGGGAGAGACAGCCGCTCTATCTTTCCTGACAACGGCGCATCATTTTATCACGCCGCATTGGTCAAGTCAATAGGAAATTCTACTTTTTCCTGGTCCGATTCTCTCCCAAACTTAACAAGCCCGTTTCATGTCTCGGGGGATGCGTCTTCTCCTCATCCTTGCCGAACTTGACCACTTCACCGCTTTCATTGATCGCCTCCACCGCCAGACCAAGCGATTGGAGTTCCTTTACAAGCACGCGGAACGAAGCGGGGATACTCGGCTCCTCGATAGGTTCGTTCTTCACAATGGCTTCGTATGTGTTGACGCGTCCCTGAACATCGTCCGATTTGACTGTCAGCATTTCTTGAAGAGTATGGGCTGCGCCGTATGCCTCAAGCGCCCACACTTCCATTTCACCGAAGCGCTGACCACCGAACTGTGCCTTACCGCCAAGCGGCTGCTGAGTAACAAGACTGTACGGACCAGTAGAACGCGCATGAACTTTATCTTCCACCAAGTGATGGAGTTTAAGGATCGTCATGACGCCAACTGTCACAGGCTGATCATACGGAAGTCCTGTTTTACCATCGCGCAATACCTGTTTGCCAAGGACAGGCAACGGGACACCCTTTTCCTTAGCCAATTCCTGAGCAGTCTCATATACCTTATCTTCGGCTACCCGGCGCGTAATTCCGTTGACCTCGAGCCACAACCGCAGACAGGCTATTACTGTCTTTTCATCCGTTTCAGGGTCGCGAGTTGCAATATCCCGATCTTCGAGCAGGATGTCGTCAGGGTCGGAATAGCCTTTTTCACGCAACCATTCACGAGCGGTGGCGCGACGCGCATACGCCGGGTCGTTCAGGCTATAAACGTCATATCGGCGCTTGTCCAGCCATTGTTCCAGGTAGAGGCGTCGGACTTCATCATCATCTTCGATGGATTCGGGGTCATACTCCTGCTCCTTTACCCATTCCCAAGCGCGTTCCACCGCTTCTCTCCAAGCCTGATCAATGATCCATGCTCTGGCAAGTTCGGCTTCGATCTGCTCCTCGCTTGCACCATCGAACACAGGTGTGAGAGCGCGGAAACCCATTCGTTTCGCAGCCCAACCCAAATGTACCTCGAGCACTTGACCGATGTTCATACGTCCAGGCACACCAAGCGGATTCAAGATGATGTCAACAGGCGTACCATCCTCAAGGAAGGGCATGTCTTCAATTGGAACGACCTTTGAAACCACACCCTTGTTCCCATGGCGTCCAGCCATTTTATCGCCTGCGGTGATCTTCCTGCGCTGTGCTACAGAAACGCGCACCATCATGTCCACGCCAGCCGAAAGGTCAGAGTTCTCCTCACGCGTAAACACTTTGACATCAACGACCTTGCCGCGTTCGCCGTGGGGCATGCGCAACGAAGTATCTTTCACGTCGCGGGATTTTTCACCGAAAATGGCGCGCAACAGGCGTTCTTCCGGTGTAAGTTCTTTTTCACCTTTCGGCGTGATCTTGCCAACAAGAATATCGTTCGGTCCAACTTCAGCGCCAATGCGGATGATGCCGTTTTCGTCCAGATCCTTTATTGCATCGTCACCAACATTGGGAATGTCGCGCGTAATTTCTTCCGGTCCAAGTTTTGTATCGCGCGCCTCGACTTCATGCTTTTCGATATGCACCGAGGTAAAACGGTCGTCCTGCACAAGGCGTTCGGAAAGCAAAATCGCATCTTCAAAATTGCCGCCCTCCCAAGATAGAAAAGCCACAACCACATTCTGTCCCAACGCCAATTGACCGCTATCCGTGGAAGACGAATCAGCGATGATATCGCCAGCCTTGATCAACTGCCCTTTGACAACGGACGGACGCTGGTCGATGCATGTGCTTTGATTGGATCGCTGATACTTGCGCAATTGATAGACGCGGTTTCCGCTTCGCTTCTCTTTGACCGTTATGCTTGACCCTGTTACGGAGACGACTTCTCCATCCGCCTCAGCCACAACGACCTGGCCTGAATCCAGTGCGGCGTGGCCTTCCATGCCGGTTGAAACAAGCGGGATTTCCGGGCGCACCAAAGGAACCGCCTGCGCCATCATGTTCGAACCCATCAGCGCGCGGTTGGCATCATCATGCTCGAGGAAAGGGATCAATGCCGCGCTGATGCCTACCACCTGATGCGGGGCAACGTCCATGAAATCTACACTTTCCGGATTCGAGAACAAAAAGCCTGAATGATAACGGCAGGATATGCGTTCCCGTAAAAACTCTTTGTTTTCCGTCAGGGCGGCATTTGCCTGCGCAATTGTGTACTTATCTTCCGCATCAGCAGACAGATAAACAACTTCGTCCGAAACAAAAGGAACTATTTCGATCTCAGTTCCGAATTTCGATATTTTCTTGGATGCTTTACTGTCAATTACTGTGCCGGATTTAAAAAGCACTTCCTCAGATTTCGGATCCCGCACATCGGATCGCAATGTTCTTCCATCCAGACGTTCATCATCGGAAGGAAGGGCACGATACACTTTACGATATGGAGTTTCAATAAAACCATATTCGTTCACTCTCGCAAACGAAGCCAAACGGCCGATAAGACCAATATTAGGACCTTCAGGTGTCTCAATCGGACAGATACGCCCATAATGCGAGTGATGCACGTCACGGACATCGAACCCAGCCCGTTCACGGCGCAAACCGCCGGGTCCGAGCGCAGAGAGGGTGCGTTTGTGGCGCAACTCCGCCAGCGGGTTGGTTTGATCCATGAACTGTGAGAGTTGAGATGAACCAAAGAATTCACGCAACGCAGCAACCACCGGTCGGATATTCACCAAAGTGACTGGTGAAAGCTGCTCCTGATCGCGAATGGACATGCGCTCTTTGATCACGCGCTCCATGCGTCGGAGGCCGATTCGCAACTTGTTTTGGATCAGCTCGCCCACCGTTTTGACGCGTCGGTTCCCGAGGTGGTCAATATCGTCCGGGCGTTCCTTTCCATTGTTAATCTGAATCATGCGGCGAATCAACCGAATGATATCGCTCTTGGAGACGGTGCGATGGGGAATCGGAATATTCAAATCCAATTTTTGATTTAATTTGTAGCGACCAACGCGCTCAAGGTCGTAGTGCCTCTGGTCAAACAACTGTTCTTCCAGGAATTGGCGGGCGTTCTCCAAGGTTGCAGGGTCGCCCGGTCGCATCTTTTTAAAGAATTCGATTAGAGCCGCCTCGGCAATCGTATGATTCGTCAAATCCCAATCCGGTTCCTGCTTGATAGTAGAGGCGATGAAAAGACGGTCAGGATTATTATCCACATCCTTGAAAATGGAGAGGATTTCCTCATCCGTGCCATGTTTGATTGGGGAATCTTTGAGCCCGTCACTAACTGCAGCAAGAGCCCGCAAAAACACGGTGATCGGAACCGTACGCTTGCGGTTGAATTTTAAGATGATGTAGTCAGACTTGCGGGTTTCGAACTCCATCCACGCGCCGCGGTCGGGAATGAGTTTCGCCATGGCAAGGAAACGCCCTGTCGCGCGGTCCGCCGGAGCCTCAAAGTACACCCCTGGAGAGCGGATCAACTGAGAGACTACAACACGTTCCGTACCATTAACAATGAAGGTCCCCTTGTCGGTCATCTCAGGAAAATCGCCAAGGAAAATATCCTGCTTGATGGGTTCAGGAACATCGGGACCGGCAAGAAGCACCGAAACGTATAACGGGCTGGCATATGTCAGATCCCGTTCCACACATTCTTCGATTGTATGTTTTGGGTCCCCAAACCAATATTTCAATCCCCACTGTTGGGATTCAGCTCCCCTGCTGGGAAAAAATAATTTCATCCCCTTGTTGTATGACTCAATAGGCGAAATCTCGTGGAAGAGATCGCCCAATCCGTCTTTCTTCAGTCTTTCGAAGGAATCGAGTTGTACTTCAATTAAGTTGGGAAGGTCGAGTTTTACCGGGATACGCGCGTAACTTTTATGTGGCAAAGAAGACGCCATTCTTCTCTCCTGAACGATAGCTTTGACTGGGCTTCATAAACGATTTTAACTGTCCGCATGGACAGCGACCTAGCATTATATCGAAGCGTATATAAAAAGTCAAGAAAAATACGGGGTTTTTTAGAGTTTCTTCGGTTCAATTTTGAGCCGCCGGAAACGCCAGATCCACATGCGCTTCCCCATCCCATCTCCACGTTCCCGACGGCTCAATTATGGATTAAAAGCAGCGGATTAACTTACGTAATCACACCAATTTTCATATTTTTCCATCTTACCGCGGATCGCATCGTGATAAACATTTTGAATCTCACGTGTAATTTTGCCAGATTTCCCGTCTCCAATTTTACGGAAGTCAATCTCGCTCAAGCCGATCACTTCCGCGGCTGTGCCACACACGAACACCTCATCTGCATTATAAAGCTGGTCGCGCGAGATTGGCATCTCCGTCACGCTGTATCCCAAATCCTTCGCGATTGTATAAATGGAGTGACGCGTGATCCCTTCCAAAACTGGCGCAGTGGACGGAGTGAACAGCTTACCGCGCTTCACTACGAACAAATTTTCACCTGTACATTCAGCAATATATCCTTGGGGATCGAGCATGATCGCTTCTTCAAAACCCAGCCGCACTGACTCGGTCTTCGCAAGAATACTGTTGACATAATTTCCAGCAATCTTCGCCTTTGTCATGCTCACATTCGGATGATGGCGAGTATAAGAAGAAATATTTGCGCGAATACCCTTTGCCAGTGCCTCCTCGCCAAGATAATTCGCCCATTCCCATACAGCGATCATCAAGGCGGGTTTTCCAGCGTCAATATTCAAATTCCAGGCGCCAGCTGTCAGATAAAGCAGGGGGCGGATGTAACATTCATCAAAACCGTTCGCCTTCACAGTCTCTTTTATCGCCCGTGAAACATCGTCTGCCTTGTAAGGCAGGTCGCGGAACCCAAAAATCTCTGCTGATTTAAGCAGGCGTTCCGAATGTTCCTGCAAACGAAAAACCGCAGAACCCTTGTCAGTTTTATATGCGCGAATGCCCTCAAAAACTGCGGCGCCATAATGCAATGCCGCAGTCAACATGTGGACGGTGGCCTTCTCGAACTCCACAAGTTTTCCATCCGACCAGATGTATTTCGACTCCATTCCCATAACTCAATTCTCCTCTATTCTTTTAATAATTTCATCCGTCATCTGACGGGTCGTTAACGTACCGCCAAGGTCTGCTGTCCGTGCGCCTTCAGCAACCGCTTTCTCAACTGCGTTTTCAATAACGCAGCCTTCGGATTCTAATTCAAATGAATAACGCATCATCATCGCTGCCGAAAGGATGGCGCCGACCGGATTTGCGATTCCTTTGCCTGCAATATCTGGGGCGGAACCGTGGATCGGTTCGTAAAGCCCCATGCGCGCCTCACCGCCGGACTTCAAGCCTGATTCGCCCAAACTCGCGGATGGCAACATCCCCATTGACCCTGCCAGGACTGATGCTTCATCCGTGAGGATATCGCCGAACATGTTCTCGGTAACAACCACATCCATCCAGGCAGGACTTGTGATCAGTTTCATTGCTGCTGTATCCACCAGGACGTGTTCCAACTCCACGTCGGGATTCTCCCTCCCAACTTGGGTAGCGATTTGACGCCACAAGCGGGAAGATTCAAGCACATTAGCTTTATCCACCGAAGTGACCTTCTTCTTGCGTCTTTTCGCCAGGTCAAACGCCAATTTCATAATGCGCTTGATCTCGTAGTCGTAATACTCAAGCGTATCCACGGCACGTTCGCGTCCATCTTTGATATCGCGTCCTTTTGGGAAGCCGAAATACAAACCACCAGTCAACTCACGCAGGACGAGAATATCAACACCTTGCAGCTTTTCCGGCTTGAGGGGCGAGCCATCCGCTAATGCCGGGAAGACTTTGACCGGACGCAGGTTGGCAAATACTCTCAACCCCTTACGCAGGGCAAGCAAACCGCGTTCGGGGCGGTCTTTGGCGTTCGGGTCATCCCATTTCGGTCCGCCGACAGCACCCAGCAAAACGGAGTCGGAGGCGGCGCAGTCTGCGAGAGTCTCATCGGTCAGGGAAGAGCCATATTTTTCGATGGAACAACCGCCCATCAGGTGTTCTTGGAAGTCGAAGGTGTGATTATATTTGCTGGCGACTTTTTCCAGCACACGCACGGATTCAGCAACTACTTCAGGCCCAATGCCGTCGCCAGGGAGTAAAGTGATTTTGAAATTCATAAATATCCTTAAGGCGGCCCCTACAAAATAATTAATGCGCAACGACCAACCCGTATTCAATTGAGTCGGCTAATGCGCGCCAACTCGCTTCGATGATATTCGTCCCAGCGCCAACAGTGCTCCAGCGGCTCGTGGAATTGCGAGTGTCGATCAACACGCGGGTAATGGCTTCAGTGCCATGATCCGAATCCAGGATGCGGACCTTGTAATCCGAGAGTGTGAAATGGCTGATCTGCGGATAATATCCAGATAATGCCTTTCTCAAAGCGATATCGAGCGCATTGACAGGACCATTGCCTTCGGCGGCCGTGTGCAGCACTTCGCCTTGCACGCGAACCTTGACAGTTGCCTCGGCAAAGATACCGCGTCCCTGACGGTGTTCGACATTGACAAAGAAATCAATGAGTTCAAAGGGCGGTTTGTAGCCGTATTCCTGCCGCTTGAGCATGATTGCAACCGAGGCTTCAGCGGCTTCGAACGAAAAACCGCGCGATTCGAGTTCCTTGATCTCATTAAGAACCGGGACAACTTCGGTGCCTTCCACTTCCACGCCATGCTCTTCGGCTTTGCTGAGGAGGTTGCCGCGCCCGGAAAGGTCAGAGACCACCACACGCATTTTGTTGCCGATCAGTTCAGGTTCGATGTGCTGATACGAAATTGCCGAGCGCCGCATGGCAGCCACATGAACCCCGCCTTTGTGCGCAAATGCCGACTTACCCACAAAGGGTAAATGCTCATCGGGTGTGAGGTTGGCAACTTCTGCCACAAAATGCGAGAGGTCGTACAAGTGCCGGATGTTGCCCTTGGGGAGGCATTGATAGCCCATCTTGAGTTCCAGGTTCGCCACCACCGAGCACAGGTTGACATTACCGCAACGCTCCCCTACCCCGTTGATAGTGCCCTGTACTTGTACAGCGCCTTCACGAACGGCAGCCAGCGCATTGATAAGGGCGGTTTCAGAATCGTTGTGTGAGTGAATGCCGAACGGATGGGCAATCTGGGTTTTCATCTCGCGGATGATCCGCTCCACATCCCACGGCATACTTCCACCGTTAGTATCGCATAGCACGACCATCTCTGCGCCACCGCAGATGGCGGCTCTCAATGTCTCGAGTGCGTAGGATGAGTCTGCTTTGTAGCCGTCGAAGAAATGCTCGGCATCGTAAATGACACGCTTACCATTGGCTTTGAGATAAGCAACCGATTGTTCGATGATGCGAAGATTATCGTCATAGGTGGTTTGCAAAACTTCCTTGACGTGCAATGTCCACGTTTTACCGAAGATGGTGCAGACAGGCGTCTGCGAATCCAAAAGCGCTTTGATGTTGGCATCGTCCTCGGGTCCGCCCTTGACGCGACAGGTAGAGCCGAACGCCGCAATAAGGGCGTGCATCCATTGCATGTCGCGGGCACGTTCGAAAAACTCCACATCTTTGGGGTTCGAGCCAGGCCAGCCACCTTCGATGAAAGCAACGCCTAACTCATCCAATTTTTGAGCCACGCGGACTTTGTCATTTGCCGAAAGGTTAAAACCTTCGGATTGCGTCCCATCTCGCAGGGTGGTGTCGTAGATCTGTATAAGGGGTAAATCCATAATCAGGCTCTCGCTTCGAATTCTGCGATCTCCTTTTCAAAGCTCATGATATAACCGAGTTCGTCCACACCGTTGAGCAGGCAGGTCTTGTTGAACGGGTCGATGGCGAAGGGGAGCGAGCCTCCAGGGTAGGTCACAGTTTGGGAGGGCAGGTCAACTGTCAGTTTGGCGCGAGGCGCTTCTTCCACTAGATCAAAAAGCATCGTGTGAGTCGCTTCATCCACAATGATGGGAATGAGTCCGTTCTTGAGCGAGTTGTTGCGGAAGATGTCTGCAAACGAGGTGGAGATAACAGCGCGGATGCCCCAACTGATGAGCGCCCAGGGCGCATGTTCGCGGCTTGACCCACACCCGAAGTTGTCTCCTGCCAAAAGAATCTGACAGCCAGCCGCTTCCGGTTTATTGAGGACGAAATCGGGGTTGGGCGTTTTGTCGTCGTTGAAACGCCAGTGATAGAAAAGGACGTCTGCGAGACCGTTCTTGTCGGTGACTTTAAGAAATTGCGCAGGGATGATCTGATCTGTGTCCACATCGTTGACGGGGAGTGGGATCATTCGAGAAGTGAGTGAATTAAATTGCGCCATATGATTATCCTAAAAGTGTGCGCGGGTCGGTGATTACGCCATGCAATGCAGTTGCAGCAGCAGTGACGGGGCTGGCAAGGAAGGTGCGCCCGCCTTTGCCCTGACGACCTTCAAAGTTACGGTTGCTGGTGGAGACGGCATATTGACCGGGCTGGAGTTGATCGCCGTTCATTGCGATGCACATGGAACAGCCTGCTTCGCGCCATTCAGCGCCAGACTCTTTGAAGACCTTGTCGAGTCCTTCCCGCTCCGCTTGCTTTTTCACGTCCTGCGAACCTGGCACAACCATCACACGTGTGCCTTCGGCAACTTTGCGTCCCTTCAATAATGAAGCGGCAAGGCGCAAGTCTGAGATGCGCGAATTGGTGCAGGAGCCGATGAAGACGACATCCACTTTTTGACCAAGCAAGGTTTGACCGGGTTGCAGACCCATGTAGGTCATGGCTTTTTCAAAGGAAGCGCGTTGATTTGCGTCGCTGAACGATTCGGCGGTTGGAATATGATCGGTGATTCTCATGCCCATCCCGGGGGTAGTACCATAGGTGATCATCGGTTCGAGGTCAGCGGCGTTGAGGGTGACAGTCTTGTCGTAGGTTGCGCCTTCGTCACTCGGCAGGGTACGCCATTTGGCAAGAGCTTTGTCCCAATCTGCGCCTTGCGGAGCATATTCGCGTCCGGCGAGATATTCAAAGGTATTGTCATCGGGGGCGATCATGCCTGCGCGGGCGCCGCCTTCAATGGACATGTTGCAGATGGTCATGCGTTGTTCCATTGTGAGACCGCGAATGGCTTCGCCGGTGTATTCGAAGACATGGCCCGTTCCCCCACCCACGCCGATTTTTGCAATGAGCGCAAGGATGATGTCTTTCGATGAAACACCTTTGTCTAGTTTTCCATCCACGCGCACTTCGTAGGTCTTGGGTTTGTGCTGCAAGAGACACTGTGTGGCAAGGACATGCTCCACTTCACTCGTGCCGATGCCGAAAGCAAGCGCACCAAAGGCGCCATGTGTGGCGGTGTGACTGTCGCCGCAGACAATGGTCATGCCGGGCTGGGTACGCCCCAGTTCAGGACCGATGACATGGACGATACCGCGGTGCGGACTGGTCATGCCGTGCAGAGTGATGCCAAATTCCGCCGCATTGGTCTCCATTTGTTTGATCTGAGCGGCAGCCATTGCATCTGTGATGGGAACATCAATGGGCGTGGTCGGGATGGAGTGATCCATCGTTGCAAGGGTTTTATCGGGTCGGCGGACTTTGAGTCCGCGTTGTCGAAGTCCGGTAAAGGCTTGAGGAGAAGTCACTTCGTGAACCAAGTGCAGGTCAATGTAAAGAACCGCGGGGGCTCCATCCTGCCGGGTCACAACGTGAGCATCCCAGATTTTTTCAAAGAGCGTTTTATTCATTAAGTTTCCTTGTTGTTAAGGTTATCCCAGCATTACGCCAAAATCGTTCTTCGTTTTTTCCACGCCCTCGGTCTGGGCGATGATGAGTTTGTTGAGCGCATTGATGTAAGCCTTTGCGCTTGCAACGATGATGTCCGTATCCGCGCCATGACCGCCATACACTCGCGGGTATTCGACCTCGTTTTGTGCATCCATGGTGGTGTGACCATTCTTACCTCGAATGCGAACCGTCACTTCACCAAGTGCGTCGATGCCTTCGGTGATGGCATGGATGTTGAACTCCAGCAACTGATTGGGCACTTTAACAATGGCGCGGATGGCCTGGTAGGTTGCGTCCACAGGACCTGAACCCATCGACGCATGCAGATGGGTCTTGCCGTCAGGTCCCTTCAAACGGACTGTCGCAGTGGGCATGCCCATCGTGCCGCACGTGACCTGCAAGCCGTCCAAATGGTACACATCACGCGGGCGATAAAACTCATCCGCGATCAGGGCTTCGAGGTCAAGATCGGTAATGACCTTCTTACGATCTGCCAGTTCTTTGAAACGGGCAAAGGCTTTGTCGAGTTCAACATCGTCAAGCGAATGTCCCATTTCAGCGAGGCGGTTACGGAGTGCAGCGCGCCCGGAATGTTTACCCAGCACAAGGTTGGTCTGGTTCACGCCCACATCTTCAGGACGCATGATCTCATACGTATCCTGATGCTTGAGCATGCCATCCTGATGAATACCTGCCTCATGCGCAAACGCATTCGACCCAACAATGGCTTTGTTCGGCTGTACAACAATACCCGTGTAATTGCTGACCAGCTTGGAAATGCGTGAAAGTTGATTGGTTTCGATACCCGTTTCCAAACCGAAAACAGGATGACGGGTCTTTAGCGCCATTACCACTTCTTCAAGCGATGTATTGCCTGCACGTTCGCCGATTCCGTTCATGGTCACTTCCGCCTGACGTGCACCAGCGCGGATTCCCGCAAGCGTATTTGCCGTTGCGAGTCCCAGGTCATCATGACAATGCACAGAAACGGTAATGCCTTCATGCATCCCCGGTGTATTCGTGATAATGCCGTCTATGAGTTTGTAAAATTCATCGGGCGTGGTGTAACCCACTGTATCGGGAATGTTCAACGTGGTCGCGCCCGCTTTGATGGCTTCGCCCAACACAACGTACAAGAACTCCGGTTCAGAACGCCCCGCGTCTTCGGGCGAGAACTCAACGTTGGCGCACAGCGACTTTGCATACGCCACCATTTCACTAACCCTTTGAATAACCTCTTCCGGGTCCATCTTCAACTTGTGCTTCATATGAATCGGTGACGTGGCAAGGAAGGTATGAATGCGCGGATGTTTCGCGCCTTGAACGGCTTCCCAAGCCTTGTCAATATCAGACTTGTTTGCACGCGCCAACCCTGCGATGACAGGAACCCTCGCCTCCGACTCAGCCGAAGCTGGGTTGCCCACCTCGAGCGCGATTCGTCTGACGGCTTCCAGATCATCCGGCGAAGCGGCGGGGAATCCCGCTTCGATGATGTCCACGCCGAGGCGCGCAAGGTTATGTGCTACTTCCAATTTCTCGGCAGAAGTCATCGTCGCGCCGGGAGATTGTTCGCCATCGCGCAGGGTGGTGTCAAAGATTTTTACGTAGTTGGTCATAAGGCTTTCTCCAACTCGAATATCGAATATTCGAGCACTCGATATTCGATTATTTCTTCCAATTTTCCGGTCTCAACGATCTCACCGCCGCACCCGCACGCCACATCTCCGAGTCACGGATGGCAGCGAGTTCAACTTCCAACTTCGCGCGGTAATCATGCTGGCTATTGGCTTCAAGCGTAATACGGGCTTCATTTCCGCTTGCAACACTTTCATATAAGTCCTTGAACACAGGCGCAGTCGCATCGCGGAACTTATCCTTCCAATCCAGCGCGCCGCGTTGAGCCGTAGTGGAGCAGTTGGCGTACATCCAGTCCATGCCGTTCTGACCGACCAAGCGGATAAGCGACTGGGTTAATTCTTCAACTGTTTCGTTGAACGCCTCAGAAGGAGAATGCCCGTGCTTGCGGAGCTCGTTGTATTGCGCCTCCATCACACCGGCAAGAGCGCCCATGAGTATGCCGCGCTCGCCCGTAAGGTCAGAAAGCACTTCCTTTTCAAATGTGGTCGGGAAGAGATAACCCGCGCCAATGGCAATACCCAATGCGATGGCGCGATCCTTTGCCCTGCCCGTCGCATCCTGATGGACCGCAAAGCTGGCGTTGATGCCCGAGCCTTCGAGGAAGTTCGCCCGCACACTGCGACCAGACCCCTTGGGGGCAACCAAAGCCACGTCCACGTGTGGAGGCGGGATGACGCCAGTGTCATCCTTGAACGTAACCGAGAAGCCATGGGAGAAGTAGAGCATGTCACCTTCGTTAAGGTGTTCCACGATCTTGGGCCACTGCGAGCGTTGACCAGCATCGGAAAGCAAGTACTGAACGACCGTGCCTTTTCCAACTGCTTCTTCCACTTCAAAAAGGGTCTCGCCGGGAACCCACCCATCGGACATGGCTTTATCCCAGTTGGCAGTTCCCCTGCGTTGACCAACGATTACTTTGATGCCGTTATCGCGCATGTTCATCGCCTGCGCGGGTCCCTGCACGCCATAACCGATCACAGCCACGGTTTCGTTTTTCAATACTTCGCGCGCCTTTTCAAGCGGGAATTCATCCCGTGTAACAACTTCTTCCTCCACACCACCAAAATCGATCTTTGCCATGATTGCTGTTCTCCTAATGTTTGTTTTTAGATTTTGATAAATACTTACTCGACCATGGACGATTGACCATCGTCTATCGTCCGTTCTACGGCATCATCTCTGCCAGTTCCATCACATCATCGTAGCGGCTTCCTACAGTGCCCGGCATACGGCGTACACCGTCGTTCGTACCTCGTGTCATCGAGACCTGACCCGTGCGCACCATTTCCACAATTCCAATCGGACGCAACAATTCGATCATGCCTTCGATCTTATCTTCCGTGCCGGTAATCTCCACAACGACAGAATCGGGCGCAACGTCCACAATGCGGGCGCGGAAAATTTCCGCTAGTCCATTCACCTCAGTACGGCGTTCCGGCCCAACCTTGACCTTGATAAGCGCCAGATCACGCGTCACAACAGGCTGACGAGTGACATCCTGCACGTCGATTACATTCACCAGCTTATACAAATTCGCTTCGATACGATGCGCATCCACATCGCCGTTTGGGCAGTCCACCACGATGGTCATGCGCGAGACTTCGGGATTCTCCGTGCGCCCCACCGCCAGCGACTCGATATTGAAATTTCGGCGGCGGAACAAAGACGCCACGCGGTTCAATACGCCGGGTTTGTTCTCCACCAATGCTATAAATGTGTAGTTCATTCTTCCTCCTTGCCTTATGCTTTTGCCGGTCGCTGGATCATTTCATGCAGCGCCGCCCCTGCCGGAACCATCGGATAGACCGCATCTTCCATCTCCACTCGGAATTCGAGGACAACAGGACCCTTCGTGGTGCGAGCCCATTCAATCGCCTCATTCACTTCCTCGCGTTTGGTGACACGCTTCGCGGGGACTCCGTGCGCCTCTGCCAGTTTGACAAAATCTGGCGCAAGCATGTTGACCGCCGAATAGCGCTTCTCGAAGAAGAACTCCTGCCACTGACGCACCATGCCGAGGAAACTGTTGTTCATGATGGCGACCTTCACATTCGCGCCCTCCTGCACGGCAGTGGTCAACTCAGCGGCGGTCATTTGGAATCCGCCATCACCGGCAATTGCCCAAATCTCCTGATCCTTTGCCGCAAACCACGCGCCAATCGCCGAAGGCAGACCAAATCCCATCGTGCCCGCACCGCCGGAGGTGATCCAGCGATTTGGCTGTTCAAGTTGGTAATACTGCGCCGCCCACATCTGGTGCTGACCCACATCCGTTGTCACAATCGCACCGCCGCCGGTCGCCTTCCAAATATCCGCCATGAGATGCGCCACATACAACTTGCCATCGTCGCCCCAGTTCATAATGCTGCGCGCATCCGCTTCGGCTTTCCACTTGCTGATCTCCTGCTTCCAATCTTCATGGTCGTATTCATCGAGCAAAGGAATAAGATCGCACAAGACGGTCTTCAAGTCACCGACCAAAGGCACATCCGCATAGACGTTCTTATGCATTTCCGCCGGGTCAATTTCAATATGGATCTTTTTCGCCTTTGGCGCATAGGTCTTGAGCGTGCCCGTCACGCGGTCATCGAAACGCATGCCGAAAGCAAGGATCAGATCCGAGTTCTGAATCGCAAGGTTGGTATGGACCTCACCATGCATACCCATCATGCCGAGACTTAATTCGTGAGAAGCAGGGAAGGCGCCTAAGCCTAGCAGGGTGCTTGCAACTGGTGTCTGCGTCCGCACCGCAAATTGCATCAACTCCTCTTCAGCATTGGACATGATGACTCCATGTCCGCACAGGACGATGGGACGCTTCGCCCTTTCGATCAACCTTACTGCCTCATCCAAAAGCGGACGCGGCGAATGCATCACCGGTTTGTAACCGGGCAGTTCCGGTTCTTCAGGATATTCATATTCGCAAGTCTCCACCTGCGCGTTCTTACAGATGTCCACCAAGACAGGTCCGGGTCTGCCGCTCTTGGCGATATAAAATGCTTCACGGATGGTTTCTGCGATCTCATCCGCACGAGTCACCAGATAGTTATGTTTGGTAATGGGGAGAGTGATACCCGTCACATCGGTTTCTTGAAAAGCATCCCCGCCGATCAAATGCGCTGCAACCTGTCCCGTAATAAATACAACAGGAACAGAATCCATCATCGCAGTTGCGATACCCGTCACAAGATTGGTTGCACCCGGTCCTGAGGTCGCCATCGCCACACCCACTTTCCCCGAGGCGCGAGCATACCCATCCGCCATGTGAGCGCCCCCCTGCTCATGCCGAACCAGCACATGATGAATCGGATAATTCAACATCGCATCATAGATCGGCATGTTCGCCCCGCCCGGATACCCAAAGACCACCTCCACGCCTTCGCGCACCAAACATTCCCAAACAATTTCTGCGCCTTTCAGTTTCATACGTTCTCCTTAATGCAGTGTTTACACCATGACCAACAAAAATTTAATAAACCCGTCACGCTACAAGCATGACCTACGATTGAAGTACTGCACCTGTATCTGCACTCGTCACAAAATGCGAATAACGCTTTAACCACTTGGATGTCACTTTGGATTCAAACTTGGGCAGCGCCACGAGCCGACTCTGAATCTCCGCCTCGCTTAACTTGACGTTGAGCGTGCGAGCCGTTAAATCAATTTGGACCAAGTCCCCAGCCTTAAGTGCCGCGATCGGACCACGAGCCGCCGCCTCTGGGGAGACATGACCAATGCATGCGCCGCGCGTGCCGCCGCTGAAACGTCCATCGGTGATGAGCGCAACCTTGTCGCCGAGTCCCTGCCCCATGATGGCGGACGTGGGCGAAAGCATCTCCTGCATCCCCGGTCCGCCTTTGGGGCCTTCATAGCGAACGACGACACAATCTCCCGCCTTGACCTTGCCAGCCAAAATGCCAGCCATCGCCTCGTCCTGTGACTCAAAAATAACAGCCGGACCTTCAAACTTCATCATCGCCTCGCTCACACCGCCAACTTTGACCACCGCCCCGTTCGGAGCGAGATTACCAAATAGAATCGCCAGCCCGCCGCGCTTGGAATGAGCATTGTCATATCGTCGGATCACTTCTTCGTCTTGAATCTCTGCATCTCGAATCGATTCCCCCAAGGTATTTCCCGTAACCGTGACTCGGTCCAAATGCAGCATACCTGTCCCCCGTTGAACTTCTTTCAATATTGCCGGGATCCCGCCCGCGCGATGTACATCTTCCATGTGCCATTTACCAGCGGGACTCACCTTACAGATGTGTGGGACCTTGTCCGCTACAACATTGATGCGTTCCAGCGGATAGTCCACACCGGCTTCGTTGGCTAATGCCAGCGTATGCAGCACCGTATTCGATGAGCCGCCCATTGCCATGTCCAGCGCGAATGCATCGTCAATGGCTTCAGGAGTGACAATATCTCTGGGTTTGATGTCACGCTCGATCAAGGTCACGATCTGAGCCGCTGCCTGTTTCGCCAACGCTTCACGTTCAGGAGTCTTCGCCAAAGCCGAGCCGTTATAAGGCAGCGCCAATCCGATCACTTCCATCAAACAGTTCATGGAGTTGGCAGTAAACATCCCGGAACAAGAGCCACAGGAAGGGCAGGCAAACTTCTCCAGAGTCAAGAGGCGTTTTTCATCGATCCTGCCCGCGGAAAAAGCGCCGACTCCCTCAAAGACAGAGATCAAGTCAATGGCTTCGCCTTCGGGGGTCATACCCGCTTTCATCGCACCGCCAGAGACAAAGATGGTCGGCACATTCACGCGCATCGCGGCGAGCAGCATACCGGGCACGATCTTGTCGCAGTTCGGGATACAAACCATGGCGTCAAATCTATGAGCTTCGATCATGGTTTCCACGCAGTCTGCAATTAATTCGCGGGAAGGAAGCGAGTACTTCATCCCCATGTGACCCATCGCAATGCCGTCGTCCACGCCGATGGTGTTGAACTCGAACGGCACGGCTCCAGCCGCACGCACAGCATCCTTTACCAACTTGCCGAACTCCTGCAAATGGACATGTCCCGGCACGACATCCACATACGAATTTACAATGGCTACGAACGGTTTATGGAAGTCGTCATCCTGCAAACCCGTGGCGCGCAATAATGCACGGTGCGGTGCCTTATCGAAACCTTTCTTGACGGTGTCTGAACGCATGGCTCTATTCCTCTACAAGATAAAATAAAAGAGCCGCCCGTGGTTAGGGCGGCTTTTTGCACTTACTAAGGTGTGTCTTTATTACTTCACTCTCACCTTTGCCATCCTAACCGAAAATAGATCCTTAATAATAAGAACCGCAAGGACGACAATAATAAGGGAGAGCGAGAAAATGCTGGTCATTTGGGTGTAGGTATTTCGCCCGATTATAGGCAGAAACGAAAATCCGTCAAGGGGTGAATGTAAGATTCGGACACCTTCATTCCCAAACACATACCAGAACCAATATGGCTATAAACACTTGACGCTTTTTACCTACTCGCATAGAATACCGCCCAATATGAAATTGGCTCAATTCAACCTCACTACTACTACCACCTCCCGGCTCTCCGTGAGGAATTTGTGGTTGGTGAAGTGACCGAATAAAAGGTTATCTCGAAACACAACGCCTCACGGAAACGTGGGGCGTTTTTGTTTACCCAACAAAGGAGAACATTATGCAACATGGAACACTGGTCATGAAGTTTGGTGGAACATCCGTCGGTTCTGCTGAAGCAGTAAAAAACGCAGTTCAGATCATTCAGGATGCAAAAATGGATTGGGAACGAGTCCTTGTCGTGACATCCGCCATGTCCGGCGTGACAAATCTCCTGCTGGATTGTGCCGCTTCCGCTTCGCAAGGGGCAGCGGATTCAATTCCAGATGCCGAATCAACTCTGAGAGATAAACACTTCTCAGTCGCTGATACATTGATCAAAGATAAAAAACTGCTCGAGAAAACAAAAGCAGAAATCGATCTGTTGATCGAAATGGTTGTTAATTTAACCAGGGCAATTGCGGTGCTGGGCGAAGCCAGTCCACGGGCGCTTGATGCTGTGGCATCACTCGGGGAACGGATGATCATGCGTTTGCTGACAGCAGTATGCAATGATGCGGGAATCATAGCTCAGGCGGTTGAGTCTACTGAGTTTCTTGTAACGAATGCGCATTTCCAAAACGCACACCCCGATTTCAAGGTGACGGGAGAGAAAGCACGAAAGATATTAAACCCACTCCTGGACGCAGGCATCATTCCAATCACCACTGGCTTTATCGGTTCAACAATGGAAGGTGTTACGACAACCCTGGGACGTGGAGGCAGTGATTACTCGGCCGCCATCATTGGCAAGGCGCTCCCCGCCAATGATGTGTGGATATGGACCGATGTGGACGGCGTGATGACGACCGACCCGCGTCTTGTACCATCAGCGGAAACACTGCCTGAGGTCAATTACACCGAAATTGCAGAACTTGCCTATTTCGGCGCAAAGGTATTACATCCCAAATCCATCCGACCTGTTTTGGATGCAGGTATTGGTTTAAGGATCTGCAACACGTTCAATCCAAACCACCCTGGTACAAGGCTGATTGCCAAAGCAACGTCCAATGGCAAGCCTATCAATGGAAAGGTCATCAAAGCTGTCACCGCCATCCGCAACCAGCGTTTGATCACAATCGAAGGGCGCGGGATGCTGGGCGTGCCCGGTGTGGCGGCGCGTGCATTCGGAGCAGTGGCATCTACAGGTACGAGCGTACCGCTAATCACTCAGGCATCCTCGGAGCAATCGATCTGCTTTGCCGTTCCGACAGAACTCTCATCCACAGTATTATCTTCACTCGAAAAGACATTTGCGGCCGAGATCGCAGATCAGGATATTGACCGTGTTTGGTCATCGGAAGATATTTCCATCGTCACCGTCGTTGGGGCAGGGATGCGGCACACAATGGGTATTGCAGGCAGGGTGTTTAGTCAACTTGGTAACAACGGGGTCAATGTCCTCGCCATTGCACAAGGTTCTTCGGAAGTATCCATTTCTCTCGTTGTCGATGCGGCGGATACGGAAAATGCCGTCAAGGCGTTACATGAATTGATCGTCCAGTAATTCGTAAGGGCAACCTCAAGAGTCGCCTCAACAAAAAGGAGAAATCAAGATGTCACAATCTCAAATTCCCGTAGCCGTTCTTGGCGCAACAGGCTACGTAGGCCAGCGTTTTATATCTTTGCTTGAAAATCACCCGTGGTTCAAAGTTGTTGCACTAGCCGCATCAGATCGGTCGACTGGACAGGCTTATTCCAAAGCCGCCCATTGGGTTTTGGATACGCCAATGCCAAACTATTCGAAGGACATGGTCATTGTTCCAGCGTCACCGGAGTCGGTACAGGCAAAGATCGTCTTCTCTGCCCTGCATTCCGAAATTGCCAGCGAACTTGAGCCAGCGTTTGCCAAGGCTGGCTCAGCAGTATGTTCGAATGCATCTTCGTACAGGCGCACGGAGGATGTGCCGTTAATTCTCCCTGAAATCAACGCTGAGCATATTCAACTGGTGAAACAGCAGCGAAAGAACAAAGGTTGGAGGGGATGCATTATTACGAACCCAAATTGCACCAGCACAGGGTTGACAATCGCGCTCAAGGTCTTGGATGATAATTTTGGCGTAAGAAAGGTCTTTGCAACATCCCTGCAAGCGCTTTCGGGTGCGGGATATCCAGGCGTATCGTCACTGGACATCATGGACAACGTCATCCCCAACGTGGGAAACGGCGGCGAAGAGGAAAAGGTGGAATGGGAGCCGCGCAAAATGCTGGGCAAATTTTCAGGAGGAAAAATCGAACTTGCAGATATTCAATTCAGCGTCCACACGAATCGCGTGGCAGTCATTGACGGGCATACTGTCTGCGCGAGCGTGCAGTTGGATAAGTCCGTGGAGCCGGATGCTGCCATCCAAGCATTGCGCGATTATGCGGCTCCACCGTCAGCGAGGGAACTGCCTTCGGCGCCCAAACCAGTTATCGAGGTCAGGGATGAGGCGGATCGCCCCCAGCCAAGACTCGACCGCATGGCAGGCAAAGGCATGACGACGGTCATCGGGCGCGTGAGGCGCGATCCGATCTTCGATCTCAAATTTGTTGTACTATCCCACAACACGATCCGCGGTGCGGCAGGGGCCTCCATCTACAATGCGGAACTGCTTGTAGCTGAAGATCTTTTGTAAAGTTCAAGGCCGCCAAGATGGGGCATACCAATCATATTCAGTGGACAAACCCGGCGCTTGCAAAATCCTCTGCTCCAGCGTGGCAAGATCAACTATGAACAAATGGCCGCCGGAGATCGAAGTCGTTTCCTCCACCACCAAATATCTTCCGTCGGGCGAAAACAGCAGACGCCCAATCGTGCTGCCTTTGTACACCAGTGAAAGATTTCCACCAGCACGGGAAGCAACATACACTTCTGCTGTTGGTTCGCCGCTGGCCGGGCTACCGTAATAATTGAAAGCAAGCAGGCTGCCATCCGGCGACCAGACCAACGGGTAGATTGAACCGCCTGAAAATTGAGCAACCGTCACTGCGTCCACGCCGTCGAACTGCATCACTTTAAGGAAGTGCGTCTGCGAGGCTTGGTCAAAATCATCATACGCCAGAAGACCCGCATCCGGCGAGGCGACAAACTGCGACTTGGTCAGCTGCGTTTCAAACATTGGGCGCGCCTGCCCGTCTTCGGCGCGGACAAGATACACGCTTCCATTTGCGCTCGGCAAAGCCGAACGCATGATGATGTTTTCACCATACCAACCGTCCATGACATAAGGACGCCCTGCGGCAGGCAAATCAGCAGAGACGCTTTTCAATTCGGAAGCGCTGGGGCGGATGACCTGCACATCTTCACCACCAAGCCCATCCTGTGTGCGGAAGGCGATCCATGCGCCATCGGGCGAAAAGAATGGCGGGTCAATGTATGGGAACTGCGCGAGCGAAGTCCAAATTTTTAATTCGGCATCGAACAACCACAACTTGGTCGGAGAGCCGCTTGGGTAATCCGAATAGGAGAACGCGGCATACCTTCCATCCGGCGACCAGTCCAACGCGTTGATGGTGAAATCGAACGGGAACGGCACTTCGATCTTTTCCAGCGCCGGGCAATTCGCGGGGTCGGTGACACAAAGTCCGGAAACTTTGACAAGTTGAATGGATCCCCCCTGTCCACGCGGCTGTAGGAAGAAATATAACTCGCCCGCCTCATCCTCGGACGTTGGGCCTGATTCTGTCATCAGCGGGGTTGACCCAACCTCGGTCGGGCCTGCAACCTGCGGCAAATCGGCCGGTAAAGCGAAGAGGTCTTTTTCCATGGCCTGATGATATGAAATGCTTTCCACAACCCGCTCGCCTTCGAGTGTACCGCTGCCGTCTTTGCTGAATTCCTGCAATTTCAAGATGACGGCAGTCTGTGTGTCGAGCCACATCTTCCATGAAGGCATGCTGTTTTCGCCGAATTTCCATTCCACGATCAATGCGTCTCTTCCGGCAACGGAATCTTTGCCAACTGGCGTAAAGACCCCCTTGTTCTGGGCATAATCGGATGAAAAGGCAAGCTGCGAAAGCGGCGAGCCGATCTGTCCCCAAATCGGATTGGGATGGGCAGTCCCTTCGACAATGGGGGGAATGTATTGACCGACACGGGCAAAATCTGGATAGGCATAACTTTCGATTTGTCCCGAAATTAAATTGACGTTATATATTGTCGTGCCATTGCTGAACTTAAGAAATTTGTCTGAGCTCTTTTCCACACCGGTCAATTCGACTCTGTAACGATTGTTGAGCGGGTCGAGCCAGACGTTTTCTTGAAAGACCTGCGTTGAACCATCCGGCAGATACCAGGCGATCTTTCCGCTCATTTGCAAAGTAGACCAGCGAGCCGCGCTTTCCAGCATCGAGCGTTGAATCTGCTCGGATGTCGAATCAAGCCCGAGGTTGAAGGGTTGAGGCGTGAGGTCGAAAAAAGAGACAGAGGATGAACATGCAGCGAGGATCATTGCCAGAGCAAGCATCAAAAGTCGTTTCATACATTCTCCCTATATAGGATCTGCAATTGCACACAACAAGGACGCTCTCCCAATGTAAAAGTTCCCGTTGCCTTTCAACAACGGGAACCTGGCCTCTGTGTGATCGTTATGGGGCTTTGGTAATGGTCATCGCATTCAAAACCCAGGTCGGGTCGGCGCCGGCGCCGTCCGAAAACTCCAAACTAAGCGAGCCGCCGCTAACTGTGACGTCGAACGTGTTGGAGGCGTACGCTCCAGTTATGCTATCCACATCCGCCAGAACGGTTGTTCCGTTCGCCTTCACGATCATGTTGTCATGATCGTAATCGTTGTCGCCCATCGTCAGGCTGACGGTATATGTGCCGTTGGGAAGGTCTACCTTGAATGTGCGGGCGGCTGAACTATGCAACGCAAAGTCGCGATTCAAGTCATTTGTTACCGCGGTGCGATCCCGCGATTCCAGACCAGTAAGCTCCGTCCATCCAAATCCACCAGTGGAATATGCTGTCCCTTCGGTGATCTTGGTATACCCCGCCTCAACTGGAGATGTAGCCGTGCCAAAGTCGAATTTGAAGTTTGTCGGCCCGCCTGTGGCTGTGGCAGTTGGGGTTTGTGTGCTGGTGGCAGTAGGCGTCGCGCTCGGCGGGGTGACGGATGATGCGTTGTAGATCATCGGCGCAGTCCAAAGAGCACGATCTCCCGAAGGCGATCCGGTGGCAAGAACGGTAAGTATGAATTTCACGTCCTTACCCGCAAGCGGTGCGAGATCAATCTCCGCATTGTAGACTTGCCCTTCGTAGCGCTCAACGAATGCCCAAAATGTTTGGATGGACGATGTGCCAGAAAGCGAATAATCGAGACGGAAGACCACATAACAGGAAGTGGCATTATGTTCGCAACCGATTGTGGCACGGAATTTATCGCCGGTCTTCACCTTATACGTGGGGTAAATTCCCTGAACATAGCCGTTGTTGATGTTCTGCGGGAAAGTGATTAACCCAGTGCGGCTGTCGGCTGTACCGTTCTCAAGTTTGGACGGGTTTGCAATCAGTACAAAGCCTTTTGAATCGCCGTCGGCTCCGGGACACGGCAGTTGACCTGTGCCACTGTACCAATTGGCTGCGCAGACGTTGGCAACAAAGTCATAGCTTGTGCCGGGGATCGCTGTGGCAGGAGTGACCGGCGTGCCTGGCGTGGTGGTATGGGTCGCAGTGCCGGGATTGATACCCGTACCCGAAACCTTGATCTCGACCCAGAAGGATTTTGTCCCGGCAGAACCAATGCCGAATGGGACGCCGGTGTTGTTTCTCAGTTTCCAATACCCGCGATACGTTCCGGCAGTCGTCGGCGAGGTCAACTGGATAGTAATATCCACGGTTTGACCTGGAGCAACCGAGGTTGGAATGAGCGCAGAGTCGGGTCCGCCCATCTTTTCGCCTGAATCGAAGATCAAACTGTAATTCGTCCACGTGCATGTGCCGACATTCTTCAAACGCCAGGTTTTGCTGAAGCCATAGCCGGGCGCGAAGGATGTGCCGTCCGGTACAGTTACATCAGAGATGAACTGCGCGCGGTCACAAGCATTGGGTTGGGGCGTGATGGTGGTAGTAGGCGTGATGGTAAGCGTGTTCACTACCCAGGTCGGGTCGGCGCCGCCGCCATCCGAAAATTCAAGAGACAAAGACCCGCCGCTTACGGTCACATTGAACGTATTGGCAGGGAAGGCTCCAACGGCGGCATCCACGTCTCCAAGCACAGTGGTTCCATTGGCTTTCACGATCATATTATCGTGAGCAAAATCATTATCGCCCATTGTAACGCTGACGGAATATGTGCCGTTGGGAAGATCCACTTTGAATGTGCGGGCGGCGGAAGAGTGCATGACAAAGTCCCTCTTCAAATCATCCGCGATGTTGGTTCGATCCCGCGATTCCATGCCTGTGAGATCGGTCCATCCAAAACCGCCTGCAGAATATGCAGTGGATTCGGTCACTTTCGAGTAACCGGATGCCACCGGCGACGTTCCAGTGCCAAAATCAAATTTATTGCCGCTGGGGGGCGGTGGTGGAGGAGTGACGCCGCCACCGGCGCGGGAAATGACAGGGTTCACCCACAAAGCGCGGTCACCCGCTGGCGAACCATAGGCAGAAATGACAAGGATGAATTTCACATCCTGCCCGGCGAGGGAACTCAAATTGAGATTGACGTTATACGTCCAGCCTTCATATTTTTCACGGAAAGTCCAAAAAGTTCGAACAGGGCCCGAACCGATCTGGTAATCAAGACGATAAGCAACATAACAGTTCGTCGCGCCGTACTCGCAACCAATGGTCGCTTGGAAGCGGTCTCCGCTTTGAACGCGGAAAGCGGGGTACACGGCTTGAATATATCCATTCGTCACATTGTTCGGCGCAAATAACAAACCAGCGTTTGCGGATGTAATGCCGCTTTCAAGTTTGGGGGAATTCAATTTTAACGCAAAGCCGTTCCCGCTTCCGTCCGTGCCCGGGAAGGATAAAGCACCTGCGCCGCTGGACCAGGCCGCGGATGCCGCATTGGTAGTAAAGTCATAACCTGTACCGGAGGAGGAGGAAACATTAATCTCGACCCAAAACGTCTTATTGGCAGTGGAACCAATGCCAAATTCGCCGCCTTGCGCGCTCTTGAATTTCCAATATCCAAAATAATGACCTGCCGCGCTGGGAGCGGTCATATCAACGGAAATGTCAACCGTTTGTCCCGGGCTGACAGAAATGGGCAAAGCGACCGAAGCGGGCGCGCCCATCCGTTCGCCGCTGTTGAAGATCAGGGAGACATCGTTGCTGTTCCATGTACAGGAACCGATATTCTTCAAACGCCAGGTTTTCTTAAAGGCAGTACCGGGCGCGTAATTCGTTCCGTCAGGAACGGTCACATCCGCGATGAACTGTGCCCAGTAACAGGTCGCCGCATTGGCAGTGGAAGTTCCGCCGGGCGCAAAGGATAACAGCATCGCCAGCAGGAGCAGCACCGACACGAATCGTGATACAGGTTTCATTTCTTCCTCCATCAACATAAATACGTAATAAGGACGCAAATATTCCTCAAAAGTTCCTTATGACTATACGCCATGTATAGTATAACTTTTCTTTAACAAATGTTCAACAATTGAACAGGGCAATTTCATGGTCATTTTGTCCCATTTTTACCAAGCACAGATTCCGCTGCTATATAATGGAAACATGCCCCGCACAATTCTGCATTTGGACCTGGACGCCTTCTTCTGTTCCGTCGAGGAGATCCTCAATCCTGAACTGCACGGCAGGCCTTTTGCTGTCGGCGGCAAACCCGACGAACGAGGCGTAGTCGCTTCATGCTCATACGCCGCGCGCGCCTTCGGTGTCCGAAGCGCCATGCCCATGGCGCGCGCCATGCGCCTATGCCGGAGCCTGATCATTGTCCCTTCACGGCATGGAATCTACCGCGAACACTCCGAACGGGTGATGAAAAAACTGCGGGATTTGACTCCGCTTGTGGAACAGATTTCCATAGACGAAGCCTTTCTCGACATCTCAGACCTCTCCCAACCCGCTGCGCGCCTCGCCCTCGACCTGCAAACTGCGATAAGAAACGAACTGAATCTACCCTCGAGCATTGGCATTGCGTCCAACAAACTTGTGGCAAAGATCGCCACCGAAATTGGGAAGAAATCCGGCAAAAAGATCAACGAGCCTCCGTTCGGACTCACCCTCGTCCCTGCCGGGGAAGAAGCAAATTTCCTTGCACCCCTCCCCGCCGATATGCTCTGGGGAGTGGGACCGAAAACCTCCGCGAGATTATCCGAGCTAGGCATTCACACGATTGGCGATATTGCAAACTGGCCTCAAAAAGAACTTATCCGCCTCTTTGGTGAAAACGGACGCGATTTGTGGCAGCATGCCAACGGCATAGACAACCGCCCCATCCTCACCGAAACAGAAACAAAATCCATCAGCCAGGAAACTACCTTCAGCGTGGATATAAGCGACGAGAAAACACTCGAAAAGACTCTGCGTGAACAGTCCATGGATGTGGCTCGCCAACTACGAAGGCATGACCTTGCAGGCAAAACTGTGAAGATCAAAATCCGCTGGCCCGATTTCACAACGCTCACCCGCCAAATGACTTTGCCAACTTCCACCGATAATGAAGATGAAATCTATCGCGCGGCAGTCAAATTGATGAAGGCCGTCCGTATGCCGAATCAAGCCGTCCGGTTGATCGGAGTCGGCGTCAGTGGAATCGGAAGCCCGGTGCGTCAACTCAGTTTATGGGAAGCGGGAAGCGAGAAATCCCGTAAATTACAGGAAGTAGTGGATCAACTTCAGGAAAAGTATGGGCGCGGCGTCATTCGCAAAGGTGATGAATAACGTCACTTGAAAAACAAGAACATACGTGCTACCATGCGGCGGGAGGCTCCAATGAGAACCATAGACCTGAAAAAACAATTCAAGTATTTGTATCAACCGTCTGCGAAGAAGATCGAAGCGGTGCAGGTTCCGAACCTGCAATTTGCCATGATTGACGGCGCCATCGAGAAAGGCTCCGAGCCGGGAAAGTCGCCAACATTTGCCGAAGCGACCCAAGCGTTGTACAGCCTTTCGTACACGCTCAAGTTCATGCTAAAGAGGCGCAGGACGAATCCGATTGATTATCCTGTGATGGCGCTGGAAGGATTGTGGTGGGTGGAAGATGGATTCTTCGATATCACTGTCAAAGATAATTGGTTCTACACGCTGATGATCATGCAGCCAGATGTCATAACAAAAGAGATTTTTGAGGAAGCGCACGAGCAGGTCCGTAAGAAGAAAGGGGATAGCGACATGTTGGGCAAGGTGCGGCTGGCTCATTTTGAAGAAGGTTTGTGCGTGCAAGTCATGCATATTGGACCCTACGCCACCGAGCCGGCCACCATCGAACGCATGCGCGAGTTTATGGCGGAGAACGGTTTGAAAGATAATGTCGGCCCGAACGGAAAGCATCACGAAATCTATATGAGCGATCCGCGCAAGGCAGCGCCTGATAAAATGAAGACGGTTTTGAGACACCCGGTTGTCAAGGTTTAAAGGTTTTAACATTCAAACGAGGAACTGGTGAACTGCTTCTACCACCCTGCTTTACCCGCCATTGGCGTATGCAAATACTGTCAACGCGGATTGTGTCTTGATTGCGCCGCCCTGGTGGATGATGTGCTTGCGTGCAAAAACCGCCACGAGGATGCAATCCATAAACTGGAGCAACTGGCCGCGCGGAGTTTGTTCCAATCCAAACGGGTTGGCTCGGTTTACATGCGGAATGCAATTTTTTACGCGCTGGTCGGCGCAGCGTTCGCGGGGTTTGGTCTGTGGCAGTTGAAGTGGCTCGGCTTGCAGGCAGCGCTGTTCATCCTGCTGGGCGTCTTTTTACTGTACGCGGCAACCGCAAATTATCTGGAAGGAAGAAGATACAAATAATCCGCAACTCTTTTCGATGACGTGCGTAAAGCATGTAGATAAAACGAAAGGAGTTAACATGACCGATTATAAGACACTCACACGGAGCAAATCCAACCGCATGATCGCAGGCGTGTGCGCAGGTCTCGGTGATTATCTCAACATTGATCCCACCGTCGTCCGCCTGTTGTTCGTGCTGGGTTTCTTCACCTTCAACGGCGCGATGCTGCTCGTGTACCTCATCATGGCTATCGTCACACCGGAACAATAATTACAGTAGAGGCGGACAAGTTGTCCGCCTCTACTGTTTAACTTACCGCGCCAAAGCCAGGAAGACATCCTCCAGAGTCGGTTCTCCCCTTTCGATTTTTTGAACCTGAATTTTTTTCCGCCTTAATAGGTTTTGCATCGCCTCTTGCCCGACCTTCGAGCTGATGACCCGCAAGTGATCTCCCGCCAACCCGACACGATCCACGCCATCCATGTCATGCAGGATATCCAGCCCCTGTTCGAGCGGGTGGGCGAACACTTCCCACACGTCGCCTTTGATAATGGACTTCTTTAAATTCGTCGGCGTATCCATCGCCAATAATTTACCGTCGCGCATCACACCGACCCGCTCGCAGTATTCGGCTTCATCCATGTAGTGTGTGGTGACAAAGACGGTCACACCGTTTTCGGCAAGTTGATAGATCAAATCCCAGAATGCGCGGCGGGCAGTGGGGTCAACTCCCGACGTGGGTTCGTCAAGGAAAAGGAGTTTCGGCTCATGGACAAGCGCAATGCCGAGCGCGAGCCTCTGCCGCCAGCCGGTGGATAGGTCCCTTGTCAGCGTAGTCTCGTGCCCGGAGAGACCGACCAACTCCAACGTCTGGGAGATGCGGGCCTTATCCGTAAGCCCATAAACGCCGCTGTAAAAGGTCAGGTTTTCGAGCGTGGTCAGGTCATCATAGATCGCGAACTTTTGCGACATGTATCCCACCCGCGCACGGACTTCCTCGCTCTGACGTTGAACATCGTATCCCAACACTGTGGCTTCGCCTTCGCTGGGCGCAAGCAAGCCGAGCAGCATACGAATGGTGGTGGTCTTGCCCGATCCATTCGGACCGAGATACCCGACCACCTCGCCTTCGTTCACTTCGAAGTTGATATGATCCACAGCAACAAAATCGCCAAAACGACGTGTAAGATTTTCAACGTAGATGACAGGCAGCGACATTTATGCTCCCTTTTCAAGAACGGACTTCAAGCGGGAAAGATTGCCTTCCATCATGGATTTGACCTGACCTGCAAGGACACCCTCTGCCAGTTTGAATAAACCGCCGGGATTGCCCTGCGCGTTGAGATTTACCTTTGTGCCCGTGCCAACCGTTTTGAAAGAAAGAGTGAGGTTTACTTGCATGGGTCCGGCGTTGACTTGAAAGCCGCATTTGGTATCCGGTTCGTAGGCAGTGATCTGCATCTCGCCTTCGATACGGCGTCCCATCATCTCGCCAACGCTTTTGAATTTTGTCCCAACACCCAACGCGCCGGGAGTGATCTGCTCCAGACTCACGACGGCGGAATTCCATTTTGACATGTTGGCGGGATTGGTGACGAAGCCAAAAACATCCTTTATCGGGCGGTCAATCAATGCGCTGAAATCGAGATTGATCATGATTCATTCCTTTCATGCTTAAGACGTGCCTGAATATTCATGGTCAGACAAAGCAATAAACACATCTTCGAGAACAGGAGGTACAGATCGGAGTTCGTCCACATGCCCGCCCGCCTGTTTGATTTCGGTCTTCAGTCGGTTCAAGACCTCTTTGGACTTGCTTTCCTTTACACGAATATGGAGCCTGTCGCCGAACGCCTGTACATCCTCCACATATTCAATTTCATGCGCGACATGTCGGAGGATGTCCAGAGGGGAGCCGCGCAGTTCCAGCACGCGCCCATTGAGCTGCGCGCGCAAATTAGACGGGGTATCTTCGGCGATAATCTGTCCGTTCTTCATAAAACCAACGCGATGACAGCGGGATGCTTCATCCATGTAAGGGGTGGAAATAATCACCGAAACACCTTTGCCTTCGTGAGCACCAACGAGTTTGATGACTAGTTGCCAGAAATCCTGGCGAGTGACTGGGTCAACGCCGGTAGTGGGTTCATCGAGCAAAAGCAAACGTGGACGGGTCACGAGCGCAGAGGCGAGACCTAGTTTCTGCCTCATGCCGCCGGAAAGCTGCCCTGCACGGCGATCCCTGAATTTATCCAAGCCGACGAATTCAAGGATTTCCAGCGAGCGTGGCAGCCATTCGCTAGAGGAAAGTCCGCGCACCTCGGCGAAGAAGCGGATGTTTTCGAGCACGGTCAGGTCTTCGTACATCGAAAAGCGTTGGGAGAGATATCCAATAGCGGAACGAGCCTGTTCGGTTTGTTTCAAGACATCGTAACCACAGACTTCAATCGCGCCGTGATGAGGTTTCAACGCCCCAACCAGCAACCGCATGGTGGTGGTCTTCCCTGCCCCGTCCGAACCGACGAGTCCATAAATTTCGCCGGGCATGATTCGGAGCGAAACTCCATTCACGGCTTGGGTACTTCCAAAGTGCTTATGTAAATCTTGGGCGTGGACGAGGTAATCCGTCATATCAATTCTCACTGAATGATGTTGGGTGCAAGATCACGAACGCTTCGGTTCGTCCCAATTCTTCCAGTTGCGCCCGGCTGGGATGACGCGGCAAACCATGCGCCTTTTCCATGATCAACCCGATCATTCGTGGATGTCGCTGCAAGCGGACTTCCAAAAAGTCGGCAAAGCGCAATGGGTCAGTGACAACTTCGGCAGTTCCATGAAATCGTTTTGAGCCTACGCGGACGCCCACTTGCGGCGATAACTGGATGTTCCGCACCCAATCTGCTTTGACTCCACGCGCAGCCCCAACATAATAATCTTCACCGATCTTTTCATACTGAAGAGGTGTTACCCGCTTCAACCCGGACCTTCTGCCTGTGGTGGTCAAAAGGAGAATGATCCTACCGATGAGCGGTCCCAAGCCGATGGCATACAGCACACGATGAATCTTCTGTATGTTCTTCATCTTTGACCAATCGAATCCGGTTGTACCCATCACATTCTCCAAAACAACGTTAATCGTTATTTGAAAACCACATCTGCTGGCATACCGATTTTAAGCGTCCCTTCGGGGTCTTCCACGCGGAGTTTGATGGCAAAGACGGTGGAGCTTCGTCCTTCCACAGTTTGCACGTTGCGCGGAGTGAATTCGGCTTTATCAGCAATTTGAATCACCGTCGCATCGAAGGTGACATCAGGGAACGAGTCAACGGTCACCTCTGCAGTTTGCCCAAGCGAAATCTCACCATAGCGATTTTCAGGGATATAAACCGTGATGGTCAACTCGTTGATGTTGCCGATAGTCAGGGTCGTCGCGCCTGGTTGGACGAATTCACCGGGTTCGACACTGCGTGTGAGGATGACTCCATTCATCGGCGCGTTGACCGTCAACTTGTCGATCTGCGCATCGATCAAGGCGAGGTTTGCTTCTGCTTGAGCAAGCGCGGACTTCGCTCTATCCAATTCCTTTGCAGCGGTGATCACGGCAGGCGATTCAGCGCCGGTTTGTAAAGTCAGCAACCGGGCGTAGGCGGCATCATACCTTTGTTGGGCAACAAGGACCTGTCCTCGCGCATATTCGATATCTTCTGCGGCTTCGGTATCAAGGAGGTCATCGTATTCCTCCTGGGCGTCCTCGAGGTCGGAGAGAGCTTCATCGTAATAATCCTGCGCGGCATCCAGCAAGCCGGTATTATCGAAAGCCTTGCCGGCTTGATCCTTGACTTGTTTTGCTATAACAAAAGCGATACGAGCTTCCGCCAGTTTCTTTTCCGCTGTAAGATAATCGGCGCTGTCAAGACGCTTGATGACCTTGTCTAATTGAGTCTGCGCATCCTCAAGAGCGGATTGAGCGGCGTCCACTTCGGTTTGAGCGGCGGCGATTTGCGCATCCTGTTCGATGTACCAGTTGGGTTGGTCGAATTCGCCTGGCGCGGCTGTCTGCCAGTCTTTCGCGCGCTGCTCGGCTTGCGCGGCGAGCGCAGCCTGCAGGGTTTGGTCATATTTGGTTTGGGCGGATGCCAGAGCAGCGGCGGCAGAATCTACTCCAGCAGAGGCAACTGCCCGTTGGGCAGTCAGCAGGCTTGGGTCGAGGCGAAGAAGCGGATCGTTCATCGAAACAGGCTGGCCTTCTTCAACCAAAACTTCCTTCACTTTGCCTGCAAGTTCCGGTGCAATGTTGACTTGTGTGGCTTCGATGAAACCGGAGGCAGTCAGAGCGGTTTCATCAGCGCCAGCAGATTGCGTGACAATAAAGTAAACGCTCAACGCGATGAGCAAAAGCACAATGACGATGGCGGGAATGGGCGGACGTTTATGGTTCATGGGAAGCTCCTTCGAAAATTAATCAAGCCGTTTGCGGAAACGTAATGCAGCGGCGGTCATGATGCCGACTGCAAAAAGGGTCATAGCAATGACATCGAATTGGATCATTTCGAGACCGACACCCTTGAGCAAAAGCGAACGAATGATGACGAGGTAATAACGCAACGGCACTAGATATGAAAGCCATTGCAGTATTGTCGGCATGGCTTCGAGCGGAAAGAAAAAACCGGAGAGGAAAATGCTCGGCAGTAGAGTCATCCAAACAGTCAGCATGGCTTCCTGCTGTGTGTTGGCAATTGTGGAGGCGAACAGGCCGATGCCCAGGCCGGTGATAAGGAAGACGCTCGAAAGCAGGAGGATCAACCCCAGGTCGCCGCGGATGGGCATACCAAACCACCAATGCCCCACTGCCAGCACTTCAATCGTATTAAAGAAACCGAGGATGACGTAGGGCATGAGTTTGCCCACGATCAATTCCCACGGACGAATGGGCGTGACGATGAGCTGCTCGATTGTGCCGCGCTCGCGCTCACGGACAACGGATGTGGCAGTGAGGATGGCGGCGATAGCATACAAAATCATGCCGATCACACCAGGGATCATGAAGTGGGCGCTGATCATGTCCGGGTTGTACCAAACCGTGGTACGAACTTCCACAGGAGGTTGGACGCGCAGGTTCGATCCGGCGCGCGAGAATTTCGCCGTGAGGATTTCGGTCGAATGCGCCTGACTGATCAACTGCGCCGCCGAAAGAGCAGTGGAGGCGCTGGTCGGGTCGGAGCCGTCGAGGATGAAAGCAACCTGCGCATTCCCGTTGTTGAGGCGCTGAGCGTAATCCGGCGGGATGATGACCGCTGCGCGTGCCTCTCCGCGCGAGATGAGCTCTTCTATTTCTGCTTCCGAATCCACACTGAAAGCGACTCGGAAATAATCCGCGGCTCGATAAGCATCCAGCAGGGCGCGCGATTCGACGCTGCGGCTTTGGTCCAGCACGGCGAGCGGAATGTTGCGGACATCATTCGTCGCCGAATAGCCGAGCAGGAACAACTGCATGATCGGGATGACAAGGATCATTGCTAGCGTGCGCACGTCCCGGAAGATTTGGATGAATTCCTTGCGGATGATGGACATTAATCGTGAGTTCATACGGACTCCTTGAGGACGCCGTGCATGTAAACATCCACATAGGCATCGATGGGGTTCTGGGGCATCAATTTGCTCAATACGGAATTGGAGATCAGCATATCCGTGATCATGTATGAGATAACCATGCCAATGAAAGACCGCATCAAAAACGCCGGGTTCGAAAGGCGTAAGTACTTACGGGTCTTTACAATGCGTTCAAAGACAGGCAGCAATTGGGGAGCAATTTCTTTGATGAGGGCTGCGCCATGCGCTCCGTTGAACTCCACAATCTCGATCATCATCAATTTGATGTAATAGGGTTGGGAGGTCAGTTCTTTAATCACCACACGGGCCGCATGGCTTAGGAAGTCCTCCACCGATTCTCCTTCCGCTTCCAGAATAAGCGGCAGGATTTTCCTGTACGGATGTTTATCTACGATAATGGCTTCAAATATTTCATCCTTGCTTTTGAAATGGTTGTAAATGCCGCCCAGCGCCAGCCCAGCCCGTTCCGCAATCTGCCGCATGGAAGTGGCGTGGTACCCATGTTCGATGAATAATTCAATGGCGGCATCTTCAATTGCACTCCTTGTGATCTCGCCTTTTGTAGGCGCATCTTTTACCTTTGGTGACATGAATTTCTGCTCTCCAAAAATGAACGAACGTTCGTTTTTATTTTATACACGACACATAATATTGTCAATATGCAAAATCACGCTTCAGCATGGGCATGGATTAAAATCCAGCCCATGCTGACCAACCTCGAAAAAGACATCCGACAAAACCTCAAACACAATGTGACCGTCAACCTTTGGGATGGCGGTCTTTTTGGCGTGGCGCTTGGCTTCGCCTCTTTTGGAACCATTCTCCCACTCTTCGTGGATACGATGACCGATTCCGCCACACTCATCGGTCTCGTGCCCGCCATTCACTCCACAGGTTGGCTGCTGCCACAACTATTCACCGCCAGTCATGTCTCCCGTTTGCGGCAATACAAGCGCACTGTTTTGATGATGACCATCCACGAACGCGCCCCATTTATTGGTCTCGCCATCGTGGCGTTGCTCGTTCCTTTCATCGGTTTGAATGCAGGGTTAGTGCTCACCTTCCTCCTGCTCACATGGCAGGGCTTGGGCGGCGGATTTACCGCCAATGCATGGACCTCGATGATCTCCAAAATCATTCCACCCAGCACGCGCGGGACGTTCTTCGGCGTGCAGGCGGGACTTGCAAACCTCTTCATCAGCATGTCCGCCATCGGCGCGGGATACCTGCTGGATTACCTCGCCTCTCCCTGGGACTTCGCGGCTTGTTTCCTCCTTGCAAGCCTTTTCTTCGCCCTATCCTGGTTTGCGCTCGCGTTGACGCGCGAGCCTGAAGACACAAACAAAGTCATCCCCGAAGAAAAGAGCCACTTTTGGGAAGATTCAAAAAAGATATTAAGAAAGGATGCGAATTTCAACTGGTTTCTCGCGGCGCGTTTCCTCTCACAATTCGCCACAATGGGATTCTCGTTCTACATCATCTACGCCCTGCGCCGGTTCGACATGGACACGGTCACAGCAGGTTTTCTCACCGCCACTTTGACCATCTCGCAAACGGTTGCCAATGCTGGCATGGGATGGCTGGGCGACAAGTTTGGGCATCGCTCCATGCTCATCCTCGGCGCATTTGCCGCCATGTTCAGCGCCATCCTTGCCTGGAATGCGGCTTCGCTGACGTGGTTCTACCCCATCTCCATCCTGACCGGGCTTGCCAACGTCTCCATTTGGACCATCGGCATGACCATGACCGTGGATTTTGGAACCGAAGCGGAACGCCCCATTTACATCGGACTCTCACAAACACTTACCGCTCCCGCCACCATCATTGCCCCCATCCTTGGCGGCTGGATCGCAGACTCGGTCGGGTTTATTCCAACGTTTTCCATCTCTACCATACTCTCTGCAGTGATGATCGGCATTTTGCTGATCCTGGTGAAAGACCCGCGCAAGCAATTAACCGAAATATTGATAGCAGATCGTTAAAGGATTTCATGAAAGGATAATAAAATGAAAAAAATAGTCCTAATCTTCACTCTTTTTCTTTTTGCGGCATGTTCTTCTGCAAATAGCGAAATCGAGCAAGCCAAAGCTGAAACAACGATGCGTGCATTCTTCAGCGCACTGGCGGAAGGTCAATATGTGAATGCGGTCAGGCTATATGGCGGGGAGTATGAAATCCTATCAGGATGGAATCCCGACCTCTCCCCCGCAAACCTTGAGACCTTATGGCAAAGAGCCTGCGAGCAAAACGGACTCGTCTGCATGGAAATAATGGAAGTTGCGGGTGTGGTTGAAACAGATGACGGTTTCGATTTCACAGTCACCTTCAAGATGAAGGATGGCGAATTGTTCCAATTCACAGGCTGCTGCGGCGAGACGCTCCCAGAGCCGATCACAGAATACATCATCAATGTGCAAAGCGATGGAAGCGGAAACTATAAAGTTCTGTCCATTCCGCCGTATGTGCCGTAGGTGGAATCCACCAAAAGGGAGATAAAATTCATACACAGGATCAAGCGTCAGTGCAACGAGGAGGCGGATTGTCTCATTCGTATATGACCTCCATCACTGGCTTGTCTGACAAATCATCGCTATACTTTATCGCAATGTAGGTCCGGCTAAGTACCCAGATTTGGGTATGAAGTCTGGCATGTCTGAAATTTCTTACCTGGCGGATTGCAACCCCGCCCTACAGGAGACCTATGGACGAAGATCCGCGAATTTTGGAATTGCGAAAGATGCGCGCCAAAGCATTGAAGGGCGGCGGCGAAGAACGCATTAATAAACAAAAAGCCAAAGGTAAGATGACGGCGAGGGAGCGGGTAGAACTGCTGCTCGACCCGGGCACGTTCAACGAGATCGAGCCGTTCATCACGCATCAGGGCGATGAACTGGGATTGCTGAAGGAAAAGTTTTACGGCGACGGGGTCATCACGGGGTATGGGCAGATCAACGGGCGGACGGTGTATTTGTATTCACAGGATTTTACAATTTATGGCGGGACGTTGAGCGAGATGCAATCGCATAAGATCTGCCGCGTGATGGACCTCGCGGTACGAAACGGCGTGCCATTCATTTCTTTGATCGACTCGGGCGGCGCCCGCATACAGGAAGGCGTGCGTTCGATGGGCGGCTATGCAGAAATCTTCCGGCGCAACGCGCAATACTCAGGCGTGGTGCCGCAGGTCAGCATCATGCTCGGACCATGCGCGGGCGGCGCGGCGTACTCCCCCGCCCTGACGGATCTGGTCATCATGGTGGAGAAACAATCCTTCATGTTCCTGACGGGGCCAGAAGTAATCAAAGCCGTGACCGGCGAAGTGATCGACGCCGAGTCACTGGGTGGTTCGGTGGTGCATAACTCTGTCAGCGGTGTGGCGCATTTGAGTGTGCAAAGCGAAAAAGCCGCGCTGGAAATGGCGCGCAAGTTTCTTTCGTATCTGCCCTCCAACAACGTCGAAAATCCGCCCTACGAAAAAACATCCGATGACCTCACCCGCATGGACGAGTCGCTCAACAGCATCATTCCCCTCGATGCGTCCGAGCCGTACATCATGCACGATGTAATTGGAAAAATCGCGGATAAGGATACCTTCCTCGAAATTCAACCCGATTGGGCGCGAAACGCCATCGTCGGGCTGGCTCGCATCGGCGGACACAGTGTCGGCATTGTGGCACAGGAACCGTCCATCATGGCAGGCGTGATCGATATTGACGCGGCGGATAAGATGACCCGCTTCGTCCGCATGTGTGACTGCTTCAACATCCCTCTCGTCACTTTCGTCGATTCGCCCGGCTTCCTGCCCGGCATTGCACAGGAACACGGCGGCATCATACGACACGGCGCAAAACTGCTCTACGCCTACTCCGAAGCGACAGTTCCCAAGATTTGCATCATCACCCGTAAGGCATATGGCGGCGCGTATGTCGTCATGTCCAGCAAGTATCTCGGCACGGATGTTACCTACGCATGGCCCTCGGCGGAGATCGCAGTCCTCGGTGCGGAAGGCGCGGCGAATATTTTGTTCAAGAAGCAAATCGAAGCGGCGGAACATCCTGCCGAAGAGCGCCGGAAACTCGCTGAAGAATACCGCGCGAAGTTCAACAATCCGTATTACGCCGCCTCCACAGGCTACGTGGACGACATCATCGAGCCGCGCGAGTCGCGTCCGAAGATCATCGCGTCGCTTTCGGCATTGCGCGACAAATACGCGCCTGCCCCGCCGCGCAAACATGGGAATATTCCTGTTTAGACGATAGACCATGAATACAACCCTGCTCCTCTCCCTCCAAATCACCGCCCTTGGCATGGGATTGGTCTTCGGCGCGATCATCCTGCTTTGGGTGGTGATGGCGCTTCTGACGGCATTCACTGGGGATAAAGAATCCGCATCGGACTCCCCCGAAGTTGATTCGGCTGACCCAAGCCTTTCCCTCACCCCGAGCGCCCTCACCCCTAGCCCCTCTCCAAGTGGGAGAGGGGAACTGGAGCGGGTGGCTTTGCTTGCGGTTGCAATGGCGCTTGCAGAGCAGGGAATCAAATCCGCGCGCGTCATGCCAGAACCGCCCACAGCGTTTGTCTCTGCATGGCAGTTGGGGATGCGCACACGGCAAATGTCGGAGAAAAGCAATCGCGGCAGACCTGCGAGGTCGTAGAACACCTTCAGGCTCTCTTCTTCGGAGAACTTATGAAACAAAAACTCACGGTCAACAACCAAACCTACAAAGTGGAAATCGAGGATATCAACGCGAGACCCGTCGTCGTGCATGTGGACGGGACCCGGTTCGAGGTCATGCCTGAGAAACAGGATCAAGCCGAAACTAAGACAGAGGCGGGCGGGAAAATGGAGGGAAACCCATTTACTCCTAATCCCGCTCCCACCACTGCGCCGCCTCCCAATCTAGCACTGAGCGGCAATTCGTTGACCTCTCCCCTGCCCGGAACAGTCGTCAATGTGTTCGTCAAGCCCGGCGACAAAGTGGAATCCGGGCAGGTGGTGCTGGTAATCGAAGCGATGAAAATGAAGAACAGCATCCGTTCGACGTTCAGCGGCACGATCAGTGAAGTGCTGGTAAGCGAAGGGCAAAGCGTGGCGCACAAACAGGCGCTCATCAAATTCGCGGATTTGGGTGAGGCGTCATGGATGTAGGCGCGCTGCTCCCCGAATTATTCAAAGGCTTTTCGAACTTCACCTTCGGCAACGGTGTGATGATCGCCGCCGCATTGGCGTTGATCTACCTCGCGGTGTTCAAGGAAATCGAACCTGTATTGCTATTACCCATTGGCTTCGGCTGTATGCTGGCGAACATTCCGCTTTCGGGCATGACCGCCGCTGATGGAGTGATGGGCGTTCTATACAACGCGGGCATCAAAACAGAATTATTCCCCCTGCTCATTTTCATCGGCGTCGGCGCGATGATTGACTTCTCGCCTTTGCTCGCGCAGCCCCGCATGGTCCTGCTTGGCGCGGCGGGACAATTCGGCATCTTTGGCACGCTGATTCTGGCAATCGCGTTGGGGTTCCCTTTAAATCAAGCCGCTTCCATCGGCGTAATCGGCGCAATTGACGGACCGACTTCGATTTTCGTGGCGACCAAACTCGCGCCCGAATTGCTGGCACCCATTGCTGTGGCGGCGTATTCCTACATGAGCTTAATTCCCATCATCCAGCCGCCGTTGATGCGTTTGCTCACGACAAAAAAAGAACGCCTCATCAAAATGGAGTATGCGCCAAAGCCCATTTCAAAAAGAACACTGATCTTCTTTCCAGTCGTGCTGACGCTGGTCGTCGGTATTCTCGTTCCCGAAGCGACGCCGCTGATCTCCATGCTCATGCTTGGGAATTTGCTCAAAGTGACTGGCGTGGTGGAACGTCTGAGTCATGCCGCACAGAATGAGATCATCAATATTGCCACACTGTTTCTCGGTCTTGCCATTGGCGCGACCATGAGCGCCGAAGCCTTCTTAAATCTCGACACAGGCAAGATCATGATCCTCGGTCTGTTCGCCTTCGCGCTCGATACCGTGGCAGGATTACTCTTCGGTAAATTGATGTCTGTGGTGAGCGGCGGGAAGATCAATCCGCTGATCGGCGCGGCTGGCATATCCGCTTTCCCGATGGCAGGACGCCTCGCCGCCAAAACTGCCAACGACGAAGACCCCGATAACTTTATCCTTATGCACGCCATGGGAGCGAATACGGCAGGTCAGTTGGGAAGCGTCATCGCGGGCGGCATCCTGCTTTCGGTGGTAAGTAAAATGATGGGGCTATAAGAAATTATGCGCTATAATCAAGTTGTCTGACAAATTTCAAGGAGCTATCCATGACCACGATTGACCTGACCATTCATAAAGACCGCCGCAAAAACGCCATAAAACGCGCTAAGGAACGCAATATCATCATCCCTACCTACGCTCAAATGAAAGACCCTTCACAAATCCCGGGAAAGATAAAGGATGAATTGAAGAAGATCGGGCTGTGGGACATTCATCCGCGCAACCTCTTTCGCATCACATGGAAGAATCAACCCACCGCTTCCGGCGGGACCTTTGGCGGGGTCAACTTTCTCGAGCTTCCCTCTTCGCTGACGGGTGTCCCCGCACGCATTGTGGTGTTGGTTGGCAAATGGTTCCCCACCGGCGCTCACAAGGTCGGCGCGGCATTCTCGTGTTTGGTACCGCGTTTGGTTACCGGTCAATTCGACCCGACGACCCAAAAAGCCGTATGGCCGTCCACCGGGAATTATTGCCGCGGCGGCGCGTACGACTCCGCTTTGCTGGCTTGTGAATCCATCGCCATTTTGCCCGAAGGCATGTCCAAGGAACGTTTCGACTGGCTTGCGAAAGTCGCCGGTGAGACAATTAAAACTCCCGGATCCGAATCGAACGTCAAGGAAATCTTCGACAAATGCTGGGAACTCCGCAATTCCGGCGAAGATTTGATGATCTTCAATCAGTTCGATGAATTCGGAAATTATCTGTGGCACTACGAAGTGACGGGTCATGCCATGGAAGAAGTGCTGAAGCAGGTCATGGGTCCGAACGACCACTATCGTGGTATGGCGTCCGCCACCGGCTCGGCAGGGACAATCGCCAGCGGCGATTATATGAAGCAATTATTCCCTGAAAGCAAAATCGTCGCCAGTGAAGCCTTGCAATGCCCGACCCTGCTCGAAAACGGATTCGGCGCGCACCGCATCGAAGGCATCGGCGATAAACACGTGCCGTGGATCCACAACACCAAGAATACGGATGTCATCGTTGCGATTGACGACAACGCCGTAGTTAATATCTCGCGCTTGTTCAATGAAGAGAGTGGACGCGCCTATCTTGTCGAGAAAGGCGTTCCCGAAGCGATTGTCAGCCAACTCGACCTGCTCGGTTTTTCCGGTATTTCGAATGTCCTCTCGGCGATCAAAGCCGCAAAATATTATGAAATGGGCGAGAACGACATCATGCTCACCGTCCTGACCGACTCGATGGAACTCTACCGCTCCCGCCTGCACGAAATGCATCAGGAGTACGGTCAATACACCGAGCGCGCCGCCGCCGCTGATTTTGCCCGCTACCTGCACGGTCAATCCACAGACAACATGCTCGAACTGCGTTACACCGACCGCCGCCGCGTGCATAATTTGAAATACTACACTTGGGTGGAGCAACAGGGCAAAACCTACGAAGAGATCCAGCAACAATGGTACGAACAGGATTACTGGTCCAAGGTCCAAACCCAGGCGGATGAAATTGATGAGTTGATCGTCGACTTCAACAAAGAGGTTGGGTTGCTGTAACTTCACCCTCCGGCGGGTCTTAGACCCGCCGGATTTTTTGTATAATTGCCGAATGCTTTCCCCTTCTTCCCTCATCCTCGTCTGCCTGCTCCCGACCCCGCGGGATTTGGAAATTGCGCGGCTGCTCGGTTGGTACCGCATTCCGCTTCGCACCGCTCCAAAAGTTGTCAGCGTGGATTATCTTGCGTTCTACCAACCCACTTCCTTCGGAGAAAGAAGCGGACAAGTCGAATTCATCGCTCAGGTCCGGGGGCATGAACTCACCACGCGCGGAGAACTTCTAAAAGATGAACCGAATCATCCTCATGTAAATGAGGAATACTTTAAAATCCAGATAGGACCATTGGAAAAGTTAGACGAACCTGTCAAAACTGACAAGTGGAAACGCCTGACGTTTCTTTACTCCACGGGAGAGTATTTGCTGAACGCCAAAACCCTCAACGATCTCGTTGTGGCAGGCGAAGAACGCCAGTTGCTATGGAAAAGCCTGCGCGAACGCGCCCAAAACGACCAGCTTTATAAAACTGACCTGCCCGAATCCGACGTCCCGCCCGAAATTCTAATGGCGCTGCTTGGAATCAAGGAAATGCAAGCAGACTTCGAATCCGGTAAATAGTCCCAAGGTGTCCTTGATTCCGCCTGTTATAAGTGATACACTTCCTACAAATGCCCGCAGATATCCTCGTCGTAACAACTTCCGCCAATATCGGAGAAAACATCCGCCGTGCGCTGGAAGATACCGACATTTATCGCGCTCACATAGTTAACAATAAGGCTTCTGCAGTTGTACGAACAGATGAAGTCGGTATCCCACTCGCCATGCTCGACCTGGAGCTTGGCGAAGCATGGGTGCATGAGATTGGCTCGGCGTTACGCACTGTCCGCCCCGGCATCAACCTCGTCCTTCTTTGCGACGAAAACGGCGACCCGCCCCTGTTGGATGATCTGCGTCCATGGATCATGGTTCGCAAGCCGTTTAGAATATCGGAATTTATGAAAGCAATCAGTCAACCCAAACCAACTTCCGGATCGAAACCTGCCAGCACGCTTAACGTCATGCCGTGGCTGAGCGACGCGAACAAAGCCGCCCAGCATCTCACCCGTCTCACATTGGAATCCTCCGCGCAGGCGGCATTGATCACCCGCAAAAACGACCTGTGGGCGTATGCTGGCGGCCTCTCTCAAAATGCTGCACAGGAAGTGGCGCAAACCGTCACACGCAACTGGGACGGACAAAAAGGTTCCGACCTTTTGCGCTTCATCCGTTTGGAAAGCACAAAGGCGGAGCACATGCTGTACGCCACCCGCCTCTCCACCGAAACCGTGCTCGCCTTCGTCTTCGACGCGGAAACCCCGTTCAGCACCATCCGCTCGCAAGCGAGTCAACTGCTGAACGATTTCAGCAATGACCGACCCGAACAATCGCGCGCGCGCGCCGAATCCCAGTATGCTCAGGATTTCCCCAACGATATGGATGACGAGGAGTCCGCGCTCGACATCGCCCCCATCTCAGATATTCTCAAAGACATCCCTTCGCCAAATCCATCCTCCGCTTCCCCCTTAGACTCAAGCCTGCCCCGCCCAACCGAACCCTTCGACCCCAACCGGACCCGCATCTCCGAATCGTTATCCAATGCATCCGTTTTCAATCGTGAAGCATCTGCTTCCGTTCCGTTGAACAGGCTTGGTCCGACCGAACAGGCGCACAGTCAAAAAAGAGGCGGGAACCGGATCGATCTGGATAACATCGAAGTAACGGCTCCTTCGCGGTCAAATCCGAGGCCGGAAACACCGGTCTCAAAACCGAGGCCCGGCGAAACGGACGTGACGCGCGAAAGCCCATCCACTGCCGCTGCAAAGAAACTGGTGGTTGAGCCGATCACAGCGGGCTTGTACCATCTGACCTACGCCTGCCTGCTCGTGCCGCGTTTTTCATCCCACTACATTACCGGCGACCTGGCGGATAACATCAGCGACTGGCTTTCCAACATTTGCATTGCCTTCGGCTGGCGGCTGGAATTTTTGTCCGTGCGCCCCGAATACCTGCAATGGGTTGTCAACGTTCAACCCAACACGTCGCCCGGTTATCTGATGCGTATCGTGCGCCAGCAGACTTCGGAAAAAATATTCAAAGAGTTCCCGCGCATGAAAAAGGAAAACCCTTCTGGCGATTTCTGGGCGCCGGGTTATCTCATCATGGGCGGGACGCAACCGCATCCGCCGCAGTTGGTGCGCGATTACATCCGCCAAACCCGCCAGCGGCAAGGGCAGGAAACTCCGCCCCCATCACGCGGACGCAGCTAAGGACAAAGCGCAGAGTATAATAAACTCTGCGCTTTGTTTTATGCGCATATTCCAACCCCCACCCTCTTTCGACTGGAGAGGCGCATACCGGTAACCCATGCCACCCACACTTTATCTTATTGACGGACACGCTCTTGCCTATCGCATGTATTTTGCCCTCACCGCCGGAGGCGGGAGCCAGCGCTGGCAGAATGCTAAAGGCGAGCCAACGGCGGGCATCTATGGTTTTGCGCGCGAATTGATCCGCGTGCTGGAACAGGAAAAGCCTGAATATCTTGCCGTCGCCTTCGATGTCGGCAAGACCTTTCGCGACGACATCTTCCCCGAATACAAAGCCACCCGCGAAAAAATGCCCGACGACCTGCGTTCGCAGATCGAGCGCATCCGCGAGATGGTGGATTTATTCAACATTCCGCGTCTTGAGATGGAAGGCTATGAAGCGGATGACGTTCTCGGCACGGTGGCGCAGATTGCCGCCGGTCAGGGGCTGGGTATCAAGATCATCACAGGCGATAGAGACCTGCTTCAACTGGTCAACGAGCGCACGGCTGTTTATTTGGCGGGCGACGACCAAACGTATATCACGGACAAAGATGTCATCAAAAAACTCGGCGTGCGCCCAAATCAAGTGGTGGACTACAAGGCCATAGTCGGCGACACTTCCGATAACATTCCGGGCGTGAAAGGCGTGGGAGAAAAGACGGCGGTTGCCCTGCTGGAAAAATTCGAAACTCTGGATAACATCTACGCCAACCTAGATCAGGTGGAGCCGCGCTGGAGGAACAAACTCGAGTCCAGCAAAGAGACGGCCTACATGAGCCGCGACCTCGCCCGCATCGAAACGAATCTTCAATTCAAATTCGATCTCGATCATGCCAAGGTCGCGCCGTTCGATCCGGCGAAATTGGAAGCCTTCTTTAAAGAAATGGGATTCCGCACGCTGGTGAGCAAAATATCAGCCATCAGTGGCGGCGTGACGGAAAGCGCGCCAGCATCAGCATCCGCCCCTAAAACGGGCAAAACCAAAAGCGGACAGATGGCCATGTTCGTCAACGAGCCGCAGGTGGTGACGGAAATTAAGCCGTCCAATATCGAAGTCGTTGTTGTGGATTCGGATGAAAAACTAAACGATCTCGCCAAGTCGCTTGAAAAAACAAAAGTGATTTCGTTCGACACGGAAACCACCGACACCGAAGAAATGAAGGCGGAATTGGTCGGCATTTCACTCGCGATCAAAGAAGGGCAAGGTTATTACATCCCCGTTGGGCATACTTCGGGAAACAACCTTTCGATTGACAAGGTCATCGCCGCGCTGACGCCGTCCATGACGAATCCTAAGATCGGGAAAGTCGCGCACAATGCCAAATACGATTACATCATATTGGCGCGTTACGGACTCATCACCTCCCCGCTTGCGTTCGATACCATGCTGGCGGAATTTATCGTTGACCCTTCCTCCCGCAACCTCGGTCTAAAAAATCTCTCATCCGCAAAACTTGGTGAAGAGATGACCCACATCGAAGAGTTGATCGGCAAGGGCAAAAAGCAGATCAGCATGGCGGACGTCGCCATTGAGGTCGCGGCGAATTACGCCGCCGCCGATGCCGAAACCACGCTGCGCCTGATGCCAATCATGCAAAAAGAAGTGGAACGCGTAAACGGCACGAAACTGCTGGACGATGTGGATATGCCGCTCACGCCCGTCCTGGCAGAGATGGAAATGACAGGCGCGTTGATAGATACGAAATTCTTCGCCGACATGTCCAAAGATCTTGCGGCGCGGCTGGCAGAGATCGAAAAGGAAATCTTTGGGCACGTCGGCAAGACGTTCAACATCAACTCGCCGCAACAACTTTCGGATGTCCTTTTCAACCATCTCCGCCTCGAACCACCCGACAAGGGACGCAAAACTGCCACAGGCTTTTATTCCACCTCGGCAGACGTGCTGGATGCCCTGCGCGGAAAACACCCTGTGCTGGATTTCATCCTCGAACACCGCGAACTATCAAAGCTCAAATCCACATACGTGGACGCCCTGCCCGCTGCCATCGACTCAGTGACGGGGCGCGTACATACATCCTACAGCCAGATCGGCGCGGTTACAGGGCGCCTCTCTTCCAACAATCCGAATCTGCAAAACATCCCGATCCGCACCGAAACGGGACGGCGTGTCCGCAACGGGTTCATTGCCGATGAGGGCAACGTTTTGCTTTCTGTAGATTACTCACAAATCGAACTGCGGATTGTCGCGCACATGGCGCAGGATGAAGCCATGCTCGCCGCTTTTCGCGCGGGCGAAGACATTCACGCCACAACCGCCGCTGCAATCTATGACATCGGACTGGATAAAGTAACCAAAGACATGCGCCGTCATGCCAAAGCCATCAATTTCGGGTTGATCTACGGCATGTCCGCGTTCGGATTGACGCGCACTACCGAACTCACGCTCGCCGAAGCCGAAGATTTCGTCAAGGCATATTTCAGGAAATTCCCCGGCATCAAAAAATATCTGGACGGCATCCGCCGTCAAGCCGCAGAGATCGGCTACGTGGAAACCCTGCTCGGGCGGAGACGATACTTCCCAGCATTGCAAGGCAAGTCCAACGTCCAGATGAAGAACCGCGAGGAGCGCGAAGCCATCAACGCCCCCATCCAAGGCACAGCCGCGGACATCATGAAGATCGCCATGATCCAAATCCCGCCTGCGATCAAATCCGCCGGGCTGAAGGCAAAAATGCTCCTGCAAGTGCATGACGAACTTGTGTTGGAATGTCCTGATAAGGAAACTCAAAAGACCGCAAAAGTCGTTCAGGATACGATGGCGAATGCCTACCCGATGAGCATCCCCCTCGAAACAGAAGCAAGAGCGGGCGCAAACTGGGGCGAAATGTCGGTACTAAAGTAAGCGGCGGCGCGGTTCATTCATCCAGCATCCAGGGTTATAATTCCAACGCCGGTAAAAATCCCGAAACGGAAAACAGATTATCCATCATGCCCGCTCGAGAAGACATCTTTCAAAAAGCAATGAACGAAGGACATTCCGCCGCCTGGGATCAGGAGTGGGAAAAGGCGGTCAGCGCGTATCGCCGCGCATTGGAGGAATTTCCAGATCATCCCAAGGTGTTGAACAGCCTGGGGTTTGCCTTGTATCAACTCGGCAGTCTTGAGGAATCGCTTCAGATCTATACGCGCGCCTCGCAAGTTTCGCCGGACGACCCCGTGCCGATGGAGAAGGTCGCGCAATTATCCGAACGCATTGGCGACTTGAAGACCGCCGCTGATGCCGCCATTCGCGCGGGCGACCTGTTCCTGAAACAGCGCGATACGGAAAAGGCCTTCGAGAATTGGGTGCGGGTGACAAACATAAACCCCGAACACGCCATGGCGCGTTCGCGACTCGCACAGGTTCACGAAAAACTTGGACATGCGCAACAAGCCGCTACAGAATATCTCGCCATCGCCAGCATTGCCCAACGCGCAGGAAGCGCCGGCAAAACGAACGAGATGGTTCAAAAAGCGCAGTCGCTTTTGCCGGACAGCCCTGAAGTCAAACAAGCATTGACCCTGCTCAAAACGGGGCAATTGCTGCCCAAACCGATTCGCGGAAAGGGCGGGACCGCTCCCATACGCATGGCGCAGGTCAAGCAGCTTCAACAACCGCAAAAAGCCGCCTCCGGTTTGGACCCGGTCGCTGAAGCCCGCCAAAAGGCATTGACCCGGCTGGCAGAACTCCTCTTCGAATACTCCGATGAAAGCCCCGCCGCAAAAGAACGCCGCGGATTAAGCGCCATCATGAAGGGCACCGGTCCCCTATCGATGCAGCAGAACGAACAGACCAGAATCATCCTCCATCTCGGTCAAGCCATTGACGCTCAATCGAAAGGCAACGATTCTCAAGCCGCCGAAGAGATGGAAAGCGCGCTCGATGCGGGCTTTAAACATCCGGCTTTATATTTCAACCTTGGACTCCTGCGCTTCAAAGGCGAACGCTTCGAAAGCGCACAGCGCTTTCTACAAAATGCCGTCAAACACAATGATTACGCGCTTGCCACACGCCTCCTGCTCGGGCAAATTCTCATCAGAAAGTCCGACTTTCACAGCGCCGCACTCGACTATCTTGAAGCCCTGAAACTTGCCGACGCAACGACAGTCACAACCGAGGAAGCCGAAGACATACGCCAGCAGTATGAACCACTGGTCGAGGCTTATCAAAACCAAAAGGATGAAGCCGCGCTTCGCAAAGTCTGTGAAAACATCGAGGGATTATTGATGCGCTCCGACTGGCGCGAACAACTTCATAAAGTGCGCGACCAGATCCCGCGGCAGGAGGGTAATATACCAACCCCGCTTGCAGACGTGATCCTGCAGGCGCAGTCCAGCCATGTGATCGAATCGATGAATCGAATCAACCAATTGGCGCGTATGGGCAGTCTCCGCTCCGCCATGGACGAAGCCTACGATGCCGTCCAATATGCTCCAACCTACCTCCCGCTTCACACGCTCATGGGAGATCTGCTGGTCAAGGAGGAACGCACGGCAGATGCCATCGCAAAGTTCAGCGTGGTGGCGCAATCCTACAGTGTCCGCGGCGAAGCAGGCCAGGCAACGAAGTTATTGCGGCGGATCATCCAGCTTTCACCCATGGACTTGGGCGCAAGAAACAGGTTGATCGAGCAGTTTGTAGCGCGCGGTCAGATCGACGATGCTGTAAACGAATATCTCGAACTAGCCGCCATCCACTACCGCCTCGCCGAATTGGACAAGGCGCGCAAGACCTACACCACCGCTTTGCGACTGGCGCAACAAGGAAATGCCGACCGCCACTGGAATATTCACATCCTGCAACGCATGGCGGACATCGACATGCAGCGACTCGACTGGAAACAGGCGCTGCGCGTGTACGAACAAATCCGCACCCTCGACCCCGACGACGCAACCTCGCGCAAACAAATCATCGAGCTCAGCCTTCGCATGGCGCAAAACGAAAAAGCCATTACCGAACTCGAGAACTATATCTCTCACCTCGAGAGCCAGAACAAGAACGAACTGGCGATCAAGTTCCTGGAAGAACTCGTTCAGGAGCACAACGATCAACCTCTGCTCAAACGCACGCTCGCCGCGCAACTGCACCGCGCCGGGCAGACATCCGAAGCCGTATCCGTGCTCGATGCGCTTGGCGAGACCCTCATCGAAAACGGAGATAAACTTAACGCAGTCGAAGTCATCAACCAGATCGTCCTGATGAATCCTCCCAATGTGGACGACTACCGTCAACTGCTGAATCAATTGAGAAACGGCGGATAGACCCAATGCCCATCGCGCGATGGGCATTTTCTTCGCCCGCCTCCCGTCGGAACTCGGGCTTGTATCTCCCGCCCAAGCCGTATCTCTGCTGTGACAAAAGTTCTTACAACCCCTTATGCCCACATGCTATAATGCCGCCCACAACAAACGGAGATAAAATTATGCCCAAAACCCAAAATAACGCAGTGATGAAATGGCTGTCCATCTTTACTTTCGTTGTAGCTTTTCTGGTCGTTTTTGGAGGATTCGTCCGCCTCACCCGATCCGGGCTCTCCATCGTCGAATGGAATCCCATCAACGGCGCAGTCCCGCCCATCGGACAGCATCAATGGGAAGCGGAGTTCGCCAAATACCAACAGACACCGGAGTATGTCAAGATCAACAAAGGCATGACGCTCGAGGAATACAAATATATCTTCTACATCGAGTGGGTTCACCGCCTGATTGCCCGTCTGGCAGGGTTGTTCTACGCCATCCCCGTTTTTTATTTCCTCTTCAAGAAGTCCATCCCGTTCAAGGAATTCGGCATCTACTTTGTGATGGGCATGCTGTTCATCGGGCAGGCATTCATGGGCTGGTACATGGTTGCCAGCGGACTTGTTGACCGCCCTGCTGTAAGTCACTTTCGTCTCACCATCCACCTGCTGTTTGCCTTGTCGCTATTCGCAATCGCCCTGTGGACGGCATTGGGGCACAAATACGGCTTCCATGATTCTGCAAAAAAGGCAAAATGGTCCCTGCCTTCCAAACTCGCGCTATGGTCAACCGTCATTTTGCTGATCCAAATCTCCTACGGCGGCATGACGGCAGGACTCAAGGCAGGTCATGTTTCGGATACGTGGCCCCTCATGTTCGGAAAATGGCTTCCGCCCAACCTGTTCAATTCGTGGGTCGATCTCTTTGAAACTCCGCAGACCATCGTTTTCATCCACCGCTGGTTCGCGTGGATCGGCATTATTCTCGTGCCGGTCGCCTTTTATATCGTAAAAAAGCAGAACTATCCCGCCGATATTCAACGCGGACTCTTATGGCTCACTGGCGTGGTTGCTTTGCAGATCACGCTCGGCGTGTGGACAATCCTTTCGTATGTGAACATCGTGGTCGCATTGACACACCAAGCCAATGCCATCGTCCTCTTTGGGCTGGCAATTTACTTCATCCACCGCTTCCGGGCATTGGACGAGAAGTAAAAGGTCAAATTAAAAGATGCAGCCGCCTTGAAGGCGGCTGCATCTTTTTAGCGGACGCGAGTCATCATTGCTACGGCAATTGCTCCCAAAAACAAGCCTGTAACCGAAGCTGCCCACGACAGAAAACTGAGAAAAAATCCAAGCGGCAGGATACGCATGACCATCAGCGTCGGGAGGAAAAAGCCCAACAGCATCAGGAACAAGCCGAAGGTAAGAAGGAGGCGTGGAGATCTCATTCCGGTTGATACAGCCAACAGGCTGTGAAATGTCCCGGCTCGGGTTCAAAGTCAAGGGGTTCTTTTTCATCGCACAAACCGGCAATCGCCTTGGCGCAGCGCGGATGAAAGCGGCAGCCTTTCGGCGGATTGACCAGGCTGGGCGGCTCGCCTGGCGGGACTTCCTTGAAAGCATCCGCGTTGCGAGCATCGGGGTCGGAAGTGGCAGCGAGCAGCGCACTTGTATACGGATGCAAGGGGTTATCGAGCAGGCGGCGTGTCTCGGCTTTTTCCACAAGATTGCCCGCGTACATTACAAAGATCCGCGCGGAAAAATATTTCACCGTCGAAAGGTCGTGCGTAATATAAATGACCGAAAGGCGGTGCTTTTCCTGCAAGGCGCGAAGCAGTTTTAAAATTTCAACACGTACCGACGCATCCAGCATAGATACGGGTTCGTCCGCCACGATCATTTTCGGTTCGAGGATCATTGCGCGCGCGATCACCACGCGCTGCTGCTGTCCCCCGCTGAGCATGTGCGGAAACTTCTGTAAAAAATCGTTTACCGGATGAAGTTTCACTTCGCTCATTATTTTATGAATGTGTTCAAGCCGTTTTGTCTTGTCCTTGACGCCGCTGATGATAAGCGGCTCCTCCAAAATTTGCTGAACGGTCATGAACGGCGGAAGGGCGCCATACGGATCCTGCTGGACATAGCCGATCCCAAAACGATAATCACGCAGATCGTTTCCCTTCAGGTCGGCGAGATTTTTTCCTTCGAAGACCAATTTGCCGCTGGTTGGAACATTCAACGCGAGAATGGTCTTCATGAGGCTGGACTTGCCGCATCCGCTCTCACCGACAACTGCCACTGTTTCCCCTTCATCCAAATCAAAGCTGACGCCGTCCACCGCCTTGACGTAGCCCGCATGACCGAAACCAAAGCGGCGAAGTTCATACCACACATGCAGATCTCGAATGGACAATAAGGTTTCCGCTGATCCACGTATTTTGAACGACATTCTCTTTACCTCTTTAAATTCGGTCATCATGGCTCACTCTCATTCCGTTACGCTGTCAAGGCCGCCCGGAATCATCCTTCCCGTTTTTCGGTTGCAGAACCAAAACCGGTTTGCAAGCCTTTCAAACATTCCATCATGCCGAGATGGCGGCAGTCATGCGAAAGAAAGGCCAGCAGGTTCAGGCGGATGTTCTGAATCTTTTTCTTCATCTCTTCATCCGCCTCATCGAACGTGGTGTAGCGTTCATCCAAAAGTTGTACAAAGCCCTCCACCGCTTCGTACGAGCGCCGAAGATAATCCAGCAGTTCATCCTTAGGCGGAATGGGAAGCGTGGCCGCAACTTCATCCGTCAACCCGGTTCCAACAGTCGCATTCAAATCTGTGGGGAAACCCCATTTTCTAGCAAGCGATTCGCTTTCCCAGATCTCTTTTGTTTCGCCAAAATCCGGTCCAAGCTGGGGGGTGCGTTCCAATATGATGGCTCTGAGGAAATCCGATTCGCGGGCAAGATGCCAGAGATGAAAACCAATGGATGTGCTGTATCCTCTCGGTCTCCAAACCATTTGGTCTTCGTCCAGCTCCCCGGCAAATTCAAGGACTACCTTGTGAATATCTTTGAAGATGTAAAGAACATCATAGAGTGCATAAGGTGGCATGACAGAATCCTTTATTGATGCAGCCAACATTTGACCTTGCGTTTCCCCTTTTGAAAAACAGGCGGTTCTTCGGAGCACTTCTCGAAGCGGTAAGGACAGCGCGCGGCAAACCGGCAGCCTTCAGGCGGGTTCGTCAAACTCGGCGGCTGCCCAGTTATAAAAATCGGGTCAGAGTCGCTGCGGAGGCGCGGGACACTCGCCATAAGCATCTGCGAGTACGGATGTAGGGGCGCGGGGAAGAAATCGCTTGCATCGCCCGTTTCCACGATCTGACCCGCATACATGACGGCTACTTCATCCGCGAGTTCGCTGGATGTGGCAATGTCATGCGTGATCAAAATGAACGACGTGCCAAGTTCATGTTTGATGCGCTTCAGAACGTTCATGATGTTCGCCTGTGTGAGCAGATCCAATGCTGAAGTCGGCTCATCCAGGATGATAAGGCTGGGCGACGTGACCAAAGCCATCGCCAACGCCACGCGCTGACGCATCCCGCCGCTCAACTCGAACGGATAGCGATGAACAAAATCCGCCGGTACGCCCACGTGTTGAAACATCTTGTAGACCAGCCCCAATGATTCAGTCCTGCTCAAGCCCAAATGGATCATGGCCGGTTCAGCAACCTGGTCGCCAACTTTTAGGACGGGGTTCAGAGCATTCATCGCGGCTTGCGGCACGAGGGACATGCCCACCCAACGGACGTTTTGCCGGAACTCTTCATCCGCGAGGGACATGACATCCATACCTTGCAATAAAACCCTGCCGGAATATCTATCCACGTTACGGGGCAGGAGGCGGAGTAATGCTTTCGATAACGAGGTTTTTCCACACCCTGATTCGCCAAGGATGACTACGGCACGATTGAAACCAAGTTCAAAGTCGATGTCATCCACTGCCTGAACGCTCCCACTCTCCGTGCGGAAGTGAAGAATGAGGTTTTCGATCTGGAGGAGTTGTGTATTTGTACGCATGATTCGTTAAAGTCCTCGCAGGCGCGGATTGAAGATGCGGTCCAATGAAAAGCCAAGCATGGCAAATGCGAGCCCGGTCATCATAAGCAGGACAGACGGCTCCAAAACCCAATAATATTGTCCCTGGAACAAGGCACCGTTCGCACGCGCATCATCAATGACCTTGCCCCAAGTCGGCAAGACGGGGTCGCCCAGCCCCAGCACCGCCAGCGACGCCTCCAAAAACACGAACGTGGGGATAATCGTCACCAGTTGCGGAATCAACACGGGAATGATGCGCGGGATCAAATAGCGGAAGATGATGCGCCACTGACTCGCCCCATACGAACGGGCGGCTTCGATGTAGGGCGTTTCCTTTACCTGTAAAAAGATGGCACGATAGGCTTTGACCTGTCCGCTGAAGATGCTGAGCAGGATGGTCACACCAAGTATGACCCAGATGCTGCGCGAGTAGAACGTCCCAACCATGATGAGGATCGGCAGGAAGGGAAGCACGAGATTGATCTCGGTGAAGCGTTGGATGAGTTCATCCAGCCAGCCGCCGAACCACGTCCCCACTGCAGAAATGATCATCGTCAGCACGGTGGTGCCCAGCGCGGCAAGCAGACCGAAGGCAAGCGCAACCGGCATCCCCCATAACAAAGCGATCGATAAATCCCGCCGCAGGTGATCCGTCCCTGCCCAGCCGTAGACTTGACCATAAAGGACGAATTCGGCGTCTATGGCGGAATCAGGCTCAAAGGTCAGGATGGTGAGGCGGAGTTGATATTCGCCGCGCTGCGCAACATGAGGGTCGCTTTCGGGCGGTAGGAAAAGTCCTTCCGCCGGTCTGACTCCGCCAAGACGGCGTTCGAGTTTTGAATCCTGTGAAAAATAATAGGTGCTCGAAGCGCCCACAGAGGCGTCCATCACGCGCAGTTCGCGCCCGTCGGGTGTAATCCACACCGCGGAAACATAGGGCTGTTTCTGCAGGTAAACGGACTTGAAATACAACGCCATTTCCTTCGGAAAACTGTCGAAGGAATAGTCGAACGTGTAGGTGATGACCGTTTCGTCAAGCCCGCTGCCGATGTTCGTGATGGTTTTGGGAACAGACTCATCACGGGAATCAAACGCCATCGATTCGGGCAGTTTTTGGGCGCGAAAGAAATTCGTCCAGGCGGGCGGCGCGGAAATGGGGTTCTTGTACCAGACACCCTCATCCGCGCGCCATAAACGGATTGCCTCTGAATAAGGCACAGTGATCATTGCATACATCGAGACAACAATAAAGAAAATGATGAGGATGATTCCTGCGACTGCGGATGGATACCTCCCCAGGTCGCGCATGGAATTTCGGAAGGCGATCATTGTCTGTTTTCTCCGGAGCCGATCTTCACACGCGGATCAACCAGCGCGAAGACAAAATCAAGGATAAAGACGGTGATGGCAAGCATATATGCAAAGATAACGGTTGAACCGACGATCACCGGAATATCGAAGAGACCGACGGCATGGAACAGTGTCCGTCCGAGACCTGGCCAGTTGAAAACAGTTTCGAGAATCGGCGCGCCCGTCCACAGGAAGATGAGGATCAATGCAAAATTGGTGATGATGGTGGGAAGCGTGGGGCGCAGTATGTAACGCCGTTCGACATCGCGCGAGGTCAGTCCTTTGGCTTTTGCCATTTCCACGTAATCTTCGCTGGAAAAGATGAGGAAGAATGTACGCCAGTTATACGTGCTGAGGAAAAGTGTGCTGAGCGCAATTGCAATCGTCGGCAGGACGAGATGATTCAGCAAACTCAGGAAATAATCGAAACGACTGGGCGGCGGGGGCGCATCCACCATGCCGCCAAAGGGAAGCAGTCTTAATACGCCTGCAAAAAGAACAATGAGAAATAATCCATAAAACCAGCCGGGCGCAGACGATGTGGGCGCCAGCCCCACGATCACCCGGTCCAACAAACTGCCATAATTTCGGGAGAGGTTGAGGGCGATCAGAATGCTGCCGAGGAAGAGCAGGATGTTCGAAGCGCCGAACAGCATCAGGGTCGGGGCGAGGCGTTCAAGGATGATGAGTCGCACCGTACGCGAGCCGCTGTCACTGGACATCTTTTGTGCGCGCCCCAGATTCAGAGTCAGCGCGTTGCTCATATATTTCACTGTGCGAACCATGAATGGCTGATCAAGCCCGAGGCGCTTCTCCTCCAGCCGCACCATATCCTCGATCCGTTTCAGCCGGTCTTCCGCCGAAAGGTTATCCAAAATGTTCGTGCTGTTCACCCGCACCATGATGCCTTCGCGAATCTCCGCTCTGCGAATCGTATCCACGTAGCCGCCCATGTTCGCAATAAGGATCGTCAAAAAAACGCCGATGACAACCGTGATCAACAAAGAGACCAGCCGCACCACTGTATATTTCAACAAACGCGCAAGCGTACCGGCTGTTCTTCGCGATGCTGGCGCAGGTGTGATCGTTTCAGTCGCAGTCGTCATCGGCTTCTTCTCCTCGCCGTGTGGTAGCCATCCTTGAGATGGCTGCCACACGGAATAAATTTATTTGGTCAACACGAACTCGTATGGCGCAAAAGACGCAATGCTCACGACGGAAGGAATGACGATCACTTCAAGGCGATTCGCTCCAACCTCAAGCGCGGATGTGACTCCCGCATCAAGCAAGACTTGATACTGTCCCTCACCCACAGCCTCTGCCACGCCGGAAGCAGCCAGCCCGCCAGCGGAGTCGAACAGCAGATATTTCACTACACTGATGTCGGCGCTGGGATACGCTTCACCTTCGAACGTGACGAAAGCATCGAAGAGCGCTTCACTTCCCGCCGCCACCTGTCCGGGTCCATCCACTTCAACTACAGCGATCTTTGCGGCATCGAAGCGCGACCACTTGTCGGCATTGTCGGTGTAATCAGGATTGCGCTTGAGCGTGAGCGTGCCTTCCACCGGAAAGACGCCGTCAAGAATGAACGGTCCGGTATTCACCCAGAAGTGTCCGTGGTCTGCATAGAACTTCCCGAGGTTTTCATAACGCGCCGCAGTTTCCTCGGCAGAGACGAAATCGCCCAATGTAGCCGCATACGGAATGAAGGATTCAGAGGCAGCCTGGTCCAGGTATTTCTTCAAAATCTCGAGGCTGGGGCCGCTGATCATGGAATTCCATTCCACCGCAAGCACATCCGCTTTATCGGCGGTAAAGGCAAGCTCCTTGTTCGCCTCGGCAAGGATGCCAAGCGCAATCGAGTGCCAGGCGCCTTCGCCGTAGGAATATTGAGGCCACCAGGTGGGATTCGGATACACCTGATTGTTCGAGATCATGATCTCCGCGTCAATGTTGTAAGCGTCGCTGTAGGTTTCGATGACCAGCGGGTCGGTCGAAAGGATGTGGACGCCTCGGAAGGAAGCAAGGTAGCCTTCCAACGCTGCAACCGTCGCCTCGTCGTATATGGCGCTTTCTTCATAGGCGGGATCGAAGACCATGATCATGTTCATCACAAAGTCGGCCGCGGAAAGCGGGCTGCCGTCATGCCATTTGACCGAATCGAACATGCCATCAGGATAGTAGACGACAGACTTCGTCAACGTGGTCAGACCGTCCGGATATTTCTCGCCGACCGTGATGAATTTCTGATTCACAGCATCCCAATCCGCCCACGCATCTGCAGGGACTTGAATCTCATTTGCGGTTTCAAGCGAAATCCAATCGAGGGTCTTGAAAACTGGCAAGCCGTCCACAACCGTCACTTCGGCGCGTTCAAGGCGCTGAGGCAGAGCAAGCCCAGTGAACGGGTCTGAGACAACGGCATTGTCGCTTGTACCGCGTTGGGGGAAGGAGTCATATATCCAGTTTGTGCCGCCAAGCGGATTCCACGGTTCGACCAAAATCCCGGGTTGTGCGATGCGGACCGTGCCGCCTTCCTGCCCTTCAAAGCGAATGGTTTGGCCCCAGATTTGCGAGCCTTCGGGCCCGCCCGCAAGATCGGAAGCCACACTCAGGTTGTTCACAAACGGAGCAAAACTGGCTTCGTCCACGATCCACGCCTGATAGGATTCCTCCATCGAAAGCGTAAGCGCTTCCTCGAACAATTCACGGCGTTCGTCAAGATTTCCAAATTTATTGTTCAACAGATCCAGAGCCACCTCGCCGAGGCGCGGGACAGGAATGTATGCCTGCCACAACGGACCCGGATCACCCTGGGCTGTAAAGTAAGCCGCAAACTGGTCGCCTTCATCGCGGTCAATGGAGGGCGCGATCCAGCCGGCGGTGTACAAATGCCACTCGCCATCCGCAGGGTTGCTTTGATACCAGATCGGGGATGCTTCAGAGCGAGTCTTGAACTGGCGGTCAACCACAAAGCCTATGCTTTCCAACTGACTGGCGATGTAATCGCCAATGGGTCTGCGGTTATCCTCCGTGCGGATGACGAATGCCAGAGTAACAGGGGCACTGTTATAAGACCATTTCCCATCCACCAACTCGGCTCCCATGGCTTCCATTTCCGCAGCAACGGTTTCACGCGCCTTGTCGAGATCGTAGGCATATTCCGATTCCAATCCGCGCAAAATATCGGCATAGCGCGCGTAATCCGGGAAGACGGTGGTCAATACGGTAAAGCGCGGGCGAGCAAGACCTTTATAAATTTCCTGCACCACATAATCGCGGTTGATCAGCCAGTGCATGGCTTCGCGGATCTTGCGGTTCGAGAAGGGGTTCAAACGCCCGTCGCGGAATTCCGCCGGGTTCATCATGAGCGTGTTGCTCGAGCCAACGATCTGGGTCGAATTCAACCCGGGGCTGCTTTTGAGCGTTTCAAATACGGGCGCTTCTGCAACCGTGTAGGCATACAGGTCCAGTTGACCGGCATTCAATTGGGAGACTGCCGCTTCCGCAGAGTTCTCCTCCGTGAAAATGACCTCGTCCACCCATGCGCCAGTGCGATCCGTCATCGCTTCTTCCGTTGCGGCAGGCGCTTCCTCTGAAGGAGCCGGCTCTTCGGTCATGGCAGGCTCTTCGGTCATTTCAGAAGCGGCAGGCGCACAAGCTGCCAGAATCATGCTCAACATGACCAATCCGCTCAACAAGGCATAAAATCTTTTCTGCATCATTCTCTTATCTCCTTTGTTTGAAATCAAGAACTCAATTGAGTGGGAAATCCAATCGACCAGCCACCTCCTTTTCGACCTGATTGACAGGGGGCGGAAGCCGGTGCGTAATTCCGGCCTCCGCCCCGTTAACAAATGCGGTTCGCTCTTTGTGAGGAGAGAAAAATGGTTCCGCATACACTGACCCCATCATACAAATCCCGGTCAATATCGTCATGCGTCTGAATATTTGTTTTTTGCAGGGTGCAGGAAGGGTTTATCTCAACCGTTGCATCCTCGCTCATATACTCCAAACATGCACAAAAAACCCCACCATAGGAGGGTATCCCAGGCGGCGCACCCCGCCCAAATATCTTATAATTACTACATCATGCGCAAGAGATTGTTTTTACTGGTGATCTTCCTTTCCGCCCTGTTGGCATCATGCGGGACGTCCGACCCTGCCTCCGTGTCGAACGACAACCCTACCGCCTCACCACCCGACCTTACTCCTGATCCCAGGTCAACCAGTTCCTCGATACCCTACGGAAAAAACATCCGTTTCGAACGGCTTAGTCTGGAAGAAGGGCTGTCACAAAGCGTGGTCCATGCAATCCTGCAAGATCAGGCAGGGTTCCTTTGGATTGGTACGGACGACGGATTGAACCGATACGACGGTTACGAATTCAAAGTTTACAAGCCTGAAACCAACAATCCCAACAGCCTAAGCGACCGCTCGATCACCTCCCTTGTGGAAGATCAAAACGGTTATTTGTGGATCGGCACACGTCTCGGCGGCTTGAACCGGTATGATCCCCGCACGGGGAAATTCACACGCTACGCCTACAATAAAGAAAACCAACAAGGCATCTCCAGCAATCAAATCCACGACATGTACCTGGATAAAACGGGTTTGTGGATCGGGACAGATAACGGGCTGGATTTTCTGGATTTCAAAACATACACATTCACCCATCGCCGAGCATCTCCAAACAACCCGGATGGTCTGAACAGCAACTCCATCACAGCCCTTTTAAAGGACTCGAACGGACTGTTATGGATCGGGACAGCCAATGCAGGTATCAATGTGTACGACATCGAGAACGATATCTATACCATATACAAATTCGACGAAAACAACCCTGCAAGCCTCAGTCATAACCGCATCCTAAGCATCGCTGAAGGCGATAAAGGAGAGGTTTGGATCGGCACTGACGAAGGATTAAACCGCTTCAACCCGGAAGCCAGGTATTTTTCAAGGTTTATGAGTTCGAAAAATTCTCCCTACAGTCTTGCCGGGAATACTATCCACGCCCTCTACATGGACCGTACAGGCGGATTGTGGATCGGTACAAACAACGGACTGGACCGTTACGATTCACAATCGTATAGATTCATCCATCATCAAAATCAACCCAGCGTCCCGAACACATTGAGCAACAATCAGGTTTACGCCATTCATGAAGATGCCAGTGGCGTGCTGTGGATTGGCACATACGGAGGTGGACTGAACAAATACAACCGGCAACAGGACAGGTTCGCCTACTACCGCCACAATCCCGACGATTCAAACAGCCTGAGTGATAATTTTGTATTCCCGATCCTGGTGGATTCCGAAGGCTTTGTATGGGTTGGCACCTATAACGGCGGACTTAATCGCTTCAATCCCCTAATGGATGAATTCACGCATTTTGTGCACGACCCGGACGACCCTACGGCAATCAGCAGTAACAGTGTCGTATCACTCTATCGTGATGGGGAGGGAACGTTATGGGTGGGAACCGTCCGCGGACTGGATCGTTTTGATCCCACCACTAATGAGTTTTCACATTTTCAACCAGCAGAAACCGGAGACAGTTCGGGCTTCACCGTATTTTCCATGTACGAAGATTCTCAGGGCGCTTTCTGGATCGGCAGCAAACGCGGGTTAGCTATGTTCGATAAAGAGACGCAAACCTTCATCGAACATGAAACGAGAGGGAATGAGCTATACGACTTCAGCGGGGAAACCATCAACGCCCTTTTGGAGGACAAGGATGGAAACCTGTGGGTTGGTACATTCGATGATGGTTTGAAGCGCATCAACCTGAAAACCGGAGAGATCGCCCAATATCATTACGACCCGGCAGATGCAACCACTCTTGGCAGCAATGCGGTCATGTCCATTCACCAGGATGGGAAAGGTACGCTCTGGTTTGGCACGCATGGCGGCGGATTGAATCGATACAATCCAGCAACCGGCACATTCAGCCGCTTCACAGAAGACGACGGACTCCTCAATAACGTGATCTACGGAATCGTCGAAGATAATACTGGAAACTTATGGCTAAGCACAAACTTTGGTCTGTCTAGATTTAATCCAATCAGCAAGGCATTTCGTAATTTCACGGCAAGCGACGGGCTGCAAAGCAACGAATTCAACCAGAACGCCTACGCGAGAGATCATGCGGGAAACCTGTATTTTGGTGGTATCAACGGATTGAATATCTTTACGCCAAGGGAAATCAGGGATAACCCCTACCCGCCAAAGGTTGCCTTGATATCGATCTCACAGGATGGCATTCCGCTCATTCAGGATCAGACCTCTGAATACCTGCAAACCATTACGCTCAAGTGGCCGCAGGATTCGTTCGAATTTGAGTTTGCCGCTTTCGCCTATGAACAACCTTCCAGAAATCAATATTCCTACACGCTGGAAGGTTTTGACGCGGACTGGATAAAAATAGGCGCTCAGAGGAATGGGCGTTATACCAATCTACCTGGAGGTACCTATACCTTGCGTCTGCGCGGATCGAACAGCGACGGTATTTGGAGCGAACGCGGCCAATCGATCAAGATCGTGGTCGTACCGCCGTTCTGGGAAACCTGGTGGTTCCGCGGACTGCTTGTAATCGTTTTCGGCATAGTCGCAGCAGGCGCCCTGCGCTGGCGCGTCAAAAGCATTCAAAACCGGAATCGCGAACTTGAACGCCTCGTCAAAAAACGCACTGCCGATCTGGAAAAACGCACAAGCGAGATCGACGCACTCTACCGGGCAGACGAAAAGATTTTACGCAGCGTAACTTTGAATCAGGTTTTCCAAACTCTTGTGGACGTATCCACCACCACTTTGAAGGCGGATCGCAGCGCTGTCTTTACATGGAATGAAAAACTGCGCAGGATCATGCCGCGTGTCAGCCACGGATTTCATCCTGAAACGCTGTCCACTCTTACGTTTGTGGAAGGCGAAGGGATGATTGGACAGGCCATGAGCACGGGCGAGGCGGTCATTGTCTCCGACCTTGAAACAGTCAAATTACGCGAGGACGTACAAACTGCCATTGGAATCGAAGGCATTCAATCCTTTGCGCATTTCCCCATTGAGATAGACGGCAAAGTAATGGCAATCTTCAACGTCGCTTATACCCGTCCAAACGCTCTCAACGAGGACGCCATCCGCCTCTTCACTGCATTGGTGAACCGCGCTTCATTATCCATCGCGAACATGGAATTATTCGAACAGACAAAAGACCTGGCGGTAATGGAGGAACGCAACCGCCTCGCACGCGACCTTCACGACAGCGCCAAACAAAAGGCATTTGCCGCGCTCGCACAGTTGGGCACCGTCAATGGGATCATGAAAACAACTGTCTCGGATGGCGCCAAACCGCATCTAAATGAGGCGGAAACCCTTATCTACGAAGTCATTCAGGAATTGAATTTCCTAATTCAGGAAATTTACCCAATAGCCCTGCAGGAACAAGGGCTGCAAACCACGCTGAAAGAATATATCTTCGAGTGGGAGAACCGAAACGACATTGCCGCCTCCCTTGTGATACAGAACGACCGCCAGCTTCCCCTGGATGTGGAGCAGGCAATATATCGGTTCGTGCAAGAGGCGCTTGCCAACGTGTCGCGTCACAGCAAGGCGCGCCGTGTGGATATTTCCCTGGTTTACAATACAGATACGTTGCAGGTGACGATTTCAGACAATGGGCAGGGATTCGATATCAACCAGAAGGCAAAAGGGATGGGCTTCCGATCCATGCGTGAGCGTATTGGAAGCGTTCACGGGACAGTTCAAATCCAAAGCGCGCCCGGGCAGGGGACCTGCCTGATCGTGCAATTGCCCATTAATGATACAGGAGAACTCGAATATGAAACATCATCGCACAAGTATATTGATAGCCGATGACCACGAAGTGGTGCGCAACGGGATTCGCTCGTATCTTGAAAAGATTTCCGATTTTCAGGTCGTGGGAGAAGCTTCCTCCGGGGAAGAGACGCTTAGCATGGTGGCGGAAATGATCCCGGACATTGTCCTGCTGGACCTGATCATGCCGGGCATGGACGGAATTGAAACCACCCGCAGAATAAAACATACCAGCCCGCGTACCCAAGTGGTAGTGCTTACATCCTATCACGAGGACATCCACATATTTCCTGCATTAAAGGCCGGCGCCATTTCCTATATCCTAAAAGACATGAAAATGGATAAACTGGTGGATGTGTTGCATCGCGCTGTGCAGGGTGAGGTCACACTTCATCCCCGTGTGGCGTCCCGCGTCCTGCAGAATATACGGGGAGAGGACAGCGAAGAACAGCCTCTCTTCACCGACCTGACCGACCGCGAAACGGATGTGCTGAAATTGATCGCCAATGGGTTGACCAATAGCCAGATTGCCGAAAAACTCGTGATCAGCGAAAATACAGTTAAGGGGCACGTCAGCAATATCCTCAGTAAATTGCATCTGGCAGACCGTACACAAGTGGCAGTCTACGCCTGGCAACAAGGCATTGTAAATAGACAGACCACGTTAAAAACATAAACAATAAAAGACACCGCCATCCTGGCGGTGTCTTTTATTGTCCTGCTTTTTACTGCCCCATTTCTGCCAAAGCGGCTTCAATTTCCTGTTGGAACGCTTCAAAGGATTGAGCGCCCTGAATGATTTTTGTTTTTGTCTCACCGCCAACCGTGTAGGTCATGACAAAAGAGGGGGTGGCTTGAATACCTGCCGCAAGCCCATCCTTTGCATCCTGGTCCACCTTGTCTTTGTATTTTCCGGAGTCGAAGCATGAACCAAACTCGTCCATATTCAACCCGATGGCTTCTGCAAAGGCAGTCAGACGGCGGCTGGTATAGGCGCCCACATTCTCGCCCGTTTGATTCGCAAAGATGATGTCGTGCATTTCCCAGAATTTACCCTGATCGCCCGCACAATAAGCCGCCTCTGCAGCATCACCAGATTCGGCGCCGATAAAAGCACCAAAGGATTTATAGACAAAATACACTGTTCCATCGGCAACGTAACTTTCCAGCAATTGTTCTTCGGTGTTTGTAAAGAAGATTCGGCAGTAGGGGCATTGAAAATCAGAATACTCCTCGATCTTGATTGGCGCATCGGGGCTTCCAACTGCGTTGAAGTCCACATTCGGACGATCCACCGCCGGCGCTTCCGCCACAGCCCCAACCGGTTTGAGAGCCGGATAGATGAACAGAAAAGCGAGAAAAAGTGCTCCAACAGTGATCAAACCGATAGCCAAAGCACGGGAACGCATCTCCTTTTTCCTGATCTGCTCTCTGCGGATTTGCCGCTTGCTCATTTCTTTTGGGCTCATGTTCACTCCTGTCAATTAAATTCAATTAAGTATGGATTTTCCCATGTGAAAATGGATTTGTCCAGCAAAGAGTTAAGGCGCTCTTAACTTTCACTCCCGCAAACGCGCATCCATCCACAGCATGATGGTTTTCAGAACTTCATCCTTTTCAGGCTCGTTATGAAGTTCATGATATCCGCCCTCCCAAAGGACGAGGGTACATTGGTCCTTTAAAGGAGCGGCAAACTGGATACTGCCAGATGGAAAGGCGATTCCGTCTTCTTTGCCGTGCATCATCAGCAACGGCAGCGGGAATTCCTTCGCATGGTCCAACGTCCATTGTGTGACACCCAACATGATCTTTCCAAAACCAAGCGATGCCTTGTCATGCACAAAAGGATCATTGATATATGCCTGTACGACCTTTTCATCGTGTGAAAGGTATTTCGTTTCCAATCCGCTGGCAATGGTCATTCGCGAGATTAACGACCCCAGCGTCTTTGCCAGAAAGATTTTCATGGGCTGATCTTCCAGCGCGGTACGCAAGCCCGAACTGGTCGCAATCACGCCTCGCAATTTCGGTTTTCGTGTAATGCTGTAATATAAAACCAATATCCCGCCCAGACTGTGACCATACAAAAAGAGCGGCAGGTCTGGATAACGGCTGCGCGCCTGTTCGAATAGAACATCAATATCCTGCATAAAATCTTCGATCGAAGAAATGTGCCCTGGCGGACCGCCAGAACGCCCGTGTCCGCGCAAATCGGCTGCAAATAAAATAAATCCCTCCTTCACAAACGTCCCGGCTACGTGGGCATAGCGCGAACTGTGCTCCCCCAGCCCATGTACAAGACACACAACTGCCCGAGACTGTACCGCAACCGGCTCCCACATTTGCGCAAAGATATCCAACCCATCGCGCGATTTCCAATTCATTTCTTTGTGCTTCATTTTACTCTCCGATGGTAATTTTGAATTCACATTGACGCGCGCCCGCCGCCCGACAGGCGCGCTCTTCGATATCGTGTTCCTCGCCGGTCGCCCAATACAAACATTCGCGAATCAAACCCAAGGTCACAAAACAAATTGGAGACTCGTCGGATTGACTCAAGGTAGTGGGCGACGCCTGGTCAACAAGGAGCAGGTCGAGGTCCAAAGTATGAGTCGTTAGGTCGCCCCGCCTGGCGCTCAGGATGCGGGCGAGCAAATCCAACGCCTGTTTGCGTTTGAGAGGTGTTGGAAGCCAGCGAACCATGCCCGCCTGTGCCTTGACACCGAGCGACGAATCGTCCAACATTCTTTCCCAAAGTTTTGAACCGATACGAAGCAAAATGCCGCGCGCGCCCCGTCCATAATAAGTTCGCAATGCAGATTGAAGCCGCGCATAAGCCTGCGCTGCACGGGTATTATCCAACCCGATGAAATGCTCGGGGAGTGCCCAATCTTCCGGAAGCCCGGCTTTCGAAAGAACGGCTGAAAATGTATCGTGTCCGATTTCAGTTGAAAGTGCTTCAACGAAATCACACATGATGTCCGATGGCAATTCAACCTGTGTCATTTGACTCCCGCAGGCCCCGGATATACAAACACAGGAAAATACTCGCCCGTGGATTTAAAACCAAATTTTTTGTAAAGAGCCAGGGACGCAATGTTATCTGATTGTGTATTGACGGAAAGACTGCCCGCCTGATGGATTTCCAAATAACGAATCAGGTCTGAAACCAATGCGGATCCAACTCCCCTACCTTGCGCCTCACTCCGGACTCCAAGCCTGGCAAGGTGCGCCCCAAGCGGATTCCCCGTACTAATCTGATATCCGATCACGCCCGAATCATCTTCAACGACTGTGGCATAAACGGACTGTGAATATGCCCTTTGGAGCGAATCGAGAGTGTTATGCCAAAATGCGCCAAATGCCATCAAGTCCATTGCGGCAACGCCGGGAAGATCGCCTGGCTGCATTGGACGAATGCGAATCTCTTTGGATGCAGCAAGCGGTTTGACATCCTCAATCTTCAATTGCATCAAAACGATGCTTTGCTGAAGTTCAAATTCGCTTGCGACAAGCAGGTTTTGAAACCAATGCTTAAGTACGATTGCCGCAATGGTTGCACGGGAGCCAGAGCGAAATATATCGGCGCGGGCGGTTTCCCATAGGGCGGACCAAGCTTTAGGTCCGGAGAGATGCGAATGATGAGAGAAGAGGCGAATCCACGCGACAGTGGGCGGGTCTTCCGGGCAGGCTAGCGCGGCAGTGATCGCCCCGTTCTCATCTAGCACCCAGTAGTTTTGTGAGCCGATCCATTCCAAGGCGGAGCGCCAATCCAAATGGCGGTGGGTATTCGTTTCGTGAAAGATGAGACTTGCGATCTGGCGATGATCGTGAGCGACTGCGCGGCGAACCTGCAGGTTGAGACTGATCATTTGATGAAGCGGAGAAGGAATTTCAGAATGCGTTCAAAAAATCCGGGGGTCTTTTTGGCGTCGAGCGAGCCCATCATTTTGAATGCGGATTCTGTGACTTTGCCGGTCTTCAATTTTATGCCCGCCGCCGATTTCATGACCATCGAACGCAAATCGTCTTCACCCGCCTCTCGAAAAAGTTCTGCGGAAAATTCATATTTTTCGAGCGCTTCATCATAACGCTTGAGTTCTTCAAGTGCAGAGGCTTGATTCCCCAATGCCATTGCCTGTCGTTTTTTGTCGCTGGCCTGCTTGAAGATTTCATCGGTTCCAAGCGCGGCATCAAGCGCTTCCTGCGGTTTTCTTGCCTGCAATAAAGCAACGCTGGCGTTGTTCATCATTTCTGCGGCAAGTAGTCCTGCGCGCCCCAAGGTATAACCTTCGGCGGCTTGGCGAAAATATCCTGCGGCTTCATCAAATTTTTTGTTTGCGAATGCGCGTTTTCCCTGGGCATCGAGCTGGGCGGGTTCGGTTGACATGAATGGGCTGTTTCCTGAAAAGACTCAAAGGGTGATGTCCAACAACCCTTCCGCCACCGAGCGCAATTTCTCACGCGACATTTCACTGAGCTTCATGGCGAGTTCGAGATAGGGGCGGTTCACAGGTTGACAGACGAAATTTTGCATTTCCTCAGGAAGTTCAAGGAATTTTTGCATGCCGCGTTGACTGTTCATCCACTGCCCAATGGGTCCGCTTTGATCAAAGAATGTTTCAATGCTGCTTCCCAATACCGACAATATGCTTTCAAGCTCGGGCACGGACGCAGGGCGTTCCCCCAACTCGTATTTTGTGATCTTCGACTGCGAGATGCCCGTCTCCGCGGCAAGCTGGCGAATGGACATATTAACTCGGGTACGTTCCTGCCTTAACAGAGCACCGATCATGCGCTGGCGAAGCGCGATCAATTTTGAGATATCATCAGGTTCCATTGGGAGCGGCGCGTCTGATATCGTCTCTGTTCCCCAAAATTGGGAGATTGGGAGTTTTAGAAAATAAACCAGCGCTTCGAGTTCGGGCAATGAGGGAGAACGGCGCCCTTCCTCATACGCGCGAAACACTCCCGATGTAACACCAATCGCCTCGGCGCATTCCTTGATGCTGCGGCGTTCGGCCATGCGCGCATCGCGAATCAATAAACCTAATTTCTTTTCTCGTATGGTGATCTGGGCATTCGTCATGTTTCCTCGTGAGTGGTTGGATGTCCAAATTATAGCAGAGTGTTTCAGCGACGAGACGGATTAGGGGATGATTTTGGAGTGAATATTTCTGCACTGAGTTTATATCCAGCCGCCTCCAACCGGGGCGTGAATAGGGGGCGGATCCCAGTCGGGCTCAATTCGCCCAGAACTTTTCCATCTTCCGTGACACCTGCTTGATTGAATTTGAAAATATCCGTCAGCACAACCACATCGCCTTCCATGCCCGCGACTTCGGTGACCGCCGTAACCTTGCGTTGGCCATCCTTGAGGCGAGTCTGCTGGACGATCACATCCACGGCGGAAGAAATCTGCTGGCGGACAACTTTGAGGGGCAGATCCATACCCGCCATAAGCACCAGGGTTTCCAAGCGGGAAAGCGCATCACGCGGACTATTAGAATGAACCGTGGTCAGCGAACCATCGTGTCCCGTATTCATTGCTTGAAGCATATCCAATGCTTCGCCGCCGCGCACTTCACCGACAACGATTCGATCCGGGCGCATGCGCAAGGAATTCTTTACAAGTTCACGAATGGATATGCCATGCATGCCATCCGAATTGGGGGCTTTCGTCTCCATGCGCATCACATGATCCTGCTGTAGTTGCAATTCAGCGGCATCTTCGATGGTCACAATCCGCTCATTTTCAGGAATAAAACCGGAAAGTACGTTGAGAAGCGTAGTCTTTCCGGAACCAGTGCCGCCTGAAACTACAATGTTAAAGCGGGCACGCACACATGCCTCAAGAAAATCCGCCATTTGCCCTGTCAGCGAACCATAATTTATAAGGTCTTCGACTTGCAATTTATCCTTACGAAACTTACGGATCGTTATGGATGGGCCATCAATTGCAACGGGACGGACAACTGCGTTGACGCGCGATCCGTCGGGCAGGCGGGCATCTACTGTCGGGGAATCCCAATCCACCCGGCGACCGAGCGGCAGGATGATCCGGTCAATGATGCGAAGCACGTGGTCGTCATCGTCAAAGATCACACTGGATTTTGTCAGTTGTCCCTTTTTCTCAATGAATACTTTTTGGGGGCCGTTCACCATAATTTCTGATATATCCGGGTCATCAAGCAAGGGTTGAAGGGGCCCATAGCCTAGGAGTTCGTTCAACACCTGACGGAATATTTCATTTTTTATATCGTCAGGAAGTTTTAATTGCGTCTGTTCATAAGCACGGATTATGTTTTGTTGCACAAATGTATTGCGTTGCGCAGCAGGAATCCCTTCCATTTCAAGCGCGCGGGATAGGTTGTCGGCCAGATATTTTTTTAATCGAACCAAATCCTGACCGGTAAGGCGCTGGGACGAGCCGGAAGCCGGTGTGCCCATTATTCCCCTTCCTTATTGCCTTCTTCCATCGGCATGATCCAGACAATCTGCCCTTTTTGCACAGCAAGGAACGGCGCATTGTATTTAATGTTTCCCTCCGCATCATAAATGCCGGCATTTGTAACTGCCACATAATTCTCATCGCCTTCCAATTCATCCTTGAAACGCTCTCCTTGCCGGATGTGAACGTCCCCGCGTATCAGGTGAGTCGTCGTCTGAACCAGCGAAGGTATCGCGACCTTTGAGATGACATTGGTATAGAATTTTCCCTTTTCGTCGTATTCGATGGTCATGGGTTTTCTCCAGCTCGATCCACAATATCATTCAGCCCGCAGTTTGCGCGCCATGGATATCATATCCTTTGCCGTGTCTTGAAAGATGATGGAAGCAGTATCTTTTGGAAATTTTATCGTAAAAGGCTGGTGGTGACTGTTGGCAAATGCAAAATTGGTGCCCAGATACGGCATGGCCGCATTGATTTTAATGCCCAGCAGTTTTTCTGCATCACTCTTGACCAGTCCCTCCATCCCAGCAGCACGATTTAAAATTGCATAGACCGCGTTTTTATTCACCCCTTTGTTTTCGAGATAATCCAGCAGGGTTTTTGTGAGAGATACGGTACTGGTATCTGTGCCGATCAAAAATACCACAAGATCGGCATGCTGGATCAATGGCAGGGTGATTTTGGAGAGGGACCGTCCGATGTCAATCAGGACATAATCGTATGAAGCTTTTAGTGCGGTGATAATATCCCAAATCCGCCCCACGTTCAATTGATTGCTGAGCTCAGGATCAGGCGAGCCAGCCAGCAGATGAAAGCGCCAATCCTTCATTTCAGGCAGGCGTTGGGTGAAGTATTCCGGCGTTGTCTCGGAAGATGGCATGTCCGCAATGGTAACAATATTCTCCGCTTCTTGGTAACCGACAATGGGCGCGATGGAACCAATGGGAAGAACAAGATCGGCAACTACAAGGCGCGCCTCAGGCTGGCATTGTGAGATGCTCATGGCGATATTTGCGCACATCGAGGATGTGCCGGTTCCGCCTTTTGCGCTCAAGAAAACCATCAAGAAACCGCCCTGCCTGACAGCCTCTGAAGACAACCCAAGCAGGCGGTTCATGGAGTCATTGAGCATTTGAACAGCCTGTCCTGATTTGGTTATAAATTCGTTGAATCCCGCATCCAGACAAGATTTGATGCGGGCGATTCCGCCTTCACTACTGAGGGCAATAAGAGGCACCTTTACGCTGCGCGCATCCTGTCTTAATTTAACTGCAATCTCCTCTCCTTTAATATCGGCGATGACCGGGTCTATGATAATAAGATCCGGACGGTCACGCCATGCATAGATAAGTCCCTCCTTGCCGGAGCCTGCCTGCAATATTTCATAGTCCTTTGCCTGTAACGTGCGGGCTATGAAATTGCGGCTGGCAACATCGGAATCAACAAGCAAGATTTTTTTCTTCAGCATGCCTATCCTTCCGCGCATGCCCCTTCAACCTATGCGCTGATGTCATGACTCGGTGGGCGGCATTAAATATCCAAGTCCGGAACGCGTCACGATATGTCGAGGGTTATGGGCATCCGCCTCCAATTTCTGGCGCAATCGGGCAATGCTAACCCATAGAATTTCCTTGTCATTCTTATATTCCGGTCCCCATACGCTCGTCAACAATTCTTCCGAGGTAAGGATCTTTCCGACATTATGAGCGAATTGAAGGAGGAGTCGATACTCCGTAGCCGATAGTGAGATCGGCTCCTCGCCGCGCCAAACTTCCGCACGGGCAAAATCAATCTTAAGATCGTCATGCGTAAAGAAGCGTACCTGACCTGCATCGGCGGGGGGCTGAGCGCGGCGGAGCACTGCCCGCACACGAGCCAACAGTTCGGTTGCAGAAAACGGCTTGACTAAATAGTCATCAGCTCCGAGGTCCAGACCGCGGACGCGGTCCTGCTCCTCTCCCCGGGCAGTGAGGATCACGATTGGCACGTTGGAAAACTCGCGCAGCCGCTGGGTTGCGCCAAACCCGTCGAGGCGGGGCATCATAACATCCAGCAAAACAAGATCAATCGGTTGCGCGGAGAAAACCTCCAGCGCCTGCAAACCATCCTGCGCAGTGGATACTTCATAGCCTTCCGTGCGCAGATTCGCTTCCAAAAGGCGAAGGTAGCGGGGCTCATCATCCACAATCAAAATACGCTTTGCCATAACAATCTCCTTAAGGACAAAAAATAAAAAAAACCAATCAAAGCGCTGGATTGACAGGCAGATCAATGAAAAAAACCGTGCCCTTATCCAACTCAGACTCTACCCAAATCTTACCATGATGCGCCATGACAATTTGCTTGCAAATATACAGCCCCAGCCCAGTGCCTGTCACCGTCCGTTCACCGGGGACCCGGTAAAACCGCTCGAACAGGAATGGAAGGTAATCATCAGGGATTCCCTCTCCTTCATCGGAAAAGGTGATGCGGACTTTTTTCTCGAGTTCCTTCGTGGTAATCGTGATCTTCGAACCAGGCGCATATTTGATGGCATTGCTGAAAAGGTTTTCGAACACTTGTGAAAGCCGCACGCCATCTCCCAGAACGGGCGAGAGAGGATCAAGATGGAAGTCTATTTTCAAATCAGGGTGATGCGTATTTACGCGGGTGGCAACATCGCGCAGAAGCGCATCCACCCGGATTGGTGAAAATTTGAACTGCAAGGTCTTACTTTGCAAACGGGCGGATTCAAGCATATCTTCGATCAACTTTGTCAGGCGGTCTGCCTCTTCATCAATGATGGTCAGAAATTCGCGCTGTGTGGCTTCGTCCCAGGTCGTGTCCTGCCGGAGCAGGCTGGTGCTGTATCCTTTGATAAAACCGAGCGGCGTGCGCAGTTCATGAGAAATCGTGGAGACAAAATCATCCTGAAGGCGCATTTGCCTCTGCACCGAATCCAATTCCGTATGCGCCTCTTGAAGTTCCTTCCGCTCGATCAACGCCGCCGCCCAAAAAGACTGCAGTGCGGCAATGTGAATGTGAGTTTTGGAGTATCTTGGTCCTCCAAAACGGACGAACAAAAGAGCGCCTCGCAATTTGGAGCCAATATACATTGGAATGCCAAGCAGGTATGATTGCTTCATTCGATCTTGATTCTGCGTGACATTCGCCGGTTCTTTAAGAACCATCTTCCCATGCAGTATCACATCGTTCGCCACCTTCTCTCCCCATGCTGCATCGGCTTCAGCGGTCTTACCGCGTCCCATGGCGCGGGCGTATACAATATCCAACCCCTTCTCCAACCTGCTTTCAAGATAGATGGCAACGTTATCGAACACAAAAGAATCGCGCAGAGATAAAAACAGAGTGTCCAGCGCAGGCTTCCAATCCTGCTTTTTTTGGACTTCCTCGAAAGTCTGATGCAGGTGTATAAGCGTGTTCAGTTCCATGATTAATCGCTTACCGCCAACAGCGGAAATTTAAATACGGATCCTCTGCCTTCGGACGATTGAACATCCAACAGGGAACCATGCGCTTCGATGATTTGACGCACAAGCGAAAGTCCAAGCCCTGTCCCCCCGTAATGTCGTGTGGATGAACCGTCCAACTGATGGAAAGGCTCAAAGATTTCCTTCAACCGCCTCTGCGGGATGCCAATCCCGGTATCGGCAACCGAGATTTGAACCAGATTATTTCCATCCTCTTGCAGGCTGACTGTGACGCTTCCACCCGCCGGTGTGAACTTGATTCCGTTATCGAGAAGTTGATTCAAAATCCAGCCGATTTTCTCCGGATCTGCCTGCGCTGCTGGGATGTCCTCGGGGATGGACAGATGTAGTTTTACACCCCGCTCATCGGCCTTATTTATCGCAGATTGTACGGCAAGAGAAGCCAGGCGGCGGATATCGGTCTTTTCCAATTTCATGCTCATTTCGCCGCGCGATGCCAACGAGAACATGATCAGGTCTTCGATCATCCCCTCCAATTTCGCTGCCGCGCGCTGACTGACCGAAAGCGCATGACGTTGTTCTTCTGAAATCCCGCCCAAGGATTCCGTAACCAACAATTCAAGGTATCCCTTGATGTGTGTCAACGGTGTGCGCAATTCGTGAGAAATATTTGCCACAAAATTCGCCTTCATTTGACTGAGTTCCGAAAGCCGGTTAAGCGCCTCGTTCAGATCGGCGGTGCGTTCTTTGACACGCTGTTCGAGGTTGCGGTTGGCGGCTTGCAAAGCAGAGCGCAATTTGATGATCTGTTCCGTGACCACCTGATCGAGCGTGTCACGGTCAATCATATTTAGATCCATTAACGCCTGGCCCAGCAGACAATGTTCCCCTTTGGCGATCTGTTCCTGCTGATAATCAAGTCCTTTTTGCAAATCACTTTCGCTGATCAGCCCCTTTTGAACGATATATTCTCCCAGACGGGGAATCAGCATTTCAGGCGTAAGTTTGGAAATATTTTGCGGCATGAGTTGCTCACTTGTAAATCAATGCAGGGCCCATTCTCCATTTATCATCACAGATTCAGCGGTCATTGTCAACAGGTCGGCGGGGGGAATTTCGAACGGATCTGGGTCCAGCACGATCAAATCGGCGAGATGATTTTCGGCGAGTTTGCCCAAGCGATCCTCGGCGTTGGCGGCGTAGGCGGCTCCCAACGTGTAGGCAGACAAGGCTTCGGCGAGAGTCAATTTCTGTTCGGGGTGCCAGCCTTCGGCGGAAGGTGAAGCGTGGGCGCGCTGGCGGGTCACTGCCGCGTGCAATCCCAAAAACGGATTCGGCAGTTCGACAGGCGCGTCCGATCCAAAGGCAAGCGCCGCGCCAAAATTCAATTGATCGCGCCAGGCATAGGAATACTTGGCGCGTTCGCCCCAATAGCGATCAGCCGCGTACATATCGGATGTTGCGTGAATGGGCTGCATGGATGCAACGATGTTCAACGCAGCGAGACGGGGCGCATCATCAGGATGGATGATCTGAACATGCTCGATGCGATGACGAAGATGCGGAAGGTTGTGATCACGTTCATATTTGCGAAGTTGTTCGAAGGCGTTCAACACTTCATGATTGGCGCGGTCACCGATGGCGTGAACGGTCATGCTCAAACCAACGTCGGCGGCTTTACGGCAATGTTCGAAGAGTTCCTCACCATCCATATTCAGAATGCCCTTGTTCTCCGGCTCGCTCTCATACGGCTGGAACATCGCCGCCGTGCGCGGACCCAACGCGCCATCCATAAACGCCTTGACCGAACCAATCCATAACCATTCGTCGCCAAAGCCCGTGCGCAAGCCGAGGTCGTTCGCCTGCTGAACGCTTTCGACGGGAATGTTTTTGCATACCCGTAATTTTAGTTTGTTTGCAGCGCGCAAAGATTGCAATGCCATGAAGGATTCGCGGCGGTCGAAATCATGGATGCCCGTGACGCCCATCTTCCACAATACGGATTGCGCCTTTTCGATCGCCGCTTCGATCTCGCCGATGCCTGGCGCGGGAACTGCAGCTGATACCAGACTCATGGCTGATTCAAGAAAGATACCCGTTGCCTGACCATCCGTACTGCGTCGGATTGCGCCGTCTTTCGGGTCAGGGGTATCGCGCGTGATGTTCGCCAGTTTCATCGCAGACGTGTTCGTCCAGGCCGCATGAAGCGACTTGGCAGTGAGATATACGGGGTTGTTCGGCGAAACGGCATCGAGTTCATCAGCGATAGGAAACTTCCCATCCCAATCGTTCTGCTGCCAGCCATGACCAAGCACCCAATCGCCCGGCTTGGTATTCTTCGCCCGCTCCCCCACACGCCGCAGACATTCCTCTTTTGTTTTCGTTTCGCAATCCACTTTGGACAAGCCAAGCGCATAATGTTGGATGTGAATGTGAGCGTCGGTCAACCCGGGCAGGATGGTCTTTCCCTTCATATCCCGTTTCTTGACCCTGCCTTGAGCAAGGTTTTCGAGTTTATCCTTGTCGCCGATAGCAAAAATCCGCCCGCCTGCGATCAGAATCGCAGAGGCGCGCGGATTGGCTTGGTCAAGAGTGTGGATGTTGGCGTTGTAAAGGAGTTTCATGTCAACTTATCCAGCAGCGCATCCAGTTCTTCATCGGAATAATAATAGATCGTGACCGTGCCGCCTTTTTTCCCGTGCTTCAAAGCGACCTTCGTTCCCAAACTACGCTGGAGACGCCTCTCCACGTCGGCAACTTCGGCATTACGGCTTGGCTTCTTCGCTTTCACGGGTTTCGCACCAGTTAATTTCCGTACCAACTCTTCCGCCTGACGGACATTCAACGACAGATTCATGATCGTGTGCAATGCGGCTGTCTGCGCCTTTTGCGTGGAAAGCATCAACAAGGCGCGGGCATGCCCTTCCGTAATCTTATCATCCACCAGTGCCTGTTTGACCGCATCCGCCAACCCGAGCAGGCGCAGCGTATTCGTCACAGCGACACGGCTTTTTCCAACACGCTTTGCAACCGCATCGTGCGAAAGACCGAATTCCTCCACAAGTTGACGGTATGCCTCGGCTTCTTCCATCGCGTTCAAGTCCGCGCGCTGGACGTTCTCGATCAAAGCAAGTTCGAGAAGTTCCTGATTATTCGCCCGCCGCGAAACGACTGGAACCGTCCGCAAACCGGCGCGTTGTGCCGCATTCCAGCGGCGTTCCCCGGCAATAAGAATGAAGGTTCCATCCCCATTCGGCGAGACGATCAACGGCTGAATGACGCCATGCTCCCGAATGGATGCCGCCAGTTCGTTCAACTCTTCCTGATTAAAATGAACACGCGGCTGGCGCGGATTCATCTTGATCGAATCCACCGTCACCTGCTGCACGCCTCCTCCGCCGCCTGAAGCTGATGCTGTCGTCCCAGGCTTTCCACCCGGAATGAGCGCATCCAATCCCTTGCCAAGACCTTTTCGCTGAGCCATGATCGCTCCTTTATTTACTACAAAGGGCACGGAGCGCACAGGGATTTTCTCTCTGCGATCACTGTGACCTCTGCTGTAAAAAATTATTTCTTATCACCTTGCAACAATTCCTTCGCCAGCGCTTCATATGCCTGTGCCCCAACAGACGTGGGCGCATATTCCGATATCGGCAAGCCATACGATGGCGCCTCCGCCAGGCGCACACTGCGGGGAATGATGCTCTTGAACACCTGATTCGGAAAATGCTTGCTCACTTCCGTTACCACATCGGTCGAAAGATTCGTGCGGTTATCGAACATCGTCAACACCACGCCGCGCACCTCTAATTCAGGAAAGAGCGCCGAACGTACCCGTTCGATGGTCTGTGTCAATTGACCCAGTCCTTCCAGTGCAAGATATTCGCATTGCACCGGCACGATCACGCCGTCACGCGCCGCCATCAACCCATTCACGGTCAACAAGCCAAGCGAGGGCGGACAGTCGATCAAAACATAATCATACCGATCCGCTATCGGCTCAATAGCCTTCCGCAAACGAGACTCGCGAGCCAATTCATCGACCAACTCCACTTCTGCGCCAGCCAGCGAAGGCGACGACGGAAGCAGGGATAACTTCAAGCGTTCGTTCAACAAAACGAACCGAAAAATATCATCATCACCGAGCAAGGCTTCGTACGTCCCGCCAGCCACGGTTGCCTTATCCACACCCAAACAGGAAGTGGCATTTGCCTGCGGATCCAAATCCACCACCAGCACGCGCTGACCAAACCGCGCCAGGTAAGCCGCAAGGTTGATGGCGGAGGTCGTCTTCCCCACACCACCCTTCTGATTCACCAGCGTATATATCTTCGTCAAGATAAAACCTCCATCAAGCTTTGCTCGATCTCTTCCCGCGTCGGGATTCCATTTAAACCCATTCTCGTCACCGAATGCGCCGCAAGGTTGGCTGCAAACCGCGCCGCCTCCCATGGGTCGCGCGTCTTATGCAGTCTTGTAAAGAACGCCGCCGTAAAAATATCACCTGCGCCCGTCGCGTCCACTTCCCTTACTGCCGGCGCACGAAACCGCCGACGATCTCCATTCCAATACAAGACTGCGCCCAATTCCCCTTCCGTCAGGCAGAGCAGACGTGTGTGATGCGCCATCCATTCGACCTGCTCCAGATCCCGGTTCACATCCTCCACGCTCATCACCACGCCTCCCGCCAGACCGAGAACCTGTTCACTGTTTTCCCAAGCCTTTATCTTCACCCGACCCTCTTTGTCCCAGTCCCGCATCCATCCCTGCGGCGTAACTCCAAGAAACGAAGATGGGAAATCCCCCGCCATGGTCGTATCCATTTCCTGAGCAATGGGCGCAAGGTGAACGATCTGCGCATCGCGCCAAACCTGCGGGACATGCTCGAATGAGATGGGCGCAGCACGATGATGCAATATCTGTTTACGTCCGTTTTCGGTTTTTATATTTTCAAA
>CAZLWG010000010.1:0-80408 GCA_964563315.1 uncultured Anaerolinea sp. | reverse complement strand
CCTGCCACCTTCCTGCGCGTGCTCGGACCCGAGCCGTGGAACGTGGCGTACGTCGAGCCGTCTGTCCGCCCCGATGACGGGCGGTATGGCGAGAACCCCAACCGCTTCCAACTCCACACCCAATTTCAGGTCATCCTCAAGCCCGACCCCGGCAATCCGCAGGAACTCTATCTCGAGTCGCTCAAAGCCCTCGGCATCGACCCGCGCCAGCACGACATCCGCTTCGTGGAAGATAACTGGGAACAGCCCGCCATCTCCGCCTGGGGTTTGGGTTGGGAGGTCTGGCTCGACGGGCAGGAGATTACGCAGTTCACCTACTTCCAGCAGATGGGCGGCGTGGCGCTCGACCCCGTCTCGGTCGAGATCACCTATGGGCTCGAACGCATCCTCATCGCGCTCAACAACGCCAAAGCCATCTGGAACGAAGAATACGGCGCAGGCGTTACCTATGGCGAGATCCGCCGTCAGGAAGAGTTCGAACACTCCAAATATTATTTCGAAACCGCCGACATCGAACGCGTCCGCGCCATGTACGATCTCTTCTCCGCCGAAGCCGACGCCTGTCTCGCCGCCGGTCTCATCGTCCCCGCGCACGACTACGTCCTCAAATGCTCGCACTCCTTCAACATCCTCGACACCCGCGGCGCCATCTCCGTCGCCGAACGTCAAGCCTTCTTCCGCCGCATTCGCGAACTGGCAAAAGGTGTGGCGGTGGCGTATGGCGAGCAGCGCAAGGGATTGGAGTATCCACTTCTTAAAGAAACGAAAGAAGAAAGAAAGAAGACTCTCTTTCCGCTTTCCTCTTTCCCTGCTCAACCTGCCAACTTCGTTTTGGAAATTGGCGTCGAAGAACTCCCAGCGGATGACGTCGATACCGCCTACCAAGCCTTATCCACGCGTTTCCCGTTACTCCTTAAGGAACTGAATCTTGACCACGGCGACGTCCGCATCTTCACAACCCCGAGGCGGCTTGTCGTTTCAGTAGCCTTTCTCTCCCCGAATCAACCCGACCGCGAAGACCTCGTCAAAGGTCCGCCCGCCGATAAAGCCCTGGACAAAGATGGCAAGCCCACTCAGGCTGGCTTGGGTTTCGCCAAGAAGAACAACATCGACCCGTCCGCATTGGAAGTCCGCGAAGAAGGCAATAACAAATACGTCTTCGCCCTCGTCAAGCAAAAAGGACGCCCGACTCCCGAAGTCCTCGCCGAAGCGCTGCCCAAACTCGTGGCGGATATCAAGTTCGAGAAGTCCATGCGCTGGAACGACTCTGGCGTGGCATTCTCACGTCCAATAAGATGGTACGTCGCCCTGCTCGGTGACATGGTCATCCCATTCGAATACGCTGGCGTCGTGAGCGGAAACACCTCTCGCGGACTCCGCCCCTACGACTCGCCAGAAATCAAGATCACTTCTGCCGACAAATACTTCGACATTATCCGCGAAGCTGGCATTCTGCCCGATAAAGAAGAACGCAAAGCCGCCATCGTGAAGCAGGTAAATGAAGCCGCGCACCTGGTCGGTGGAGAAGCCATCATCGAAGAACAGTTGCTCAACGAAGTGACTAACCTCATCGAAATGCCCACCGCTGTGATGGGCGGGTTCAACGAAGAATTTCTCTCATTGCCGCGTGATGTGTTGATTTCGGTGATGAAGAAACATCAGCGTTATTTCCCTGTCCAAAAACCCTCTCCCTCTGGGGGAGGGCAGGGTGGGGGCTTATTACCTCACTTCATCGCCATCCGCAACGGCGACGATATCGGCATCGACACCGTCCGCGAAGGAAACGAACATGTCCTCGGTGCGCGCTTTGCCGATGCAGACTTCTTCGTCCGCGAAGATGTGAAACTCAAATTGGAAGAATACCGCCCCAAACTCGCCTCGCTGACCTTCCACACCAAACTTGGCTCCATGCTCGATAAATCGGACCGCATGTTGAAACTCGGCGCGGAGGTGGGTGAGATGTTGGGTCTGGGAAAAAAGGATGTGCCTGCCATCAAGAACCTGGCGCGCGCCGTCTATCTCTCCAAAGCCGATTTGGCAACCCAGATGGTGACCGAAATGACATCCCTGCAGGGCATTATCGGCGGTGAGTATGCCTTGCGGAGCGGCGAAGACCCCCAAGTGGCGCAGGCGATTGCGGAACAGTATCAAACCGTGCCAGATTCGAAGATCGGGCTCGCGCTTGCGCTGACAGATAGACTCGACTCCCTGGTCGGCTTGTTTGCGGCAGGGCTGGCTCCCACCGGCGCGAAAGACCCCTTCGGTTTGCGCCGCGCCGCGATTGGAGTTGTCCAGCCGCTCATCGAACATTGTATGGACTTTGACCTTGCCGAAGCGGTAAAGAAATCCGCGAAGACACAACCGATCGAGGTCAAAGCTGACGTGCAAGAGCAAATCCTTGAATTCATCGCCGGACGTTTATCTGTGGCATTGAAGGATGCGGGTTACAAACATGATGTCGTCGAAGCGGTGCTGGCGGCGCAGTCCGCCAACCCGGCGGCATCTGCCCGGGCGGTGAAACAGCTTCAATCGTGGGTTGGAAGCGAAGGCTGGCGCGAAATCCTGCCCGCATTCGCGCGCTGTGTCCGCATCACGCGCGATCAAAAACAGGCGTTCAAAGTGAACGAGAAAAGTTTTGTCGAAAAAGAGGAAAAGGATCTGTACAAGGCATTGGAGAAGGCGGAGAAATCGAAACGCGCCGAAGGTTCGGTGGACGATTTCCTGAATGCCTTCATGCCGATGATCCCCGCCGTGAATGCCTTCTTCGATAAAGTCCTTGTGATGGCGGAGGATGTGAAAGTGAAGGAAAACCGGCTTGGCTTGTTGCAGCGCATCGCCGTGCTCTCCCAAGGCATCGCCGACTTGAGCAAACTCGAAGGCTTTTAGCTCAGACCTTACATCGAAGACAAACCGCAGGTGCGCACTTGTGACCCTGCGGTTTTATTTTGTCAAACCATCAAATGCTATAATTCATTCACGCCATGTCACAGATTGATGAGATTAAATCCAGGATAGACATTGTAGACCTCGTCTCCGAGGCTGGCGTGAAACTGCGCCACGCGGGGAAAAACTACACCGGCTTCTGTCCCTTTCACGATAACAAACACACGCCCGCATTTGTCGTCTGGCCCGAAACCGGCACATGGCGCTGCTTCGGCGCGTGCAACGAGGGCGGCGACATCTTCAAGTTCGTGATGAAACGAGAGGGGATCGATTTCAAAGAAGCATTGCAAAAGCTGGCGTCGCGCGCGGGTGTGGAGTTGAAGGAATATCAGCGCGAAAGCCCCGAACAGCGCGAGGCATACGACCACCTCCGCAAACTGCTCGAGGATGCGGTCGTTTTTTATCGCAATCACCTTTTCAGCAACAAGGACATCCTGACCTATCTGCGCGACAAGCGCGGACTGACCGACGCCTCCATCGAGACCTTTGGGCTGGGTTACGCGCCCCATGCCTGGGATTCCGCCCTGACCTTTTTCACCGGACGCAGCTACTCCGAACAGGATTTGTTCGATGCGGGTCTGCTCTCCGAACGCGAGAGCGGCGGCTACTACGACAGATTCCGTCATCGCATCATGATTCCCATCCGTGATGAACAGGGGCACATGGCGGGTTTTGGCGCGCGCATTGTAGACCCGGACGATGTGCCGAAATTTCTGAATTCTCCCGAAACTGCGATTTTCAGCAAAGGGCGTCTGCTTTACGGCTTGGACCGCGCCCGCAAACCCATCCGCGCGGCAGACCAGGCGGTGATTGTCGAAGGTTATCTCGATGTCATTGCTTTGCATCAGGCGGGATATGAGAACGTCGTCTCGCCGATGGGCACGGCATTGACCGAAGACCAGCTTCGCCTGCTCAAACGTTCCACGCGCCGGATTGTCCTTGCACTCGACCCGGATACCGCCGGTCAGAAAGCCGTATTGCGCGGGTTGGAAGCGGCGCGCTCGGCAATGGATAAGGAAGGCGAACTCGCTTTCGATGCGCGCGGATTGCTTCGCAATGAATCGCGCTTGCAGGCGGATCTGCGCGTCGCATCCATTCCCGATGACCTCGACCCCGATGAGATCGTGGCGCGCAATAAAGAGGAATGGGCGCGGATCGTCGGGAATGCCAAGCCCATCGTTACGCATGTGATGGAAACATTGGCGGCAGGGCAGGATCTGAACGATGCGAAGGTGAAGAATCAGATCGCAGCGCAGGTGCTCCCGCTGATTGACGACCTGGGGAGTCCGTTGGAACGCGATACCTATCGGCAGGCGCTGGCGAGAATGCTGCGGGTGAATGAAAGCGCGTTGATGGGCGCGCAGGCAAAGGGTCCGGTGGTGAGGCGCAGACCGAGAGGGATGACGTCGCAGCCCAAAACCGACGTGTCTGTTGTGGCGGTCAACCCGCGTTTGAAGGTCGAAACCTACTGTCTCAGCATTTTGTATCGCAAGCCTGAATTGTTGTATCGTGTGGATCGCAAACTGGAAGAGGTCGGTCTGAGCCCGCTGGCGGCCGAGGATTTCGAGTATACTGACCATCAATTGTTATTCGGAATATTGCGTCTTGCTGTGGAACAGGACGAGAAAGAACATCAACATTATCTCGCCGGGCAATTACCTGAAACGCTGACTCTGCTTGTTGACGGTTTGTTGCAGAACGCGAATGGCGTCAATTCCCGCGATGATAAACTGGTGGACGACCTGCTTGACCGCTTTCTCGACCTGCGCCGCGCTCATGCGATGACAAGCGTAAACCAGTTAAGTTTCATCCAGGAGGAACACCAACAGGAAGGCGGCGCAAACCTTAAAATGTACATCGAGCAGACGAGTCAATATACTCGCCTGATCCAAAAGATAGACCAGGCGAAGCGAGGATTATCGAAAAGAAAGACGTGATATTTTGAGGGTTTGAGTGTTGTATCAAATGCAACCTCATTGGAGTTTGGAAAGGGAAGCCAATGCCTGCAAAAAAAAGATCGAAACCCAAAACCAAACCGGGTCAGAAACAAAAAACAAAAAAGAAGCCAACCAAGGTCGAACGCAAGTCCACTGGGACGCTTTCTGTAGGGAATGTGCTGAGTACGCTCACTGCAGAGGGTCAATCTCCGCTCGAAGCCGGGGCGGACGACTTCATCGAGCCCGATGAATCCCTGCTCGCCCAGCAGGAGGATGATCTGGATGATGTCCTGACGCTGCAATCGCGGGATACAGCCGAACTTTCAGAGGACCCTGTCCGTTTGTATCTGCGGGAGATCGGGCAGGTGAAACTGCTCGATGCCGACAGCGAGTTTCGCCTTGCCACGATCATCGAAGCGGACCGGCTGGTTGGCACGCTTCGCAAACTGAAACACCGCAAGGGGGTCTCGCAGGCTTCTTCCGTGTACCATTCGATTACATCCGACATGCTTACTTCGTGGGACCGGCTGGTCGGCGACACGGAACGACTCGACCATGAACTGCCAAGCCTTGCCTTGACAATCGCCGAATCCCAATCGCTTCACGCCGGATGGGAATTTGATTCGCCCTCCTATCTTCGCGCCTATCTCGACAACGGCAATTGGGGGAGCGACCATCTCTGGGATAACCTTGCCAGGCATGCGTACAGCGTCTTCCTTAATCTTTATCTGCTCCCGTTCAAATATGCGGAATGGCTGTTGGCGCATGTCCATGAACATCAGGGCTTTCCCACACAGCGCACTCTGTATCGTAACCTGCCGTCCGATAGCGACCTGCTTGGAGAGATGGAATCCGTTCACACCCGGGCGTTGGAGGCGAATCAGGCGTTGATCCGCGCGAATTTAAGGCTGGTGGTCAGTGTTGCCAAACGTTATCTCGGGCGCGGCATTCCCCTGCTCGATCTGATCCAGGAAGGAAACATGGGGTTGCTGCGAGCCATTGGCAAGTTCGACCCGAGGCGCGGGTTCAAGTTCAGCACCTATGCCACATGGTGGATCCGCCAGTCCATCAATCGTTCGATTGCCGAGCAGGCACGGACGATCCGAATTCCCGTGCATCTGTTTGAATCCATTTCGCGGATCTTAAGAGCGCAGCGGCAACTAACCCAGACGTTTGGGCGTGAGCCGACAAATGAGGAACTGGCGCTCGAGGTCGGTTATCTTTCGGCGTCGGATGTGCAGTCCATCCTCCGTGCTCATGCGGAAAACAAACCCATCAAGCCTGACTTGCAACGGAAACTTGACATCGCTTCGCAAAAAGTAACGCGCGCATTGCGCTCAGCGGAAGAAACGGTTTCCCTGGAAGGCCCGGTGGGGGATGACGAATCCAGCGCGTTGGGCGATTTTATCGAAGACATCGATGCGCCCTCGCCGATGGATGCCGCCGCAAAAGAGATGTTGAGGGAGCAGGTGCAGCATGCCCTCGAAGCCCTCTCCGAGCGGGAACGCGAAGTGTTGGAACTACGCTTCGGTTTGAAGGACGGCAAGGAGCATACGCTGGAGGAGGTCAGCCGTTATTTCGACGTGACACGCGAGCGGATACGCCAGATCGAGGCGAAGGCGCTGCGGAAACTGCGTCATCCCGCCCGGAGCCGCGAGTTAAGGGATTATTTGGGGGACTGAGAGGTTTTTTGTTTGAAACGGGGGCGATTTAGTTTATGAACACAACAAAATAGTGCCCCCGATATTCCCCTTTTTTGTCTCAATATGACAATTATCACCAATTTTGTGAAAAGTAGCACTTTTACTGGTCTGTAAAAAACCTTTGTGATATACTTCGCAAAACTGTACCAGATTTCACGCATCAATGAGGTGTGTACATGTTATTGGAATACCTTGCTATTGCGGTGATGATCGCGGTAGCCACCTTGATCGCTTTTATCGCCATTGGACTGGGGGAATTATTTGGACCAAAGAAAAAATCTGCAGCAAAAAACATGCCATACGAATCGGGCATGAACCCCTACGGCGAGGGAACCCGGCGCATGCCTGTCCGCTTTTATCTGGTCGCCGTGTTGTTCATCCTTTTCGATATTGAAGTGGTCTTCTTATTGCCGTGGGCGATCGCGTTCCGCCAATTGAAGATCTTCGGCTTGATCGAGATGGTTGTGTTTATTGTTATCCTGCTTATTGGTTATATCTATGCATGGAAGAAGGGAGCGCTCGAATGGGAGTAGAGCAAAAACTCGGGAATATGGGCGTGGTCACCACCACGCTTGAAAACGCCATCAATTGGACGCGCACCAACTCGATGTGGCCCATGTTGTTTGGGCTTGCCTGCTGTGCCATCGAGATGATGTCCGCGCAGGCGCCTCACTATGATATGAGCCGCTTCGGCATGGAGTTGATGCGCGCCAGCCCGCGCCAATCCGATCTGATGATCGTGGCGGGGCGCGTCTCAAAAAAGATGGGACCTGTCCTGCGCCGCCTGTACGACCAGATGCCCGAGCCCAAGTGGGTGATTGCCATGGGGGATTGCGCCTCATGCGGCGGTGTGTTCAATAACTACGCCATTTATCAGGGCGTGGATGAAGTTGTGCCGGTGGATGTGTACGTGGCGGGCTGTCCGCCGCGCCCTGAAGCATTGATCCACGGCGTGTTGACCGTCCACGAAAAGGTGAAGGCACAGAAACTCAAGGATCTGGCAAAAAGTTAATGTCGTTGTGAAGAGGATGCCCGTCCTAGATGAAACAATCTTCATTCATAAGGAGATTGCTTCGCGGCGCATCCGCAATGACAGGGTATAGATTATGGACAAAAAACTCGAACCAATCATAAAGACGATGCAGGAAAAATTCAGCGCGGCGCATGAAGAGTTCCGCGATGAAGTGCATGTGTTCGTGAAACCCGAACAGATCGTGGATGCGCTGACCCTGCTGCGCGATGAACACAAATTCGAACTGCTTTCGGCTTTGACGGCAGTGGATTATTACCCGCAGACCTCGCCGCGCTTTCACGTCATTTACCAACTCACGTCGCTGGCGAATAATGTATCAGTGCAGGTGAGAGTCCCGGTCGAAGGCGACAACCCCAAGGTCCCGACAGCGACGCGCGTATTTGCGGTGGCGAACTGGCGCGAGCGCGAACTCATAGACATGTTTGGGATCGAGTTCGAAGGTCATCCTGATCCGCGGCGCATTCTCATGCCGGAGGAAACCGAAGGGCATCCGTTGCGAAAGGATTTTCCGCTCGGGTATGAGGAACCGCAGTTTACGTTCAATTTCGAAGAGATCGATCTGCGCAAGCCGTACGTAAAGGAATAATCATGGCACAGCTTGAAGAAGTAGGCGTAGAAAAATATAAACATCTGGTTTCGGAACGGGCGCTTACCGGCGAAACCATGCTTTTGAACATGGGTCCGCAGCATCCGTCCACACATGGCGTGCTGCGCCTGTTGCTGGAGTTGGACGGCGAAGTGGTGGTCAACTGCATCCCCGATGTTGGGTTTTTGCACACAGGCATCGAAAAAAACATGGAAGCCAAGACCTACCAAAAGGCTGAAGTGATGACTGACCGTCTCGATTACATGAACCCGATCGGCAATAACCTGGCCTATGTGATGGCAGTGGAAAAATTGGTGGATGTGGATGTGCCCCCGCGCGCGCAGTCCCTGCGGGTGATCCTGGTGGAACTCCAGCGCATCGCTTCTCATTTGGTCTGGCTCGGCACCTCAGGCCTTGACCTCGCTGCGATGTCCATGTTCCTTTATTGTTTCCGTGAGCGCGAACAGATTTTGGACATCTTCGAAATGGTTTCCGGTCAACGCATGATGACGACCTATATCCGCCCCGGAGGCGTCTGGCGCGATGTGCCTGTGGAGTTCGAAACCGCTGTCCGCGACTTTATAAAGATCTTCCCCAAACGCGTTGATGAATATGAAAGCCTGTTGACGAAGAACCCGCTCTTTATTGACCGTACAGTTGGCATTGGTATTTTGAGTCGGGAAGTCGCCTTGTCCCACGGTGTGACGGGTCCCATGCTTCGCGCTTCAGGTGTGGATTGGGACTTGCGCAAGGCGCGCCCCTATATGGGATATGAGCAATACGATTTCAATGTACCTACGCGGGCGGAAGGCGATACGTACGCGAGGTACCTTGTCCGTATTCAGGAATTGCGCGAGTCATTGAAGATCGTGGAACAGGCGCTAAACAAAATGCCGATGGGTCCTGTGCGCTCGGAGAATCGAAAAATCGTCCCGCCGCCGCGCTCAGAGATCGGCGTGAGCATGGAGGCGCTGATCCATCACTTCAAGCTATGGACGGAGGGTTTTCCTGCCCCCAAAGCATCCGTTTACAGCGCGGTCGAGTCGCCGCGCGGCGAGTTGGGCGTGTTGCTCGAAGGCGATGGCGGTCCCAAACCTGTGCGCGTCCACATGCGCACCCCCTCATTTGATAACCTTTCCGTACTGCCTGAAATCGTCAAGGGGCATTTGGTGGCGGACCTGGTTGCCGTGCTTGCATCCACTGACATTGTCCTCGGAGATATTGACCGATGAGCCTTGAGAAAAAATATCCAAAGGAAGTAAAACAAATCCTTTCCAAATATCCGCCGGAACATAAACGTTCGGCGGTCATGCCGCTTTTATATCTTGCCCAGCGGGAAGAGGGCTACATCACGAAGGACGCAATGAAAGACATTGCTTGTCTGTTGGACATAACCGAAACGGATGTTGCCTCCATCGTCGGGTTTTATACGCTCTACCACGATAAGAAAGAAGGCAAATACCGCATGCAGGTCTGCACCGATTTGCCCTGTGCCTTGCGCGGTGCGGATGAGTTTCTCGAAAACTTATGCGAGAAACTCGGCATCAAGGTCGGCGAGACGACTCCCGACGGCGTGGTCACGCTTGAATCGGTGATGTGTCTTGCAGCATGCGACCGCGCGCCGATGTTCCAAACACAAGGACCGGATGGAATCAAATATCACGAATATATGACCGTCGACCGCACGATGGAATTGATCGAAGCGTTGAAATATCGTAATGGGGAGGCGAAATAATGGAACACATTCTTTTGCGCCATCGCGAGATCCCCGATATTAACAAGCTGGCTGTGTATAAAAAGAACGGTGGGTTTGCAGCATTCAAAAAAGCCGTGACCAAGATGAAGCCGACCGATGTGACCGACGTGGTCAAGAGCTCCGGTCTGCGCGGACGTGGCGGGGCAGGCTTCCCGACGGGTATGAAGTGGGCGTTCATTGACAACAAGAACTGGCCCCATTATGTGGTGGCAAACGCGGATGAGTCCGAGCCGGGCACATTCAAGGACCGCGAGATCATGGAAGGGAATCCATTCCAGTTTTTGGAGGGAGTCGCCCTTGCCAGTTACGCCATTGGCGCGAATGCGGCATATGTGTATCTGCGCGGCGAATTCTGGCAGGTTGCCGCTTTTCTCGATGAAAAGATTGCGGAGATGGAAGAAGCAGGGTATCTGGGCGATAAGCTTTTTGGTACGAATTATTCCTTGAAGATATACACCCACCTTGGCGCAGGCGCTTACATCTGCGGCGAGGAGACCGCCCTGCTCGAATCCCTTGAAGGCAAACGTGGGCAGCCGCGCGTGCGTCCACCGTTCCCGCCATCGTATGGTCTTTACGGCAAGCCGACCGTCATCAACAATGTGGAAACCCTTGCCAACGTCCCGCTCATCCTCAGCAACGGCGCGGATTGGTATAAGAGTTTGGGTACTGCGGACAGCGCCGGTGTGAAGATCTTTTCGCTTTCCGGGCGCGTTCGCAAACCTGGCAACTATGAGCTTCCGTTCGGCTCGACCTTCCGCCAGTTGATCTATGACCACGGGATGGGCATTCAAGAAGGCAGGTCTGTCAAAGCCATCATGCCTGCAGGAGCCTCTTCGTCACTGATCGTGGTGGACGATAAAGTTCTCGATACTCCCATGGATTATGCCTCTGTGCGCACGCTCGGCGCGGATCTTGGGTCGGCTTCCGTGATTGTGTTGGATGATACCGTGGATATTGACTGGGTCGTTAACAAGACCATTCACTTCTTCAAACACGAGTCCTGCGGCAAATGCACACCCTGCCGCGAAGGCAATTACTGGATGCAGCATCTCACGGAACGCATTCATTCGGGCGGCGGTTCGACGGGCGACGTGGACCTGCTATTGAATGTTGCCAAACAAATGCAGGGCAAATGTCTGTGTGCGCTCGGTGAATTTTCCACCATGGCTGTCGTGACCGGCATCGAACGCTTCCCGCAGGATTTCAAAAAGGTAGTAAAAGCTTAAGACGATATTCGATACTGGGCATTCGAACCTCGAATAACGAGTATCGTTCCTTCCGGAGACTTAATGAGCAAACAAGTCACACTTACAATCAATGGACAACAAGTGACCGTGCCCGATGGTACGCTGGTTGCAGACGCGGCAAAAATGGCGGGCATCGATATCCCCGTTTTCTGCCATCATCCCAAACTCGAACCGGTCGGCATGTGCCGCATGTGTCTGGTCGAAATCGGCAGACCCATGCTTGATCGCGCCACCGGACAGGTGGTGATGGAGAACGGGCAACCCAAGATCCAGTTCATGCCCAAACTCGAAACCGCCTGCACCAACCGCGTTTCGGAGGGCATGGTGGTGATGACCGCTTCCGACAAGGCAATGGATGGACAAAAAGGCACGGTCGAGTTCCTGCTCACGTCGCATCCGTTGGATTGTCCTATTTGTGACAAGGGCGGCGAATGTCCGCTTCAAAACCTGACCATGCAGTTTGGTCCGGGCAAGAGCCGCTTCATCTACGACGAAAAATTGCATCTTGAAAAACAAGTTCCTCTCGGAGAACTGATCTGGCTCGACCGCGAACGCTGCATCCAATGCGCGCGCTGCATCCGTTTTCAGGATGAGATCGCTGGGGAAGCCGTTCTCGGTTTTGATGAGCGCGGACGCAACACCCAGATCGTTTCATTATCGGACCCCGGATTTGATTCGGTTTTCTCGGGCAACACCACCGACATCTGCCCTGTCGGCGCATTGACCACTGCCGACTTCCGCTTCGGGGCGCGTCCCTGGGAGTTGAAAGCAGAAGCCTCCATATGTACGCAGTGCCCGGTGGGATGCAATACCACGCTTAATACTCGCCGCGAAGCCAAGGCAGGCGGTGAGATCGTGGTGAAGCGAGTCATGCCGCGCCAGAACGAGGAAGTCAATGAGATCTGGCTGTGCGACAAGGGACGCTTTACCTACCATTATGCGGAGAGTAAAGAACGCCTCACCCGACCCTTGATTCGGAAGAGCGGCAAACTAACACGCGCTTCATGGGATGCTGCGACAAAACTTGCTGCCAGTAACTTTAAGAAAGCAAAGAAGGATTTTGTCCTTTTGGCTTCAGGCAGGCTTTCCAATGAAGACCTGTTCAACCTCAAATCGCTGGCAGACACGGCTGGCGGAAAAGCCGTCCTGTATTCCGACATGGGCGGCGGGGAATTGACTCAACTGGTTGGTGTGGGTGCTGGGACGAACATAGGCAGCATGGGGAAGGGCGATGCCATCATCGTGATCGCATCCGACTTGTATGAAGAAGCGCCGATCTGGTGGCTGAGAGTGAAACAAGCGGCTGACCGCGGCGCGACGTTGATCGTTGCCAATCCGCGCAAGACCAAACTGGACCGCTTTGCCAAGTACACCATTCGTTACGCGTACGGCGATGAAGTCAAGACCATCTCCGGTTTCGGCAAGAAAAGCAAAATTTCTGACGAATTCGCAAAAGCCAGGAATGCCATCGTATTCTTTGGCAGCGAAGGATTGGGCGTGAGCGGTACGTCTGCTCTTGCTTCTGCTTGTGCAAATATGTTGAAGGAGACGGACCATATTGGGCGTCCCAACAACGGCTTGGTTGGCGTATGGCAGAGAGCCAACGACCAGGGTGCCTTTGAGATCGGTTTCCGTCCTGAACCCAACCTGACAAAAATGTTGAAAGGTAAGTCGGTTTATATCGTGGGCGCTGACCCTGTGGGGGACAGCCCTGCATTGGCAAAGGCTTTAAGCGGTGCAAAATTCGTGGTAGTACAGGATATTCTCGAAACGGCCACCTCCGAAATTGCGAGCGTGGTTTTTCCAGCGCAGGCTTTCACCGAGCGCGAAGGGACGTATGTCTCCGGCGAACGCCGCGTGCAGCGCTTCCATGCTGCCGTATCTGCAAGAGGCGACAGCAAACCCGATTTTGCGATCACTTCGATGGTTGCCAAGCAGATGGGCATCATCCTGGAAGGCACATCGCCATCTGTCGTGTTCGACATTCTTGCCAATTCGATCGATGCTTTCAATGAATTGAGTTATGAAAAACTTACCGAAGTGCATGGACAGTGGCCCATTGTCGGGCGCGGCGATCTGTACTACGGCGGCACGACCTATGAAAACACGCAGGGGTTGGGCGTGCAACTCGTCCCGATGGCTCAGGTTTCAGGTACGGTGCGCATTCCCAAGGTCAGGAAAGAGGCGGCTCTTCGTCCCAAGGAAAAAGAGTTGCTGGCTGTGCCGGTCAACAAATTGTACGATCTGGGCGTGACTGTCCGTTCGGCTGAGTTGCTCGGTCAGCGCATTGGTGAGGCGACCATTTACCTGCATTCCTCCACCGCAGAGAAACTGGGTGTGGAGGCGGATATGCCTGCAAAGATCTCATTCGACGGGATAAATGCGGAGGCGGTTGTAAAGATCGACGATACGATTTCAACAGGTGTGGCGTTGGTGCCGCGCGGCATGGGCATTCCCATTCGTGAACCTGTTGTCTCAAAGGTGAAGTGACATGGATTGGACGATCTGGCTTGAATGGTTTCTCAAAGGCTTGATATTGTGCCTGCTTCTGCTGACGGGCTTTGCATACCTGACGCTGTATGAACGCCGGGCGCTGGCGCGCATTCAGATACGCGTGGGACCGAATCGCGCTGGACCTCAGGGTTTGCTCCAGCCCATTGCGGATGCGATCAAACTGATCTTTAAAGAAGAACTAACTCCTTCAAAGGTATATCGGACCATCTTCATCCTTGCGCCTGTGCTGACGGTGGTACCCTCGCTCATTATCGCGGCGGTGATTCCGCTTGGGACTTCGTTCAACCTTTTCGGGCGTGAGATCACACTGTATGTTGCCGACCTCAACGTGGGCGTGTTGTATTTGACCGCCATTGCTTCGATTGCGGTGTACGGCATTGTGCTGGCAGGCTGGTCGAGCAATAACAAGTATGCCATGCTTGGCGGCATCCGCTCTTCGGCGCAGATGATTTCCTACGAGTTGTCGCTGGGTTTGTGTTTTGTGATCGCCATCATTCTCGGCGATTCGATGAACCTGAACGAGATTGTTAATGCCCAGGCGGGGATGTGGTTTGTTATTGTTCAGCCTGCCGGCGCACTGGTCTTTTTGATCGTGACGCTGGCAGAGGTGAACCGCGCCCCCTTCGATATGCCCGAAGCCGAGCAGGAATTGACAGCAGGCTATCACGCCGAATATTCAGGAATGAAATTCGCCCTGTTCTTTATGGCAGAATATCAGAAGATGATCGTCATTTCCATGATAGCGGCGACTCTGTTCTTCGGCGGCTACCGAGAATTCTGGTTCCTAAAGGACACCATCTTCAGTGTGGACCGCTTCTGGTTCCTTGGCCCGATCTACTTATTATTGAAAGTGCTTGTCCTGTTGTTCTTCATGATCTGGATCCGCGCCACCTGGCCCCGCATCCGTTATGACCGTCTGATGGCGTTCGGCTGGAAGGTGCTTTTACCATTGTCGTTGGTGCTTGCGTTCATCACTGCCACAGGCATCCTGCTTGCAGATATGTGGAACAACCAGTTGTATATCTGGGGCATTCCTGTGTTATCCATTATCGTTTTGCTGGCGGCGGTTGGTTTTATTTATCGTGATCTGAGGAGAAAATCACATGGGCGTTTTTGATCCCATTATCGAACTCTTGCGAGGATTGGGCGAAACGCTTCGTTCCTTCCTGTTCGAGAGGACTGTAACCTATCAATATCCTGAAGAGAAGCGCCCCGTCCGCCCGCGCTTTCGCGGGCGTCATGAGTTGAAGCGCTACGAGAACGGGCTTGAGAAGTGCATTGGATGCTCCCTGTGCGCCGCCGCCTGCCCTGCAGATGCGATCTTCGTGGAAGCCTCCGAAAACACCGACGAAAAGCGCTTCTCGCCCGGGGAACGGTATGCCTCCACCTACGAGATCAACATGCTCCGCTGCATCTATTGCGGCTTCTGTGAGGATGCATGCCCCACCGAGGCAATCGTGCTGGGCGACAACTACGAATTGTCCTTCACAGACCGCAAACAGGCGATCTACACCAAGGACATGCTGTTGGAGCCCGTCCCTGCCGAGCAGATGCTCACGCCGCGCAAAGTGGAACCACGCGTGTTCACACGGTCCGTACCGGAGATGAAAGACCCTACGGACTGACGATTTACGATTTCAGATTTTCGATTGTTCCGCGCATCGTCAGTCGAAAATCGTAAATGGAGAAATATGACCTCTGACTTGATTGTTTTCCTCGTCCTTTCCCTCGTTGCGATTTCCGCCGCATTGGGGATGTTGTTCAGCCGCAACGCGGTCTATTCAGCGCTGTTTCTCGTGTTGAATTTCGTCACGGTGGCGGTGTTCTACCTTCTGCTGGGCGCTCCTTTCATTGCCATGGCACAGATCACGGTATACGCGGGCGCGATCATGGTGCTCTTCCTCTTCGTCATCATGCTTTTGGGCGCGGAAAACCTGCCGCCTTCCAATGTGCTCCCCTGGCAGAAACCGCTGGCAGTCCTGCTTTCCGCCGTCCTTGCTGTTGAAGCGGTCTACCTTCTGTTCACGAACGCCCGCACAGATATGGCAATCATCCCCCCGGATGCCTCGATCAACACCGTGGAAAACCTGCGCGAAATGGCAATGACATTGTTCAACCAGTTCCTGCTTCCCTTCGAAGTCACATCCATTCTTTTGCTGGTTGCCATGATCGGCGCCATTGTGCTGACCAAGCAGGAAAAAGGAGGACGAAATTAATGGTCCCTGTTGATTATTACATCGCTTTATCTGCGATTTTATTTGTCATCGGTTCGCTCGGCGTACTCTCACGCCGCAATCCGCTCATCATCTTCATGTCCATTGAATTGATGCTCAACGCGGCGAACCTTGCCTTTGTGGCATTCGCCCGAATGTACGACAGCTTCAGCGGGCAGATATTTGTTTTCTTTGTCATCGCTGTTGCCGCTGCGGAAGTGGCGGTCGGTCTTGCGCTGATCGTGGAGATCTTCAAGACCCGCAGAGACATCAACGTGGACGAGATGAATTCTCTAAAAGGATAACTCGATATCCGATGCCCGCTGAGCGAATATCGGGCATCGGATTACGGAGAATGTTATGCACTTAAGCGAAACTGTACATACAGGCTTTTATTCCCTGGCTCCCTGGTTGGTGTTCGCGCCTGTCATCGGATTGCTGATCAACGCCGCGTTCGGGCGCCGGATGAGCGAGAGGATGATCGGCACGGTGGCAAGCCTGGCATCGGGGGCGGCGTTCATCGTCTCCGTCCTGCTGGCGTATTCGGTATCGGTCAATCACGGGCTTGTGGTCAGCGTTCCGTTTGCTGAGTGGATCCACATCGGCAACCTCAAACTCGATTGGACCTTCCGCGTCGACTCGCTCTCGACCACGATGATGCTTGTCGTTTCCGGCGTCGGGACTCTGATTCATATTTACGCAATCGGTTATATGCATGAGGACGTGCGCTTCAAACATCAGGAAGGACGCTTCGCGCGCTTCTTCGTCTTCTTGAACTTGTTCATCGCTGCGATGATGATCCTCGTTTCGGGCGACTCCTACTTAATGCTTTTCGTCGGCTGGGAAGGCGTGGGGCTTTGCTCTTTTCTGCTCATCGGCTTCTGGTTCGAAATGGACACGCTCACCAGACCATCGTGGGCAAACTCGGATGCCGCGAAAAAAGCCTTCATCACTAACCGCGTGGGTGACTTCGGTTTCCTCATCGCGGGCTTTCTGATGTTTTGGTATCTCGGCTCCTTCCAATTTGACGAAGTCTTTGCAACTGCGCCCGCAATTGCGGAAGCGGCGCCCTGGGTCATCGTTGCGATTACGCTCTTTATGCTTGTTGGGGTTGCCGGTAAATCCGCGCAAATACCGCTCTATATCTGGCTGCCGGACGCGATGGCAGGCCCTACACCTGTCTCCGCTCTCATCCATGCTGCCACAATGGTCACGGCGGGTGTTTATCTTGTGGCGCGTTCGGCTCCGCTTTACACGCTGGTTCCCGAAGCGCAATACATCGTCGCGATGGTGGGCGCCGCGACGGCCCTTTTCGCCGCGACGATTGCCGTTGGTCAATACGATATCAAGAAAGTGCTTGCCTATTCCACCATTTCGCAGCTTGGCTTCATGGTCGCTGCGGTGGGAATGGGCGCATATGTGGCAGGGATGTTCCATCTCGTCACGCACGCATTCTTCAAGGCATTGTTATTCCTTTCAGCCGGTTCGGTCATCCTTGGCCTCGAGCGCGGACATCACCATCTCGCGCATCATGGGCACGATAAGAAATTGCCCAAAGCTAAAAAGAAAAAAGAGGAACACGGCGGACACGACGATCATGGAGAAGTTTTCGACCCGGGCGATATGCGCAACATGGGCGGTATTCGCAAGACCATGCCGGTCACGTTCTGGCTGTACATGATCGGCACACTAGCGCTGGCGGGTATCTTCCCGTTTGCGGGATTCTGGTCCAAGGATGAAATTTTGCTCGACGCAAGTTTGCATTATCCCAGCGTGTATTGGCAATTGACCATCGCCGCCTTCTTTACCGCCTTCTATATGGGACGCCAGATCTGGATGGTCTTCTTCGGCGAGGCGCGGACAGACGCCGCCAAACATGCGGAGGAAAGCCCAAAGATTATGACCGTGCCGCTTATGGTGCTGGCAGGCTTGAGCGTGGTTGGAGGCGCATTGAACCTTCCGTTTGACGGCTTCCACAACCTGAGTCACTGGCTCGAATATACGCTCGGCGAAGTCCACGCGCTCCCGCTCGATGTGCAAGTTGCGGGTATTTCCACCGCGCTGGCTCTGCTTGCCATCTTCATTTCCTGGCTCATCTACGGACTCAAACCGTTGAAAGCAAACCAATTAGATCCGCTGAAGAAACCGCTTGGCTTCCTCTTCACGGGCATGGAGAACAAATGGTTCGTGGATGAAGGCTATGGCGTGCTTATCATCACGCCGTTCAAGAAAGTCTCGCAATTCTTGGCAGACGTGATTGATTGGCGCTTCTGGCACGACTTTGTGCATGATACGGTGATTGCCGGAAGCTATAACTGGATCAGCAATATTGCGCTCGACCGTTACGCCGACCAAAAGGGCATTGATGCCTTTGCCAACTGGCTTGGCGCGGCAACGCAATGGCTCTCTGATAATGTGCGTAAAGTCCAGAACGGATTTGTGCGTTCGTATGCGCTTTCCGTTCTGCTGGGCGTTGTTTTGATTTTGGGTTACCTGATTTTGAAATAACTCGTAGAAACCGAGGATAGAACATGGAATTTCTTTTGCAACCTCTTACACTCCTGACCTTCTTCCCGATCCTGGGCGTGATCGTGATCCTCTTCATGAATTCCGAAATGAAGAATGCCATCCGCTGGGTCGCGCTGGTCACATCCCTGTTGACGTTCGGCATTTCCTTGTGGGTCTTCTCGATGTTCAACGCATCGAACCCGGACCTGCAGTTGGAGGCCAAATATCCATGGATTCACGTGGCAGGCTGGAACATTTACTACTACCTCGCCGTGGATGGCTTGAGCGTTCTGCTTGTCCTGCTCACCGCCTTCCTCACGCCGATCTCCATCCTCTCCACGTGGACCGCCGTTGAAGACCGCGTGAAGGATTTCATGCTCTTCTTCCTTCTCCTCGAAGTCGGCATGACGGGCGTATTTCTCGCGCAGGACCTATTCCTGTTCTACATCTTTTGGGAATTCACCCTCGTGCCGATGTACTTCCTCATCGGCATCTGGGGTGGACCGCGCCGCGTATATGCTGCGGTCAAGTTCTTCCTCTATACGATGGCTGGTTCCATTTTGATGTTGCTCGCCATTATCTATCTCGGCATCAAAGCGGATACTTTCAATCTGCCCACCATGCTTGTCCGCCTGCCAGACTTGTACGCGACTGGCGCAATTGCGGCTGGCACGCAGATGTTCCTCTTCCTTGCCTTTACCGCCGCCTTTGCCATCAAGGTCCCGATGTGGCCCCTTCATTCGTGGTTGCCCGACGCCCACGTGGAAGCGCCGACCGCCGGTTCTGTCATTCTTGCAGGCGTCTTGTTGAAGATGGGCACTTACGGTTTCCTGCGCTTCAATATCCCGCTCTTTCCGAATGCTGCCATCCAAGCCGCCCCGTGGATCGCTCTCTTTGCAACCATCGGCATCATTTATGGTGCAGCAGTCTCCTTTGCTCAGGCGGACGTGAAGAAACTGGTTGCCTACTCTTCGGTGAGCCACCTCGGATTCGTCATGCTTGGTCTGTTTGCACTCAATGCCGAAGGCGTGGCGGGCGCGATTTTGCAGATGGTCAACCATGGATTGAGCACGGGAGCGTTGTTCCTTCTCATCGGTATGATCTACGAACAGACCCATACCCGCGAGATCAAGGTCTATGGCGGTTTGTGGAAGATCACGCCGATCTTCGGAACCCTCATGCTCATCGCTTCGCTCTCCTCGATGGGTTTGCCCGGACTCAATGGTTTCGTCGGTGAGTTCACCATCTTGCTTGGTGCGTTTGGCTCGAAAGCCATCGGCAGCCCCTGGTTTGCAGGAATCTCAGCCATCGGCGTCATCATGGCGGCGGTCTACATTCTATACATGTTCCAAAAGGTCTTCCTTGGACCTGCCGGTGAAGTCACCCACCACCACGAACTCAAAGACCTCAATTGGCGCGAGATCCTCACCGTCGTGCCGCTGGTCATTTTCATGTTCTGGATCGGTTTGTACCCCAAACCCTTCTTCGAAATCCTCGCCCCCGCGGTTGAGAAGTTGTTATCCGCTTTACCCTTGTAATTGACCACGGACGATGGACCATGTCCGTCGTCAGAATTTCGGAGCGTTCATGACGCAGCCTCAATTTACAGACTTCTACACTCTTCTCCCATACCTCATCCTTACTGTCTGGGCGTGCCTGCTTTTGCTGGTGGATCTCTTCATTCCGAAAAACCGCAAAAGCATCACCGCGCTCCTCTCGGCAGTGGGGCTGGCTGGCGCGCTGGGATACTCCATCACCCAGATCGGTCTCTCCAGCACGGGTTTTAACCGCATGGTCGCGCTGGACGGGTTTTCCACCTTCGCCAACATCATCCTCCTTTCGAGCGGATTATTCGGCGTGGCGCTTGCTTATGACTACACTAAACGCATGGGCATCGAACGAGGCGAATATTACACCCTCCTGCTCTTCAGCGTTACAGGCATGATGCTCATGGCGCAAGCCTCCGACCTGATCGTCGTCTTTATTGCACTCGAATTGCTTTCGATCCCGCTCTACGTCCTGTCCGCCCTTGCCCGCAAACTCAACTCGGAAGAGGCGGGACTCAAATACTTCCTGCTTGGCGCCTTTGCCAGCGGATTTGTAGTGTATGGAACGGCTCTTATTTTCGGCGCGACCGGCTCCACCAACCTGGCCGATATCTTTGCCAAAGCCGCCTCAGGCGGGGCCTCGAACCTGCTCCTCACCATTGGAGCGGCCCTGCTCCTGGTCGGGTTCGGTTTCAAGGTCGCGGCGGTACCCTTCCACATGTGGACGCCGGACGTTTATCAGGGTGCGCCGACATCCATTACCGCTTTCATGGCGGCAGGCGCAAAGGTTGCGGGTTTTGCAACGCTCTTTCGCGTGTTTTCCACAGCCCTTCCAACCCTCTCTGCCGACCTGACAGACATCCTTTGGGCGCTCTCCGCTCTGACGATGATCATCGGTAACCTGATCGCTCTTTCGCAAACCAATATCAAACGACTGCTGGCGTATTCCGCCATCGCTCACGCGGGGTATATTCTCATGGCATTCGTACCCTATGGAAACAAGGAAGTCGCTCCTGTTGCGATTGCCGCGGGCTTGTTCTACCTTGCCGCCTATGCCGTCACCAACTTTGGCTCATGGGGGGTCGTGATTGCGCTTGAAAAAGCCGAAGGTAGGGGGCTTGAACTTTCGGATTATGCCGGTCTTGCCAGGAAACACCCCGCTCTTGCCGCCGCCATGACTATCTTCATGCTTTCCCTCATTGGCTTCCCTCCAACGATTGGGCTGGTGGGTAAATTCTATCTCTTCCGCTCTGCCATTGCGGGCGGCTTCACAGGGCTTGCCATTATCGGTGTGGTCACATCGCTGATCTCCGCTTATTACTATTTGCGGGTTGTTGTGAACATGTACATGAAGGAAGGCGACCCGATTGTTGAACGCGAGCCATTGCTTGGGTTCACAACGGCGCTGATGGCAATCGTCACCGTTGCGTTGGGAATCGTTCCTCAGTTTCTCTTCTTGCTGGCAAGTACGGCAGTCTTGCGATAACGATCATTCATATATTTGGTCAAAAGGCCCTGGGCATAAAAATGCCGCAGGGTCTTTTTGTTTTAAGGATAACCGCGTCTTTTACCTTCCATAAGCAGGTAGTAGATTATGATGCCTGTCACCATCAATGCAATGGTGACGATGTACCAATTCACGATACTGACTGTGAAATCCGTGATCTTGATCACCCCTGCCAAAAGGACAAGCACATGCCAGATGAAGATGCTTTCCAGCGGTATGCGCCAGGAAGACCAACGCCGGTCTCCCGCCATGACGAACGCCCCTACGCTCAATAAGGCAATCCAGCCGCACATCACGCGCGCAGTTAGAGGGGTCAACGCCCAAGGCCAAATGCGGATCAAAAACTCGGGCGAGAAAAAGCTCACAATAACGGTGGCAAGCCCAATCGTCCCGATGAGGCGCAGAATCCAAAGGATGATAGGCGCGACTGGTAGATCCGATTCCTCTGGCTGGCGGGTATCCGCCTCTTTGTTGGATATCCAAATAGCGGGCACGAGGAAGGGTGTAACTGCATAAAGGATCAGCCAAAGATTGAATCCGAGCGTGCCATGCGAGAAGCGGTCCCAGTGCAAAAGAGTGGCGGCAAGCATGAGCCAGGTGAATACCGTGATGGGCAGGAAGGCGCCTTGCACGCGATGCCAGTGTTTTTGGATCAATATATTTACGAATAGCCATGAACCGCCAATGTAGCCCGCGCCGATGTAGAGCGAGGTCATGTGCGGTTTGATTTGCCAGGCAAAATGTTCGCCTGTGGAATCGGGGTTGAAAAACAGGATGAGGAATGCCAACCATAAGAAGGGGATCACGATGACGGCAACGATGCGTGTTGCTGGAAGGATGCGGTCGTCTTTCATATCTTATCCTTTCTCGGATACCGGATCAGCTTTTCTCATTAACCCTTATGAAGGTTCGAAGATACTGCGCTCTCGTTTGCCCCGCACTTGAAAAAAGCGTATACTGAAATTGGCACACAGAAAGGATGAATCCATGGCGAAGAAAATCGGCATTTGGATTGACCACAAACGGGCGGTGATCCTGACGGTGAGCGAATACGGCGAAGCAATGAAAAAAATCGAATCGGGCGTTGAGCATTTCCGTCTGCGCGGAATGAGCCGTTCGCGCTCGCCTTACAGTGCCCAATATCAAAAAGGGGATGACCAATTCGATAAGCAGTTCGATGGCTATCTCAACAAGTATTATGAAAGCGTGCTTGCGCAGCTCCGCGGCGCAGATGAGATTCTAATTATGGGACCAGGTGAGGCGAAGAAGGAATTGAAGAAGCGGCTCGAACGCGAAAAGACCTGCCCACCAATCTCCGGCATTTTCCCTGCGGACAAGATGACAGACCGCCAGTTTGCGGCGAAAGTGCGAAGTTTTTTTACGGCGGAGAGAATGCAACCTTGATGCCGAACAGGTTCCGGCCTGGGTTGAGGCGCACAGGACAGGCATATGCCTGTCCTGTTTTTGAAGGCGGGAAGAAATTAGTTCCGCCGTCAAACTAATTCTTTGGTCTCGAATTTCCCTATTGTTGTCTTTTACGGTATCATTCCCCGCTATGGAATTTATCACATCACCTTCACATAAATTTGACCTTCCCAAACGCATTGCCCGTTTGGGTGAACTTGCCACAAATTTGTGGTGGACCTGGAACCCCGAAGCGGCGCGTCTATTTGGTCGGCTCGATTATGACCTGTGGGAGCGGCTTGGTCATAACCCCATCCGCCTGTTGAATGAGATCGAACATACACGTTTGAAACAATCCGCCAAGGATGCGGATTATCTGGCATTGTATGACTCGGTCTTTGAAAGGTTCGACGCTTATTTCAAAAAGCAGACATGGACGCAAAAGTCATTTCCAAGGTTCAATAAACCGATTGCCTATTTTTCTATGGAATACGGTTTGCACGAAACCCTTCCTATTTATTCGGGCGGACTTGGCGTGCTTTCCGGCGACCACCTCAAGGAAGCTTCCGATCTCGGCTTGCCTTTGATCGGCGTCGGCTTCATGTACGCGCAGGGATATTTCTCACAACGCATCAGTGAAGACGGCTGGCAGGAGGCGCTTAACAACTTTCTTACTTTCGAACATCTTCCTGTTACCCTTGTCGAAAAGGATGGCAGGCCCGTCACCATACAGATCAGTTTCCCTGATCGCAGCATTATTGTTCAGATTTGGGAGGTGCGTGTTGGACGAGTACCGCTCTATCTTCTCGATTCGAATGTGGAAGGCAACAGCGAATATGACCGCTTGTTGACGGCGCGTTTATATTGGTCTGACCTCGACCGCCGCATCATGCAGGAGATTCTATTGGGGATCGGCGGTGTGCGCGCCTTGCGGGCCTTGGGATACGACCCTGCTGTCTGGCACATGAACGAAGGTCACGCTTCTTTCCTGACGCTTGAGCGGATTCGTGAACTCGTGACAGAAGGACATCTCTTTGCCGAAGCCGCCAGGCAGACTCTGTCGCAAAATGTCTTTACCACGCATACGCCTGTCCCTGCCGGCAATGACGAGTTCCCGCTCTGGTTGGTGGAAAAATATCTTGCGAATTATTGGGGCGAACTTGGCATCACCCGCGACGAGTTCATGGAAGTTGCGAAGCACAGCCATCCCCACGGCGAGACGTATTCCATGCCGATCCTTGCCTTGAAATTATCGGGCGGCAGCAACGCCGTCTCTGAACTGCATGGCGAAGTCTCGCGCGAGATGTGGAAATCCTTGTGGAGCGACCGCCCTGTGAAGGACGTGCCGATTGATCACATTACCAACGGGGTCCACACTGCGAACTGGCTGGCTCGCCGCATGAACAACCTGCTGGAGAAATACCTTGGCGCGGATTGGTACGATAATCTGGACGACCCGAAATTGTTGCAGAAGATAGACTCCATCCCCGATCAAGAATTGTGGGCGGTCCGCCTGCACCTCAAGCGGAAACTGACCTTTTACATGCGCGAGCGCGTCCGCGAGCGATGGACTCATGGCGGATTCCATCCCGTGCAGGTGGTTTCTTCCGGCGTGATGATCAATCCCTATGCCCTGACCATCGGCTTTGCGCGCCGCTTCGCCACCTACAAACGCGCCAGCCTCGTCTTTGCGGATGTGGAACGCCTGCTGGAGATCATTAACCGCCCGAACATGCCTGTGCAGATCATCTTTGCGGGGAAGGCGCATCCTGCCGATGAGCCGGGCAAGCAGTTGATCCAAAAGGTCTATCGCACCGTCAAGAAAGCCGAAACAGGCGGGCGTCTGGTATTCCTCGAAGATTACGACATGAACCTTGCCCGCTATCTTGTGCAAGGCGTGGATGTGTGGATGAACACGCCGCGCCGTCCTTATGAAGCGAGCGGAACATCGGGGATGAAAGCCGCCATCAACGGCGCGCTCAATTTCTCCATTTTGGATGGCTGGTGGCGCGAAGCGTACAACGAACGGAACGGCTGGTCCATCGGCGAGGATAAGCCGTACGAATCCACCGATGTGCAGGATGCGGCAGATGCCGAAAGCCTGTATCAAACACTTGAACATGAAATCATTCCGTTGTATTACAAGCGTGACTCAAAAGAATTGCCGCTGGATTGGATTGTCCGTACAAAGGATGCGATGAAGACTGTCATTCCGCAGTTTTCCACCCGCCGGATGGTGAAGGAATACGTGCAGAAGTTCTACGCGCCTGCGGCAAAATCGTAAATCAAGAATTGGTAAAAACCCATGTTTCCCGAAATCACAGTCATTGAACTTGCTGACAAGCTCAAATCCGAAGAGAAATTCATCCTGCTGGATGTGCGCGAACTCACAGAGTTGAATTATGCCAAGATCGAAGACAGCAGGCTTGAGGTTGCGCCGGTGAGCCGGTTGGCAAACGAAGGACCGGGCTTGCTCTCCGAATCGGTCCGCTCACAGGAATTGCCCGTCTATGTCATCTGTCACCACGGCAACCGCAGCATGCAGGTGACGGCGTGGCTGGCGCAGCAGGGATATAAAAATGTCTTCAACGTGCGCGGGGGGATCGACGAATACGCGCGCAAAGTGGATTCTTCGGTAGGAATGTATTAAATTATTGGAGGGCGACCCATAGTCGCCCTCCAATGCCTTTAAACCAGACTGCCACCCGCAAGGGTGGCAGTCGTGGGGCGCTGTGGCTTCCTGAATTACTTGAGGAGGGATGCCACAGCGCTGGGTTTAATGCTACTATCCATGAGAGACATCACCTCCTCCTTTCTATAGGATGGCGGTTCAATTTGTTTGCCCCCGAGCGATGGCAGAAGTATGTCACAAAATAATTTGGGTGTCAATAGCGCCGATTTCGATTCTCACAAATCTGTAATCAACATTCGACGCTGAAATCGAAACTGCCTGCATTTTGAGAAATTTGACACCTTTTGATAGTCTCCGCAAGTCTTGCAGGGCTATCCTTGTCCAAGTTCAAACCCTTTGCACGAAAAGGAGAAATCAATGAAAACCAATCCGAACAAACTCTGGGTCATTGTCCTTGCCCTCGGCTGGCTCTTCGACTTCCTCTTTTGGAAGCACACCCCGGGTATCAACTTTGCCGTATTCTGGACGGCCTGTGTAATTGCCGCCTTCTATCTGTTGCTGAGCGACAAGCTGCGCCCGCATCGTTCTTCCCTGATCCTGCTGCCCCTCTTCGGCTTTTTCGCCGTTGTGACCTTCACCCGCGCCGAGCCGATGACGACCTTTCTCGCTTATACCTTTACCATGTTCACGCTCACCATCCTTGCGCTCACTTATCTTGGCGGGTGTTGGATGCAGTACACAATCGCGGATTACATCACCAAACTTTTCGCTCTGATTGGGGGCCTGATCGCCCGTCCGTTGACCTTTACCGCGGACGCCCGCAAAAAGCAAGCCGAAGCCGGTGTGCAAACTCCGAAGTTCAATCTCTGGCCCCTCGTGCGTGGAATCATCATTGCCTTGCCGGTCGTGGCGATCTTTGCCTCTCTGCTCGCCTCCGCAGACGTGGTCTTTGGGCAGCGGCTGGATGATTTCATTGAACTCTTCAAACTCGAGAAACTGCCCGAATATATCTTCCGGCTCATTTACATCATCGTCATCGGTTATGCTCTTGCGGGCATCGTCCTGCATGCCGGAAATGCATCGAAGGATGAAAAATTGGTGGGTGAAGAAAAGCCCTTTGTTCCGTCATTCCTTGGCTTCATCGAATCCGGCATTGTGCTGGGGAGCGTGGTTGCGCTGTTCGCCATTTTTGTCGTCATTCAATTCCAATACTTCTTCGGAGGCGAGACGAACATCAACGTCGAAGGCTATACCTACGCCGAATACGCCCGCCGCGGATTTGGAGAATTGGTCACAGTGGCGTTCTTCGCCCTGCTCATGCTGCTGACTTTGAGCGCCGTCACCAAACGCGAGACCGAATCACAGCGCAGGATATTCTCGGGCTTGGGCATTGCGCTCGTCGTTCTGTTGTTGGTAATGCTTATATCAGCGTATCAACGTCTCGTTTTGTATGAGGCGGCGTACGGCTTCTCGCGCCTGCGCACCTACACCCACGTTTTCCTCGTCTGGATCGGCCTGCTTCTGGTCGCCACCATTGTCCTTGAGATTTTACGCAAGGAACGCATGTTCGCCTTTGCCATGCTGGTCGCTTCCTTCGGCTTTGCTGTTTCGCTGCCCATCCTGAACGTGGATGCGTTCATCGTGAATCAAAACATCCAGCGCGAACTGAATGGAGGCGAGGCTGAAGACTTGGACTCGCAATACTTCATCGAACTCTCCGACGACGCCGTTCCTGTGCTCGTCAATTCGCTTCGCGCTCCGACCCTGCCTGATTCCATCCATGAGAAAGTGGGTGCAGCTCTGGCTTGCGTCCGCTACCAGCGCGGGCAGAATGACCGCGACCAGTCATGGCAATCCTTCCACTTCGCCCGCGTCAACGCGGACAACGCTCTGGCTTCGGTGAAGGTTGATCTCGACGAATACGAAATAATGGATGCGGAATGGCCTGTGATGGCAATCGCCCCATCTGGCACGGAATATTCCTGCTGGCGGTATTATTACGATTAGTCCGCGCTGCGTCGTTGCAAGAGAAGCGATCTCAATATGCTGATGGGAGATCAAGACTATCCTGCCAGGATATTACAAAAACGACCTGACTTTTCTCAGAAATGGTCAGGCCGCTTTGTTTGTTGGAGATATAAGTTTGATTTTCTATTGGTAAATATATTTTTCAAAAAACTTGAGCGCTTCCAATTTCTCTAAAGGCAAAGTTGTAAATATATTTTTAAGCGGTGGATCCATTCTCTCTATGAGTGGCGCCCAGTTAAAATGATCTCCTCGTCGTTTGTCAGGATGAACAAGATATTTATTCAAGTACCACTTAGGTGAATGTCCAATGTCGAGTTTTTTGTCATAGGCATTTTCTAAATTATGTATAGCTATTTTGTTTTTTTCTCGCCAATCAGGCAGAAGATCGTCAATATTAATATCGTCTTTTGTTTCCTTGGTAAGAAAATATCAACCAATATCCGAGTGTGAAGAGCCTTCACCTCTGTCATGGCACTTGTTTGTAAAATGATTATATTTTTATTTACTCCTTGGATAGGGAAACCTTGCAAAAGCCGTGCTCCTAAATACATCTGAATCTCGTAATTTAGTACGGCCCAATAATCCATCATTATTTCCCTCCATGTCGAAGTAATAAATACTTCAATAATATCTCTTATTCCTTTCCCATCCCCACCCGAAACTCAACAATCCGATCCAGCCGAAATGTCCGTTCGGCTTCGCGGGTGTGGCAATAGGCTTGCAGGTAAATATAATCCGCCAAGCCGATCACTTCCTTCGGCGTGATCCAGCGTTCGGAAGTCTCGCCGTCCTTGTCCATGTATTTGATGAACAGGCGTTCCCCACTGGTAATGGCTTCGCTCAACTCGGTCGGCAGGTACACGCCTTCGGGCGGCCAGGCGGGCGAATTGTAAATACCGATGAAATCCTCCAGCGATTTGCCGATGGACTTGAGCGAATCGGTCATGGCGAAGAACAGGTTCTTCATCGTGATCGCATCGGCAAGCGCCTGCGAGCCGTCCATGTTGGCGGTCACGTTGAAATCCCGCGCGAGATGCTTCAGGCTGTACGACGGCAGGTCGTAGAACTGGCGCGACATTAACAGTGTATCAATCAGGTTGGGGAATTCGACGGCGCGATTCAACTTGCGATATTCGTTATCGAGGAATTGGATATCGAACTTGGCGTTGTGACAGACGACCACCGCCTCATTTAACAACGGGTCGAGTTGCTCGGTGATCTCCGCGAATTTTGGCGCCACTGACAGCTTTGACTCGTCCAAGCCGTTGACGTGAATCGCGGACGGCGAAAGAGTCCGCTCGGGGTTGATGAGCAGGTCAAGGGTCTGTTTGACGCGTTTGCCTTCGGTCAGCACAACCGCGATCTGGCAGATGCGGTCCCCGAACCAGGGTGAAAGTCCGGTCGTTTCGATATCCAAAAAAGCGAAGCGGGCATTTGCGATGTTAAATATATTGGCGCACCTTTTGAGTGCGCCAATCTTACCACTTTTGATTTTATCCCCGCTTGCGCTGGATGATGCTGAAGGCGGCCAGCCCAAGCGCTATGATTGCAGCGATCCATGCGCTGTTCGCAACCAACGGCTCGTCGGCTTGTTTATTTGCAATGCCGATGAACGACCAAACGAAGACGAGGGTGTATGCCGAGTCGCGGCGGGTGAGCGCCATCAAGACTCCGACGATACTCGCGACTGTAAGCATGATGACAGCCCAAACCTGCGGCGCGATGCCGAACCCATCCCAGTTGATGAGATACAGATAGTCGGTGATGTTGGCGATAGTGGCAACGCTGATCCAGCCGAGATAGACGCTGAAGGGAATATCCACGCTCCATTTTTCAGCGTTGTTCACGGGTGTCAGCCCAACATTCAGGCGCAGGTAACTGACGATGAGAGCGGCAAGCAAAGCCAGCATGACGACCACGCTCCAACCAAATGCGTTGTAATGCCAGCAGAACAGCCATGCGGCGTTAAAGACTCCGCTCAATGCGAAGGCATATCCCAATTTTCGCAAGCGCGGACTTTCCCTTTGATCTTTTCGGTACTGGAAGAGTATGAACGCGATCCAGCCGATGTAGATGACGCCCCATATCGCGAAGACATACCCCGCAGGGACGAAATACACGAGGAAGCGGTCAGATATTTCACCTGTGTTCTGTCCGTTGAGAGGCAGGGTACTGGCGAGGATGTTGACTGCCAGAGCAAGGAGTACCAAGAGCGCATTCGCAAGTTGACGTACTGAGTCTTTTGACATGTTGTCCTCCAATTTGAAATCTATGATATGAAGCAGCTTTATATATCATACACCCTGTTGCTACTTAACAAACTGAAAACTTAACAAAACTGGCAGTCAGAATAGTACTCTGGTCATGCGTGCTATTGCTTCACCGAAAAGTCGATATGTTACTCTTTTACCTGCTTCAACTTTTGTTTAACTTTATGTGATCTTACTGAAAGATCGAAGACTACAGGTATTTACAAGGAGTAAACGATGAGAAAAAGTGCGTTTCGTTTTGTTAGTTCAATTGTGGTATTCGCTTTGATTTTTGGGATGAATTCCACAGCGCACGCATCCCAGGGCGTTCTATCACTGTCCACGGGAGATTTGATTGCATCCAAAATCTATTATGTAAATCCCGCCGGGAGCGATTCGAATTCAGGTTCCCAATCTGCGCCTTTCAAAACCCTCGCAAAGGGCGTTTCTGTTCTTACGGCTGGGGATACCCTGATCATTGCCGGGCGCTTTACTCAGCCTCTCGAAGTTCTCAAGTCGGGTACAGCAAGCGCGCCCCTTACAATCATCGGCGATGGAGCGGTATTAAACATGAAAGGCGCGCAGGATACAGCCATTAAGCTTGGCGGAAACCATCTTAATATTTCTGGTTTTGATGTGCAAGGTTCGAATTCTCATGCCGTGCTCATTGGCGGAAAATACATCCTATTCGAAAACTCGTCCGTTCATCATAGTGTTCTAAGCAATGGTTCAGGAACATGCTCGGGCTCTGGCAGTTGGGGGAGTGCGGTCAAGGTCATGGTTGGCGGTTCTAATGTGACCATCCGGCGGAATACGGTATACGAGAATTGCGGAGAAGGAATTGCTGTAACTCGCGGTATAAACGTTCTTGTTGAAGAAAACATGGTGCGGGACAACTTCGGAGTGAACGTCTATCTCGACAATTCGCCTTATACAACTGTCAGGAATAATACCATTTCATGCACTGGTATTTATCTTCGAAATGGAAATCCTGCAACGGGCATAGCAATAGCCGAAGAGGAATACTCCGGATGGGGTGCGCAGCGCCACCATAACAATATCTTAAATAACAGCATTGATGGATGTTATGACGGCATCGCCTCTTGGGAACCGGAAGTATCTGGTGGAAAACTGGTAGATTCCGTCTTGTCGGGCAATGTGGTCTTAAACGGATTCCGCCGGAGCATCGCACTTTATTCGGAAAATCGAAATGTGCTGGTCGAAAATAACAACGTATACGCAGAGATCATGGTTGCCTATCCAAGCGGCGTAACCCTGCGGAATAACTCGGTGGAAGGCGCCGGGCTGCCTGCCCCTGTCATCTATGACGATAAGCATCAAGGCTTCAATTATTCATCCGGCTGGAGGAATGTTTCGAAAAGCCGGGCGTATGGCAACTCTTACAAAGTGACGAGTAAAAAAGGCGCCCGTGTAACTATTACATTCAGCGGTGAATCATTCAGTGTTCTATACACCGGCGGACCAGCCTTTCGAAAAATGAGAGTTTATGTGGATGGAGCGTTGGTGGGAACCATCAACCAAAGAAGATCTTCCGGCGCATACCAACAGCAATGGGATTACCCTGGTCAACTCTCCCCGGGAACCCATACTTTGAAACTGGTCTTTGTCACACGGGCGGGAACGACGAACACTAAAGGCTCGCTTGATGCGGTGATTGTGCAGTAATCACTAACCGATGGCTGTAACAAAGGGACATCATGGATTTGAAAACTCCTATGATGTCCCTTTTGTGTGCGGCGTGAAATTTCAGAGGTTTGGCAACTGTCGCGCCTGCAAATTCCGCCCGCCGACCCATGCACCGACAATCGTCCCAATGATTGCCAGCAGGAAACTAAGCAGAACGACCATCTCAAAGCGCCCCTGCATGATGACGTTCATAATGAGAACATCCAGCGCAAGTACGTCGTTTCGGAAGGATTCGGGGATGAATATTCCCAAAATAAAGCCCAACGATGCGCCAAAGAACATTCCTGTATACGCCCCAATGCTGACTCCGCCAGTCGTTCCTGCCATGCGGACGGTGAGCAGGCCTGTGAATACTCCCGTCAATGCGCCGAAAAGGATTCCCCAAATTGCCCCAAACTGCACGCCTTCCCAGCTTGTGCTCATCGCACCCGTTGCGGCTCCCAGTAGCGCACCAAACAACGCACCAAGACTTGCGCCAAAGAGACTGCTTTTCCAATAAAATTGTCTGTTATCGCTCATTGTATCGTTTCCGTTTCAATTGAATTTTCCAACATTTTACCCTGCCAATTCTCACTTCGAATCAGATACAATCAGGGAATTCCGAACCAAATTACGGAGAAACGAACCAATGCAAAACCCTGAAACAAACAATGAAGATTTCGACGAGCGCCCGATTTTCAATGAAGATATCGATACCCCTGCCATTGAAGGAGCCGTTCGCTCGATACTGACTGCCTTTGGCGAAAACCCGGATCGCGAAGGCTTGGTCAACACGCCCAAACGCGTCGCACGCATGTACCCCGAACTGCTTGGCGGCTACCGTACCGACGTGCATAAACTTGTCAACGGCGCGATCTTCAATGTCACCTACGACGACATGGTCATCGTGCGTGACATTGAATTCTTCAGCCTGTGCGAACATCACATGCTCCCATTCGTGGGACGCGCCCACGTCGCTTATATTCCAAACGGGCAGGTGATTGGTCTTTCGAAGATCCCCCGCATCGTGGATATGTACGCCCGCCGCCTGCAAGTGCAGGAACGCATGACGCGTCAGATCGCCGACTTCCTTCACGACCTGCTCAAGCCGCAGGGCGTGGCAGTGGTTATCGAGGCGCTGCATCTATGCGCGATGATGCGCGGTGTGAGAAAACATGACGCGCGCATGACCACATCCTCCATGCTTGGCAGTTTCCGCAAGAGCATCAACACCCGCCAGGAATTTCTGGACCATCTCGACCGCGGCGCAGAACCGCTCAGGATATAATCACATCCTCCCGCTTTCGCATCCACACCTGACCTTGAACCTGCCCGGCGATCCCGGAAATTTTCTCCCCGTAGGCTGGGTGCGGAAAATCCGGCGTCAGTTCCGCCAGCGGTACGATGACGAATGCATAATCCCAGAAATCCGTGTTGAGCGGTCGTTGATCGTACAATACAATGTCAATGTCAATCGTGCGGGGCGCGTTTTTTTCCTCGCTTCGAACACGACTAAGTTTTGATTCGATCGGGCGGATCACTTGTTCCTTGAATTCAACCGGTCCAAGCGGAGTGAGAAAGACAAGGCAGGCGTTCAAAAAGTTCGGTCCGTCGAACCCGACCGATTCTGTTTCCCATACCGAAGATACCGCCTCCATCGTCCCAACTTCCCGAAGCATTTGAACCGCCTTAGGCAAATTGACTTCAGCCCCGATATTCGAACCGAGGCTAAGATAAGCGCGATGCAAGTTACTCATCACGGCTTCGCTCTACCTCCACGCCAACAGACTTCGCAAACCGCACCGCGCCAGGCTTCTCCACCCGCACAACGACTTTTTTCACCGACTCATCCTCGAGGCATAACTTGGCAAGGTCGTTTGCCAGCGCTTCCACCGTCAGGCGTGCGGCAGTTTCGGCGTGCGTTTGCAACTTCTTTGACAGCGCACTGTAATCCACGCAGTCACGAATATCGTCCGTTTCGCCTGCGCGGGATGTGTCGGTGAAGGCAGTTACATTTATCAGAATATCCTGCGCTTTTTTTCGCTCCCAATCGCGAATGCCGATAATGCCGCGCACAAGCAGGTCTTTGATGATGACTTTGTCCATGGGTTCTCCTTCATGCCATTGCGCTTGCAATGACATGCTACATTAAATGTCTTCCGCCATCCACGTGGATGATCTCGCCCGTAATGTAGGCGGGACCCGCCAATAAAAACAGCAGCGCATCTTCGGCTTCGCCCGCCTCGCTCCACCTTTTCACTGGCACTGCTTCGATGGCCTTTTCCCCCGCGGACGTATCACCTGCGGGTGGAAGGATCGCTCCCAATGCCAACCCATTGACTGTGATGCTTGGGGCGAGCGTTGCCGCCAATGATTTGGTCATTGCCGCCAGAGCGGATTTGGTGATGGTATAGGGGAAATGGTCTGCCCCGGGGCGTAACGCGCGCCAATCGAGGATGTTAACGATACGTCCTTCATTGGCGTGTTTTGCAAACGCCTGACTGAGCAGGAACGGCGCAGTCAGGTTAATATCAAAGTGGCGGCTCCAATCGTCGAGTGTGGTGTCATGGACTGTCAGCGGCTCGAAGATGGATGCGTTGTTGACCAGCCCGTAAATAGGACTCAACTCGCTGGCGCTTTTGATTAATTGAGAGGCGTTTTCAGGTTGGGAAAAGTCGGAAGCGAGGACCCAGGCTTGACACCCGAGTGAGGCGATTTCTTTTCTGACAGATTCGGCTTCTTCGGGGGAGTGTCCGTGATGAATGATGATATTCGCACCCGCGCGTCCACAGGCGAGCGCAAAAAGACGCCCCAGGCGGCGGGCGGCTCCGGTGATGAGGATCGTCTTGCCTTTCAGGTCGTTCATTGGGTTGATTTTATCATTTCCAAAAAAGGTGGGTTTTATCCTATTCTTGACGTCCCTTTTTTGTGGTGATAACATGACCTCAAACGTTGCAGAGACTGCCGATGTTTTGCTCTTCAAAATTATCAAGAAAGGTGCAAACGCATGACCAGGAATCAAAACGTTCCAAGCTACACCGGGGATATTGCCGAACAGCACATTGACCCATCCCGCGAGTATTCGGCCGAAAATCAGGAGATCGAATTTTCCGCTGAACAACATGCAATCTGGGCGGATTTGTTTGCCGGTGTCCATCAACCATATCTGATGGAACATATCTGTATGGAATGGAAGACCGGAATGGAGTTACTGCAACTCAGCCCCAAAGGCATTCCAACCCTACAACATTTGATAGACCACATTACGCCGCGCACGGGTTGGCGCATCGAGCGCACTGTGGTTCGATATACGCTTGCGGATGACTGGTATAAGAAGTTCGCGCAGCGCATCTTTCTAATCACCGATTACCTGCGCACGCGCGACCAGATGGAATTCACGCCCGAGCCGGATATGTTCCACGACATTTTCGGTCACCTGCCGTTCCTTACGCAAAAATTCTATGCCGATATCGAAGACAAGTTTGCGCCTGCCTACATGAAAGCGACAGCAGAGGAACGCGAGGTCATCAAGCGTTTGGCGTGGTACAGCACGGAGTTTGGTTTGTTGGTGCAGGATAACCGCTTCCAAGTCTTTGGCGCGGGGATCATTTCCGGGCGTAAGGAGTTGACGCGCACGATCATGGAGTTCTATCGCCTCGGGCGTGACAATGTGATTGACTACACCAAGCCGATCTTTCCTCAACTCCAGGAGCGTTTCCTTGCCGCCAAAGATGACTTGTACCGCATCATTGACGGTGTCAACGGACTGCACCAGAAAGGGCAGATGTCTTCTGCCGATGAAGGTTGGAATGTAGTTCTTGGTCTGTACAAGAAGCTGGACATCGAGCCGAAGGGAATTTTCGGCGGCGAGGTAATTCTGGTTCCGTTCAATATCGAGACGATCTCGCGCATCCCGAAGACGGTCTACGCCTTCAACCCGATGTTATTCGTGTGTAATTCGTTGGATGAGATGGATTCCATTCTGGATTCGTACTTGAAGCCGATTGCCCAGCGGGCATAGGTTTTGAAATTTCTGCCGCAGAGTCAAAAAGATCAGGAAACAAATGTAATTTTTTTGATTCTGCGGCAGGTTTATTTGAATGGGGGATTTGAGATTGGGTATCTTGTTGAAAAAATGCCCAGATTGACTACAATAGAATGAACATCCAAACCCGGCACGAGGAGAAAGACATGGCAGCCCCTTATTATTTTCAATGGCAGAACCCTATCCTGCTCAAGGATATTTACCCGATGCGCCTGCAAAAACTGCGCGACTTCCTTGTTTATTTCAAGGAGGCCGACCTCTGGGCGGAATACAAAGATAAAGACATCTCCACCCTTGCGGCGGAAGTGAAGGAATACGAAGATGGGATGGATTCCGCGCGAATCACTGCTTTCAAGATATATTCCACACTTAAGAACTATTTCGTGACGAAGGAAGTGAAAGGGTTCTTCATCAAATACAAACCCATCGACGAAGAAGCGCTGGCATTAATCCAGAAGAACCACGACCTCTTCATTTCTTCCTGGCCCAAGGATATTCGCGGAGAGCGCGGATTCATCCAAATGCGCATCGTGTCGTTCAAGACCCAGCTTGGTTTTCTGCGTGACCGTATTCGTTACCTACAGCGTCAGCTCGAAGGGATGGCGCCGGAGCATCCCAACCGCACAAAGGTCGAAGCGGAATACAAACTCAAAAACGAGTCTGCCTTGCCGATGGTATTAGAGGAAATGGAGAAACTGCGCCAGTTCGATGAGACGTACGACAAGGTGGAAGGTCCAAAACTGGAATGGTACAAACTCAGCAAAGCCGACCCGAACGACAAGATATCTGAAGAGGAATTCATCCTCGATTACGACCCGAAGAATCCCGTCACTGTTAAGGACATCGTCCGGTTGAAGGCGGAACAATATGGCAAGACGCTCGATGGAAAGAATCAATATCAACTGCTGAAAGAGATCCGCGAACGATTTGAGAGGGAGCCACAGCGCTTCCCGCTGTGGCTGCAATACATGGTGATTCATTTTTCGGGGATGCGATACAAATCCGCGCACGGCTCGTGGGCAGACCCAAAAGACCTGCTTGTGCGTCTGCGTGTGGATGAGATCAAAAAAGGACAAGCCGCGCTCAGCGATGCCGAAGTGACGGCGAAATGTCAGGAAAAGATCGCACAGTATGACCCGGCGTTTACCGGTACCAAGCCGAAACTTGCATCTGCCACAGAGAAAATATGGACGGACCGAATTGCCCGTCACATGCAGGGCGTCAAAGCGAATGGACCGCAGTCCAAACGGATTGGCTTGGATGGGCTGGTGGAGGAAGAGGTCAGGTACGAGTACATGTCCATGACGACCGATCAGGCTCTGGCGGAGTTGGAGGCGATGAAGAATAAACTTCCAGCCTGGGCGTGGAAGTGGATCGTCATGCTCACGCAGCTGCGGGTCAATCACGTCAAGGCGGACGGTTGGGAAACGTTCACGCCCGAAGAGGACAAAACGCGTTTTGCGGATGCGAAGTTGTATCCGCTCTTCAGCAAATGGGCGACGGATAACATTGGCAATTGGCGCGCCGAGCACGGGCGTACTCAGGAACTGATCGTTACACGGGCCGTCTGCAATGAGACTGCCGAACACATCCAGCACGTTCGCGGACATCTCCCGCCCGGCGGGTTAACCGATAACGCCGCGCGTTATTTCAAACTTTATGCCGATAAGACCCCCGGCGTAAAATTCATCCGCCCAACATCGGCGGAACACTACACACAAGGCGCGAGCATCTTCTGGTTGAGATTTGTCGGCGGCGAGCCAAGCCCGTGGCAGAAAGCCAAACCCGTCGAAGACGAAAATGGACAAGGCTTGCTGCCTGCGGAATTCCTTGGCAAACGCCCAACGCCCAAAGCCGGGAAGAACGCGCCGCCTCCCTCCGTGCCGTGGACATATAAACAAGGGGATCCTGTCACCCGCACCCGCACCACGCTTGATGCTGAGAAAAAGAAAGTAAAACAAACCGAATGGCTGCGTTGGATTCATGAAGCGACTGTCCTCGAAGTTGTGGATACCGCCGACGGAACGTACGTGTACACGTTTGAAACCTCCCTGCCCGACGACTTCCGCGGCACATCCTGCCTCGGTGTCTTTCGTAACACACTCAATTGGAATCTTTCCGATGGCACCGAAGATGCGTACAACCGTTCGTTTGTGGGTTTTGCTCCCGAAGGTCAGGTTCCGCTCGAAAACCTCACTCCACTCATGGATTGGAATCGCATCCTCCTAAACTCGAAACCTGATTCGAATATGAGTCAAAGACCCTATTAATTCAAGAAGTGCAAAGACCCACTCCTCTTGAAACTGCCGCCATTGCCGGGTTGGCTTTTGCCTTCCTCACGCTCTTCGCGTTCATTGGCTATGCCATCATCGTTGTAGCTGATGAGCCGATTGCGGATAAAACACCCACGCCGATACCTGCCCTGCCTCTCATCTCCTCTCCCGCCGCCGAAATAGTTTCCACCTCCACCGACCTTGCCGCGCGTCAACCTGCCATTGAGTTGGTCCCCACCATTGAACTGATCCCCACGCCTCAACCTACTTACAATGATACCCCGCCGCCAACCGGAAAGATCGCCTTCACCTGTTACGTAAACCAGGTTGACCAGATCTGCCTGCTCAACGCGGATGGCAGCGGGCGAGTCCAACTGACGAATCTCAAGGCAACCGCATTTTATCCTTCCGTTTCGCCCGATGGAGGGACCATCTTCTTCTCTTCGCGTGACACCGGAAATTACGAGATCTATTCCATTGACATATATGGGAACAACTTAAAGAAATTGTCGAACGGTATTGGCTCGTTGTACGCTCCCGGACTTTCCCCGAACGGCGAATGGGTTGTCTTTACCAAGAACGGAGACGGACTTTGGAGGATGCGCCCCGACGGCTCCGATGTAAAACGCATCACAAACCGCGATGATATTGACCCGTCATGGTCGCCGGACGGCTCGATGATTTCCTTCGCTTCCTCTCGTGCAGGGGCACGCCAGCTATTCATCATGAACGCAGATGGCTCCAATGTTCAACAGGTCACTGACCTCAACAATATGGGCGGACGCAATACCTGGTCGCCGGATGGTACGAAACTGGCTTTTTATCGCGGCGAGCAGGGTAATCGCAATATCTACGTCATCAACATCGATGGCACGGGTTTGGTCAAACTCACGAACGGGGGTGACAACCTCGCCCCTTCCTGGTCGCCCGACGGCAACTGGATCGCTTTCACATCCTTTCGGGATGGGAATAATGAAATCTATATCATGCACCCTGATGGCACTGGCGTCACTCGCCTGACGAACAGCCCCATCTCCGATTGGCAGCCGAGGTGGGGGAGGTAATCACTACCTCCCAAACTCCACCACGAAATAATCCCCGTACGAATCGTTTGAAAAATACGCATATCCCACGCCCATTTCGCCCGACTTGGTGCTAAGGATGGCATCGCGGTGGACCTTGTCGTTCATCCACCACGTCATTGCCGCCTGCGGACCGCCTCCGCCGTAGATGATCTCCTCGGTGAATGTGCCGCTGTATCCTGCTGCCAGCACGCGCGCGTACGCGGATGAACCATCCGAGCCGGTGTGACTGATCATGCTGTTGCACGCCATGTCCGCGGCGTGGGCTTGGGCGGCATTTGCCAGCAGTGCATTGATCGTCAGAGCGGGCAAGCCAGCCTTGGATCGCTCTTCGTTGATCATCGCCGCAATCTGGTTGACGTACCCCGCATTCTGGCTGTAATTGCAATTCCCGCCCCCGCCCGTCGAAGCGGACGGCGTGTTTGCGTTGCCTGCGCTGGTCGGTTGCGCCGATCCACTCCCAACGGTGATTTTTACCCAGAACGTTCTTTCGGTTCCAATCAACACGTCTTTTCCATTCGGGTCGTTTAACGTAAAGTAACCGGTAAAAGTACCATTGATCGTCGGCGCAGTCAGGTCAACCGAAACGAGGATGGTCTCTTTCGGAAGCGTATCAGGGATCGGCGCGGAGAGAGGCGCGTTCATCTGGTCGCCGGCGGCGAACTTAAGCGAATATCCGATCCATGGGCAGGTTCCGTTGTTTCGAAATTCCCATGTTTTTGTAAATGTTTCGCCCGGGTTCACACGCGTTCCATCCTGTATGGTCACATCCCTGAGAAGGACCGCGGTGTTGGTGCAGTTTGGTGGGATGGTGACAGACAGCGTGGGCGTGAGCGTGATTTCCGGCGCACGCGTTATCGTGGGCGGTATGTATCCGGCTTTGGTTGGCGCCAGAGTTGCAGTGACAAAGTCTGACGGCACAGGCGTATCCGCTTCCTCCACTTCCACTGAAATACAGGACGAAAGCAGGACGGCAAATAGAAGTATAAAAATTATCTTTTTCATGTTTATGAAATTTGTGGGTTAGAACATCATCATCTGCCCGGTGGATTTTTCGACTGGGTCGCTGGCGACTTGTTCCTCGAACGTCTCACGCGTCAGAATCGGGACCTCAAACAGGCTCCGCAACAAACGATATTTTACAAGCTGATACTTTTTCAATTGCTCCTTCAGCGATGGGTCGCGGTCTTGTTTGTATGCCACCAATGCGGCGCGTCCGCCTGGGATGACGATAACGGTTTGCGAATCCGCTCCTTCCAACGCGCGGTGAACCAGCGCAGAAGCCAGCACGCCGAATTTTTTTACGGGTTTTCCATATTCGATCCATGTCAACGATTTCTCGTCTTGCGATGAAGCGTAATCGAGCCGCCTGCCGATCTCTTCCAGCAGTTTGAACATGTTCGCCTTCTCTTCTCGCCGCGCGGAAGCCACGTCCTCTTCGCGCAGGGACCAATTTGCGCCGTCCTTCCTTGCATATGAATTCAGGACAGCATAGATCAAACCTTTGGATGGCGTCATCAATCCTGCGAACTGACTGTTCAAATCCTCCTCCACTTCGAGGAAGATGGCGCCGCGATTCTTTTGGAGATAACTCACGATGGCAACTTCCACCCGGTCTGCCAGCGAATCTTTTTTCGGCGCGCTCGATAGCCCCCACATTCCCGTATCCACGCCTTCGCCTGTCGAGTAGTGCATGAAACTCTTGTCTTTTTTTAACGCGGATTCAAGCAGGCTGTTCGTTTTGCGCATGGCTTCATCGAACTCGTCCCCTTTTTGTTTCAAGGCATTCGATTCCGCCAAAGCGATCAACCCTACCGTGTGCAAGTGTAAATACCCGGCAGGTTCGCCCCGCTCGGTCAAAAACTCACGCATCGCATTACGGACAAATTCAACGCCCTTGAGGAAATCTTCTGTTGTTTGCGCGCTTTTCCAAACGACTTGCATCGCGTCATGCTCTGTGCGCAGGGCGGCGCTTTCCAATCGAAATCCGGCGGCGTGCGCGGCGGTCAATACGGATGTTGCGAAGGCGGGCTCCGGCTCGGCAAGCAAACCGAACATCGGCACATCGTCGGCGGCGAGATCATTCAAATGCCTGAACATCGCATTTAATGCGGTTGCGTTCCAAGCCCAATCATACCGCCTGCGGCGCAGCGCAGCCTTATACGGCTCCACCGCCTCCTTGCCCCACAGCCAACCCGCCCACAATGCGGAAAAAGTCCAGAACGCCTGGTTGGGACGCGGCACCGACCCGATGATCGCGGCAATCGGAATCTCGCGTTTGACTTTATGCGCCAGGTCCGACAAGCGTCCTTCATAGATGCAGATGCCGCCGCTCTCTGGTAATTTTTTCGGCCACGCCTCGCACACGACGGGCGAACCTGATCCTGCAAACAAACTGACTCCACGCTCCAACGCCATCCACACATTGTTCTCCCGAAATTGATTCGGCGTGCTCAGTTGCTTCGGGCGCGGACGCTCCGACGGATGGCCCCAAAGCGTGTTGCCCGCGTCACATGCCAACAGGACGAGCGCGGTCAATGCCTGCCTGCGGACTTCAGATAGTTTCAAACTGTCCGACCGATTAATGATGGTGCTCAGTGCATACAGCGGACGCGGTAGATAATGTTCAATAGCCTCTTCGGCATAGATGCGGTCTTCGTCCTTCAAAGAAACCACGCGTTCGAACAGACGTGAACGGTGCATGGAGTCCGTTCGAGCTATTTGTTTGGCGCGCTGGCGGTCTTCTTCGGTGGTTGTGCGTTCGCCCGAGTCGCCGCAATGTATGCATTCATAGATGCGTGCATAGGGCGTCTCATCGCCTTTGCGCCACAGAAATGACTGCGCGTGGATTTGTTTTTCGCATTTTTCGCATGTGGTGAGATACAAGGATTGCAAATGGGCTTCAAGCCGTTCTTCCCCCTTCTTGACCGCGCCCAGATCCGCGAGCGCGGCAATGAACTCCGATTCAGGCGGTGGGTTGGCGAAGGTTTCGAGCAGAAAGCGCGTGACCGGGTTGTTCGCCGTCACCAACACACGGTATCCACTGCGCGCAGCTTCGAGGACAAGTTTCGGTGAGAATCCGAATGGGTCGAGCAGCCAGGCTGAGGGTTGGTTGAGGCGGGCCAGCCAAGCAGAAATGACGCCTTCTTCCAAAGCTGGCAGGAAGCGGGCGAGTGGTCCCGAATCTGCGGGTTTGAATCCTGGGATATAAGGTTGATATTCCATCTCACACCAGCGCTTTGCTGATGGCTTTGCGCGGAGCGGCGTACAGGTCAATTTCGATGGCGGAAAGCAGGATTTGAATCCCGAGGAGGACGGCAAGCGTCGGCAGGATGACCGTGCCTGTGGGTGCGGCGACGCCGAGTTTTGCGTATTGGATCCACTTTGTGATGCCGAAGATGAATCCGAATAAAAGCAGCGGGATGCCGGTCATAAAGTAGATCGAGATCATCGAAAAATCGAAAATGAAATATTTGAGCACGATGCGTCTCAACAGTGTGCGCGTGAGTTTGAACGGGAATTCGAACAAGGCGCGGCGGATGGAAAGATTGGAGGTTTCGTTTCCATAACGGGCAGGGATGGTCACATCCATGACAAAGGCATCGAGCAGGTAAAGGTGCGAGAGCATGGAGGTTTCGAAATAATAACCCTTGTCTATTTTCTCCAGAGGTAGCTGCGCCAGCACGTCGGCGCGGATGGCAAAATAACCGTTGGTCGGGTCGAATAGATTCCAGTACCCTGTGGCGGCTTTGGTGAGAAAACTCAAACCGAGGTTGCCGATGCGGCGGATGGCAGGCATTTGCTGCAGGGCGTGAAAATCGCGGAAGCGGTTGCCTTTTGCGTAATCCGCCTTGCCTTCGATGAGCGGCGTGATGAGCGCGGGAATGTGTGCAGGGTCCATCTGCCCGTCGCCATCCACCTTTACGACGATTTCCGCGCCAAGTTCCAATGCCCTGCGAAAGCCGGTCACCATCGCTCCGCCCACGCCTTGGTTTTTCTCATGCCTTATGAGGCAGATGCGTTTGTTCTTCTTAGCGGAAGCCGTTACGAGGTCCGCAGTGGAGTCGGGCGAAGCGTCGTCCACTACAATGATGTCACGAACATAGCGCGGAATTCCACGCAGAACGGCTTGAATATCCCGCTCCACACGGTACGCTGGAATGACCACGGCGATCCTGTATTTCGAAAAACGCATGGTCAAAATTGTAATCGAAAAGATGATAGAATTCATTCAAGGAAAATACATATGGCTACCGGGGAACGCATACTCATCGTCGAAAACGACCCAGCAATTGCGGATTTGATAGGCAGGCAGGCGCTTCAGCCGCTCGGTTATCAGGTGACTGTGGTGCGCGACACCGCTTCTGCGCTGAAACAGGCGGCTCAGACTTCTTTTGACCTGATCCTGTCCAGTTTGAATCTTCCCGGCTTGAGCGGAAAAGACCTGCTGACAGCGTTGAGTTCGCAAAATGTGAACTTGCCAGTCCTTGTAATCGCTGCAAAAGGGCAGGAGATGGATGCGATCCAGGCGTTTCGGCTTGGCGCGGCGGACGTGCTTTTCTGGCCCCTGCGTGATGCTGAAGTCGTTGCCATCGTGGAGCGCGCCTTGCGTCAGACGCAGGAAGCGCGCGAAAGGCAAAAACTCGACCGCCAATTAAAAGCGACGAACGATCAGCTTCAAAAAAGGCTTCGAGATTTGACCACCATGCTTGCTACAGCAAAAGCAGTGGTCTCCATCACCGACCAACGGAAATTGTTCGACCAAATTCTGGAAAGCGCCGTACAAGTGACCGAAGCGGACATGTGCTGGCTTCTGCTGAAAGAAGAACGGAAAAACATATATTATTTACGGGCGCATCGCAACCTGCCCGACATCTGGGCTGCAAAGCTTAACCAACCTGTGGATGATGGCATCAGTTCGCTGGTAGCTTTATCAGGTGAGAGTCTCTTGATGAACGGTTCGCCGCTGCAGAAGTTCAAATTGGCGACGCTTGGCAAGGCTGCCGGGGTTATCCCCATCAAGATACAGAACGAAGTGATCGGCTTGTTCATCGTTGTGCGTAAAGAGGACCGCGGTTTTTCGCGCGAAGAACAGACCCTGCTCGAAGCGATGGCTGATTTTGCCTCCATCTCACTTGTGAACGCGAGGTTGTTTTATGCCTTGGAACAAACAGCAGAATCTGCCCGGGCAGGTGAAAAGCACCGTCATGTTGCGCTTGAGTCCCTGCGCGAGGCGATCCAAAGCGAAACTCAGGCGGCGATCTACCCCCTTAACCTCCTGCTGACGGAGATGCCGGGTGTATTGAATGACGAACAACGGAAGGCATTGGAATCCGTGCAATCGGCATTACAGCGTCTTTTGCGCTCCTCCGAAAAGACGGTGATGCCTTCCAAATAGAAGAGTAACATTTTGGAGACGATGGCAAAACAGGAAATGATTCTACTGGCGATGGATCCATCGCCCACCTTGGACTTGATGAAGCGCGCCCTGATTGCGGCGGAATTTGAAGTTGCTATTGCTCATGACCGCCCGGCGCTGGATAAGTCTGTGCAGGAGTCGATCCCCTCGTTGATTCTTATCGGGGAGACGTTTGCCAAACAGGACGGATTGTCCATTTCGAGCGAGTTACTGGTTCGTTTTCCCACACTTCCAATCATCCTTTATGCGAATCAAGATACGACCGGCTTGGCAAAATCCATATTAAAGAGGGGGGTGAGCGGTTATCTCTATCCGCCGCTCAAGATGGCAGATATTGTGGACGAAGTTCAGCGGTGCCTCCTCCGTGCGCGGACGCTCGGAGATTGGCTGCGGCGTGAAGTCAAGCGCACAACGGCGTCGCTGGAGAAAAAGGCGAAAATCTCCGAAACAGAACGGGTCAAGTTGGAGGCGATCATTGCGAATATCCAGGACGGATTGATCGTCATGGATGAGAATCAGAAAATCCTGTTGATCAATCGGGCGGTGCGCGATATCTTCCACCTGGGAGAAGATGCGCCGCTGATAGGGCAGCCCCTGAAGTCGGTCATTTCAAACGATGATTTACACGCCTTGCTGGATCGTACCGATGAGGGCGTGTTGAAATACCATGAGATCAATTTCGACGACGGGCGGGTATTCAACGGGCAGTACACACCCATTCCAAAGATCGGCAGCGCGGTGACCATGCAGGATATCTCCTACCTGAAGGAACTCGACCGGATGAAGAGCGATTTCATTCACACGGTTTCGCACGACTTGCGTTCCCCTCTTACGTCCATCCTTGGTTATATGGAATTGATCGAACGCACCGGTCCGTTGAACCAGAACCAGCAGGAATTCATGCAGCGTCTTCAGAACAGTGTCCAGCATATTACAAGTCTGGTCAATGACTTGCTTGATCTCGGCCGCCTGGAAGCGGGGTTCGATATGCGCCGCGAAGTTGTGCGCCTTGATAATGTTCTCAGGTACACGTTGGATATGTTCGGTGCGCAGATCAAGAAAAAGAAAATACAACTGGATGTGGAGATCTTCCCGGGTTTACAGCCTTTGCGTGCGAATCCGATCCGCATTCGCCAAATGCTGGATAATCTTCTCGGTAATGCGATTAAATACACTCCGGACAATGGCAACATCAGCGTGCGCATCTCCATGGAACAGGATCAGATCGTGCTTCGCGTGAAGGACACGGGCCCTGGAATTCCGCAAGACGAGCAGAATCGTATCTTTGAAAAGTTCTATCGCGCCTCGAATCGACCCGATAATGTGACCGGGTCCGGGCTTGGTTTGGCAATCGTCAAGTCCATTGTGGATAGTCACCAGGGACGGGTGTGGGTGGAATCGGCGCTGGAGCGCGGCTCCACGTTTGTGGTTCTTTTGCCGGCAGGGGAGTAGTTGGTTCGGCGTTTCCCGATTTAAAAGCGCTGTCGCCGGAAAACCCAGCGACAGCTTTCGCCAAAGGAGGAGACAGGGATGAGCATATGGAGGTGTCTTATTGCCGTCTCCTGATTTATGTTAATCCATGTTCATCGTTTCAACCACAGTCAAATGTCACGGATAGATAGTGATAATATTCACAAATAATCACAGGCTCTTCAAAAAGTCTTTTGCCTTCACAACCGCCTCTTCCACAACCGAATAGGCTTCAATGCTCAAGCTAGGATGCGGATTTCCAGTGACCATTTTGGATACGATACGGTCCTGTTGGTAGAGGCACAACACGGGTTTGCTGATGTTCAAGGCAAACCCGATTTCATACCCCACTCCATGCGATGGCACGCTGACCTCTGCGATCAATGCGTCACAATTCCTGATCCAATTTACGTCGCGTTCAAAGACCTCCTGCGGCGAGAGCAGCCACTCGCGTTCCATTACTTCCGTTTGCGCCAGATATGAAGTCGGGATGACATGTTTCTCCAATAGAAGCGCGCCAACGATCTGCTGATAGACGGGCTCGAACTCGCGCCCACCGGTGATCGAACAGGCAAAATATATGTTCATTTGCGGGGCAGGCGGGTGAGAATGGACGAATCTCGTTTTCTTTGCGGCACATCTGTGGCCGTGCCGGTGCGCATGCTTTCCAACTCTGCGCTGAAGCGCATCCAGTCGTTCACCAGAATCACAAGGTGCGGACTTTTATCCTTGAAGAACAAAGGAGACAGAAAAAATTTCAGCGCAACCCGCGACATGGGCAGGGCATTCAGTTCGATCACGATGGCGGTCAGTTTTGCCAGCGGTTCGATGATCTCCGCCTGCCATTTCGAAACGCTCTTTGGAGGAAACAAACTACCCATGTTGGTGGGCGAACTGCGCCGAATCCTCTTATAGGAGATGTTCAAACGAAGAAAGGGTGTTGCCAGCCTTAAATAATTCTCGAACGGCTGTACATAAGCGCTTTTGCGGATCGCCAATAAAACCACCGCAAGAAAAACATTCAAACCACCGACACTTGCAAGAGTAAGCCAGCGCCATTCTTCCACCCCTCGCGCATACACAGCCCAAGCCAGCCCAAGCAAAGCCACCCCAAGCATAAGCACGGCGGGCCACCAGCGGTTGATCATGTGAGTATAGATGACAAGTGGATAACGACGTCCGCGTTTTGCCATGGTTATTGATTCCCTTTTGACTTCCGAACGCTTCCTTCCTGACCTTGAGCCTGTTCGCTGTTTAATTGAACGATTAATTTCCCGATAGCTTGTTCGAGATGTTCGCCCCGCAGGCTGAATGTGATGTCGCCGCGCGTCTTTTCGATGATGCCGCGCGCCAGATCGGTCTGCCGGCGCAGTCCGTTGGTAATGGCGTCGGGATAATCCATGGTGACCATCACGGAATAGATCTCGTCCATGAAACCGAGCAAGCGTTCCGCTTCTTCGGAATATCCGTGCCGGAGAATGTCCAGCGTGCGGCGGCGCAGTTCGCCGACAACTTCCGCCAAACCGTTGAGATAAGTTGCCGGTTCAACGACCAGCTCTTCGGGAGTCTGAAGCGGTTCGTTGCGAATCAAGGCGCAGGTGACGTTCGCTTCCACGAATTCTTTGAGCGCGTCCTGGGTGTATCCCGTGTAATAGAGATCGGGATGCGATACAAGCGAATTGCGAAGCGTGTTCGCGAGCTGACGCGCTTCCTTGAGGTGGGCGTTCATTGTTTCGACGTCGTCGCGATGCACGGCACGGATCGCCAGCGAGCAGGCGTGCGTGAGTTGGCGGGCTTTGGAAAGCGCCTGTTCGCGGGCGGCTGTTCGGACGTCAAAACTCTTTCGAATTTGTTCGGCAATATGTTCCAGTTTGTGCATGACGACCTATTCCTTTTGGGTTTCGGGGGCAGGCCCTTGGAACGGTCGAAAGAGATTATCAGCAAGCGTGCTGTTCGTGGGGACATTGATCTCGCCGAATGCGGCTTCGTACCGCGCCAGGTTTTCTGTAAGCGCTCGTACCAGTAATTTTGCACTGAGCGGGGTCATCACCACACGCGAGCGGACTTTTGCGCGTGGTTCTCCGGGCAACAGATGTGCAAAATCTATGACGATGTCGGAAGGGGAATGCGCGATGCGGGCAAGGTTGGCGTAAACGATCTCTAGATCTGCAGGAAGTTCAAGCGTTGGACCTACGGGCTTGGGAGGAGGCGTTTGAGGAGTGGTCATAAGACAAAGTCCTTGCAAAAGATGGGAAGCCCCAAACAGTTCAAACCGTTTGGGTTGGGTTTATTAGAATGGAATATCGTCTTCGGGTGGAATTTCCGCCATGTCCATGCCGCCGCCCGAAACCGGGCCGCTTTCCGTTTCTCCGCGCGCGGAGAGGAAGCGCACAGTCTGGGCAGTGACTTCAAAGGAGGCGCCGGCCGAGCCGTCCTGCTTGGTCCAGATGCGGGGTCCGCCTGTGGCTTTGTCGGGAGTGAGGCGACCTTCGATCAACACTTTGGAACCTTTCTTTAGATATTGATTGCAGACTTCGGCAGTCTTCCCCCAGGTGGAGATACGGAACCAGATGGTCTCCTTGACCTGTTCGCCGTTCCCGGCTGTATACTGACGATTGGTTGCAACAGAAAATGAAGTGACAGCCTGACCGGAGGGTGTATAACGCATTTCCGGATCCTTGCCTACGTTGCCTACGATGATGATGGTGTGGTACATGGGGGAACTCCTTGTGGTTTAGGTACCCGTCGAAAAACGGCGGGGGAAAGCGTGACGATTTCAATTTTACACTACTCGCCTTTTGTAAGAAAGTAATTTCAGAAACTGTCTTTACTACAACAAACCCCTACACCTCTGGAGGAGAAAAGCCATGACTGAGACTGCCCCCAAACGCTACCATCCCGTCCATGTTGTCATCCATTGGCTGATGGCATTGCTTGTTTTCATTATGCTGGGCACTGGAAAATTCGTGTTGCCGGGTATCGCGCCGGAGGATCCGCAAAAGGCTGGGATGCTCCAGATGCATGCCTATGTTGGCGGAGCGATTGCCTTATTGCTGGTTGCACGCCTTATTCTGCGCTTTACGATCAAACGCCCTGCGCCCGCCGACGCTGGGAACGCCTTCCTGAATTTTCTTGCCAAGGCTGTACATTTTCTTTTGTATTTGATGCTGATCGGCATGGCAGTGAGTGGGCTTGGGTTATTCCAAATGGCAAATCTTCCCGCCGTTTTCAGCGGCGCACAGCCGTATCCATCCAATTTCTTCGATTACCTGCCACGCGGCGGGCACGGACTTTTATCCTGGCTCCTGCTTGCGCTGGTTGTTCTTCATTTTGGAGCGGCATTGTTCCATCAGTTCATCAGAAAGGACAGCCTGCTAGGACGCATGTGGTTCGGCAAATAGCCTTCGACTCGAAAGGCGCAGCGGATGCTGCTTGATTCGTCCAGCCTTTTGGGTTATCGTTTCTTCCATGGAATGGCAGATCGAATACAATTCCGATGAGAACTTTTTGCATATAAAAACCAGTGGGGTACTGACAACGGAGTCCGCAAATGCGATGGTGAAAGATGTTGTCGAAGCAGCGAAACAACATGGCTGTGACAGGCAGATCGTTGATCATCGAGAGACTTCATTTGCCTTGAGCCTTTTTGACTATTACGAGCGCCCTGGTGTGAACAGACAAATCGGTATGTCATACCAGTGGAAGATTGCCATGGTGTTCAAGGAATTGAATGAAGACACGCATTTCATGGAAACCGTGTTTCGTAACCGCGGATATAATTTTCGCCAGTTCGATGACCTTGAAAAAGCGCGGGAGTGGGTGTTGAAAGATGATTGAATTAAACGGAGGCGAACATGAGCGTAAAACGTTCGAATGACGTGGAGGCGAAGAACGTCGCGGCTGGAAAAGACACGACCATTCAGGTCTTGATCTCCCCACAGGAAGGACCGAACTTCGCCCTGCGGAAGTTTTCGATGAAGCCAGGCGGGGGGATGCCTCGTCATACCAACACGCTGGAGCATGAGCAATACGTCCTGCGCGGCGAAGCGACCATTACCATCGGTGACGAAACGCATCGCGTCCAGACTGGGGACGTGGTCTTCATTCCCAAAGGTGTGATCCACTCGTATGTGAACACGGGAAACGATCCGTTCGAGTTCCTATGTATTGTCCCCAACAAGGAGGATACGATTACGATTGTGGACGATGGTTGTTAAACCGCCTACAACGGCGTCTTCATCGGAATCCCTGCCTTGCGCGGATATTTCGGTGGCGTGGCGGCGATTTTATCCACCAACACGAGGTAGCGGTCGTCGGCGACGCCGGGCAAATGGACGGGGATCAATTGTTTCAATTTCCCGCCCAATAATTTCATCGCTTTTTCAGCGGACTGTGCTTCGGCGGGTCCGCTTTCGCCTTTTTGGGCAAGCATTATCCCGCCGACTTTGACCAGCGGCAGCAGATATTCGCTCAAAATGTTCAAATTAGCGACTGCGCGCGCCACAGCGTAATCATAGCTCTCGCGGTGATCGGAGTCCTGCCCCAGAGTCTCGGCGCGGGTTTGGATGACTTCCACGTTTTCCAGTCCGAGTTTGCTGATAACGTGCTGGCAGAACATGGCTTTCTTGCCCACCGATTCCACCAGTGTCACATGCATGGCCGGATAAATGATCTTCAAGGGAATGCCCGGGAACCCCGCGCCGGTTCCAATGTCCACGAGGCGGAGCGGGGGAACGCCTTTCCATGCCAGCACGCAGGAATACGAATCCAGAAAATGCTTGGTGCGGATCGATTCCACATCCCGAATGGCGGTGAGGTTGAATTTCTGGTTCCACTCCACCAACTCTTTTTCGTAGTTGATGAGCGCCATCACCTGCCGGGCTGTTAAGTGGACGTTGAAAAGTTCGCGCGCTTCGTTGATCAGTGATTCCATGTTGTGTCATTATAAAGCAAATAAGTTTCGTGTCGTTGAGAGAAGGGCGATAGCCCGACAAAGCAATCCCCCAATCTGATAAAAGATTGCTTCGCCTCCCTTTGGGCTTATCGCATGTCATAAATAAAAAGAGGATGGCATACATGCCATCCTCTTCGTTATTCCTTAGATTCGCTTACTTTTTACTCTTCTTCTCTTCCTCGACCTTTGGCTCAACTTTCTTTTTGTTCCCGCGCAGTTTGCGGAAGACCCAGCGTCCGGCGATGAAGATCAAATAAAGTGGAATGCCGACTGTGATCCACACAGGCAGGGTGTAGATGACGAAGCGGATAAGGAATTCCACAAAATCCTGATAGAAGTAGATCAAGTCCTGAATGGCGTCTCGCGCAACACCCTGCGGTTCCCATTTTCCGATCTGAATGGGCTGGATGGTTTCTTCGGCGATGATGTGGATGCTGATCGCGGAAAGCGCGGCGGCATCCTCGTAATATTCCATCTGTCCTTTGACGATTTCGATCTGTTCGCGGTAATACACCAGTTGATTGAAGATATTGACCACATCCTCGGTTTCGGTGGCGTCTTGCATGATCTCGTTCAACTGCGCTTCCGCGGCTTCGAGATTCTTCAGCCGGGATTTCAAGTCCACATATTCGGCGGTCACATCCTGACCGGAACGCGACTCATTCTGGACTTCGACCACGTCCTTCTTGATCAGGTCCAATGCCTGCTCCAGTTTTTCAGAAGGCACGCGGATGGTCACAGTCGCTTCGGGCACGGGAGTGTAGTCCCGCGTGTAGCCTTGATATAGATTCGACCCGACAACGAATCCGCCCATTTCCTGTGCCATCTCCTGGATGTCCTGCATCCGCGCTTCCACGTCCGAAACGACGATTGCCACATCCGCGTTTTGAATGACCAGCCGTTCGACGCTGGAGGCATTCGCATCACCCCCGCCGCCCATATCGCCATTACCCGTAGGCGCCGGCGCTTCTGCCGCAAAAGATTCCTCAGGACCTCGCATGGTAGGCAGGGCTTGCGGAGCGACATCTTCGTAATAATACGAGTCGGGCGCGCCCTGACTGCGCGAGGTAACACCGCATGCAGAAAGGATCAATGCGGCGGCTATGACAAAACCATTGAAAAATATATGTTTCATGTTCTCTTCTCCTTCATGTTCCTCGGCGATTTCTTACCCAAAGGACGCAATTTGTAGAGGAATAGTTCCTTACCACCCTTCTGCAATTCTCACGGCATGTTTTTCAGGCAATCCTGCCGCGCGGATTCGTTCCTGCACCTCGGCGATGTTGTAGCTCGTACGTTTTGGCGTCCATGTGCGGTCTTCGGTATCGTAAATGGCATAGGCGGCGCGCGGGTCGCGGTCGCGAGGCTGGCCGACAGACCCGGGGTTCAGGATCAGTTTTGAGCGCAGGTGGATCGTTACGTCCGGCTTCGTCTGTTCGAGGGTGACGCGGTCGCTTCCGTCCTCCTTCACGAAAACACTTTGGATGTGGGAATGTCCCACGAAACACCAGGGCGTATCGAAATGATCGAAGTTGAGCCGCGCGGAAAGGGAATTCAAAATATATTCCCACAGCGGGTCGCGCGGACTTCCATGCGCGATGGTTGCCTCGCCGCGCACTTTTGTCTTGGAAGGAAGCGAACGCATGAAATCCATGTTGCTGGCGGTCAGGACCTTTTCGTGATGCATCAACGAACGCCGCGCATCGCCGTTGAACGTTTCCATTGGCATCCTGCCGATCACCGCAACATCGTGGTTGCCCATCAGGCAGGTGAGATTCCTTACCTCCTGTATTTCCTCCACCACAGCATTCGGGTCGGGTCCATACCCAACCAGATCCCCCAGGCACCAGGTTTCATCCACTTCGCCAGCATCCTTCAAGACCGCTTCGAGCGCGGTGTAGTTTGCATGAATATCCGACATGACCAGAATGCGCATATTACTCCAACAGCCTTGCAACGTGTTCGATGATCTTTTCAGCCGCATCAGTCTTGCTCATCAACGGCAGTGATTCCCTGGCTCCATTCGCAAACAACAGCGTGATGCGATTTGTTTCCGCTCCAAAGCCTGCGTCCTTGGCAGAGATGTCATTGGCAGCGATGAGATCCAAATCTTTTGACTTTAACTTTTCGGAAGCGTTTTCGAGCAGATTCTGACTCTCTGCCGCAAACCCAACCAAAACCTTGAAGCGCCTCTTTCCTGACTTTGAGTTTGATACTGCTTTCAAAATATCGGGGGCTGCCTCGAGTTCGATCTGCGGAATCCCGTCCCGTTTCTTCATCTTCTCTTTGGCAGTCTGCTTCGGGCGGAAGTCCGCCGCCGCCGCCGCCATAATGAGCGCATCGCCGGATTCGTTCAGCAAGGCATCGAGCATCTCCTGCACGCTGGTGGCATGGACAACTCTTGCGCCAACGGGAGGGGTCAATGCAGTCGGCGCAGTGATGAGGCATACATCCGCGCCCGCATCGATGGCGGCTTGCGCGAGGGCGTAGCCTTGTTTTCCGCTCGAATGGTTTGTGATGACGCGGACAGGGTCGAGCGCTTCCTGTGTTCCGCCTGCGGTGACAACGACTTTTTTTCCTGCGAGCTTTCCATTTTGCCCCAGCGTCATGCGAACATGGCCGAAGATTTCTGTCGGTTCGATCATGCGCCCTGCGCCGGAAAGCCCCGAAGCGAGGTGCCCGGTTGCAGGTCCAGCGACCAGCACTCCGCGAGATTGAAGCGTCTTGAGATTTTCCTGTGTGGCGGGGTGGTCGAACATCCCGCCGTCCATTGCAGGCGCGATCAAAATAGGGCAAGTCGCCGCCAGCGCGGTGACCGTGAGCAGATTATCCGCAATGCCGTGCGCGAGTTTTGCCATCGTATCTGCCGTGCAGGGCGCAATGACGAGCAGATCCGCAGTTTTGCCGAAGTTGACATGAAGCACGTGGGCTTCGTTCCCCCAGAGGTCTTTGTCTGCATATGCGCGCCGCCCCGTGACGGATTGAAAGGTGAGCGGCGAGACGAATTTTTCTCCCGCGCTTGTCAATATCACATCCACTTGTGCGCCTGCCTGCGCCAGCTTGGACGCCAGATCCGCCGCCTTATATGCCGCAATGGACCCTGTGACGCCCAGAAGGATATGTTTCTCCGCAATAATGGACATACGAAGATTATACTGCCAACCTTAACGGAGAAACGGATGATTTCAGTTCCCCCCTTGACTCATCCGCCTGACAGGCATAGAATAGCGCCCAACATGCTTAAGTCCGCCCGCTGGTTTGCTTACTTTTATTTTTACGGTTTCCGAGGTTCGGTTGCCGTTGGTGGCGCTTAAGTAAACAGAAAGTAAGCCTGTTCACGCAAAGAGCGAGACCACAACGGTCTTGCTCTTTTTTATTACTTCACCCCAGCCCTCTCTTTTTAGGAGCGGCGGCTAAAGGAGCTGACTATGCCAATCCGTGGAATTCGCGGCGCGACCACCGTCCCGGCAGACGAGCCGGATTTGATCCTGCAGGCTACGCGCGAACTGCTGGAAGCGATCCTTGCCGAAAATGAGGACATGCGCCCCGAAGATATAGCCAGCGCGGTCTTCACTGTCACTGAAGACCTCGCTTCCACCTTCCCGGCACAGGCGGCGCGGCAAATGGGCTGGGGACTCGTCCCCATGCTTTGCGCCCAGGAAATTCCCGTGCCGAACAGCCTGCCGCGAGTCGTGCGCGTGCTGGTGCATTGGAACACGGAAATGCCGCAGGACAGGATCAACCATGTTTATTTGCGCGATGCGGTCCGGCTGAGACCCGATCTGATCTCGGCGCAGTGATTGAACATGCAAGCCAAAGTCATTATTATTCTATATATCAGGAGCCTCTCATGATCATCGTAATGAAACCCAACTATACCCCCCAGCAGGTGGAAGGAGTGGTTGCCGCCGTCAAAGCGCATGGGTTGACCCCTCACATCACCTGCGGGGTCGAAACCGCCATCATCGCCGCTGTCGGCGAGTTCCATGTCACATCGTTGGATCAGTTTGAGGTCCTCGAAGGAGTCGAAAGCGTGAAACGAATTTCCCAGCCGTTCAAGCTCGGTTCGCGTCAGGCGCATCCTGAAAACTCCGTCTTCCCCATTGACGGTTTCACAGTGGGCGGCAACGACATCGTCATCATCGCGGGGCCGTGTTCCGTGGAGTCGCGCAGCCAAATTTTGGAAACAGCTCAGGCTGTGAGAGAGGCGGGCGCGAACGCGCTGCGCGGCGGCGTCTTCAAACCGCGCACGTCGCCGTATTCCTTCCAAGGACTGGGCGAGGAAGGACTCGAATATCTTGCCGAAGCGCGCGAACAAACGGGAATGCCTGTCGTCGTCGAGATCATGTCGCAAACTCAGCTCGATGTCATGTTGAAATATGTGGATGTGTTTCAGGTCGGCGCGCGCAATATGCAAAACTTCAACCTGCTGCGAGCGCTCGGCGAAACACGGAAAACCGTCTTACTCAAGCGCGGACTTTCCGCCACCATCGAAGAACTGCTCATGTCGGCGGAATATCTTTTGGCTGGCGGCAATAAACAGGTCATTTTGTGCGAACGCGGCATCCGCACGTTTGAGACTGCCACACGCAACACGACCGACATCAATGCGATTCCCGTTTTGAAAAAACTTACTCATCTTCCCGTCATTCTCGATCCATCGCACTCGACGGGCCATGCCGATTATGTCGCGGCGATTGCGCGTGCCGCCGTTGCCGCCGGCGCGGATGGTCTGATCGTAGAAGTTCATCCCGATCCTGCGCATGCAGTTTCGGATGGCAAACAATCGCTCAAGCCTGAAGCCTTTGCGGAGATGATCCGGCAAGTCAAAGCGATTGCCGAAATCATGGATCGGCGCATCGCGCCCATCAAAAAGCCCGTCACTGCGGGATGGTAATCATGGAGGACGGTTTTTCGCTGAAAGATTCAACCATCGGCATCATTGGATTGGGACTCATGGGCGGTTCGCTTGCAATGCGCCTCAAAGGGAAGTGCGCGCGCCTGGTCGGATTCGACTCGCATCGGCCCACCCTCGAAACTGCTCTTTCCAAAGGAATCATCGACCAGGCTGAAAGTGAATCAGCAAACCTCATTGCCAAGGCTGACATCTTGATTCTTGCAACTCCCGTTTCAATGATCATCAACATCCTTCAGCAACTGCCATCCTTTGCGCCCCATCGCTGCATTGTCATGGACATAGGCTCGACCAAGCGGGACATCCTCCAAGCCATGTCTGCCCTGCCCGAATACTTTGATCCCATTGGCGGACATCCCATTTGTGGAAAGGAAAAACTCGGCATTGAAAATGCCGATGCAAATCTTTATACCAATGCTCCATTCGTCATCACACCTTTGAAGCGGACATCTCAACGAGCAAGGTCCGCTGTAAAGCAGATCGTTTTTGCTGTTGGCGCCAATTTCACTGAAATGACCGCCGAAGAACACGATCGTATCCTGGCATCCACGAGTCATTTACCGTTTTTGCTCTCTTCCGCGTTGGTAAATATTATTCCACAGAAATTTGTTCCATTCATCGGCCCGGGCTTCCGTTCTGCGAGTCGTTTGGCTGGCACTCCTTCCCAAATGATGCTGGGAATTCTCAAATCCAACCGCGATAATGTCCTCCGTGCGATTCGCAAATTCCGAACCTCACTGGATGAGATCGAATCCGCCCTGCGGAGTGAAGACGATTTGGAACTTGAGAACCTCCTGCATCAATCAAGAAACGCTTATCTCTCCATATTGGAACATGAGAATCACCCCCATCCCGCATCCGCTTAACGCATCAGTGAAAGTACCGGGTTCCAAGTCGCTGACCAACCGCGCCTTGCTCATCTCCGCCCTTGCAAACGGACAAACCCGTCTCACCAACGCCCTATTCTCCGATGACTCGTGCTACTTCGCCAAAGCGCTTCAAACCCTTGGCTTTGACGTTCAGCTCGATGAATCCAGCCGCGAAATGACCGTGATGGGCTTGGGAGGCGAAATACCAGCGGCCAAAGCAGAACTTTTCATCGGCAACGCGGGGACAGCGGCAAGATTTTTGTCTGCATTTCTCACCCTGGGAAGTGGTGAATATATCCTCGATGGCGAACCACGCATGAGAGAACGTCCCATCGGAGATTTGGTTGAAGCATTAACTCAACTCGGCGCAAAGGTGGAGTCAATGCAGAGTGCAGAAGGCAGAATGCAGAATATTTGTCCGCCTGTCAAAATTATCGGCAATGGGTTGCCTGGCGAGAAAACAAAAATTGCAGGGAATATTTCTTCTCAATTTTTATCTGCGTTGTTAATGGTCGCCCCGTATGCCCGATCTCCCATTGAGATCGAACTCACCACCGAGCTCAACTCCAAGCCCTACGTGGATATGACCATCTCCATCATGAAGGAATTCGGCGTGGAGATCGAACGCGACGGATATTCAAGCTTCACAGTTCATCCCGCTTCTTATTTACCTATTACCAATTACCAAATCGAATCCGATGCCTCTGCCGCGTCCTACTTTTTCGCCGTGCCTGCCATCTGCGGCGGGACAGTCAAAGTGGAAAACATTTCACGCAACTCCGTCCAAGGTGACATTGCCTTCCTTGATGTTCTCCAAAGAATGGGTTGTGTCGTGACAGATTCTGATAACTCGATCATGGTCCATTGTCCGTCGTCCATTGACGGAATCGACATCGACATGCGTGACATCCCTGACACCGCCCAGACACTTGCCTCCATCGCCCCGTTTGCTGATTCGCCGACGAGAATCCGCGGCATTGCCTCTGCCCGTATCAAAGAAACGGATCGTGTCTCTGCGACATGCACCGAACTCAAACGACTCGGCGTTCAAGTCGAAGAACATGAAGATGGTATGACCATTTACCCGTGCAAGAATTTCCAACCCGCCGAAGTTCAAACATACAACGACCACCGCATGGCAATGGCGTTCTCCCTCATCGGTCTGCGCTTCGACGGTGTGACTATTGAAAATCCATCCTGCGTCTCCAAAACCTTCCCGAATTTTTTTGACGTTCTTGAAACGCTACGAGTCCCCTCTCCCAGCGGGAGAGGGCTAGGGTGAGGGAGAAGTCATGTTTCATCTCGGTCTGATCGGCTACCCTCTCAGTCACTCCCTCTCCCCCAAAATCCACGCCGCCGCACTGACAGCCTGCGGCTTGCAAGGTGACTATTCCTTATTTCCCATCCATCCCGATGACAGACAAGGATTAAGTGACCTCCTCGTCCGTGTCCGCTCTGGTGCGATCCACGGACTGAATGTCACCATCCCGCATAAGCAAAACGTACTCGAATTCATGAACGAACTTACGCCAACCGCGAAAGCCATCGGCGCAGTCAACACGATTTACCTGCGAGAGAATCAACTCGTTGGCGACAACACCGATGCTTCTGGATTCTTGTCTGACCTCAAACGCTTTCTGGCTGAGGAATCGAAAATCGTAAATCGTAAATCGGCAATCGTTTTGGGTGCTGGTGGTTCTGCGCGTGCTGTCGTCCATGCCCTCCTCAACGACGGCTGGAACGTTACCCTCGCTGCTCGCAGACTTGAACAAGCCGAACAACTTGCATCCCAATTTGAAGATATCACTGCCATCGAACTGAACTTTCAAACTTTCCAACTTTCAAACTTTCAACTCATCGTCAACACCACCCCCCTCGGCATGACCCCCAACATCGACCAGTCACCTCTGCCCGAAAATGTAACGCTTCCTCCTGATGCCATCGTTTATGATCTGGTCTACAACCCGCGCGAAACCAAACTTGTCCGTGAAGCCCGTTCACAGGGACTGCAAGCCACAACAGGACTTGGCATGCTCATCGAACAAGCCGCCCTCGCCTTTGAGATTTGGACAGGTCACAACCCGCCAAGAGATATTTTGTATGCATCGGTGGTCGAGTAGCCGCGAAACGGCGTATCGAAACCACATGTTATTGGAGACCTCATGCTTAGATTTCTAACCGCAGGCGAATCTCACGGACCCTCCCTCACCGCCATCCTCGATGGCATCCCCGCGGGACTTCCTCTCACACCCGATATCATCAACAAGGACCTCGCCCGCCGCCAGCAGGGATACGGCTCAGGCGGACGTATGAAGATAGAAAAGGACACTGCACAGATCCTCGGCGGAGTCATGGCGGGCGAAACGACAGGCGCGCCGATTGCAATGCTCGTCGAAAATGCGGATCACATTAAATGGAAGGGCAAAGCCATTGACCCGATGACCGCTCCGCGCCCAGGTCACGCTGACCTCACAGGCGCGGTCAAATATGGCTACAGGGATTTGCGCCCCGCGCTCGAACGCGCATCCGCACGCGAAACGACCATGCGCGTTGCAGCGGGCGCGGTCTGCAAACAACTCCTCGCCCAGTTCGGTATCCTCGTTGGCGGGTACGTCGCATCCATCGGCGAAGTCCAAGCCGACCTTGGCAGCATGCCTTATGAGGAACGTTTCCAGCGTGCAGAAGAGTCCGATGTGCGGTGCCCAGACGAAAGGTCCGCGCAAAAGATGCGTGATGAGATCGAAAAGACCATTCATGGCAAGAACACCCTCGGCGGCGTCCTCGAGATCATCGCGCTCAATCTCCCTGTTGGGCTTGGCAGTTTCATGCAATGGGACAGGCGTCTCGAAGCGAGGCTTGCGATGGCGGTCATGTCCGTGCAGGCGATCAAGGGCGTGGAGGTCGGTGATGCGTTCGAGAACGCAAAACGCATCGGCACCCAGGCGCATGATCCGATCAATTTGCAACATTCAAACCTTCGACGTTCGACGAATAGAGCAGGCGGGACTGAAGGCGGAGTTTCAAATGGACAGCCCATCGTCATCCGTGCCGCGATTAAACCGATAGCCACCACGCTTCTTCCCCAGCCGACAGTTGATCTGGCGCTGCAAGCCGACTCTCCAACCAAATATGAACGCTCCGATTTTTGCCCCGTGCCGCGTGCCGTTCCCATCCTTGAAGCGATGGTCGCCTTTGTCCTTGCCGATGCTCTCATCGAAAAACTTGGCGGTGACTCGATCAAAGAAATGCAACCGCGCTTTGCGACCCTGCGTAAAGCCACACTTGACGATCTGCCAATGGACAATATCCCGCATGTATTTTGGGAATAATTCAACTCATGCCCCACATCTTCCTCTACGGTCCTTCAGGGACAGGCAAATCCACCATCGGGCAGGCGCTTGCAGAGAAGCTGCGCCTCCCGTTCATTGACCTTGACCGCGTCATCGAAACGAATGCGGGCATATCCATTCCGCAGATCATGGAAACGCAGGGCGAACCAGCCTTCCGTGAGTTGGAAACCTCCGCACTAAAGGAAATTGTAGGTTATGCTTCCAGCATGACAAACTTGCAAGCCAGCGTCATTGCCCTTGGTGGCGGCGCATTGTTGCGAGACGAAAACCGTCAGCTTGCAGAAAAGAGCGGCAAGGTCATCCTGCTTACGGCGGAACTCGACACGCTGATCGCAAGGCTCGAGTCTGACGCGAACAAACGCCCATTGCTGGCTGGCGACCTGCGCGAGAGACTTTCATCTTTGCTAGCGAAGCGCGGTGAACATTATGCTTCCTTTCGACAACGATTTGCCGTGGATGGAAAAAGCATCGAGCAAGTTCTCCGTCAACTTCAAATCGAACTTGGTCGTCACCATATCTCCTCGATGGGTGAATACGACGTTTTTGTAGGTCGTATTTCGGACGTGACAGACTTTCCGATGCAAAACCCCATCATCGTCACAGATGAAAACGTTGCAAAGTTCCATCTCGATAAAATCAAACAGGTCGTTCCCGATGCGAAGCATATCGTCATCCCTGCGGGCGAGGAACACAAAAATCTCGAGACCGTTTCCCAATTATGGAAGTCCTTCCTCGAGAATGCGCTTGACCGCAAAAGCACGGTCATTGCCCTCGGTGGCGGCGTGGTCAGCGACATGGCTGGCTTTGCCGCGTCCACGTACATGCGCGGGATTGAATGGATCGCCGTCCCGACGACCCTGCTCTCGATGGTGGATGCCGCCCTCGGCGGGAAGACGGGCATCGACCTGCCCGAGGGGAAGAACCTTGTCGGTTCCTTTCATCCGCCGAAACTTGTACTCGCCGACCCAAGCCTTTTGCTCACCCTGCCCGAGCGTGAGTTGATCTCTGGCATGGCGGAAGTGGTCAAGCATGGGATCATCTCTGACCCTGCCTTGTTTGAAATTTGCACGCATGGAATGGACTGGGTCAGACAAAATCTTGAACGCATCGTCAAGCACGCGATGGCGGTGAAGATCGAGGTGATCGAGGAAGACCCGTACGAAAAGGGAATCCGCGCCGCTCTGAATCTCGGTCACACGGTGGGACATGCGGTTGAATTGGTGAGTCGATTCAGATTGCGGCATGGGGAAGCGATCGCGATCGGCATGGTCGTTGAAGCGAAATATGCCGAACGGACGGGAATTGCAAAAAAAGGCTTGACCGATACAATTGGCAAAGCCTTGTCTGAACTCGGCTTGCCGATTGAGATTCCAGCCGACATGCCGCGCGGCGAGATCGTCCACGCCATGCGGGTGGACAAAAAGAAGAATGCGAAGGCAATCCGCTTTGCGCTGCCAGTGGAGATCGGCAAGGTGGAATTGGTGGAAGTGAGTGATTTGGTATCTGTCATTGCGAGGAGCGATAGCGACGAAGCAATTTCCTGATCGTTGAGGATTGCTTCGCTATGCTCGCAATGACATCATAATGTAGAGGAAGAATGAAAATACTTGTACTGCACGGACCCAACTTGAACCTGCTTGGAACGCGTGAACCAGAAGTCTATGGTTCGATGGCGTTGGGTGATATCGACAATCGGTTGATCGAACTTGGCAAAGAATTGGGCGCGGAAGTAACCTGTCTGCAATCCAACCATGAAGGCGTGCTGATCGATGCCCTGCACGAGGCGCGGACGTGGGCAAACGGCGTGGTCTTCAACCCAGGCGGGTATACACATACGTCTGTTGCATTGCGTGATGCGATCTCTGCGATACAGATCCCTGTGGTGGAGGTGCACCTCTCGAATGTGTATGCGCGCGAGGAATTTCGACATACGTCCATGATTTCGGCGGTGTGTAAAGGCAAAGTGACGGGATTTGGATGGCAGTCTTACGAATTGGGTTTGCGCGGGTTGCTGAAGATTGTAAAGAGCGGGTAATGGTTTCCGCTTATAATGCCAGCTTGTGAGGACGATGCAGAAGCGGGATCTCGGGCTGGATGTGTTGAAAGGTGTTGGGTGCGCCTTGATGGTGGTGGCGCATTCCAAACTCAAGATGTGGGATTACGAGAACTATATTTTTTGGGGAAATCTTGCGCCTGCGTTGTTCTTTTCAACAGCGGGGGTGACCGCAAGTTTTCAGGCGAAAAAGCCGCCTCGTGAAATTCTTTTCCTGTATGGGTTCATCTTCTTGCTGGGTTTCAGTTACAGCGGATTTCTTGACCCGGCTTTCCTCTCGCGCTTTCAATTCGAGATCATTCAGACCATCGCCTTGGGTGTGCTGACAATTTACTTCATTGAATATTATTTTCGTCCGCCGCCATGGGCATATCTCTTGCTTGGCGCGTTATCGTTCGGTTTGGATAAACTTATCTATCCGCTTGGGTTTGAAGTGCTTGAAGGGATTTTGATCGCGCCCGGGTTATTCCCCCTCTTGCCCTGGCTTTCGCTTTTCTTTTTCGGTGTGGCTGCCTATCGCGCAAGGAATATATACAACCTGTTCCTGTTTCTGGCGTTTGGACTGCTTTATTATTCCCTTTTTGGGCTTCATATCCCGGATGCCAACGGGAGTAAATGGCAATTCCTGTTGGATTTTTTCCTTGCATCCTCCGCGTTTCTTTTCCTTGCATTCTTTCTGATGCGTTCCATTCCGGCGCTTCGTCACCCGCGACTCAACCAGCTGACGATCTTTTGGGGAATGAACTCACTCCTGTTCCTGTATGTCCATTATGCGTTGATAAAATTCTTCCGCCTCTTCGAGATACAACGCAATGTCGAAGTCATTTGGAATCATCCCTGGTTGTTCTGGGTGCTGGTGCTCATCGCCTCCACGCTCATCATGCTGGCAGCCACTTTTGCGTCGCGCTGGTTTGAATTTCTTTTTCGCTATTTGGTTGTGTGGGCGGCGATGGTTGTGCTGATTTTCGCTGCTCCGTTCGTGATTCCCAAACCGTCTTATGTCAGTTATTTTTTGCTCCTCCCTGGCATTGCGTTTGCCGTCTTTTACCCCCGGCTGGGTAAAGTTCTAAAACAGGAAAACTAATGAACATCATCGAAACCGCTGAACCATTCTTTCTCCCGGGAAACCGCTCAGGCGTATTGCTGACGCATGGATTCACGGGCACGCCCAAGGAAATGCGTTGGATGGGGGACTATCTCAATAAACAGGGCTACACTTGTTTGGCGATCCGACTCGCCGGACATGCGACAACTCCCGAAGATATGATCGCCTCCCGCTGGACCGATTGGACTGCATCCGTTGAAGACGGCTTTCACCTCCTCCGCGGCATGACCGACCGGGTCTTCGTCGTAGGTCTTTCGATGGGCGGCATATTGTCGCTGTTGATGTCTACGCGTTTGGATACGGCGGGCGTGATCGCAATGTCCACGCCATACGAACTGCCCGGCGACCATCACTATCCGGTGTGGTTCATCAAGTTGTACAGTATGTTTAAAAAGTATGCGCAAAAGTCCAGGGAAGCACCCGGCGAATCGTGGTTCGACAAGGAAGCCTTCAAGGAGCACATTTCGTATCCGCGGAATCCCATCCGCTCGATTGCAGAGTTGAAATCGTTGATATTGGCGATGCAGGCGGTCTTGCCCGAAGTCCGCAAACCGGTACTGCTGATTCATTCCAAGAATGACAGGTATGTGTCGTATCAAAACATGGAGCGGATTCATGAGAGGCTGGTCAATGTGTCGGACAAGACAAAAGCCTATGTAACGGAATCAGGCCACGTTGTCACGCGTGATGCGGCTCGTCATCAGGTATTCGAACTGGCGCGTGATTTTATCCGCCGGGTGGAGGAGGCTAAGTGAAGCCATCCCTGTATCTGATCAGCGCGGCGTTGTTCACATGGGGAATTGGCGAAGGGATGTTCCTGCTGTTTGTGCCGCTTCGCCTCGAAGAGTTTGGCGCAAACCCATTGATGATCGGCTCAATCTTCGGGATATTCGGTTTCATGATGATGATCTCGCACATCCCTGCTGGTTATCTTTCCGACCAGATCGGGCGGAGACCTTTGTTGGTAGCCGCATGGGCGCTGGGAACGGTTTCAGCATGGACAATGGCGTTGTCACATTCATTGCTCCCGTTCACGATCGGGTATTTATTGTACGGCGTGACTGCCTTTGTTTCGTCGCCGTTGTTCAGCTATGTGACTGCCGCGCGCGGCAACCTCTCGCCCGGGCGCGCAATGACGCTGGCTTCGGCATCGTTCAATCTGGGCATGGTGCTTGGTCCGGCCATCGGCGGTTGGATCGGCGACAAGTTTGGGCTCGACAGAACGTTCCTGATATCTGCCATCGTATTTATTGTCTCGACCCTTTTGATATTTTTCCTAAAACCCCAGCCGCGCGATGTGTATAAAGAGGAGGATGGCGAACAGGAACGCCTGCTCAAGAACAAACGTTTTGTTACTTTTCTGGGTATTGCGTTTATCAGCACCTTCGTGATGTTCCTGCACCAGCCGCTGACGCCGAACTTCCTGCAAAACGAACGCGGAGTAACCTTCACCCAAATCGGGTGGATCGGCTCGGTGGGCGGTTTGGGTAACGTCTTTTTTAATCTCGTGCTGGGACACTTCAATCCGCGCCTCGCTTTCCTGCTGGGACAGGGCGCCGTAGGTCTTTCGGCGCTGGCGTTTTGGCTGGGCAACCTGCCTGCATGGTATGCGTTAGGATATTTCGTCATGGGCGGCTTTCGCGTGGCGCGGCAGATGGTGTTTGCGCAAGTGCGCGAAGTAGTTCATCAGGCTAGGATGGGAATTGCTTATGGACTTACGGAAGCGATTAATTCATTTGCATCCATCCTTGCGCCCTTGCTGGCGGGATACTTGTACGAAATTCAACCGGTCATTGTCTATCCTGTTACTGCGGCGTTGGTCCTACTTTCCATTTTTCTTTCGATCCTTTTTATCCCGCGCGGATCAAAAACCGCCTCTCTCGCGCTGACGCCTGATCAGCCTCCCTTGGAGTAAACATGCTCGAAATCATATCCTATACCCTTGGCCCCGCGCAGACGAACGCTTATCTCGTCGCGGATCCCGAAACGAACGAAGCCGCCGTCATTGACCCTGCCTGGGATGGCCACATCATTTTGGCGGAGGCGCAGAGACGCGGCTGGCGCATTGGGCATCTCTGGTACACGCACGCGCATTTCGATCACATCGGCGGCGCGGCGGCAATTGCGGATGCGCTCAATCCTCTTCCGCATGTGGCGCTTCACCCCGAAGACCACGTCCTCTGGCGGGCGGGTGGCGGCGCGGCGGTCTTCGGCTTCGATATCGATCCCGGTCCCGAACCGACGATTGACTTTGTACATGGCATGAAACTGAAACTCGGCTCGAACGAATTCGAAGTCCGTTTTACGCCGGGGCATACGAAGGGTCACTGCGTGTTGTATGTGCCAAACGAAAACATCTGCTTTTGCGGCGACGTGATCTTTAACGGAAGCGTTGGCCGCACCGATTTGCCCGGCGGCGACTGGAGCACGCTGGAGAACAGCATCCGTTCGCAAATATTCACGATGCCCGATGAAACCCGCCTGCTTTCAGGCCACGGTCCCGAAACGACGGTAGGATTTGAAAAGCAATTCAACCCATTCGTAGGCGGTCAATGAAACACGCAGTCAGCATCAGCCTTGGAAGTTCGAAACGCGATAAAAGCGTCACCGTCGATCTCAACGGCGTGGAAATCCTCGTTGAACGTATTGGTACGGACGGCGATATCGAAAAGGCGCGCCAGATGTATCTGGATTTGGACGGGAAGGTGGATGCCTTTGGTGTTGGCGGTGTGGATTTATTTCTCCGTCTCGATCATCGGGAATATCCGCTTCATGCCGCCCTCAAACTTGTCTCCGGCGTCAAACAGACTCCACTCTGCGACGGGCGCGGACTCAAACACACCCTCGAGCGGAGAGTCTTTGAACTGGCGAAACCACAACTGGGAGAAGTCCGCTTTAAGCAGGCGTTCGTCCCCGTCGCGGCGGATCGGCTTGGGTTGGCGGAAGCAGTTTCCGAGGTCAGTGAACGAAGCGTGTTCGGAGATTTGATGGTCGCGCTCGGTGTGCCGCTTCCTATTTATGGCATTCCCGCCTTCAAGCGTGTCGCGCGGATCATGCTGCCGTTCGTCAGTCATTTCCCAATGAGCATGATCTTCTACGGCAGCGACGGCGCGGAACACGAACCGAAGTATCTGAAATATTTCCAAGAGTCCGATTTGATCGCGGGCGATTTTCTGTTCATGCGAAAGTACATGCCGAACAATTTGAGCGGCAAGACCATTGTGACCAACACGACCACCGAAGAGAACATTGCTTTGCTCGAGGAAAGAGGCGTGAAGACGATCATAACCACCACACCGCGTTTTGATGGACGTTCATTCGGCACCAACATGAACGAAGCCATGCTCACGGCATATGCGGGCAAAGGGCGGCGCTTGAGCGATGCGGAGTTGAATGGGTTGATTAATGAATTGGGGATAAAACCGACGGTATTGCAGTTGTAAAAAAGTAGCCGCTTCCAAAAGCGGCTACTTTTTCTTTAACTCTTATCCAGATACTTCAATCCCGATCCCGTATTGAATAAAACAATTCTCTCATCGGGGTGGACCCATTGTTGCGCCGCGAGTTCCTTCAATGCGGCAAAAGTGGCGGCGCCTTCAGGGGCGGCAAAGATACCCTCTGCCCGCGCCAGTTCATGCTGGGCTTTGATGATTTCTTCATCCTCCACGGCAACAGCCGTGCCGTTGCTTTCATAAATATCGCGCAGGATCAAATGGTCGGCAAAACTCTTTGGCACACGCAGACCGGATGCGACGGTGTGGGCGTTCGTCCAGAAATCGCAGAATTCAGCCCTTTTTCCAAATGCCAGCGGCACGGGGGCGCATCCCGCCGCCTGCACCGCCACCATGCGCGGACGTTTCTTGTTTTTCAACCAGCCGAGCGTTTCCATTTCTTTAAATGCTTTCCACATGCCCACCAGTCCCGTCCCACCGCCGGTGGGATAGATGATGACGTCGGGCAGCTCCCAATCGAAATGCTCCGCCAATTCATATCCCATGATCTTTTTGCCTTCCGCGCGATACGGCTCTTTGAATGTCGAAACATCGAACCAACCTTCTTCGCGCGCTTTGACGCCTGCCATCCCTGCCGCATCGCTGATGAGCCCGTCGATCAGAATCACTTCCGCGCCGACGATGCGGCTCTCTTCGATGTTTGCGTGTGGAGTGTCGTTCGGCATGTAGATCATCGCCTGCATTCCGGCGCGCGCCGCATATGCCGCCATCGCGCCGCCTGCGTTTCCGGCAGTGGGGATGATCACTTTTTTGATGCCGAGTTCTTTTGCCTTGGAGACCGCCGCCGAAAGTCCGCGCGCTTTGAAGGAGCCAGTCGGGTTGCTGCTCTCTTCTTTGACATAAAGGTGGGTCAATCCAAGCGATTTGCCAAGACTTGCAAGCGGTAACAATGCCGTATCCCCTTCGCCCAATGTGACCTGATTGGCCGGGTCAACAACAGGCAGAACTTCATGCCAGCGCCACATCCCCCGCGGACGGCGGCTGATCTCGTCCCGGTCCACTTCGGCGCGTGCGGAATCCAGATCGTAATGTACCAACAATGTGGATTGACAATCGGGACAGTATGTATGGATTTGTCCGGTTTGGTAGATTTTCTTGCAACCGGAGCATTGCAGACTTGAAATATACGAAATTTTTGTGTGGGCTGACTCAAGGTTCGATTTTACAGAATTTGGCATTTCTCATTTCCGATAAAATTTTTATTTTGCTGCAGGAGAGGGGATGAACGCTTCCACCCGCGCCCATAACTCCCGGATATTAATCGGTTTGGACATATATACATCGCAGCCAGCATTGAGCGCTTTTTCCGCATCGCCTCTCAAGGCGTTGGCAGTGATGGCGATGATGGGGACATATGCCAGTTCAATCTTCGAACTGGCGCGCAGTCTGCGCGCCACCTCATATCCATCAATGTCGGGGAGGTTGATGTCCAATAGAATCAAATCCACATCATTTTGTTCAGCGGTTTCCACGCCCGTCAAACCGTCTCCGGCTTCCAGCATATCATATCCGCGCGATTCCAGCGCGCGCTTTACCAGCATCATGTTATCCGGATTGTCTTCTATATATAAAACAGTGCTTCCCATAAAAGGTTCCTCCTTATATTCCGCTTACGATTTTTTCTTCAATGACATTGATGACTTCATCCACGAACTTGCGCGTGGGAAGGGACCCCTTTTGATAAACCGCCTCAATGTGACCGTTGAGCCGTTTGCGCTCCTCTGCCGAAATATCCTTTGCGCTGACCACCACTACAGGAATATTCTGTGTGCGTGGGTCCAGTTTTAATTCCTCGACGAATCCAAATCCATCAATGCCGGGCATGGTCAGATCGCTGACGATTAGATCGGGGAGTTTTTGGCGAGCAATGGAAAGCCCCTCCCAGCCGTCTTTGGCGTGAAAGAGGCGGTATTTCTTCCTGCTTTCGAGCAGGCGGCGGATGAGGAGTGCATCGTCCTCATTGTCGTCTACAAGCAGAATGGTGGTGGTGGTTTCGTCCAGATTTTCGAGGGCGGCTTGCAGACCCTCGCGCGGAGCAGGCGACTGATCCACGCTGAGATGCACATCCACCGCCCATTGATCTCCCAACACATGTTTTTCGACGGGGAAGGTATGCCCCGTGCAGTTGATGACGACGGTTTCTTCGCGCGCGATTACGCCTTGTTTGGATAGTTTTTCGAATCCAGCAAAAGCGACGGCTGTTGCCGGCTCTACAGCCATCCCCTCGCTTTTGGCGAGTGTCTTCATCGCGTTATAGGCTTCGAGGTCCGTCACGGACTCCATGGCTCCGCCGTATTTTTGTGTAAGTTTCCATAAGTGCGTATAAGACTCACCAGGATCGCCAGTGGACAGGATGATGATGCGCGTATCGGGGACGATGGGGTCGGCGGTGTCTTTGCCAGCCTTGAACGCCTTGACCATTGGCGCGCAGCCTTCCGCTTGAATGACGGCGAGTTTGGGGATTTTGTTAATCAACCCCATCTCGAACATTTCCCTGAAGCCGCGATACACGCCAAGCGGACCCAAGCCGCCGCTGACGGCTTGGATGTACCAATCCGGGGCGCGCCAATCGAGTCCTTCCACAATCTCGTAGGCGATGGTCTTCATGGATTCACGGGCAGGGATGGAATTCGAGCCGCGGTCCAAATGCAGGTTTTTTCGCCGGGCAAATTGCGCGGCGATCTGTTTGGTCTGGTCGTAATTGCCGCTGACGCGGATGACCTCCGCGCCAAAGAGGGCGGCTTCGCGCAGTTTTTCCTGCGGTACGAGGCTGGTCATGAAGACCCAGAGTTTAATGCCGGCGCGGGCGCAGGCGGCGGCATATGCCACTGCGGCATTGCCTGTGGATGCGATCACGGCTTCGCGGATGCCGTTTTCGTTCATGGCGGCAACAGCGACCGCGGCTTGCCTGTCTTTGAAGGAGGAGGTCGGGGCGTAGCGTTCATCCTTGATGAATACAGAGTCAAGCCCGAGGTCGGGAGCGAAGCGCTGCGAATGCCAGAGCGGCGTGCCACCTGCCGGGTATAAGTCAAGGATGGAGGGGTTTTCCAAAGGCAGCACATCCTGATAGCGCCATAGGTTGTTCGGGCGGTTTGGAATGCCGCGCAGGATTTCGCGTTTGAAGGACTCGTAGTCGTAGTTTGGTTCGAGCCATTGCGACCCGCATGTCTTGCAGAGAGCCAGCTTGAAAGGTTTATACGGTTGCTTTTCGCCGCAGGCGGCGCATTCAAGGAAGAGTGGATACGCCATGTTATTTTTTCTTTGTAATGGGTTCGGGGTCTGCGATTTTTGCTTCGAGCGGAAGGAAGATATAAAAGGTGGAGCCTTCGCCTTCCACGCCGGTGCTTTCTGCCCAGAGGCGCCCGCCATGCATTTCGATGAGGCGGCGGCTGATGGGAAGACCCAGCCCTGTGCCGCCCACCTTGCGGGTTGTGGAGGAATCCACCTGGGTGAATTCCTGGAAGATTGACTCGAGTTGGTCTGTTGGGATGCCCATACCGGTGTCTTTGACTGCAACCAGCACATTGTTTTTCTCGCGGATGGCGCGCAGGGATATGGCGCCTTTCTCGGTGAATTTAATGGCATTGTTGATGATATTGATCAAGACCTGACGAAGGCGGGTGCGGTCTGCGCTGACCTCGACGCCTCTATCCGAGTCGGGTTCGATGTGGAGGGCAAGCCCTTTGTCGCTTGCAAGCAGGGAGGTGATGTCTGTGACTTCTTCGATGATCTCGTTCAAGTTGAACGTCTCCACGGTAAGGTTGAGTGTGCCGGATTCGATCTTTGCCATGTCCAACACATCATTAATGAGGTGGAGAAGATGCTGCCCGTTCTTCTGGATGAGTTTGATGTCGTTCTCCATGGTGGGCGTGAGGGGACCGTCCAGTTCTTCCAAAATCACGTCTGAAAAACCGAGAATGGAGTTCAATGGCGTGCGCAGTTCGTGCGACATGTTTGCAAGGAAGGAGGATTTGAGGCGGTCAAGTTCCAGCAGTTCATCGGCGCGTTCCTGCAATTCCTCAGTCAGGCGCAGAGTTTCGATATGTACGCTGGCTTGCGCCGCAATTGCCGACATGAGCTCGGTCATTTCAGGAGAGATGTGACCCAAACCGGATACAGCCAGTTGACCAATGGTCTCCCCGCGAACAACGAGGGGATGCGAGAGGCTGATGTCGGATGGCGGGGTGTTCAAGGGTTGAACTCGATTCGAATCGTAAAGAAATCCAAGCGATTTCTTCTTGTCCTTTTTGCGATCAGAATATTCGCGCCATTCATCGCGTGTAATGCGGCGGGTGGCTTCCTCGGATTTCGCCCGGGCTTGCGAGGCTTCTGCAAGCAGGCGAAGGCTTTCAACCTGCTGGGCAACCTGCCGGGCCACCGCCGAAACCATTGCCTTGTCTTCATTGGTCAACGGGCGAACCGGGTTAGCCTTGAGAAGCAACCTGCCGATGTGCTCATCCAACACCTCTATCGTTTCTTGGATGTCCGCTTCATCGATATTTGGATCAACGACGGGCGCCACCTCTGCCTGATCGTACATGTATCCAATACGTTCGCTGTTTCGGATTCCATCGAGGAAGGATGCCCAACTTTCATGGATGAAACGGCGACTTGCCGCCTCAGCCTCCGCTCGAGCCTGTTCGGCGGACGTTAGCAGACGCAAACTCTGTATTTGAAGAGCGGCGCGTTGGGCGATCTCTTCTGCCAGGCTGGCATCCTCCTTCGTCCATTCACGCTGAGGTTCCGGTTCTGCGATAATCCTGCCGATCGGCCCTGTTGTGCCAAGCAGAGGCATTTGAAGAGTATTATGATTGGTATCCAAAGTTTCCATAGCGGAGGGCGGCAGCGTTTCGAATTGGGAACCGACATAGGCGTAACCGATGTGTTCCTTTTCATAAAAGAGAGGCACATTGGGATGGGTTGAACCAGACATTCTTTGATCTTTGAAGATCTCCGCTTCCAACTCAGCGACGCGTGCGCGCAGGGATTCCAACTTGCGTTGGATGATGTCGGCTTTGGCATCCGGGTGCCCTGCCAGACGCTCGATATCCGCAAAGAGATCCGTCAGCCGCTGGTGATACTTATCCATCGTGCCTGCCTAGTTTTTGTCCTTGACACTTAATTGAGCAATGGTCCGGGGAGCGCCGAGGGCATGTCCCAGTTCGCGCGCTGCAATCTGCAATACTGCTTCCACGCTGGTAGCGCTTTGAATCTTTTGACTGATGAGATTCAATCTCGCCTCACGTTCGGCTTGTTGTTGCGCCAGGGAGAAGGTTCGTGCATTTTGAAGCGCGACTGCAACCTGCGCGGCAAGCGTTGTTTGAATGCGAATGTCGTCATCCGTGAAGTGGTTAATCTGATCCGCCTGCACGTCGAACACGCCCAGCACCTTGTCGCCGACGATCAAGGGAACCGCCAGCTCAGAGCGAGTCTCTGGCAGGAAGGGATGGGGGAGGAAGTCTGGGTCGGAGCGCACATTGTTTACGAAAAATCCTTGTCTTTCACGGGCAGCGCGCGCCACCAAAGATTGTTCCCGGTTGAGAGGGATGCTCCTTTTTTCAGCAACCATTTGCTTGCCGACCTCTCCAGCCCCTGAGGATAGTACCAACGTGTCCCCTGTTTCGTTCAGCAGGTAGATATGGGCGTGATACAAGTTGAAGGAACGCTTTGTAAGGTCTACCACTTCCTGCAGCAAGCGGTCAGTTTCAATGATGGTTGCGGCGGCTGTACCCACGTTTGCCACCACTTCCAATTCTGTCGCGCGTTTTTCAACTGCAAGTTCAGTCTCTTTACGCTGGGTAATGTCGAAGCGCACCGCAACATATTTGACCGGCTTCCCGCGTTCGTTGAGAATGGGGGCTATGGTCGTGTCCACCCAATAAATAGATCCGTCTTTTGCCTTGTTGCGGATTTCGTTACGCCACACCCTGCCATTGGCAATGGTAACCCACATATCGCGAATGAATTCTTTTGGGTGATATCCGGAGTTCAAGATGCGGTGATCCTGCCCGATCAATTCCTCACGGGTATATTTTGAGATCTGAACGAACTTGTCATTAACTTGTTCGATCCGGCCGCTGACATCCGTAATGGCCACAATGGCAGCTTCGTTGACTGCACCTTGGAAGCCTGCGAGTTCTGCTGAAGTGGCAATGGTTTGTTCGTATTGGCGGATGTTTTGAATGGCAATTGCGGTCTGGTTTGCGATGGAAGTGATCAGGTCCGCATCTTGTTTGGTAAGACTGTTCGCGACATTATTCTGCACGTCCAACACGCCCAATACTTGTCCGCCTGCGATGATTGGCACGGCGATCTCGGATTTGGTTTCGGGCAAAAGTGGATTTGGAAGCCAGTCTCGGTCTTGGGAGGTATCGGAAACAAGTACGAATTCCTTTGTTTCAGCGGCGCGCCCAACGAGACCGCGTCCGCGCGGGATTTGGTGGTTGCGTTCCAACAACGTTTTGCCTGCTTCACCGGTTCCGCCGGTCATGACTAGGTTTTCGCCTTCAATATCCAGAAGGTAAATATGGGCATGATAATAATTAAAGGCGGATTGCAGTTGCTCCACCACTTCGAACGCAAGCTGCTTGAGATCGAGGATGGAGGAAATTCTGCGGCTGACTTCAGTGGATGTTTCAACTGCCTTTGACCGTTGAAGTAACTGAGAGGTCATGCCGTTGAACGTCCTGGCCAGAACGCCTAATTCATCCTCGCGCTCGATGGTAATTTTTGTGTCCAAATCACCAGAAGCAATGCTAGTGGCGGCATCTCTAAGCTTGAGAATCGGCTCCACAAATGAACGCGAGGCGGAAAACGCCACTACAAACGCGAGCGTAATCACGATAAGTCCTGCGATTGAGATGGATGTGGTAATAAATGTTGTTAATTGATTTGCAGTAGTTAGCGCTTCGCTTTCGTCGATTTTGGCAATGAACGCCCAGTGAAGGTTTCCAATATCTACAGGCTGCCATGCCGCAAACGCAGGTTGCCCGCGATAGTCAATAATGGGACCGGAACCGGTTTCGCCTGCAAGCCCCTTATTAGCTGAAATAGTGTCCACAGGTACTCGTAGGAGGGTATCAGGCGTGAAAAAAGATTCTGTGCGGAACAATTTGTCACTCCCCACCAGAAAAGTTTCACCGGTTTCACCGAGCCCTGTACGTTCTTGCATGATCTCGCTGATTTTTTCAATGGATAATTGGGCGGCAAATACGCCAACAACTTGTCTGCCATCATAGATGGGCGCCGCAATAAAGGCGGCCGGTTGCCCGTCTGAAGGCTCATAAAATTCGAAATCGCTAAATATCACGTCCCCTTCAGGCAGGGTCAGAGCATCTAGAAATAATTTCGCCAAGTGAGAGTTAGAATATTCTCCACTGACCAAGTTGGTCCCGAAATCATCTTCTTTTGAATAGGTGTAAACAATTTGCCCGTTGCGGTGGATCACAAGTACATCGTAAAAGCCGAACGTGTCTTTGATTCCTGCCAGATAGGGGGTGGACTGACCATGTGCGACTGTATATGTGCTGTCATCGCCTGCGTTAACACGGTCAGGTTTTCCTAAATACAAGGAACGGATTGGATTAGCGCCAACTTCATTAAAGCCTTTTGTTAATTCCTCCAGCGCGTTCAACATCGATGGCGAATTCGAGTTGAGTCTGACGTTGTTTGCACGTTCGGAAAAGTATGTTGTCAGTTGCTCATATTTAAGTGTGCGGATCGCTTCCAGCTGACGTAGCGCATTTTCCTGCAAGGTCTGGCGGGTTTGTGAAACTGTCAATGCCCCGATAAACGTGCTGACGACCAGAACTGGTACTGCTGCCATAAGCACTGTGACGGCAGAAAGTTGATTACGGATGGAAGATCGGAAACGGTCGAACAACGACTTTTTCGAAGAATTTTTATTGTCCATAAATATGACTCCTTCCTGGGAATCGAAAAGACTTGCCGTGCCATGATCGGATGTCCATCTGATGGATTGGCGGGATGATGACGTTCTTCCGGATCAGTATTGGCAACAGCGGCGAAACATACTCCTGCCTAGCTCGTTCTTTGCTTCCAGATGAATATGATGGGGATCTTAAGGTCATGCGACATGATTGCGAGAAACTTGTTCCGAATCCTTTCCGGTTATTTCTGTTCATGGGCGGCGTTTTCATACAAATATGCGTTTTCGATTGCCATTGCTGCCTGGCTGGCAATGGCCTGCAAAAGCAGGAGATGATCGAACATGAAATACTCTTCCCGCTCATGGGTTAATAGGAATGCACCTAACAATTCGCGTCTCCCAAACAATGGGGCGACCACTGCGGAGTTTATGGATGCGGTGGCAGGCTTCCAAATCAGATCGTGGGCGGTGTCTTTTATAACCAAACCCTGGCGCCCCCCTTTTAAGATGTCAAATAAATTTTCTGGAATATCAACCTGCGTCGCGCTCTTTTCCGAATTTGATACAGAGATTCCGTATCGTTCCATGACATTGCCCGTCGCATCCAGCATGATCATGTGACCTTCGATTGCCCCTAAGGTCTCGGTAGTTCGTCTCAACACTACATCCGCAATCTCTGCGATCTTGGTACAAGTGCTGAGTTCTTTTCCGATTTCTGGAATCAGGCTCAATTCACGATTGCGGCGGCGGATGACATCTTCGGCTTCTTTCACGCGCAGTTTTGTGCGGATGCGGGCCATTAATTCATGGCGGTCGAATGGCTTGGTTATATAATCATCAGCTCCCAGATTGAGTCCGGACTGCACATCCATGGGCTCCAGTCGCGCCGCCGTCAAGATGATGACGGGAATATGAGCCGTTGCAGGGTCTGCGCGAATCTCTTCAAGGATGGTGAACCCATCCTTGCCTGGCATGTTGACATCCAATAGAACCATATCAGGCAGTTCACCCCGTACTTTGTTCATTGTTTCCATCCCGTCCATGGCGACTGCCAGATCGTAGCCTTCAAATTCAAGATAGCGGGTCAGCAATGTGACGTTTTCGGGCACATCGTCTGCCACGAGAACCTTGAACCGTCTCTTTTGTGCGGTTGGTTTGCCGGGTGGTTTCTTGGAACGATTCATTTCTTCGATTGCCTGCGCGGCAATCTGACAGATTCGTTCCGGGCGGACGGGTTTGAGGATTACTTGATTGACTTTTAAGCGTTGTGCAGTCAGTTTTAATCCCGGCACATCATAAGCCGTGATGAGATAGGCATATGCAGGCTTGCCGCCAGGATGACTTTGAAGTTTTTCGATCAATTCCAACCCCGTCATTTCGGGCATGATCATGTCCGTGAACAAAATATCCACCGCAGTATGCTGCACTTTGTTAAGAGCATCTTGTCCGCTGGTGGCTGAAGAGACGTGAACGAATGACCCCAACTGTGCCAATGCGCGAGCCAACATGGTGGCGGTATTTGGATGATCATCCACAACAAGGATGCGAATTGAGTTTTGATCCTGCGGGAAACTTTCCTGATTCATGCCGCTATTTTTGCATTAAACCAGCCGCATGAAAGTTTGTGATTGTTTGAGAAAAGTTGGAAAAAGTTGGCGGAATTGTCCCCGTTTTGGGTCATTCTGAAATATTGGAGGAAATTTGGCAGTGTTCCCCAGGAAAATTAGTCTGCCACGAAGCGATAGCCACTTCCTCGCACATTGATGATATAAATCGGTTTTTGCGGATTCGGTTCAATGACTTGGCGGATGTGATGAATGTGCCATTTTGCCAGTTCCTGCGCCTCTCGCACGTCTGTTTGATATCCTTGCGCTTCTGCTGCCAGCGTTTGGTAATCCACCACGGCTGGAGCGTGACGCGCCAAAACGAGCAGGTAATCAAACGAAGTGGGCGGCAGATTTACGATCTTGTCGTGGACTGTGACCCGGCGTGCAAGTAGATCCAATGTGATGACGCCTCGTTTGTAAAAACGGGATGGTTCCGCGCTGATAAGGGGATTCCCATTGCCGTTTGCCTCCCCGCTTTTCAGGCGTTCTAGTTCGATTTGCAGGGCTTCGATCTGACGAGAGATCTCCCTTATCCGCTTTTCCTTTTGCAGGGTTGCCAGAACGGCTCTTGTGCGTTCTATGACAGTTTCCGGTTTTAGGGGTTTCAAGAGATAATCTGTCGCGCCATGCCGTAACGCTTCTATAGCCGAGTTGACATCGGGTTGAGCAGTGAAAAGGATGACGGGCAGGGACGGGTCGCTGGCTTGAATTTGTTTGAGCATCTCCAATCCCTGAATACCGGGCATGCGCAAATCTGTGAGAATCAGGTCAAAGGCTGTGGTTTTTAGAAAGTCGAGTCCCTGCTCTGCATTTTCTGCAGTGGTTACTTCGAAACCAGCCTGTTGAAGGATGCGCGCCAATGTTTTCCGAAGCGAGGCTTCATCATCTATGATAAGAATGTGGCCGGAAATATTCATTGCCCCCCCTTGCTTTGAACAGACAGACATACTTTGAAAATCGCCCCTCGATTCGGATTATTTTCGGCGGTGATACGCCCGCCGTGATTTAGAACAATTTCACGCGAGATTGTCAGCCCAAGCCCCGTGCCGCCCTGTGAATTCGTAACAAACGGCTCGAAAATATCCGGAAGGATGGATTCTGAAATTCCCGAACCTGTATCAGACACGGAGAAAAGAATCTCGTTCGTAGTGTTCAGGAATTTTGTATGAACTGTCAGGATGCCTCCCTCGGCAGACATGGCTCCTACAGCATTTACAAATAAATTAAGCACAACCTGCCTCAATTGGTCCGATATCGCCGGCACATGGGGAAGGTCGGGGTCTGCATGAAATTCAAAGGCAACATGGTTCTTTCTCAAATGGGGGACGAGCAGCGCATGAACATCCTCGATGATGTTGTTGATCTGGGTCGGCTTCATTTCGTTTGCCCGTGTGGGGCGGTATGTATCCCGCAGGCGTTCGATCATGTTCCCCATTCGTTCCGATTCTGCCAGCACAATGTCGAGGTCCTGCCGCCCTTGTTCGGAGAGCCCCTTTTCCTCTTTAAGGAGAAAAAGGGCATTATGAATGGCTTGGAGCGGATTGTTCAACTCATGGGAAACGGAAGCAAGCAATCGTCCCATAATGGCGAGGCGTTCGTTCTGGATCAGCTGATCGCGCATCATCTTTTCCTGCTGATGGGACATTTGCAAATCCTCATATAGTTTTGCTTTTTGCAGGGAGATTGCAAGCTGATCTGCCACAGCGCTTACCAATTGCAAGTCTCGCGGCGTGAAGGTTTTTGGCGACGCCTGCTGAATGTCCAGAATGCCGAATATCTGCCCTCCGATCTTGACCGGGATCGCCATCTCGGATTTTGTTTCAGGTAAAAGAGGATTGCATATGAAGAATTCCGCATCGTCCACGTTGTTTACAAAAAACGGGGAAGAGGTCTCCGCCGCGCGCCCGACGATGCCTGTTCCTGCGCGAAGACGGTGTTCTCGCTCGAGCAGTTTTTTGCCGACTTCTCCGCTGGCGGCATGCAGCATTAAATCACCCGATTTCGATTCGATGATATACACCTGAACGTGATAATAATCAAAATTGACCTGCAACAATTCCACTACATCTTCCAATAGATCATCGGCATTGAACGCTACCAGTCCCTGTGTGATGTGATATAAGGCGTTTGCCTCCTTCAAAGCCTGGCGGGTCTTTTCCAAAAGGCGGGCATTTTCCAATGCTACGGCAGCCTGACTTCCCAATGAGCGTAATAAGTGAGCGTCGCTTTGTGTGAATGCATACGGGATTTTGCTTTGCACGCTGATGGTGCCGAGTTTTCGTTCGCCGCTGATGATGGGGGATACCATCAAGGACCGGTACGCCGGTTTAGTCTCGCTTTTCAGAAATCTGGCGTCCTTTTTTACGTCCGAAATATTGATGATCTCTCCTGTTTCGATAACCTGCCCGGCAATACCCTCTCCAAGACGCATTTTTCTCTTTCCTTCGCTGGAAGAACCCAACCCGGTAACCGCTTTTGGAACAAGCACTGCCTCCTGCTCATCCAAAAGATGAATGACAGCCTGTTCCGCTCCCGATACCAGCTTCTTGGCTGAGGTTGCGATCAAATCCAGCAAATCCATCAACCCGATGCGCTCGGCTTCACTAAGCGAACGCGCGATCTGCGACAGCGCTTCCGACTCTCGTAAACGTTTTCTAATGACATTTGCGGACTGTTCCAAGGCATTATAAAGTTTGGCTACCTTGGCTTCGGCTTGTTTGCGTCGAAAGGCTGAACCCAATTGCGCGGCTATTGCGGATATGAGAATTGCCACCCTTTCATCTTCAAACCTTTTCTTTTTCATGAAAAACACTACTATTGCCACGACTGCATCCCCCTCCAGAATGGGAATTCCTACTGTGGCGCGCAAACCGGCTTCAACTGCAATGGCGGAACGCGGGAAGTTGTTGTCTAGCGCTACATCGGATATCCATGCTACATTTTTTGATTCCCAAACCCGTCCGGGAAGACCAGTTCCCAGCACAAATTGGTATTCCTTGCTCTTATTCCGGAAATTTTCGAATTCCGCCCCATTGTAGTAACAGGGCAAACCAAGTTCGAGCCGTTTTCCCTTTTCGGAGAGCATCCAGACTTCGCCAAAATCCCACCCCGTGGTTTCACAAATTAAGCGGATGGCGGTTGTTAACGCCTGGTCGAAATTCTCCGCTTCTGTAATGATTTGCGTCAATTGGAGCAGCAGTCGCAATTCATGATCTGCCCTTTTGCGATTGGTGATATCCCGTAAAAATACTGAAAAGACCAGCCTGCCTTTGAAATTCAGTTTGGTGATGGATGCTTCTGCCGGAAACTCCTCTCCATTTTTTCGCAGCCCGTAGACTTCCTGTCGTTCTGCCATCGTGCGCGAATACTGACTTGATTCGGCAAAAATTTCCATATGCCGACGGTGCGCCTCGACAAATCGGGGTGGTATCAGGATGTCCAATGGCTTGCCGATCATTTCCTCTGCCACGTACCCAAAGGTTGTCTCTGCGCTTTTGTTAAAAGATAAAATGCGCTGGGATTCATCCAGAGTTATAATGACTTCCACAGCATTATTCATGATGTTCGTGAGCAGAGATCCATCATCCAGGGCGTTACCCGTGATGAATTCTACCGGGGGAGGGGAGGATTCCCTGCCTCGATTATCCGATGAATGTGATGGCGTCGCGGCTGTCATCGCCCGTATTTTAACGTATTCCGTTCCTGCAAATATTTCAATTACAAGATTGTTGGTTGTGTTTTCCCTGTGTGTAAATTGCCATTATGAATAAAATGGGGTAATATCCACGCAATTTTGCGGCGGTTGTATGACAAATAACATCCAAAACTTATCAGGATATGAAGCGCTTTTTCCGGGGGTAATACAACTTGCGCGAGAAGCGATCATATTGATGGACAAGAATCAAAATATCGTTGTTTTTAATGATGGCGCCGAACGAATTTTTGGGTACGACGCGTCCGAAGTGATCGGACGCCCCCTCGAAATACTTTTGCCTCCCGGCTTGTTCAACATCCATTCTAAACACGTAAAGGAATTTGCGAACGCGCCGGAAGCCGCGCGTGACATGAAAGACAGGTTCGAAATATCGGGGCGGCGCAAGGACGGAAGGATTTTTCCCGCGGAAGCGAGCATTGTAAAAATAAAAGAAAATGACCAGATGTTCTTTGGGGCGATATTACAGGATATTACCGAGCGCAAAGACTCCCAACGAAAAATCATTGACAACGCCAGCTTTACGAAGGCGGTTTTGGATTCATTATCTGCTGAGATTGTCGTTACCGACAGCCAAGGCATGATTATGGCTGCCAATTCGGCATGGCAGGAATTTGGAAGCGAAAACGGCGCAACTGAGTCTGCTCGCACGCCAATCGGC
>CAZLWG010000009.1:1284-83255 GCA_964563315.1 uncultured Anaerolinea sp. | reverse complement strand
GTACAAGCGAGCCAATAATACCTGAAAGGCGAATGATTGTCCAGTTACAATCCTCACACACCTTAAGAAATTCCACATGCCCTTGTCACCTGCACATCTTATACTATACTACAACCATCAGTTCGCCAAACAGGAGACAAATCGTCGTAATGATCCAGCCACAGGACGACAACCTTCCACGCTACCGCATGAAACGCTATTGGAAAATAGCCGTCCTTGCCAATATAAAGGATGAATCAAAACCCAAGCCGGAAGGAGTTCCGCCGGATGCGTTTGCCGATTTCGACCACATCGAAACCGTTGACTCGCTTCGCGCCGCGCTCGAAACGGACGGCCATACCACAGTCTTCATCCCCGCCGACAGAGATCTGCCCTACGCCCTCCGCGAAGAAAAGCCCGACATCTGTTTCAACATTGCCGAAGGTCTGGGGGGAGATGCGCGCGAAGCACAGGTCCCTGCCCTGCTGGAAATGCTGCGGATCCCCTACACTGGTTCGCGCGTCCTCACCAACGGCATCTCTCTTGACAAAACCCTCACCAAGCGCATCTGGCGTGATCGCCGCCTGCCCGTTGCGCCCTTTCAGGAATTCACCCAAGGCGACGAACCCCTGCGCCCCGAATTGAAATTTCCGCTTTTCGTCAAGCCCGCCCGCGAAGGAACCGGCATGGGTGTGGATATGAAAGCCATCGTCAAAGATGAAAAAGAACTGCGCGAACGAGCGCAGTACATCATCAATGTGTACCAACAACCTGCGCTTGTTGAAACGTTTCTGCCTGGGCGCGAATTCACCGTCGGCATACTCGGTCGGTTGGATTCAAAAAAATATTCCCGTCACCCCGAATGGTATGAAAAGGATGGCTTTCACCGCTTCCCCATCCTTGAACTGGACGCCCCGCAATCTAATGTGCCTTGGGTATACACCAATGAAGCCAAATCAAAGGAAGTCGGCGCGGATGGCAGCCCCGGCTACTTTTGCCCTGCAAAAATTGAGCCTGAATTGGAGAAAAAACTAAAACACCTGGCCCTGCGCGCCCATCAACTGCTCAACGCGCTGGATGTTTCCCGCACAGACATCCGGCTTGACGACGAAGGCAATCCGCGTCTGATCGAAATCAACACCCTGCCCGGACTCACTCCCGATTACAGCGACTTATGCCTGCAAGCCAAAGCCGAGGGCATTCGATATGAAGACCTGGTTTTGGAGATTCTTTATCTTGGCGCAAGCCGCTGGGGGATGCTCGAGCCAAGGGAAATCACGCCAGAACCACCTAAAAAAAACAAGCCCAAATAATAATGGAGGAGGATGTGATTTTTCGCATCCTCCTCCTTTATTAATCATCGTCATCCCCGCCTTCATGTTCACGTCCTGTGGGGTGACACGCCACACAATTCTGAAAATCGGAGATGCCTTCTTCACGATGCTCTTGGGCGATCTTTGTCAGGTTATGTTCATGGCAGCCATAACAAGTAAAAGTCGTCAAACCATCGGGGTGACAGGTCTGACATTTATTGTTTGTGCCTTCATGATTTATGGGGAAGACATGCGGTCCATTGTAGAAACCCGGCAGCCATGCTGAAGTGGAATGACAGGCGGCACAATCCGTGCCAAACTGACCAAAGTGCATAACAGGCTCGGCATGACATGAAACGCATGAAGTCGGCGTATTTTTATACACGCCCCCTTTGTGACAGGATTCGCAGGTTACTTGAACATGTGCGCCCGTAAGCGGGAAAAGCGTCGGTGTGTGATCGAAGGTTGCATCCTCCCAGGCGCTTGGAACATGACAGATGGAACAATCGGTTCCAAAACGACCACCATGCTCGTCATCCCGTTGATGACACGAAAAGCAATCCGTCGGCGTGCCGTTGTACAGTCCGTTCGTATGACATTCTTCACACGCCGCCTCTGCATGTCTGCCTTCCAACCTGAAGGCAGACAAGTTGTGGTCGAAATTTGCAGGCTTCCAGCCTTCAGGAGAATGGCAAGTCTGACATTCAACACCGTACGCAAATTCATGCGGATCTTCCTGTTGATGGCATGAATAACAATCCTGCAGCGTCACCTGCAAATCGCTGATGCTGCGCGCATTCAAGTGACACTGTGAACAGGCAAGTCCCGCATGCTTTCCTGCAAGTTGAAAGTTGAATCGATTATGGTCAAAGTCATCGCCGTAGGTGTCTATGCCATCGTGGCAGACGAGGCATTCCGCGCCAAATTCGAGGAGATGGGTCTGGGCGAAGACAACATCCATCTCGCGGTGACAGGTCAGGCAGGAGTCGGAGGCGAAGGATGTAACGTCGTCGCCATGACAATCCACGCATTCGAACGCCTCCCGCGCAACTTTGAACTGATGCCCTTCGAGTGAATATCCCAACGCTTCATGCGGAAAGACATTGTTCCCAAGGTCTGTGAGCGAGGCGGTCTTGCCGCGATGATCTCGATGACAATCGCGACATGCAAGGTCATGATCCTTCTGTATGATGGCGCCGTGAAGTTCGGCGATGCTCATCATCTGCGCGGCGATATTCGTGTGACAATCAAGGCAGCGATCCGCCATCGTCTCGCGCTCCCAAGGCGCGGTGTGACATGCCTTGCACTCCTCGATCTGCGCGTGCGAGTTGACGCCGCCAAATGATTCACCGGTCTGGTCATTAAGATCGCCCGCATTGAACATCTGACCGCCGCTGGCAAAAGCGACGCCGACAAGAATAAATAGTGTAAGAACGGCGGAAAAAATCCCCGTGCCGGTAAGGCAACCCAGGCGGTTATTTCGCATCTTAACCTCCCTATTTCAAGAATGTGGCGTAATATAACGCCGCGCCAGCATGGACAAACGCCGAGATGAACAACGCCATGCCAATCGGAATGTGAACTGTATGCCAGAGCGACATCAATTGTCTGGCGCGTTTCAACGCCTCCTGTGAGAGAGTTCCTTCAATTTCCATGCCATCCACCGTGCGGGGAATGCGGGTATAGATGTAACGCCCAATGAAGCCGCTGAATACGATGATGACTGTGAGCAGCGTCGTGACGCCTGCAAGTCCATTGAACTTCCATGAAGTATGGAGCAAAACCATGAACGGACCGACCAGTCCAGTAAAGATATGAAACTGAAGCCACTGCGACATGCGACCCCATGCCGCGCTCCGTGTTCTCTTTCGCAGACTGTATAGCATCTCGGTCATCAGCATCAACAAAAAGCCGACAACCCCGAGCGTGTGTCCGAAAAATTCACCGGCTGCGGGAATCTCGCGAGTCCACGCCAATACAACGACATAGCCCCCAAGAATCAGCAGACAAACCGCAAGTGCAAACCAAAGTTCCTTGTTACTACGAAGCACTCTACCCTCCCAGGTTGTAATGATTTGACAAATCTAGGCTTGAGCCGCACGGCTCAACCAAAAATCAACGATCACATCCGCGATCCTGGCATTTTCTGACAACAGTTCTTCCCGGATCAATGAGATGTCCATCTGTGCTGCAATAATCTTTTGAAGCGGCATGGAAAGAGTCTGGTCGCCCAAGACCACCGCGCCGATCAACCGCTCTCCTCCAACCAACAGGCGGACCCGGTTCACATCGAAGCCGCTTTGAGCCACAATGGCATCTGGCAGCTGACGCCATGTTTCGCTATCTCCGCGGGCAATGCCGACGATGTCTTTATCCTGTCCGCGCCCTACAGTGCCGATGATGGTGGCAGTCAACCCTGCAAGCCGCGTCACATTGAACGGAACATTTTTGATGTACGGCTGTGACCTTCCAGCCATGTTCAAGCCCGCCGCAAATCCCTGCTCGCGCGCGGGATTCCATAAACTATCCAAAATGGATCGGCCGGTCAGCGGGTCGTAGGCTTGCGCCACGTCTCCCGCCGCGTAAATATCGGGGTCGTTGGTCTGCATATATTCATTCACTAAAATGCCGCGGTCCTGCGCAAGTTGGGCGGCGCGTGCCAACTCCAAGCGCGGTTTCACTCCGATGGCATACGCAACCATGTCACAACGCATCGTCCGCCCGTCCAACAAACGAATCCCAACCACCCGGCCTGATTTACCAAGAATCTCATGAACTTCTGCATGGAAATGAAGAAATACGCCTTCTTTTTGAAGCCGGGCTTCTACAATGCGTGACTCCTGTTCGTCCAGCACGTTGCTCCAATACCGGTCTCCGCGCAATAGATAATGGACGTTCATGCCGCGCGCAAGCAAACCTTCGGCCAGTTCAAGCGCAGTGATGCCCCCGCCCACCACAACCGCCGTCCGCGCGCGTTTGGCATATCGCAAGATCGTTCGCGCATCATCGAAGTGATCGAGTTTCACCACGCCCTGCAAATTTGCGCCAGGAACGGTTAGAGGTGCGGCAGAGGCTCCGGTTGCAATGAGCAATTTATCATAGGAAAGAGGCGATTGTCCGTCGGGTTGAACGGTCTTCTTCGTACGGTCAACCCCATTTGCCCGCCCACGTTGATAAATGAAATTCAAGCGGTTGTAATCTTCGCGTGTTTTTGGAAATAAGGCTTTATCACGGAGTTCGCCGGTCAGATAATATGCAAGCCCGGGTCTGGAATAAAACCCGTGTGGATCATCCCCAAGCATGACAACCTCACCGCTTCGATCCACGCTGCGAATTGCTTCCACCGCCGAAATTCCTGCCACCCCTGTGCCGATGATGATGTATCTCATTTGCCGCCCGCTTTGAAGAGATTCGTGCGCTCAAACCGCAACACCCCGCGCGGACAGCGCGCCACGCATTCACCGCACGTCAGGCACTCACTTCGGTTTATTGATTCGCCGCGCCAGGCATAAGCACGGACGTCGATTTCGATGGGGCAGTTGTAGGTGCAAATGCCGCATTGCACGCAACGCGACGGGTCGGGAACCACATGCCTCTCTGCGAGCGTTTTGCGCTTTCCAGAGTTTATTTTGAAGACATTCAGGAATGTCAAAATTCACCTGCTTGTATAGTCGCATTCGAACGAAAAAAGATACGCCCCCCAAAATTGTATTTCAAAATCAACTTGAGAATAGTGACAAATGTAATAAAAACAGGGTTGTCTCACGACAACCCTGTTCGTTTCGCAAAACCTAAACCGTCGGGTGCAGTTCTACGAGTTGACGAGAGTCACATTGGCGGCTTGCAAGCCCTTAGGACCCTCTTCAATGGAAAACTCCACTTTTTGTTCGGCTTCCAACTTGCGGTAGCCATCCATCTGAATGGCAGAGAAATGGACAAACACGTCCTCGCCGCCATCGCGACCAATGAAGCCGTAGCCCTTGGTTGCATTGAACCATTTGACGGTTCCAACAATACGATCTGACATTTTATTTCTCCTGCAGAAAAAAATTATGCCCGTCCACCTTTCCGCTTTCAAAGGCGACCCGGGCACGCGTCCGCAAGATTATCACGGCTGAAACCATGTGTCAAGATTTAAGCTGTCCGCCTCGAAAAAATCGGAAACGGAACCAGCATCGGCGTTTTTCTTTGGTATTCGGCATACGCCTCGCCAAATTCCTGCAGAAGTTTTCGCTCCTCGAAATACGCCCCGACGACGATATATACGGTCGCGCCAAGATAAAAAGTAAACGAGTTTTGCGAGACAGCGGAATTCAGCCACAAAACCAACAAACTGAACGTATAAAGCGGATGGCGCACCAGACGATACAATCCCCGCGTCACTAACTGGCCTGTTTCCTGCGTTGCCGCCCCGAACAGTTGACTCAATCCAACAAAAGACAGCGCATCTGTTTGAAGGAATGCGATCAGCAGGAGAAGCAACGAAATCCCCTGCCCGCTCATCATGAGATATTTCCATGGCGCAGGTATTGCGTACAATGGTCGATCGGGCAGCGCAGCCAGTAGATATAGAATCGGCGCAAAACTTACGACCGAAAAAATGTTATAGCCAAGGCGGTATAAGCGCATCCCCTCGTCGCCGACCATGCCACGCAACACATCCTTTACGAAATGAGATGCAAGGAATGAATGAACCACGCCCCAAAGCGCCAATGCCAAAAGAATGATGAACATGCTCATGAGCTTTCCTTTAAAGCATAGTGACGACGCGGGGTCGTCACTACCTTACTTTCGTATGTCGCCGCATGCTGCAATGACGAGGATCTACTCTCCACCGAATGCGGGCAGTTCAAAGGTCTCGCCGCCCGCTTCGACGAGGTAATACGGCTTCCACGCCACACCAAAAAGATTGACGTAAATATCGCTCTTTTTTGGCGAAATGGTCACTTCGTCAATGTCGTTGACCACATCGCCCCATTTATCACTGATTTCCTTTATCAATTCCTCACGTTCGCGCTGGAGTTCGGCAATATCCTTTTTATATTGCGCAATGGACTCAACGGATTCCTGCACATCGGCTTTGGCATTTTCGGTCATGCGGCGCTTCGAAAGAGAGGAGGACAATTTTCGCGAACTTCGACTGCCGGTAAACAAGCCGATTACGTTCTCTGCATGTGTGCCCATTTCTTCCATTTTGCGGGCGGAGAGTGTGGCTTCATCTTCACGCAGTTCACGCTCTTCACGGATGAGCTTATCCTCGAGCGATTTGATCTTGCGGTCAATTGTGGCAGTCTTCTTGGCGATCTCCTCATCCCGCGCATCGCGGGCGGTGTCGGCGCAGGCTTTCATGAAATCCGCCTGGCTGACGTCGGGTCCGGCAAAGACTTTGAGCGCAGTGTTTGCCCGCGCTGTGACGGACGAATTTCGGAAGACCCAATCATTGAAGTCTTTTTGCAAGGCGGTCATCAGTTTTGAATCGTTCAAAGGCGGCTCGATGGATGCAAAACGAGCCGAGGCAACAGGAGCGCTTTCCACGCGATCCAAGGAAGGTCCCGCATAAGGAAAATCCTCCCACCGGACGACACCGCGGCGATCCAATGAATCCACAAGCGCCGACTTGGCAATTTCAGTGTCGACGCCATACTTACGATCCAGGATGCGAATTTGAGCAGAGGCAAGCAGGGTTGGGCGATAGATAACGCCCTGAATGGAAGCGCCAAATGACATGGCGCGTCCTTCAAATTGAAAGGCTTCGGTCAGGCTGTAGTTTTGGGGAAGATAATATTCGCGCACACCCGCAGGAAGCGGAGGTTTGGTCACGCTTCCCTCAGGAGCAGATGACGAACGTGCAGAGGCGGGCGTTGGTTTTGCCGCCGTCTCGGCAGAAGCCGGGACGGGAACGGCTTGCAGTTTTTCTACGGAAGGCGAAGGCGTGGTTTCTTTTTTGGACACAGAGGCAGATACTGGCTTGGGTTGAGGCGTTGTCTTCGCTCCGGCAAGTTCGTTGAGGTGGGAAATCTGATTGCGAGTAATCGGTCCGGCGAGGAAGTTCATCACCCAGCGGGTTTGGAATAAGATGGGCGTCTTGTTGTGGACGTTGTTCATGACGAAGACACGCTTGCCGATGGATGATATGAGTTTGTCCATTGTGGCGCGCGGAATGCCGCCCGCAAGGCTTTCGAGACCGTCGAGCAGACGGTTCTTGTCGCGCTCGGTTTGGAGTTTGCCGATGAACCACGTGCCGGTATTGGAGAGGGCTTTGTAATCGAGGTCCACCGGGTTTTGGGTGGCGAGCAGAATGCCAAGCCCGAAGGCGCGCGCCTGCTTCAACATGCGAAGCAAAGGCTGTTTGGATGGCGGGTTGGCAGTGGGTGGAAGGTAGCCGTAAATCTCGTCCATATAAAGAAGCGCGCGCAAGGCAGTGGATCCCTTTTGTGTGCGCATCCAGGTTTCGACAGCGGAAAGAAGAAGCGTGACGAAAAACATCCGCTCGCTGTCGGAAAGATGCGCAAGATAAAAGACGCTGTGGCGGGGTTTGTCTTCTTCTGTGAAGAGCAGGCTTTGAATGTCGAGTGATTGCCCTTCGCGCCAAGCTTGAAATGCCGGCGCAGCAAGGATGTTGTTGAGCGTCATCGCCAGCGTCATACGGTCTTTGGGCGGGAAGAAAGTATCCACAGGAAATGCGCCCAGTTTATCGAAAGGCGGTGTTTGAGTCTGAAGGATCAATTCGGTCAATTCAATATCTCGACCCTGACTCCAGTGTTCTTCAAAGATGTTTGAAAGCAGGATGTGTTCACGCGAAGAAATGGGGTCGAGATTGTTCATGCCAACCAGCCCCAGCAAGGCGGTGACGGTGCTGGAAATGCGCTCACGCAGGACCTCACGGTTGGATTCCCAATCCAATCCCGGCGCGGCAAGCGATGAAAGCACGCTGACTGGTATTCCAGAATCCGAGCCAGGTGTGAAAATGGCAAATTCCACTCCGTCCTTAAGTTCTTGAACTCGTTCGGGCTCGATGTCCCATTCTTTAAGTCCGTTTCGCCAAGCGTTGGCAGCTTCCTCTGAAGCCTGTTCGGGCGTTTTGTTCGCGCGGCGGACGACCTCGGGGTCTATCCACGGCTGAAAATCAGATGGGGCAAGATCGGGGAAATGCAGGAGCAGGTTTGTCAGATCACCTTTGGGATCTATGATGATCGCCGGGATGCCATTGAGCGCAGCCTCTTCCAGAAGGGCAACACATAAACCTGTCTTTCCAGAGCCTGTCATACCGGTAACGACAGCATGAGTAGTCAGATCAGCGGAGTCGTATTCGAGCGGCTTTGCAGTTACCTTGCCGTTCTTTTCGTCGAAAAGACGCCCGAGATAGAAATTTTCGTTTGCCATGTTACCTCTCCAATAGATTTAGAACGTGCGTGCTAGAGCAAATGTACCCGATTTTATGGCAAATGGCAAATTAAAACTGCGAGGGGTTTCCTCGCAGTTTATTCAATCATCATCCTTCTTCTTGTCGTCATCATCATCATCATCATCATCGTCATCATTATCACCGCCTCCATTGTCGTCATTGTGGTCATCATCGCCATTGGAATTTGAATTCTTGCCAGAGTTATTGTCGTTGATGCCAGGGCATGAACCTTTGGTTTCCAATTCAGTAACGATGAACCTGCCGTCCCTGGCATAATAGCCATACACTTCGACCTTCATGCCGACGCACAAGTTCCCATTATACGAACCTGCAAGGAAAACTGTCATTCCATTGATGGTCAACGTTTTGGCAGAGATGGATTGAAGTGTTCCATGCACCTCATAATAGACAGGAGTGGCGGCAGGCGCCTCGCTACCGGACCCGGTGATTGTCGGTGTGGGCTTGGGCTTTATCTCATCTTTGGATTGGGGCTCCATTTCAATGGGAAATCCCGCAGGAACGACCGAACCATCCGGGAGCAATTCGATGGTCGCAACCTCAACGACTCCCTCGGCATTCGTTCGCCCAGTGAGGACAACAGCCGCACCATTTTCGGGTATGGAAACATTCGCAGGCAGAAAAATTGGCAATCCTGATACATACGATTTGCCGTTCATCTGTATGAATACACCCGCAACCTGGATGGTCTCGTGGCGTCCCTCGGCAAGCAGTTCATTGACTTCATGCAGGCGTTCGTTCTCGAATTCATTTGCCAGCAACTCGCGCGCTTGTTTGTCGAAGATCAACAACAGCCTCACGCTTTCCCAACCGCGTTTGACGGGGTAGAGATTCTCGCCCGGCAAAGCGGAGGCGGATGCGCTCAAAATGCCCGTTCCACTTAACAGGAAAACTGCCGCCAACGCAAAGGAAATCGCCAACCGTGAAAATGCTGGAATGACCCGTTTTGCTGGAGCACGTTTGGATGCGCGGGCTTCAGCCGCAAATTGCATCACGCGGGCACGTCCGCGCCGCATGGTTTCCGGGGATGGTCCCGGCGCAGACATGTGGCGCGCTTTCACAGCCGTCTTTAAAATCGGGCGAAGCTCATCCGCCAGATCGGGAAAACGCCGAAGAGCGGTTTCGATCTCGACACCTTTATCCAATTCCTGGAGGCAGCTTTCAAGCGCATCGAAAATCTTACTCATAATCCACCTCGCCAATCTCGCGCTGTAATGCAGCCAGCGCGCGGAACTGGAGAGCCTTTACCGCGTTGACATTTTTTTTCATAAAGGACGCGGTCTCTTCAAGGGAATATCCCTGACCAAAACGAAGGGCAAGGACGTTTTGTTGGTCAGGGGTTAGTTTTACGTAGGCGCTTTGCACAACACGGTTCTGCTCGCGCTGATCTGCTTCGGAAGCAGGACCAGCCTGTCCGTCTGGCAATGAATCGGGAATGACGTCTTCGGGATGGCGGTATTTCTTTCGGATATGATCCGTAACAACATGCGAGGCTGTGCCCAACAGCCATCCTTTCAGGTTTGATTGCGGACCCCTTCCCTTTCTAACCGCTTCAAGGAGACGAATAAAGACGTCGCTGGCAAGGTCTTCCGCCAGGGCTTGATCGCCGACACGATAGAGCATAAACCGGTATATTTCGGAAAAATACTGGTCATACACTGCGCCAATCGCCTCAACGGTAAGATTGTGCAAATCGGTTGTTTTTTGCCCTTCCGCCACAGACATCTTTATTTCATGTTTCCAAGTATCAGAATTTATCATCCAAACTGCGCTGCCATCTTATCATAGTTCGAATATTTGAGAAACGATTTTCAGTCAATTACGCATGGCTTTTATGCAATTCGCCTTGTGTACCCATGCCTAAAGACGGTCTGCTCCGCAAGGAAACCTGCGGAAGCAGACCACATGTAACATCAGTAATCAATTGTCATCGTCGTTACTGTCGTCACCGCTGTCATCGTTGCTGTCGTCATCGCTGTCATCATTGCTGTCATCATTGCTGTCATCATCGCTGTCATCGTTGCTGTCGTCATCGCTGTCATCATTGCTGTCATCATCGCTGTCATCATCGCTGTCATCGTTGCTGTCGTCATCGCTGTCGTCGTTGATATCGTCATTTGAATCGATATTGCTGGAATTATCGTTGACGCCTACAATCCCATCGAGTAAATTGGGGGCTTCACCGCCATTCGGGTTTTCCCCGCCGGAAAGATCATCGGAGTCCGAGGTGAGGGCGGGAGATTCGACACGGGTAACCAAAATGGAACCATCCGTTTGGACTTCGACTTCCACCTTGACGGTGTCTCCAACTTCAAAGGTCCCATCGCGAAGCGCGGAGGCATCTACAGTGAATGTCTGACCATTTACAACCCACTGGTCACCACTCATGGATTCGATCACGCCCGTGAATTCGACCAAGGATGCCATGGGTTTCCCTGATCCGACTGAGGACTCTTCGCGGGCGGGCGACGCCCCTCCGCAGGCGCTGATCAACAAAGCGGTCAGTAACAGGGTAAACAAAAACGTACGAGAAATTCCTTTCATTTTTCACCTCTTTTGTTTTTGAGTTGATTATGATCATTAGTCGCAAGGAAGGCAAAAAAGTTACGGCTCCCTCTTGTCGAGAGGAAGCCGCATTCGTGAAATATATCCCAACAATGTTATCTGGATTGCCCGTACACCCGTTGAAATTCGGAAATGAATTCTCTGGCGATGCGTTCGTTGTATATAACAAGCAGGTTTTCGTCATTTCGCGTTTCGGCGCTGTTGGTAAAGTTATAAGAGCCGAATATCACGATTTTTTCGTCAATGACCATTACCTTGTGATGCATCTGCCCTTCATTTCCATCCTGATACACGCTTAATCCCATTTGGCTGAAAGGGTCGAACTCCGTGCCGATATTGGACTTTACCTGCTCTTCGTCCATCACACCCGCCACTGTAACTCCGCCCGTTGCCCGGGCGCGGACCGCCTCGCCAATCGGGTCTGATGTGAAAGAAAACGCCATGAAGTAGATGCTTTGCTGCGCCGAATTGACCAACTCCACAAAGCGGTTCTGGACGCCGTCATCAGGCGAGAAGTAAGTTTCTATGTCGGTGCCGTCAATCACCAGGCGAGGATGAGGCGTTTCAGCAACAACCGCATCTCCAAATTTGTCATCCACGAACATTTCGTCGAATTCCTTCGCGAAATTCTCCGCCATTTTCACCGAGCGGATTCGCATGAGCGAATTATTGTCGAGATACGTACCGGAATCAGTAAAGTTCATGGAGCCCGTCCAAACCTCGGAGCCGTCAATCACTACAAATTTGTTATGCATCAATCCTTCGCGGCGATCACCCAGGATCGGAATGCCAGCATCTTTAATTCGCTGCGGATCGGAGCGGTCCAGATTATCACTTTCCATCACAACGCGGACTTGCACTCCGCGTTTATGCGCGCGGATCAACGCATCACGAACACTGTTCAGGCTCAGACTGTATACTGCGACGTCTATACTCAAACGCGCCGAGTCAATTGCAACCACGAGTGGACCATCCACACCGCCTGTCTGCTGTCGGGCAAGCGAGCTCGCCGGATTCGTAAAGTACAATGCAAACCAACCGCCGTCCACGCCGTATCCTGCGGGAAGCGAAATCTCAGTCAGCGGGGAGGATGACCCGGTTGTTGAAGCAGTTGTCGGCGGGGTGTTGGGAAGCGCTGTCCCGTTTTTTTCCTGAATACCACACGCAGCCAATGTCCAAATGCAAATAAAAAATAACAAGAAAAACCGCTCGAAACTTTTCACCCATTTTCTCCTGACCGTGGATTACCTTGTCGTTGATCTTTCATTCCGTCTGTGAATTCTTTTCGTAATCTTCCTTCGCCAACCGCGCTGCAATCTGCATTCTCGCATCAATCTTCATCATTTTGATCATGACCCATGCCACAATTCGCCGCAATGGACGAGGCAAAGGCATGTTCAATTTCACCAGGTCGTAGAGGCGTGTACAGCCATTTGGAAGCGCCTCAAAGCGGGAGGTATCGGTCATCGTTTTCTTGCCGCCTTCAAATGATTCTGTTGTGACGTAATCGAACGGACGCCAATCCAAAATGACTTCAGATGAGACCCCTTTCCCATGCGCACAATGGTTGCTTGCGCCGCTTCCGGTTCGACCTCCGGGCCTGTCACCAATGGACCAGACAATATCGGGGCTCCACAGATTCCGTTTCTCCGGCTCTATCATCCATTCCCATGCTACGGGCGGCGGCACATCAAAATCAAGCATCATGATGAAATCCGCATCGGCTTCCGTCAGGAAGATCCGCCTTGCCTCTTTGAACTCCTGATAACGCTTGTGCAGATCGAGACTGTATGTTTTCACATTTTCCAGATGTTCGTAAGATTCGACTTGAACATGAACATCATCAAGTGTCATGTTCATGCATTCAAGGCAACGTTCCGTGAACATCACATATGCGCGCCATCCCGTCGCTTCCTCCACATGATTTTTGAGCAGGCGGTGGACAAGATTGACATCCGATCCGATCATCTCCTTGATGTCACGGACATGCTGGATCACATAATCGCCATGATGAGCTATAAACTTCAAATCGAGGCTGGGGATGTTTTGGCAGGCTTTACAGGTGCAGGTCGTGGCACGCTTCATTGAAGTCTGTTTATCCCGGAACGCCGCATACGTGGATTCGATCAACTCCAACAAAGTTTCGCCGCGGGGGATCATCGTCTCAGGGGCATACACAAAGACGGCATCCCCCTCCAATTTATGGAGCACCATCAAGGATTCGAGTTTTTCACACACCAGTCCCAACAGGTCGGAGAGGATCTCGTGCGAATGCTCGAGTTCCGTTTTCGCAACAAAGGATGTGTATCCCGATATATCCGCAATGACCAGATAACCATGCTGTGTAACTGAGGACATCATTTAGATTCCTTTGGTCGCCATTATAACCCTATAAACTTGCGGCGTTCGTTTATAATCCCCGCCCATGACAGATCAAACAGCAAACCGCCAAATTGCGCGAGCCGCAGGCACGGTCATGTTTGCCATCATCCTCGGGCAGATCACGGGGCTGGTACGGGGCATTTTGGTCGCGCAGGCATTTGGCGCATCTCCCGAACTGGATGCATTCTTCGCCGCAAACCGCGTCAGTGAAACGCTGTTTCTCTTAGTGGCAGGCGGCGCGCTCGGGTCGGCATTCATTCCGACATTCACCGGCTTGCTCGCCAAAGACAAAAAGGACTCTGCGTGGCGGCTCGCCTCCTCGATTGCCAATGCGGTGACATTGACCCTGTCAACACTCGCCGTATTAATTTCGATCTTTGCCCCGCAAGTCGTCCGCTTCGCGCTTGCGCCCGGGCTTGCAACTGACCCCGAACTATTCTCCTTAACTGTAGCTTTACTCCGCATTCAATTGGTCTCTGCCGTTCTATTCGGCTTGGGCGGATTGATCGTCGGCATTTTAAACGCACATCAAATATTCTTGATTCCCGCACTCACCCCGGCGCTTTATCAACTTGGAATTATCTTCGGCGCAGTTTTCCTGGCACCTTCTATGGGAATCTATGGTTTGGCATGGGGCGTGGTCATCGGAGCAGTGTTCTATCTCTTTGTGCAGTTTCCGTCTCTGCTGAAATTGGTCACAGGTCGATCCTCCCTTGGTGGATATTCCTTCTCATTGGAACTTCACAACCCCATGGTCCGGCAGGTATTTCTGCTGATGGGACCCCGTCTGCTTGGCGTCGCTGTCGTTCAACTCAACTTCTGGGTCAACACCTGGCTGGCTTCGCAAATGATGCCGGGAAGTGTGAGCGGATTGTATTACGGTTTCTCGTTAATGCTGATGGCGCAGGCGGCAATTGCCCAATCCGTGGCAATTGCCGCAATGCCAACATTTTCCGCGCAACATGCGCTGGGTCAAAAAGACGAAATGCGGTGGTCTTTGGCATCATCATTGCGCGGGGTGATCCTGCTCGCCCTGCCCGCCAGCGTCGGTTTGATGATTTTGCGCGAGCCCATCATTTCCCTTCTCTATCAGCGCGGTGAATTTGATGAACGTTCCGTGCAGATCGTAGCATGGGCGTTGCTCTGGTACGCGGCAGGATTGCTTGGTCATTCCATCATGGAGGTTTTGACCCGCGCATTCTACGCTCAGCATGATACAAAGACGCCTGTCATCATCGGTTCGGCAGCAATGATATTGAACGTGGTTTTCAGCATTAGCTTCTCGCGTCTGTTCGACTCCATCGGCTGGATGCCTCATGGAGGGCTGGCACTGGCCAATTCTCTGGCAACGGCGTTGGAGGCAACTGTCCTGTTCTTAATGATGCGGAAACGTCTAAACGGCATCGAGGGCTGGCATATCCTGCGCGGGGCAATCCCCTCTTTGGTTTCGGCTGTAGGAATGACGTTGGCATTGCTCAGTATATTAAATTATGGGAAATCCTTAAGTATATGGGTGCTTGTACCGGTGGGTGTGGCAATCGGCAGTGCAGTATATTTCGGTCTGTTATTCCTGTTACGCGTACCGGAATTAGGCGTCATTGCAAACGGAGTAATAAGAAGGATCAGGCGTTAGATCATCTTTCTCCATAATATCGTTCGCGGCGTTTTAATGCCAAATCATCCATTGCACGATCGCGACGAGCAATCCCAATATAATGCCGCCGATCACTTCCAGGGGAGTGTGACCGATGACTTCCTTCAGTTCTTCCTCGGTTAAGACGTGACCATGCAACAATTCATCGAACAGCAAATTGATGCGTTCGGCGTGTTTTCCCGCCTGTCTGCGAACGCCCGCCGCGTCGTGCGCGATGATCATCGTGACGCCGACAGCAATTGCGAAAACCGGATTATCAAAGCCATGATACAAGCCAACCGCCAACGTCCCTGCCACCATAAGCGCAGTGTGTGAAGAGGGCATTCCACCTGCCGCAAAGAACATCGCCCACATCCAGCGGCGTGAGCGTACATATTCAGTGGGGATCTTCAACGCCTGCGCCAGCAGCCATGCGCTCAAAACAGCGATCAAGACCTTGTTTTCAAGAAGACCAAGCAAATTCATTCGACTTCCTCTTCAATATCAACCAGCGACTCGCCAGCCAATTTTTGCACTTTCAATTGAGCAGATTCGAGCAATGCGCCGCACTGCCCGACCAAAGCCTGCCCCCGTTCATATAACTTCATCGCCTCTTCCAGCGGATTCTGATCGCCTTCCAACGCTTCGACAATTCCCTCCAATTCAGCGAGTGCTTCTTCGTAGGTGAGATCTTCGACAGGTTTTGGGGATGATTTTGTTTTAGCCATTATTTCTCCATATTTGTCATTCTGAGCCGCTATTGCAGCGAATAATCTCAAAGACTTACAAAGAGACCCTGTACTATGCTCAGGGTGACATTAACTCTTTTTTATGTCAAACTCTCCATCGCTTACGCGGACGCTCATGTCACCTTGCGCTTGCGATACCCTGCTGACGACTTTGCCGTCGCTCTTCCTTGTGATGATAGCATATCCTCGTAAAAGGATGCCTTCGGGGTTCAATGACTCTAATCGTTTGGACATCGCATTCGTACGTGTAGATTGAAGTTGAAGGCGATGAGCGAGGGAAGAAATGGCGCGACGAGAAAGTTCGTCGAGGCGCTGGAGCTCAGATTGAATCCGCCGCTCTGGGGAAACATATCGCAGGCGGGATGCCAGGGAGAAGATCAAAGCTCGATGGTCAGCAAGCAGACCCAAGGTTAAGTTCGAGAGGCGCGAGGCGAAAAACGCAAGATCGGTTTTGAGGTCATCCAATGCGGTTTGAGTCGCCAGTTCCGCTGCAGCGGTGGGAGTCGGGGCGCGTAAATCGGAGGCAAAGTCGCAAAGAGTGAAATCCGTTTCGTGACCAACACCCGAAATAATGGGAGCCTGCGAGGCAGCAACCGCACGGACGACACCCTCATCGTTGAATGCCCATAAGTCTTCGATGGAACCGCCGCCACGCGCCAGGAGGATGACATCGGGATTGTATTTGTTAAGAGAAGCAAGCGCTTTTATTAGCGCGGGAGGAGCCTCCACGCCTTGAACTGGAGATGGCGCAAGGATGACGCGTGCAAGCGGCTGGCGGCGGCGAATGGTGTTGAGCATGTCACGCAGAGCCGCGCCCGTTCCCGATGTGACAATGCCGATCACCTGTGGAAAGGCGGGGATTTCGCGCTTGCGTTCGGGATTAAATAGACCCTCCGACTCGAGCATGGATTTGAGCCGGAGAAATTCCTGAAATAGTGCGCCTTCGCCTTTGGCTTGAATGAGGTTGGCGATGAGTTGATATTGCCCCTGCGGTTCGTAAACGGCGATGCGTCCATGCACTTCGACTGCCGCGCCTTCTTGAAGATCGGGTCTCATCCGCAAGGCGTCGGTTTTCCACATCACACAACGCAATGAGGCGTTCTTATCTTTGAGCGTGAAGTAGATGTGTCCCGAAGCCGGACGCGAAAGGTTGGATATTTCACCCGTCACCCACACATCCTGCAATTCGGGGTCATCCTCCAGCAGTTTGCGGATGCGGAAAGTGAGTTGAGAGACGGTGAGCGTTTCGGAGAAAAAACTGGGCTGCATTGGGGTTAGGATAATCGAAAACGAGGGAATAGTGAATGGGAAATTGGTTTAAAGGTTCGAAGGCTAATAATCTGGTTAAGAAACTTTAGGGTTTGGATTTTCGCCTATAATTGAGGGACAATAAGGAGATTTTCTCCCCACCATGAAACACCTCTGGTCACCCTGGCGTATGACATACATAGAAAATCACGAAAAAGAAGACGGTTGTATATTTTGCAGCGCCCAATCCCAGGCGGACGGCGCAGAGAATCTGATTGCCTATCGCGGAAAATTGGCGTATGTGATCCTTAACCGCTTTCCCTACACAAGCGGACATTTGATGGTCATCCCCTTTACACACGCCCCAACCCTGGAAGATCTGAACGCCGAAACCCGCGCCGAAATGATGGAACTGAGCTCGCGCTGTATGGCTGTCCTGCGTGACCTGTACAAGCCGCACGGGTTCAACATGGGCGCAAACATTGGCGAAGCGGCAGGAGCAGGCGTTCTGGGGCACGTCCACATTCACATCGTTCCGCGCTGGGTGGGAGACACCAACTTCATGTCAGCAGTCGGTGAAACACGGGTATTACCAGAATCTTTAGAGGAGACGTACAAGCGGGTGCGGAAAACATTTTACGATTAGCTATTAGCGGTTAACGCGTAGGGGGGATGTATTAATGGAGAATCTATGAGGACAGGTAAAAAATTATTATCATCCATAACAATAATCTTGTATTTCATTCTCTCTTCATGCAATAGGGATGTTAAACAAATTGATTCAGCAGAACCTCCAGAACAAACTTTCACGCCTGCGCCAACACCCTCTCCTACCCTGCTGGTCGCGCCGGATATAAACCCATTGACGGGGCTGGAAGTCGAAGATAAATCTCTGCTCGACCTGCCAGCCTTGCTCGTCTCCATTTCGCATTTTCCTGTGGATGCGCGCCCGCAGGCAGGGCTTTCGTTTGCGCCCTGGGTCTTCGAGATCTATATCACCGAAGGCGCGACTCGTTTTCTGACTGTCTTTCACGGTGAATTCCCCGAACCTGAAATTCCGGTCAATGGAGATTGCCCCGTGCGCGATGAGCCGTTTATGCAAGCCGCAAATATTATTGGCAATCGTGTGTGGTTGGACAACAACGCAAACAATGTTCAAGATGATTGGGAACGCGGCGTCGGCGGCGCGTGCGTGTATCTCTTCAATGAAACCGGTGAACTCCTTCAGGAAACGTCCACGGACAGCAACGGTTATTACGGCTTCAACGTCGAAGCCGGTAGATATGTTCTCGTCTTCCAAAAACCGCCATGGATGGAGTTTGTGCAGAAAAATGCCGGGGACGCGTATCAGGACAGCGACGCCGACCAGATTTCAGGTCAGACTGAGGCGATTGATGTTGTCTCATCGCTTCGCCATGTAGACGCAGGCTTGATCGCTGCATCCAACCCTTTTCCAACATCCGAGCTTCCCGTTGCCAAAATTGGACCGATCCGCTCCGGACGTTTGATCTACGCGGACATCGCCGCCTTTTTCCCCGACTCGTGCCTGATCTATGCCTTCGCTTCACCCGAAGTGTTGGAAGAACTTCCAAAATGTTTTTTCGTAACACACGACCTGCAAGGGGGCGGCTACCTGCTTGAAATTGACGAGTTGAAACGGCTTGCGGAGGAAAGCAAATTGTACAACGTGGATTATTCCAGCAACATTTTCTACGAAGCCCCTCCCGCGGATGGCGCGCCTGCATCGCTCCTGCATGTTTACATCGCCTATCTTAACCAATCCGCATGGAAGTATGACGCTGCATCCGAAAGTTACTGGCGGTATGTGGATGACGCCGACTTCGACACGGCAGGCGTCGTCCACCCCGAAGTGGAACGACTGACAGGGCGGCAATTGCAATTCGAAAACATCATTGTATTATTCGCTGAGCATGATGTGGTTTCGCCCACCAACCTCGATATTCATCTCGAAGAAAATTTGACAGGCAATGCGCTTTTATTCCGCGATGGGCAGGTTTATGATATTTTGTGGAGCACAAGACTCAGTGATGACGAGAAAAAAACGGGGCGGCACAAACCGATCAAATTCATCACTCCTGATGGAAAATATCACATGCCGCTAAAGCCCGGGCGCACGTGGATTTTGGTGGTCACACCTGAAACGTCCGTGGAAGAAGAGAGTGCGGGCGAATGGCTGTTGGATTTCGTCCAGCCGGCGGGGGCGAAGTGAAGATCGGGTGCCAAGTTTCAGGTTCCAGACGGAGAATGGAGTTTGTTAATTGCGACGAAATGTTATTGCTCTGATTTTGTTTTCAATGCTGCTTGCATCTTGCACTGGCAATACAGGGATGAAAACGCCCATTTCAGAAACCAGCACAGAAATGGTTTCACCCACGCAAGAAATAACACCAACGCCCGCGCCGACGTCCACACCGCAGCCGCAAAGCGCGCCGATTGCGTTCGGTCCTGATATCGAAGATTTCCCCGCTGGCACAAATCCGCTGACGGGGTTGAAAGTGGAAGACCCATCGTGGCTCGACCTGCCCGCCGTGCTGGCTTCGGTCAGCAACATGCCTGTCACGGCGCGCCCGCAGGCAGGCATCAGTTTTGCTTCGTGGATCTTCGAGTTTTACATCGGCGAAGGCGCGACGCGCTTTATGTCTGTGTTCTACGGCGGGGCTCCGCGTGAAATTCCAATCCTCGGCGGCGGATGTAAGAGCGAGTTCAAACGTCCGGCAGGCGATTGGATCGGGAATCGCGTTTGGCTCGACGAGAATGCAAACGGCATACAGGATGATTGGGAGGTCGGCATTTCCGGCGTGTGTATCCGCCTGATGGACGGAACCAGCCGCGAGGTCATTGCCGAGGCGGGTACGGATTCCAATGGTTATTTTTGGTTCGAGCGACCAAGCGGCGAAGTCATCCTGCAATTCATCAAACCAGAATCCTTCGAGTTCACGCGGGCAAACGTCGGCGACGAAGACCATGACAGCGACGCAAATCCTGAGACGGGCGAAACGGAATCATTCACTGTGGACGCCTCCGCCTCCTTCTTCGACGCGGGCTTGATCCTGACCATCCCGCCTTCCCCCACACCGACAATTTCCGTGACCGGCACGCCGCCAAACTGGTACACTCCGCAAGAGCCATACATCGGACCGATCCGCTCCGGGCGGTTGACATACAACAAGATTGGCGCGTTGTTTCTGAATAGCTGCCTCGTGTATGCCAGCGCCGCATGGGACATCGGGCAAATGCTCGACGGATGCGGGATCGTCTATGGCGTGGATACGTCCACCCCCAACAGCGCATTGTTGACGGTGAGTCGTCTGCGCGAACTTGCTGAAGAAAATCGTGTGGCGAGCCAACCTGTAAATTATTCGGGTAATTTGTTTTCGGATGCCGTGCCTTTGGATGGAAAACCTGCATTAGACGTCTCAGTGTACTATCATGCCTACACGCAAGCCGTGTGGAAGTATGACCCCGTCGCTGGAAGTTATTTGCGCTGGACAGACCTTGCCGATGGCACAGGTACAATCCTCCCCCACACAGACCGATTAACCGGGAGACAGCTCGCATTCGAAAACGTGATCGTCCTTCTGGCAGATCACAACCGCTACCGCCATAATCAACTTGAGATCGACCTCGGCCAAGGGCAGGCTGGTTTTGCTTACCTCTTCCGCGACGGACAAGCCTTCCCCATCCGCTGGACGACGCGCAGCCGCGAATACGAGAAACAGACCGGTCTGCCGCGTCCAATATATTTTTTGGATTCAAAGAACAATCCGATTGCCCTGCATCCCGGGCAAACCTGGATTCATCTCGTTACGCCGTTCTCGTATGTGGAAGATGAAGGGAATGGGAATTGGCTTGTACGCTTCGTCCAGCCCGCCGACCCGCCTGATTCGTAAGCGCCGTAATATTGAACCAAAAACGGAATAAAAAAGCGGGAGGTGTTCTCACACCTCCCGCCAATTTCATTGACAAACTATTTTAGCGTGCGGATAAACGCAACCGCCTGCCAAATTTGTTCATCGGTCAGGACGCCCTTCCATGCAACCATGGAAGTGCCTTCCTTGCCGGTGGAAACACGCCAGAACAAATAATCATCACCCACTTGGGCGGCAAGGTCGGGCAAATTCTTGGGAGCAGGATCTAGCGCCGCACCGGCAGGACCATCACCATGCCCCTGTGGGCCGTGGCAGGATTCACAATTTACTTTGAATACATCAGCGCCAGCCGTCGCCGCATCCACACCCAGTGGATTGGTTAATCCCGCATAGTCGGCGGGAACCGGGTCGAGCGTAGTGGCTGCGTCACCGCCGCCTCCGCCTCCACATGCCGCAAGAACGATTGCACTCACAAGCATGAGAGCAAATAAGACTTTCTTCATCGCATACCTCCGATTGGTTATTATTTGAAATCGCGGGCGTATTATATGAAGGTTTTGAAATAAGCCACAGTGACTTAAGTCACGCAATTATCCGGACAAATTGAACCCGATATGACGTCTTCATCAACAGCCCATTGATATTACTTGCCGGATTTTTTTACGGCTTTCCGCTTTTTAGGTTTCTCCGCCTCCTGCCGGACCTCTTCCTGCTTCTGTTTCCTCACAGCATCCCACCACCCGGAAAGGATCGCCAGGAAGAGAAACCCCATTCCAATATACAGCAACCAGACAAGGTCCGTATTTGGGCCTTCCGCCCCTTCAGACAACAAGCGCAAAATAAGCATACCTTCCTCCACGATCGAATTGTTGGACTCCTTATACGTGAAAACCGGGAACATGTCAATTCTTGGGGGTACAATAACGCCCATATCCTTCACGGAGTTTCAGCGATGAAATTCAACAGATCCACAAACTTTATCGGCGCAATTGTCATTCTGGTGACGCTTCTCCGATTTTCCTCGAGCCCCGCGCCTGATCATCCATATTACTCGGCTGGGCTTGAACATCCGCTTGTCATCGCCCATCAAGGCGGAGACGGCATCTGGCCTGGCAACACCATATTTGCATTTCAGAATGCCGCCGCACTCGGCGTGGACGTTCTTGAAATGGATCTACACATTACCAAAGACGGGACTCTCGTCCTCATGCACGATGAAACCGTGGACAGAACCACGAACGGCACAGGCGAGATAGAATCCTTGACGCTTGACGAGATCAAGCAGCTTGACGCCGGTTATTACTGGTCGCAGGACGACGGCGCAACATTCCCCTTCCGCGGACAAGGCATTACCGTGCCGACGCTCGAAGAAGTCTTTACTGCCTTTCCCGAGTCGCGCATGACTATCGAAATCAAAAAGACAAATATCTCAATGGCAAAACCGTTCTGCGATTTGATCCGGAAACACGAAATGCAGAACAACCTATTGGTCGCTTCCTTTCACGATGAGCGAATGAATGAATTCCGCGCAGTGTGCCCCGAAGTTGCAACCTCCAGCGCAAAGGATGAGACGACGGTTTTCGTACTGATGACCAAAGCATTCTTAGGCGGATTTTATTCCCCACAATTTTTCTCATTGCAAGTTCCCGAAAAATCGGGCGGATTCACTGTCATGACCGAAGCCTTTGTCAAAGCCGCGCATGAGCGTAATCTCGCCGTCGAACCGTGGACGATCAACGACGAAGAAACGATGCGAAAGTTCATCGCATGGGGCGTGGACGGCATCATCACCGACCGCCCCGATCTGATGCTCGAAGTTCTTGGAAAGCAGCCATGACCACCGCCTACGAAGAATCCATTCTTCAATTCCGTAGACAAAAGGATGAAAAAATCAAAGCCGATCCGCTTCATTGGATGAACCTTGCCGGCCTGTTTTGGTTAGAAGAGGGTGAAAACCCAATTGGAAGCGATATAAACAACAAAATCGCCCACCCGGCTTTCCCGCATCCTTATTGTGGACACTTTACTCTTGCCAACGGACAAGTCTTTTTTCAGCCCGTACAGGATGTAGAATTCACATCGAACCACGCTGACCCTGCCACCCGCCCGATCATTACTGATCACAATGCCGACCCGGATATCATCCACATGGGTTCGCTGACCATGAAAGTCATTATTCGCGGGGGTTCTCCTCTCATCCGCATGTGGGATAGGGAATCGCTTGAAAAAGCGAAATTCAAAGGGCTCAATTACTATCCCATCAAAGAGGAATACCTCATCCCGGCAAAATACATCCGCTACAATCTGCCACAGACAGTCAAGAAAATGGAGGTCATTGGCACTGAAGTCGAAGCCGTATATCTGGGGCAGGTTCTGTTCACACTCCAAGGCGTGGAATGCAAACTCGAAGCCGAAAAAAGCGGCGACAACCTGCTCCTGCATTTTGCGGATGAAACCAATTTCACCGCCACCTATGGCGGGGGACGAAGAATCTACATCCCGCCGCCGGAAGGGGATGAGTTCATCCTCGATTTCAACCTTGCGGATAACTGGCCCTGCGCCTACACCCCTTACGCCACCTGCCCGATCGTGCCGCAGGAGAATAAACTAAAGGTAAGCATCGAGGCAGGCGAGTTGAAATATCACAAATGATACAAAACGGGCAGTGACAAAAAAATCACTGCCCGTTTTGTTTTCCATAGAAAATGGATCACTCGATCCACGCCACCCGGTCTTCAAAGCCCGGACGGATGTACGGCTCCGGCGCGGTTTCAGGATAGCCGACATAAATATACCCGACAATATGCTGGTCCGCTTCAAAGCCCAGGAATTCCTTAACTTTCGGGTCCCGCGCCCATTCGCCCGTCCGCCAGATCGCGCCAAGCCCCAATGCATGCGCCGCAAGCAAAATATTCTGCGCCGCTGCAGACGCCGCGCAGACGTTCTCGATCTCAATGGCTTTCGAATCGGGCGCAGGCTTATCCACCCCAACAGCAATGACGACGGGCGCGCGGAGCGGTAATGATCGGGGCTTATCGCCTGCTTCGGGCGGCGCGGCAGGATTACGTTCCAGAAAAGAGGCGGCAAACACATCGCCGAGTTTTTTGCGTCCATCCCCGGTTAATACCACGAAACGCCACGGGCGCACCTTGTAATGATTCGGCGCCTGCACCGCTGCGCTTAAAAGTTTTTCGACCATGCCGCGCGGCAGCGGGTCTGGTTTCACCTTGCTTACAGTGGTTCTCCCATGAATTGTTTCAAACAGTTCCATTCGGTTCCTCCGTCCAACTATGACGCCTGCGGGTAAAATTGTCTTACCGTGAAGATATTTTACTCTGAGCAGCATCGCAGCCACTTCCCACCGTTCGAAGTTTTCGACGGCGGGCTTCGCGTGCCTTATTATGAGAATCCCGACCGGATGGATAGAATCGTATCCGCGCTTCGAGAAACGGATTGGGCTGAATTCAACGAACCTGAGGATTTTGGACTCAACCCGATTCTTTCTGTGCATGACCGTGAATACATTAACTTTCTCGCCTCCGCCTGGACCGAGTGGCTTGATTCCGATCCCAAAGTTGCGGCTAAGCCGGAAGCTCATGCCTTCCTGCCCGCCACATTTGCATTGCGGCGCAATCCGCGCACACCAAAGACCCTGCTTGGCAGGGGAGGCTACTATATGATGGACCTCTCTGCATGTATTGTGGCAGGGACGTATCAAGCGGCGCTCGCTTCCGCCAATTGCGCATTGACAGCTGCATCGTCCCTTGTCCATGATCGGCGGTCTGCTTTTGGGCTGTGCCGCCCGCCCGGGCATCACGCGGGAAAGGATTACGCCGCCGGATATTGCTTTATCAACAATGCCGCCGTTGCAGCCAACTGGCTTTCTGAAAAAGGCAGGGTTGCAATCCTCGATATTGATTACCATGCTGGTAACGGCACGCAAGACATCTTCTATGAAAGAAATGATGTGTTAACCATCTCCATTCACGGCGACCCCGAATTCGAATATCCGCATTACATCGGCTTTGCGGACGAAACCGGCGCAGGCGCGGGGCTTGGCTTCCATAAAAACTTCACGCTCCCCAGAGGCACGGATGACGCCGGGTACCTCGCCGCATTGGATGATGCGTTGGGCATGATCCGCAATTTTGCCCCGGATTTTCTTGTCCTTTCCGCAGGCATGGACGCCTTCGATGGCGATCCACTTGGAACATTCCGACTCACAAATGCCGGGTTCAGAAAGGTAGGAAAAAGAATAGCCAAGTTGAAAATACCCGCCGCTGTCATCATGGAAGGCGGCTATGCCAACGAGGCGCTTGGCACAAATACCGTAACCTTTTTGGAGAGCTTCAAATGAATAAAAAGTTTTTGGCAGTCATGGCAATCCTCCTCCTTTCCGCCTGCGGACCTTCTCCTGAAGAGCAGGCGATCCTCACCGCCGCCGCCTGGACGAAGACGCCCACGCTTACCCCGACGTTTACTGCCACATCCACCCCCACCATTACGCTGACCCCGACCATCACCCACACACCGACCGTTACATTCACACCCACTATCACGGAAACGCCAACATTCGCCTTTCCGACTGCAATGGTCAACAAGCAGGCACATTGCCGTTACGGACCCTCCACTGCGTATCTCCATGCCGCAGACTTGTACGCAGGCGATACTGGCAGCGTCCGCGGACGGGCAATGTACAGCCAGTGGCTGTACGTCAAATTCGACAAGCTGAATTACTTCTGCTGGGTGGCGCCGTCGGTAGTAGACGTAGTTGGCGACGTGAATACGCTTCAAAAAACTACTCCCAATCTCCAATCCATTGGAAGCAACCGCTACGGACCTCCTGGAAATGTGCAGGCAATACGCAATGAGGACATTGTCACCATTACGTGGGATCAGGTGAACATGACAAACGACGATGACCGAGGATATTTCATCGAAGCCTTTGTTTGTCAGAAAGGCGCATACATCTGGTGGACACAATCCTTCCCGGAACAAGATATTACGGAATTCACCATTAAAGATGAAGCTGGCTGTCCCGCCGCATCCTACGGACAGTTATACACGGTCGAAAAGCATGGCTACTCGAAGCCTGTGAATATTCCTTGGCCCCCGGCACAATAATAAACAAAAACGGACGCTTGGCGCGTCCGTTTTTGTTTAGGTTATCACCGCCGCTTTTTTGAGCGCGGCTTCAAGGGCATCTATTGTGGCGGGTTTGATCACCATTGCCTGAGCGCCTCCGCGCATTACATGCTGACGGGTTTCCGGCTGGTCGTCCGATGTAATTACAACAACAGGGACCTTCATCAACCGCGGTTCACGGCGAATGTAAGCAAGTACCTCAGTCCCATCCACACCCGGCATGTTAATGTCAAGACAAATGAAACTCGGCACAAAGGTTGCCAAAATTGCCATGGCAGGGCTTGAGCCATACGCAACTTTCGTGGGCAAGTCCAGCAATCCAAGCATTTGTTGCAGCGCATCCGCCGTCTGGCGGTTATCGTCAATGATCAAACCTTCCGACATCAGTCCTCCAAAATAACTTTGCCCATCACGGACACATCATATCCATTCAATCGAGATACAGCCTCCTGAAAACGCGAATCAGCCAGAAGGTCAAAGAGAGGCGCGAGCAGGTCATCATCCGCAAACGATCTTGGAATCACCAGGTCGTAACGTTCCTGAAAGAGCGGAATAAAATCCAGATCCAGCGCCTGCGCCGCGGCAGCAACACCAAGCCCGCAATCGGCGCGCCCCGAAGCGATCGCAGCCGCAACACCGAGATGAGTATACTCTTCCTGTGTATAACCGACAATGGACTCGGGTGGAATTGTCATCAAATTCAAATGATAATCCAACAGGACGCGCGTACCTGCGCCGCGCTGACGATTCACAAACCGGACTCCGGACCTGCTCAGGTCCGCCAGACTTTTGATTCCCTTTGGGTTTCCCCTTCCTACCAACAGCCCTTGATCGCGCCCTGCCAACGCCACAACTTTGACGGGAATATTCGGCATGTATTGACGAATATAGGAAATATTGTATTCGCCTGTTTTTGGGTCGAGCAAATGCGACCCAGCCAAATGCGCCTCGCCGCGCCTCAATGCCACCAGCCCGCCCTGCGAACCGACATTGGCGGATGCAAGCCGTCTATTATGTTCGGCAAGGAATTGAGCGATGAGGTCGAGCGTCAGGTCGTGCGAACCGATGGCAAGGATGGTCTTTTCGATCTCGTTCCGATTGCGATACAACCGGACTTGGATTTTCTCGCCAGCCTCCACGCCTTGAGTGCCGCTTGAAATGAGCGCCAATCCATCCGCCTGCACAAGCGAGGTGATGACTCCCGCTCCGCGCGAAAGCGGCGCAGCCAGGAGTTTATCTCCCACTTTGCCCACAGCGACGCGCACAAAATCATCGTCACCTGCGGGGGAAACGATCTTGCGTGTAAGAGTGGCCGTTTCCGTTGGAAGTTCGTTGCGCCTTCGTCCGAGCCATTTTGCGATGAGTGGTTCGACGAAAATGTCAACAGTCAGTGCGGCAGAGACGGGATAACCGGGGACGCCAATAATCGGAAGTATGTCATTGCCGGAGTGTTCGGTGTCTGAAACAATCCCTTTCGAATCGAGTGACTGCTTCGTGACTTCGCTCCTTGCGATGAAGCCCAGTATCACAGGATGTCCCGGCCTCACTGCCACACCGTGTACCAAAAGTGTTCCAAGTTTTTCCACAACTTTGGCAGAAAAATCTTCCGCGCCTGCCGAAGAGCCTGCGTTAAGCAGGATGAGGTCATGCGCTTGCGCGGCTTCCTGCACGCGCTGGCAGATCAAACCGAAATCATCCTTGGTGATGGGGAAACGGGTTGGCTCGCCGCCCATCTGTCTGACTTGGGATGCGATCACCAGTGAATTGTATTCAAGGATATCGCCTGCTTTGAGCTTGGAACCAATCGGGACAAGTTCCGTGCCCGTTGGAATAATCGCAACTTTCGGTTTGCGTGCGACGCGCACAGTCTGATGTCCTGCGGCAGCGATGGCGCCCAAATCCACGGGACGCAGGATGTGTCCCGCAGGAAGGACCAGCTGGGTTGCCACGATGTCTTCCCCTAATGGTCGGACATGGGCCCATGGGGCAACCGAAGCACGTATCCGAATGGATTTCGGCATGCGTATCTCTGTCGTTATCCTGTCATTTTCGTCGATGGATTCAACATTCTCTATGGGGATGACAGCATTCGCCCATTCAGGAAGCGGGTCGCCGGTATCCACGTATTGCGCTTCGGATCCTATGTGCAGGGTCACCGGCGTGGATGGCATCGCGCCGTTTGTAACTTTTGAACGAACGGCAAAACCATCCATTGCAGAGGCATGGTAATGCGGCGAAGAAATCTCTGCCCAAATCGGCTCGGCAGTCACACGCCCCAGCGCGTTTTCGTCAAGCGGCATTTCTTCCAGTCCAAGTGTGCACCACAGGTTTGCATCCTGCAAAACTTCTCGCATGCGGGCTAGGGCTTGAGAGAGGGGAATATCATGTAAATAAACTGACATATGGGGCGTCACTGGTTTCAAAAATTACGCAGATGAAATCCTCTCTACGAAATTCCATCCATTGCGGCGCCCAGCCGTTTGACGATCTCGTCGACTTCATCCTCATGGATGGAAAGCGGAGGTGAAAACGCCAGGGTGTTTCCAAGCGGGCGCGAACGCAATCCATGCGCTTCGGCAGCTTTGAATATTTTCATCGCAAGAGCAGGGTCGGCGGCTTTAGTTTCTTTATTTGACACGATTTCAACGCCGCAGACCAGGCCCAGTCCGCGCACATCGCCGACAAATGGGAATTCAAGAAGCGATTTCAATCCTTCAAGCAAACGTTCACCCAATTCACGCGCGCGCTGAGGGTAATTTTCCTTCTCCATCAATTCAAGGTTTTTCAACCCAACCGCACATGCCATGGCATGACCGGAATAAGTATAGCCATGCATATAGGCTTCAGACTCTGCCGCTGACTCCATCGTCTCGCGGATCTCATCCGAAATTTGGATGCCGCCAAGTTGAGCATATCCGCTTGTAATGGCTTTGGCAAATGAAAGAATATCGGGTCTAATACCCCAATGCTCGAGTGCGAACCATTTGCCTGTGCGCCCGAAACCAGTGATGACCTCGTCCGCAATAAAGAGAATTTCGTGTTTATCACAAATCTTTCGGACGAGCGGGAAATAGTCGTCGGGTGGAACGATCACGCCGCCGACGCCCATGACAGGCTCGGCGATGAATGCGGCGACCGTATCGGCTCCCTCTCGCAGAATAGCTGTCTCCAACTCCCGAGCGGCCGCCTGCCCGATAGTTTCCTCATCCTTCAATTCGCCTTCATAACGGTACGGATTCGGCGCATGGATGTGGACAAATCCATCCATCGCGGGACCGAACATGGCATGATATTTTTCAAGTCCGGTGGCAAACGTGGCGGCAAGTGTAATGCCGTGATACGAACCTTTACGGGCAATGACTTTGTACTTACCCGGTTTATCTTTACGCTTCCAGTAATAACGCGCGGTCTTGAACGCCGAGTCATTCGCTTCAGATCCGCCGGAGGTGAAGAATGTCGTATTCAAACCTTTGTAGGCAAAACCCGACAATTTATCGGCAAGCAGAACCGAAGGCAGATTGGTCATCCCCGAAAAATTGGATGTGAATGCCAGTTCCTTCATTTGGTCATAGGCAGCCTTCGCAAGCTCCTCGCGCCCATACCCCGCGTTGACATTCCACAAACCAGCCATGCCGTCCAGGATTTTTCGCCCATCGGTCGTATACAACCAGACACCTTCACCACGTTCAATCACCAAAGGATAGGCATGAGACTTGGGGTGATAGGTGGGGTGCAGTTGTTTTCTATCTTTTTCAACCCAGGTTTTTGTTTTATCATCCATGACATTCTCCAGTTTATTTACGGACCGGAATTTTCCAATCCGCAACTCTTCTAACCTAAAACTTCCACATCATGCGGACCAGACTCTTTCAACCCCGCGCCTGTCATCCGCACGAATACCGCTTTTTTTTGAAATTCCTCTATGGAATGTGCTCCTGTGTAGCTCATTCCTGATTGCAGACCGCCAACAAGTTGAGTCAATACTTCCCGCACTTTACCGCGATACGGAACCGCTGCCTCCACGCCCTCGGCGACGTAATCTTCAACTTCCTCACGCGTCAAGTCGTTGCCTTCGCGTTTGTTCCGTTCGATATTGGCAGTCAGAGAAGCCATACCGCGCGAAGCTTTGTAACGATGTCCGCGGCGGGTCATAATTAGCCCCGGGCTTTCATCAGTACCAGCCAGCAGAGAGCCTATCATCACGGTCTGCGCGCCGGCGGCAATCGCTTTCGCCACGTCGCCGGGATGACGGATACCCCCATCGGCAATGATTGGAATCCCGTACCGGCGTGCTGTCTCTGAACACTCGATAACAGCCGTTACTTGTGGAACACCCGATCCTGCCACCTGCCGCGTGATACATATCGAGCCAGGGCCGACACCGACCTTCACCGCATCCACACCTGCTTCGATTAAGCGTTTTGTTCCATCCGCGGTTGCCACATTCCCACCAATAATTTGCGCATCGGGGAAATGTTTGCGGATATTCTTTACCATCTCGAGTTCTAAGTGCGAGTCACCATGAGCAATATCCACCACAATGCAATCCGCACCAGCCTTCAGCGCAGCTTCAACTCGACGCATTTCTTTGTCCCGCACTCCCACTGCTGCGCCAACAGCCAAACGTCCCTTTGAGTCTTTCGTCGCATTCGGGAACTGCGTGATTTTCATAATATCCTTCAACGTAATCAAACCAGCCACTATGCCCTTCTCGTCTACCAGTGGCAACTTTTCAACACGATATTCATGGAGCAGATGTTCGGCGTCCTTAAGTGATGTGCTGGGCGGCGCGCTATGCACTTGACGGGTCATGATTTCCGCAACAGGTTTTGTGTAATCATCCTCGAACAAAAGATCGCGGGTTGTGACTATGCCTATCAACTTATCATGGCTATCCAATATCAAAATTCCGCCCGTACCCGTTTCTTCCACAACGCGCTTCACATCCCCCACAGTATGTTCCGCTGTCATTGTTATGGGTTGATCCACAATAAACGACTCGGCTTTTTTGACGCGTTCGATCTGACGCGCGTGTTCGGCAATCGTCATAAAGCGATGAATGATGCCAATCCCGCCTTCGCGAGCGATTGCAATTGCCATTTCACTTTCGGTCACCACATCCATATTCGCCGAAACGATCGGCGACTGCAACGCGATCCTTTTCGTCAACCAACTTTTCGTAGAAAGCGCCCTTCGCGAGTCCACATCGGAGTATTGCGGCACCAACAACACGTCATCGTACGTCAAGGCAACATCAGACAGTATCTTCATCATAATCCTCGCGCTCGAATTATACCCATTGCAGCCATAAACCGCCCTTTTTTCAAAGTGTAAAATCGCCAATTATGGCTGTGGGTATTATATAATGACTGAAAATGGCACTTCACGCGCTTTCTCCGCTCGATGGACGCTACGAGATTGAGACCTCCCCTCTGCGGGATTTCTTCTCCGAATTTGCCTATCTGCGCTCTCGTGCCCGCATCGAATTGGACTTTTTATCTGCCCTTTCCAAAACCGGCATTTGCCCACCCCCAAACTTTTCCCTCGAGTCGTTCACCGAAGAAGACGCGCAGAAAATCCAGTATTATGAAAAAACAACACGGCATGACGTCAAAGCCGTTGAATATTACCTGCGTGAAAAACTCCCCCCCGAACTTCACCCTTACATACACTTTGGATTGACTTCTGAAGATGTAAACAATATTGCCCAAGCCCAAGCCCTCCAAAGTTCACGCGACCGCATCCTGTTACCATTATTGAACAGCATGCTCTCTTCCATGCGTGATTTTTCCCAAAAATACCGCGCTCTACCCATGCTTGCGCGGACTCACGGACAGCCCGCTGTGCCGACCACACTAGGGAAAGAGATCGCCGTTTATCTTGCCCGATTACAGAAATGCAGAAACGATTTGGCAGGTCACAAGTTTGAAGGCAAGTTAAGCGGTGCGGTTGGAAATTTCAACGCCATGCAAGCCGCTGCCCCAGACGTGAACTGGCTTTCGTTCAGCAAAGGATTCATTGAGGGCTTGGGGCTCACAGCCAATCTGGTAACTACGCAAACCCTTCCATACGACAATTGGATTCGTTATTTCCAGAAGGTTCAACTTACCAATTCCATATTGATCGACTACGCACAAGATATGTGGCGGTACATCAGCGATGGGTACCTCAAGCAGAAGGTCGTTTCTGACGAGGTCGGCTCTTCGACCATGCCGCAGAAGGTCAATCCCATTGACTTCGAAAACGCGGAGGGAAATCTCGGTATTGCAAATTCCCTGATCACATATTACCTACAGAAATTGCCTGTATCCCGATTACAGCGTGACCTCTCGGATTCAACCGTGCGCCGGACGTTTGGCACAGCACTCGGACACACCCTTATCGCATGGAAGAATGCGGATAGGGGCATGTCCAGAGTGAGGGCAGATGAAGAAAAAATCAATATCGAGTTGATGTCACATTGGGAAGTCATCAGCGAAGGCGCACAGACAATAATTCGCGCAGCCGGGAAAAGCGATGCCTACGAGACGCTTAAGTCTCAGACGAGGGGAGACCAGATGGATGAGACCAGATACACGTCGTGGGTGGAGGCGTTAGACATAGATGAGGAAACGCGCGGGCGCTTAATGAGTCTATCGCCGGAATCCTATATCGGAATTGCAATTCAAATTACAGACGAAGTCATAAAGGATTTTGATTCAAGCAATTCGTAATCATTCAAAGGAGTTGTAATGGGCGTAATCGCAGTAGTCGGTTCGCAGTGGGGCGACGAGGGAAAAGGTAAGGTTGTGGATTTTCTAGCGGAGCGTGCAGATTATGTCGCACGGTTCAATGGCGGCAATAATGCGGGACATACCGTCATTAATGATTATGGTACGTTCAAGATCCATCTCGTTCCTTCGGGAATCTTTGCAAAGAACACTGTGGGCCTTATCGGCGGCGGTGTAGTCATTGATCCAGTGGTGCTGATCGATGAAATCCAAATGCTTAATAAGGCTGGAGTCGGTGTGGACGGACGTCTGTGGGTCTCGCCGCGTTCACACGTCATCATGCCGTATCACAAAATCTTGGACGGTTTATATGAAGAGGCCAAAGGGGCAGGTGCAACCGGGACAACGCGGCGTGGGATTGGCCCTGTATTTGCAGACAAGGTCAGTTACAACGGGATCCGCTGGACGGATTTTTCGAGCACGGTATTCGAGTCGCGTTTGAAGATTCAGTTGGAAATAAAAAATAAAATCATCGTTGCGCTTGGTGGAGAACCGTTGAAGTTCGAGGCGGTACGCAACGAGTACCGCAGTCATTTCGAGAACGTTAAACCATTTCTTATGGAATTATTCACACTAGTGCAGGATGGATTGAAAGCGAACAAGACATTCCTGCTCGAACAGGCGATGGGCACATTCTTGGATACCGATTGGGGAACCTATCCTTTCGTGACCGCTTCAACAACAATCCCTTCAGCAGCTTCGGCTGGACTCGGTATTCCTCCAAAACACATTCGAAACGTTATTGGTGTAACCAAAGCCTACACCACCCGCGTGGGGGCAGGTCCCATGCCGACAGAAATCCATGATATGAACAGCCCCACATATAAAAGGTTCAGTGAAGTCGCCGCCACGACCGGACGCATCCGCCGGGTTGGCTGGTTGGATTTGGAACTCGTGAAAACAGCAGTTGAACTAAGCGGCTTGACGGAAATTTGCCTGACGAAATTGGATGTTCTAAGCGGCTTGAAGGAAATTCAAGTCTGCATAGAATATAAACTGAACGGGAAGACTATCCGCTATGCTGATACTGATGCGTACGGATTGGATAAAGTGGAATGCGTTTATCATACCCTGCCTGGCTGGAGTGAAGACCTTAGCAAGGTGAAATCATTTGACGGATTGCCTGTAAATGCGCAAAAGTATGTGAAGATGATTGAAGAAATGGCAGGAATTCCAGTTAAGTGGATCGGTGTCGGTCCGGCAAGGGATGAGACGATACGGATATAATACGGAGCAAGGTATAATTTTATTGATTTAAATTCCTAGGTTATGGAGGCAGAAATGAGTTTAATTGACATTGTTCTTTGGATCATCTTTGGCGCGCTGGCGGGTTGGATCGCCAGTATCATTACAGGCAAGAACAAAAAGATGGGCGGACTTGCAAACGTCGTGGTCGGCATCATCGGCGCCTTCATTGGCGGCTTCATCATGGACTTCTTCGGCGCGCAGGGGGTGACCGGCTTCAACTTATACAGCCTGCTGGTCGCCATTGGCGGCGCGATAGTGCTGATTTGGGTTGTCGGGTTGATCCGACGCTAGGAAATTCAAAATAATAATATGAAGAACCGGGCATTTTGCCCGGTTCTTTGACTTATACCCCCAAGGGAAGAATAATAATAAACTCGCTCCCCTGACCTTCACCGGCGCTCTTTGCCCAAATTTTCCCGCCCTGGGCTTCGACGAGATGCTTGGCAATGGTCAAGCCGATGCCCGAGCCGCCCCGCGCGCGCGAACGGGACTTCTCCACACGATAGAATCGGTCAAAAATATGCGGGAGATGTTCGGCGGGAATACCAATGCCTGTATCGCGGATGGAGAATTTTACAAAGGCTTTCTCACGCGCGATGGATACAATCACTGTGCCATTTTCAGGCGTGTATTGCAAAGCGTTGCCGAGAAGATTGGTCAACACTTGCAAGGCGCGGTCTTCATCGGCGAGGACGAGGATCGGATCATGAGGCAGTTGCCGGTCCAGCGTGACGCGCTTCTCATCGAATTGAAATTGCATCCGCTTTACGGCGGTTTCGAGCAGCCGGGTCACGTCCACAGGCTGGATGTCCAATTGAATGGCTTTTGACTCAACGCGGCTGAGTTCTTGAAGGTCGCTGACCAAATGATTCAAACGTTCGGCTTCGTTATGAATTTGTTGATAGGTTTCAGCAATTGCCGGAAGCACACCATCCATTAGTCCTTCAGCGGAACCTTTGATGGCGGTAAGCGGCGTTCGAAGTTCATGCGCTACATCGCCGATGAGACGCCGCCGCATCTCCTCCACCTGTTCGAGCTGCGACGCCATTTGGTTGAAACTCGCCGCAAGTTGACTCAACTCATCCGTTCCATTTAAGCTCACGCGCTCATCATAATGTCCCTCGGCAATGCGTTGGCTGGCGTTTTTCATGCTTTGAACAGGCGCAATGATGCCGCGGCTGAGCGCATAACTGACTGCCAGCCCTACCACAGACGCAGCAACGAATGCAAAAACAAGCGACTCATTGAAAGAGTCCTGAAAACTGCGGTAGAAATCGGACATCATCCCCCCCTGCGGTCCACGCCCCTGTCCCTGTCCCATCATCTGTATTCCCATGAATTGCAAATGGCGGTTGAAGGCGGCGGGTGCAGTGAAACGCGTTGCCACCCAAATGGCAGTCATGCCGATCAAAATGACCAGCAGATAAGAAGCAAATAATTTTGCAGTCAAATGTGAACGAAAATATTTCATAGCGCCTCATCATCGAAACGATAGCCGACGCCGCGCACGGTGGCAATGTATTCGGGGTTGCCCAGCTTGGCGCGCACATGACCAAGATGCACATCCACCACGCGCATCTCGCCAAAATATTCGCCGCCCCAAACTTTCTCAAGCAATTGCTCGCGCGACATCACACGCCCGCGGTTTTCGGCAAGCGCACGCAACAGATCGAATTCGATGGCAGTCAAGTCAACGGGCTGATCCTCCACTGTAACCTGACGCGCGCCCACGTCAACGCGAACATGGCGAAAAGACAGCACGCCTCCATCTCCGCCGGAGCCTGCCCCTGCTCCGAGACGCCGCAACGCAGCCTTGACCCTTGCCACCAATTCGCGCGGACTGAACGGCTTGGTCACATAATCATCCGCGCCAACGGACAGCCCGACGATCTTGTCCGTCTCTTCGGTGCGGGCGGTAAGCATGATAACGTACACTTCCGACTCGCGCCGCAGCTTGGCAAGCAGTTCCAGTCCGTCCATGCCTGGAAGCATCACGTCGAGGATCACAAGGTCCGGTTTGAAGACACGCGCTGCTTTCAAACCGGTAGGACCATCTGTTGCGGTGAAGACTTCGTAGCCTTCAGGCTTGAGATATGCCTGCACAAGATTTACGATGGAAGGTTCGTCGTCAATAACGAGGATTTTGGTCATGAGAAAATTTTACCTTTGCCCAGTCATGGTACGCCAGGAGCGTCAAAGCGGGTTGAAGCTATTATAAAGATCTGGTAAAGATTTTCAAAACAATACTTCCGAAGCCAGATACGCTTCGGAAGTTTATCTCAGGTCAGAGCTGGCAGGATTTTCCCTGTCACGTCGCCAAACCCCACGCGATACCCGTCCCCTTGACAGTAGCCTTTTATGGTAATGGTATCGCCGTCTTGCAGAAATTTCCGCGTGCTGCCATCCGGTAATTGGATCAGTTTCTCGCCGCGCCATGTCAATTCGAGCAATGAACCATAACTGTCTTCTGTCGGTCCGCTAATGGTGCCTGTCCCGCACAGGTCGCCGACTCGCATGTTACAGCCCGTGACGGTGTGATGTGCCAGCATTTGCGCCAGATTCCAATACATGTATTTCAAATTCGAGCGGCTGATGGTTTGTGGTTCAGCCATCGCTTCGGATTGCAGAGTCACTTCGAGCGTGATGTCATATCCATTTGCCGAATCCGATTTGAGATAAGGGAGAGGCGCGGGGTCCTGTTTTGGTCCATGCACACGGAAGGGCTCGAGCGCATCCATCGTCACCACCCAGGGCGAGATCGAAGTCGCAAAATTTTTCGCAAGGAATGGGCCCAGCGGCTGATATTCCCAGGCTTGAATGTCGCGCGCACTCCAGTCGTTGAGCAAGACCATGCCGAAGATATGCTCACTCGCGTTTTCTATCGAGATCGGTTTTCCCAATTCGTTTCCAGCGCCGATAAAGAAACCCATCTCCAATTCGAAGTCAAGCGAACGCGACGGAATAAATTCGGGCGGCGGTCCTTTGGGCGCAACTTGCCCATGCGGACGGACCACATCGATACCAGAGACGACAACCGAACTCGCGCGTCCGTGATAGCCCACAGGCAGATGCAGCCAATTCGGCATGAGAGCATTTTCTTTTCCACGGAACATGATGCCAACGTTCGTAGCGTGTTCGCGGGACGCATAGAAATCGGTGTAATCCCCAATTTCAACAGGCAGATGCATTTGGACGTCGCCCACAGGAATCAACGCGCGCGCGCGCATCGCCTCCTCCCAGACGCTGTCACCGCCTTCGCTGAGCAATTCGATCAAGCGCTGACGGACTTTCTGCCACACTGTCCGCCCTGTAGACATGAACCGATTTAGGGACGAGTCGGCGAAGAAGTCATATTGCTGGTCGAACATTTTTTGCTCTGCGAGAAAAGCAAGGTCAACGACGAAATCGCCCAACCGCGTGCCCACGCGCGGAGACGGATTCTCTATCGTGGAGAAAACACCATAGGGCAGGTTTTGGATGGGGAAATCTGATTCGGAGGATACTTCGATAAAAGATTTGAGCATTTTGCAGCCTGTTCGATTATGAAATTTATGTTGTTTCAATTATAGCAAACTGTTTTTTTATGTCCTGCCTTATAATCCCCGCATGGCAGTCCCCTGGCATTCCCTTCCTCTCGGCGACGGCATGATGGCGGACGAGCCGTCCGATGAAATCCGCGCAGTGTTTGAAGAAATGTTCATGTCCGCGCGTCAGCCTGCGGATATGGCAGTCTTTACACGGCACGAGTCGGAAGGGCGTTTGCATTGCGAAGTGATCGCGTATTTCTCTCCGTCCGCATCGGGGGTGGCAAAACTCTTCGATGCAGAACCATGCCAAAAACCAGTGAGAAGCGGATTGGGTCTGCTGGCAGGGGGTGAAGAGGCTTGGAAGGTGCTTTTCCCAAACGCTGGAGTGTAAATCGATCAAATAAAAAGACCTCGGAAGTTTATTCGACTCCGAGGTCTATGTTTATTTCCTAAAGAAATTCGAGATGAAGAACCAAATATTTGCAGGGCGTTCCGCCAGCCGCCGCATGAAGTATGGGTACCAATGCGTGCCGAAGGGAACATACACCCGCACAGGATAGCCTTCCTTTGCAAGGTTTTCCTGCAAGTCGCGGCGGATGCCATGAAGCATCTGGAATTCCAGTCCGCTTTTGGGTAGACCAACCTTTTGAGCGTAATTCCTCGCAAAAGTTATCCGTTTATCGTCATGTGTGCCAATGGCGGGAATGGGCGGTGTGCGCCCATCTTCGCCCAGTTCGGATTTCATCGCCAGTGCGGCGTCGATTAAAATCTTGGTGAGCAGATCGAAGTTCGCATCCACATCCGCTTTTTTGGGGAAGGCTTTATCGGGCGGTTCGCGATAGGCGCCTTTGACCATGCGAACCCGCGTGCCGTCCTGAACGAGTCGGCGTGTATCCGCTTCGGCGCGATAGAGGTAGGACTGCATGACCATACCTACATTATCGTAGCCTTTTGCACGCATGGCGTAATACAGGTTGATGGTTTTGTCGGTGTAGGGCGTGTCTTCCATGTCGATTCGGATGAAGGTCTTGTTCTGACGGGCACGCGCAAGGATACGCTCAAGATTCTCGGCACACAAAACCTCGTCCAAACCGAGCCCGATCTGCGTCAACTTGATGGAGACATTGCCCCGCAAAGCAGGATCAGCCCCGAGCGCGTCAAGAGTCGCAAAGATGTCATCCGCAGCCTGCTGCGCCTCTTCGGGCGTGCTGGTATGTTCGCCGAGATGATCAAGCGTCGCATTGATCCCTTTTGCATTCAATTCACGCACAACGCGAATGGCATCTTCGAGTTTTGTTCCAGCAACGAAACGGGAGGCGGTGCGCCAGGCAAATCCCCAACTTGAGATCAAATTTTGCGCCCAGGCAGCCTTGGAAAGGTAGATGAAGAATGAGCGTAGCATATCCATCCTTACATAGGTGGAGTGTCATTAATGTACGGCTTATTCTAGCACAAGCGACCCATTTCGGTATGTTATACTTTTTCCGTGATTTTCATCATGTTTTTGGAGGCAATGTGAGAAACCGCAATACTAACACCATCCTTCGGGGTACATCCATCCTGTTTCTGACAGCCGCCCTCGTGCTGACCATTACATCCCTGATCGCCTACAGCCGACAAAGAAACAACTATCCGTCCAGCATGACAATTGCCGGCGTGCCCGTCGGCGGACTTTCTCCCGCACAAGCTTCTCAACGGCTGCTAGAAGTCTATACTTCCCCCATTGAAGCGCAATACAACAATGCCGTGTTTCACATCGATCCTGGCACCGTCGGTTTTCAAATTGACGTGGAAACCATGCTCGCGGCGGCAGATCTCACCCGCACAGGCGGTTCCTTTTGGGGTGGATTTTGGGATTTCATTTGGAATCGTTCCCCGCTCGAAACACAGATACCATTGAGCGCCTCGATCTCGGAGGACCGCCTGCGCGAGTACCTACAGAATGAGATCGCTTCACGCTACGACCAGCCACCGGAACCCGCCCAGCCGATTCCAGGCGGGACCTCGTTCCTGCCCGGTGCGCCCGGACAGACTCTCGACCTTGACCGCGCCGTCCTGCTCATCACCGACGCCTTGAAATCGCCCACCAATCGCACTGTTGCTTTATCCTTTACACGAAGCACCGCTGCAAGGCCCACCATCGAAAACCTCGAGATCCTGCTCAAGCAGATCATTACCACGTCCGATTTCGACGGCTTGATCGGCTTTTATATGATGGATTTGCAAACCGGACAGGAAATCCATTTTGCGATCAACGAGAAACAGGAAATCTCGGTCGAGCCGGATATCGCTTTCACGGCATCCAGCACGATCAAGGTGCCCATTGTGGCATCCTATTTGATCAACCGTGGAAGCGATCTCGATCCCGCCACGTCCGATATCATATCGCGCACGCTCGGCAGATCGGACAACTCCGCCACAGATCTGGTCCTCGAACGCATTGACCCGAACAACGGTCCAATCATCGTCACCCGCGATATGGAAACTATCGGCTTGCAAAGTACCTTCCTCGGAGGCATGTTCTATCTTGGCGCGCCCAACCTGTTGCCCAACCGGACTACCCCGGGAAACTCCAGACCCGATGTATTCGCAGACCCTGACCCATACTCGCAAACTACGCCCTCCGAAATGGGGATCCTGCTGGCTGACCTGTATCAATGCGCCCAGAATGGCGGCGGCGCACTAATCGCAGCATTCCCTGATAAAGTCAGCCCCGCCACTTGCCAACTGCTGATTGATTTCATGGCTCAAGATAAACTCGGTGCACTCATTCAAGGCGGCGTGCCGGACGGAACTCTCGTCCCCCACAAGCATGGCTACGTGCTCTCAAGGGATGGGGTATTACATGATACAAGCGACGCGGGTATCGTGTACACTCCGGGCGGGAACTTCGTACTTTCCATTTACACCTACCATCCCGTTCAAAATATTTGGGACATTACCAACCCTCTCTTTGTGAATTTGTCCCAAGCGGTTTATAACTATTTCAATATTTCAATTCAATGACCGTTCAACCCGTTTTCGAATGAAAACGGATTGTTTTTTCATACTTCGTATATAATCTATCCTATGAGCGCATCGCTGGGACTTTACCGCCTGCAACAAGTAGACCGCCAAATAGACCGTATCCATGCGGAGTTGGATACCATTCGCAAAACACTCGAAAACGATGCGGAACTGCAAGCGGCATTTGCGCGTCTGAAACAAGCCCAAAACGAAAACCACCGCACCCACCACGAAATGAAAAGCACTGAATCTGAGGTGGAGGCGCAAAAGATTAAGATGGAACAGGCGGAATCCAGTCTGTATGGCGGCAATGTGAAGAATCCGAAGGAACTTCAGGATCTGCAAAAAGATGTCGCTTCGTTAAAAAAACATCTTGCCGCATTGGAGGAACGGCAGTTGGAATCAATGCTCAAGGCGGAAGAAGCGGAAACCGAATTACAGGAAGCCTCATCCGCATTGGAGACCGTCCAATCCCGCCTCGGTGGCGAGCATAAAAAATTAATCGAGTCTCAATCCATGCTCATGAAACAATTGGAAAGCCTAAGGGATGAACGCGAGGCGGCACTCGCGCCCATAGGGGGCGAAAAACTTCGTATCTACGAAGAACTCCGGGTTCATAAGCACGGAGTTGCAGTAACAGAAGTGGAGGATGGAGCCTGCGCTTCGTGCGGGACAACCATCAATGCCGCCTTGCAGCAAAACGCCCGTTCCCAAAAACAACTTGCCACCTGCCCATCGTGCGGGCGCATTCTATTTGCCAACTAGATTCAGCCATGTTTACAACCCTACTCGACCCGTTCTCATTCCTTATCGGTTTCGCCACTGCTTCTGTTTTTTGGTTCCTTGTTGCGCGTGCGCGTCCATTATGGAATGAATTTCGTGCAAGTTGGCGCGAACAGCGCGAAGCGGCGCGTAAGCGCAAAACGAACATCGTCGAGGAAAATCACCGGCGCATAACCTTGCGCCGCGCGCAGGGAATGCATCTGGCGGCACAGCTCTTTGCTTTGGATGAAATCCTCCAAGAACCGCTCCTGCTCGCTCCGCGCCAACCCGTCGAACCGGGAACACCTCCTAAGTTCGAAGACATTATTACACACACGCTTCCATATCTTCCCACTTGGCCAGAGATTGCGGCTGTTTACAATCCCAGAACCCTGACCCTTCCAGAGGCGCTTGCTGGAAACGCAAACCTTGTCATCATAGGTCAACCAGGTGTCGGGAAGACTGTGGCTCTAGCCCATCTTGCAAGCCTTGCCGCAAATCGAAGCGAAAAACTGGGAGCGCTCGCAGATGCAGTCCCTTTCCTTGTCCACGTTGCGGACTTGAATCTCCCGATAAAAGATACGAAAAATGTTCTCAGCCCACTGATCGAAGCGGTTTCGGAATATGCGCCAATTCTGGACGTTAAGCGACTCCCAAACTTTTTTCACGCCGCCTTTAAGGACGGAAATGCCCTGCTTCTTGTGGATGGTTACGATGAAATCCCGCATGAAGAACAGGTAATAGTGGCCAGTTATTTGCGGACCATCCTCAAAGCATATCCAAAAACTCGTGTTGTCATAACCGGCACGCCCGAATTTCTAGATGGACTTATCCACCTAGGTTTTGTGCCGCTGGCTTTATGCACATGGTCTGAACTCAATACTCAAAAATTCATTGAGCATTGGGGGCAGTTATGGACTCAAACAGTGGCGTTGGAATCGTGGGCACAAAAAGTACCTGAGCAGGTTGATCCAATTCTGCTCAATGCATGGCTGAGCATGGATAACGCGAATCTTTCGCCGTTTGAATTAACCCTCAAAGTATGGGGGGCGTATGCAGGCGACAGTTTGGGTCCCCATGTTCTTGAAGCGATCGCCACACATATCCGTAGGATTGCACCACACAACACACCTCTCGCTGCGCTGGAAACACTTGCCCGCCAAGCCGCCATGAACGCCCAGCCCATTTTTAATTCAGTCAAAGCGCGGGAATGGGTTAAAGCTTTTGATGTACCCACAGAACAAATAGGGAGCGTAAAGACCGAATCCACGGAGACTTCCGAAGCGTCAAGAAAAGGATCAAAGACCCGACCACTGAAAGAAAAAAAGGGAGGAAAACTTGCTGCAGAGCCACCTCCTTCCACGCTTCTCACAAAAATGGCATCCAGCGGGTTGTTGATTTCCACCGCAGAAAACCGGATGCGGTTTGTCCACCCAGTTTTTTCCGGGTATCTCGCCGGGCGCTCTCTTTCAAGTTTTGAAATCGAAGAAACCATTTTGAATCAGTCTGACTGGTCGGGAAAACTTCTAGCTATGCGGTATTATGCAACACATGGCGACGCAACCATATTAGTGCAGTCCATGATGGAGTTTTCGCGCCTGCCGATTCATCGTCCGCTTTTTGCAGCTGCTCGTTGGCTTCGCGATGCGCCGCGGAATGCCACCTGGCGGGGCAAATTGTTTGCCACGCTGGCAGCTGTTTTGCAAACCGACGGAATCCCGCTTAGCCTGCGCGGACAGGCGATGGCGGCATTCGTCTACAGCAACGACCCAAATGCGCTCAAATTGTTTCGTCAGTTTTCAACTTCTCTAAATTTCGAACTTGTTCAACTTGCGGTGCTTGGCTCTGGCGCACTGAAAGACCCAAAAGCCTTGGACGGCTTGGAAAACGCCCTCAAAGCGCCCAGCTTATCCGTCCAACGCGCAGTTTGCATGGCATTGGTTGCAATTGGCACAAACGATGCGTTGGAAATCGTTGCGCACACCCTTCTCAACGGCGAAGAAGAAGTACGCCGAGCAGCAGGAGAAGCATTGGCAAATGACCCGAAGGAAGGTCATGCCATGCTGCGCGACGGTATTACGTTGGACGATCTCCTCCTGCGTCGATCTGCTGTATATGGGCTTGGACGCGTCAAACAGCCCTGGGCGCTCGAACTTATCAAAAGAGCTCAAGTGGAAGATGAACAATGGGTTGTCCGGAATGCGGCCTCGGAAATATTGGACGCTACAACCATAACCGGCGCTTACGCGCCAAGAAAACTCCCTACCCCGGCTGAAACGCCATGGTTGGTTGAGTATGCGGCAAAGAAAGGAATGGGAATCTCTCCTGGCGCTCCGGCAACCGACCTCCTATTAATGGCACTAAAGGATGACGAACTTGAAGTACGCATTGCCGCGCTTCCATATTTGAAATTCATCCCAAAGAAGGAAGTCATTGCGGAAATCTACGGCGCAATGTACAAGGACGATCCGGAGTTGCGCGAAGTCGCATACAGCATCCTATGGGAACTCGGGGCATCGGGCTTGAAGCTGCCGCATCCAAACGAATATGAAATGAGTTAGTCATGCTGATTACAAATGCAAACATAATCACTTGGGAGTCGCCGAATCGTATCCTGTCCAATCAGGCCATTTACATCGAGAGCGGGCACATCCAGGAAATTGGCGCGACAAAATCGCTCGCAGCCAAATACCCCAAAGCAAAGAAAACAGACGCGGGCGGACAATACGTGATGCCGGGCAACATTTGCGCGCATACCCATTTCTATGGCGCATTCGCGCGCGGAATGGCCATCCCCGGACCCGCACCCAAAGACTTTCCCGAAATCCTGCAAAAGCTGTGGTGGCCGCTCGATCGTTCACTCGACGCGGAAGGGATTCGTTATTCCGCGCTTGTCTGTCTTGTAGATGCCATCAAGCACGGTACCACCACATTGATAGACCATCACGCCTCGCCCAATTTCATTGACGGCTCACTTGATATCCTTGCAGACAGCGTGGATAAAAGCGGACTTCGCGCCGTGCTGTGCTACGAAGTGACAGACCGTGACGGAAATGAAAGAGCCAATGCGGGCATCAAGGAAAATGTCCGTTTCCTGAAGCGCCTCGCATCAGACCCGCACCCGCGTCTGGCCGGAACCTTCGGGCTGCACGCCAGTCTGACGCTTTCTGGCGCCACCCTGCAAGCCTGCCGGGGAGCCGCCCCCGAAGGAACGGGGTTTCACATTCACACTGCCGAGCATGAATCAGATGAATATGACAGCCTTGCAAAATCCAACATGCGCGTGATGGACCGCCTGCAAAAACACGAAATTCTCGGGCCAAACACCATCACTGCTCACGGAGTCCATCTGGATGCGCGCGAAATGGAAATCGTATGCGAAACCGGAACCTGGCTGACTCATCAGCCGCGCTCCAACATGAATAACGGCGTCGGAGTTGCACAGATCGAATCGATGATGCGGCTGGGAATCAAAGTCTGTCTTGGAAACGACGGTTTCTCCAACGCCATGTGGGAGGAGTGGAAGACTGCCTACCTCGTGCATAAAGTCCAACACCGCGATCCGCGCCGCATGGGCGGGTATGATGTAACTCAAATGGCGGTCTATAACAATGCGGCGCTGGCCGGCATGTTTTTCCCCGCCGCTCCCCTTGGAGTGATCGCTCTAGGAGCAGTCGCAGACTTGATCTTCGTGGACTATCATCCTTACACTCCGCTCACAGACGGCAACCTGCCCTGGCACATCATCTTTGGATTCCAACAAAGCATGGTGACAGCCACGATGGTAAGAGGCAAATTCCTGATGAAAGACCGCAAACTGCTCACGCTCGATGAGGCAGAAATTGCCGCGCGCGCCAAAGAAATTGCGCCGCGCATTTGGAAGAAGTATGAAGAAGAAGTTGCAAAAGTGCTATAACAAAATGGAGATTTCATGAAGGGCGAACAACTTTTATTAACCATAGCAATATTGGGAGGGACGGGAAAGGAAGGTAAGGGGCTTGCCTATCGCTGGGCGCGCGCGGGCTATCATGTGTTGATCGGATCGCGGGACGAGGAAAAGGCAAAGAATGCGGCAAATGAGATCAAGGAAATGCTCGAGGAAGGAGTCTCTTTGACGGGGCTGGGCAACTTCGAGGCGGCGCGCGAGGCGGATATCGTCGTATTGACCGTTCCTTATTCTGCACACCGCCCCACATTGGAATCAGTCAAGGACGCAATAAAGGGAAAAATCCTCGTGGATGTTACTGTGCCGCTTGTGCCACCCAAAGTATCCACCGTGCAAATGCCTGCTGCCGGTTCCGCTGCGCAGGAAGCCAGGGAAATCCTCGGCAGTGATGTGGATGTGTGCGCAGCGTTTCAAAATATTTCGCACGAGCATTTGATGGACGATTCAGATGTGGAATGCGACGTGCTTGTGACAGGCACGAGCAAGGATGCGCGCGGGGAAACCCTCAAACTGGTACATGCGGCTGGACTCACCGGCTGGGATGCCGGACCGCTTGAGAATTCGGTGGTAATCGAGGGATTGACCAGCGTGCTGATTGGCATCAATAAAAAATACGGCTCGACCCACGCAGGAATAAAAATCACCGGGGCAGCGAATTCACCAAAATAACCAAAACCTTATGCCCCTGACACTGACTACACTTAAAAATATTCCTCTCATCCGCCAGGGCCACAACCTGGCGGATGTTATTCTGCAATCTCTTGAAAGCAATCGCCTCGAATTACAAAATGGCGATATTCTTGTACTTGCGCAAAAGATCGTCAGCAAGGCGGAAGGGCGAATGGTCAACCTTGTGGATGTCGAGCCGTCGCCTCGGGCAAAGGAACTGGCTGTTCAAACCAAAAAAGACTCTCGTCTTATCGAATTGATGCTGCAAGAGAGCAATGAGGTAATCCGTTTTCGCGAGGGGGTGGTTGTCGTCGAACATAAATTGGGATTCATTTGCGCCAACGCGGGTATTGACCATTCCAACGTGATGGGCGGGGATGGCGATGCAGAGTTTGTTCTCCTGCTGCCACAAGACCCGGACAAGTCGGCAAAACAGATCCGCGAACAAGTAGAAGGGAAGACAGGCAACAAAGTAGGCGTGATGATCATCGATTCGCACGGGCGGGCTTGGAGAAACGGCACGGTCGGTATTTGTATTGGGTTGAGCGGTATTCCAGCCCTAGTGGATGAACGCGGCTGGCAGGACCTCTTTGGCTACACGCTAAAAGCCACTATTGTAGGAGTCGCGGATGAACTCGCCGCATCTGCCTCGCTCATGATGGGGCAGGCTGCCGAAGGAACTCCTGTTGTACATGTGCGCGGATTCCCATATCCCCTCAGTGGTGGATCGCTCAAGGACCTCATCCGACCCAGGGAACAGGACATGTTCCGATAAAACATACAACCAAGAGACTTCGTCCTGCTATAATGATGAACATGACCAAAGGAGTTGAGATGAATAAAATAAATCGTCTGGCAATTTTCTTAGTCACTGCCGTTCTCGCACTGGCTTGCAGCACTCTCACACAGGGTCTTCCAGCAACCGAAGAAGCGCCCACCAGCGAGCCAATCATTTCCACGATCCCCGTCATTCCGACCGATACCTTTGTACCCGTCCCCTCCAACCTTTTATTTAGCGACGACTTCAGCGTGGAGAGCGCCGAGTTGGAAACTTATTCAGATGACAACGGTTCCACTGAAACCAGAGATGGGGTATATGTGGTCCGCGCCATTAGCGACTTATGGCATTGGGGCAGATCCACATCACAGTTTAGCGACATTGTCATCGAATTCGACGTAAACATGGCGCAAGGCCCGTCCAATAACAATGCCGGATTCGGAGCGATTTGCCGCCTGAGCGAAAGAGAGGATACTTCCATTGACGGCTACATGTTGGCCATCAGCGCCGATGGTTATTACACCATTCGCAGTATTACCTCAAGTTCCATGAGTCCGCTTGTGGACTGGTCTTATTCGGATGTGGTGAATCAAGGCAGCGCTACAAACATTGTCCGCGCAACATGCAATGGGAGTGATTTAAAAATGGAGGTGAACGGCGTGACACTTGCCGAGGCGACCACAATTTCGGGCGGCTCCAATTCCGGCAGTATTGCGTTTTCTGCGATTTCATTTGAATCGGAAAGCCGGTTTGCGGAGATCCACTTCGACAATCTGGTAGTCAGCACCCCATAGGGATAAATTAGTCATTAAACCCAAACGGGATGCCATCTCAGCGAGGCATCCCGTTTGGGTTTGGCGGCAGATCAAATCAAGGCAGAGGCGTTTATCTCGTCCCGTCTGCACGCATCTTCTGGCGGACCAAGGCTGCTTCGAATATGCGGTCGAAGAATCCCTTATAACCATTCGGATCGTATAAGATCATGTAATCGGCGGGGCCGTACTCTTCAGGCTTGAACATGATGCCGCCGTTGGGGTTGATCTCCAAAATGAACAGTTCGCCGTTTGCGTTCATGCGAATATCGCAACGACCATACCCTGAAACGTCCATTGCCAGAAACATGCGTTTGGCAATTTCGTGCAGGCGCCCAGTCAGCTCCGGGTCAGTTACCTGTTTGAAATCGAAGGGGACGTCATAATTCCATTTGACATCCACATGCCAAAACTCTTCATTGGGAGGAAAAACCAGTTCGGCAGGCGGATAGGCAAACGGTTGGGCAAGGTCGTCGGGATTATCCACGACCAGCACGTTGTATTCCATGCCGACGATAAACTCCTCCATACGCGCAGCGCCAAATAAAGAACACACCCGCTCCACCTGTTGAAGAACCTGATCCAAGGTATCCGCGCGCGATTCGCGGATCATGCCTGTGCTGCCATAGCTCTTGGGATGCTTGACCATGATGGGATACCGAAGGTTGTTGACAAGCTCCCGCGCCTCATCTACACTAGTCACCCGGTAGCCCTTCGCAAACCGAATGCCGTTCGCATCTGCCGCCGCCTGCATTTCCTCGCGCGTGGGATCGAAACAGTGTGAGTCTGCGCCGGTGAAAGGGAGGTTCAACGCCTCCATTGCCTGAACAACTTCGATGGCTTGATACTGATATGACGGTTCATCGTCGTACTCATCATTGTCATCGTCGTACACGTCATCAAGTTCGTAACCCTCACAAATATTAAGATAAACATCGAACTCGTTCCGTTCCGCAAGCGCGCGGATATTGTCCATGATAGGGGCGGTAAGGGTGACCATCTCCCAATCGTAGTCTTTTAAATACGGGGACGGGTCGAAGTCCGTGATTTCTTCGTCGGATAAGACACAGACGCGCATGAGACCTCCTCTTTTCAATCTTCCATTATCGCCTAAAAGTCAATCTGGATGATAAATTTTTAAGAATGCAAATCCCCGGTCATCGGGTCTCGGTCACTTTGCGAATGCTTCGCGGATGTTCTGTATCGAAACCCTTGGCGCGGGTGAGATGATAGGCAAAGAGTTGCGCTGGAATGATGCTTACCAGCGGCGAAAGCCATTCAGGAACGTCCGGCGGAATCGTCAGCGGGACTTGGGCATGGGATAAGGCTCTCTTATCATTCGAGATTACGACCAGTTCCGCCGAAATATCCGAGCGCAGGCGTTTGAGCATTTCCAACATGGAATTGAATACCCTTCCCTTTGGCGCCACCGCAAAGACGGGGTATCCGCTCTCCACCATTGCAATCGGTCCATGAGCAAAATCGGCGGAGGAGTACGGTTCGGCGATGATATAGGTCAATTCTTTTAGTTTCAATGCCCACTCGAAAGCAGTCGAATAATTGTAGCCGCGCCCGAGGACTACTGTCTGATCAATATAGCGGTATCGCTGCGCTGATTCGGCGATCACTGCATCCTGTTTCAACGTGGATTTTATCCAACGCGGCACTTCACTTAATTCATCCCATTGTGATTTATTTCCACTCAATGATGCAGACAGCATGGCAATGGACATCAGTTCAGTTGTATAGGTCTTCGTCGCTGCAACCGCTCGTTCGGGACCTGCTTGAATATCCAACACAAAGTCCGAGGTCCGTGCCAGAGGCGAGCGGGATTCGTTTGTGATGGAAAGCGTCAAGCATCCCTGTCTCCTGCCCTCTTCCACCACGCTGACGATGTCTGGCGATTTGCCCGATTGAGAAACGCCGAGCACCAGGGCATTCTTCAATTGTGGCGGGCGTTTGTAATATGTGAACAAAGATGGCGTCGCCAAAGCAAGCGGCAGCCCATTCAGCGCACCGAAAAGATAATTCGCATACCTCCCGGCATTGTCGGAAGTCCCGCGCGCGGCGAGGAATACATATTGGATGTCGCGCTTCTTAATCTCCAAGGCAATCCGTTCGACGTTCTTTCTTTGAGAGTCCAACAGAGATTTGATCCGCTCAGGTTGTTCGGAGATTTCTGAAAAGAGAGACATGTTCTGATTGTACGTCAATTTCCCCCTTGACAAATTATTTAGTTTCACCTAAAATATATTTAGCTATACCTAAATTTTATAGGTGCATGGTTTGCAACTGCGAAATGGTTTTGAAAAGTCCCGGATAAGATAAAAAACTATGTCCAAAAGAATAACCAAGTCCGTTCAGGATTATCTGAAACGCATTTATGAGTTGACCGAGAGCGGCTTGTCTGCCAGCACCAATGATCTCGCCCGCGAACTCAATATCAGTGCGCCATCCGTTACAGGTATGATCAAGAAACTGGCAGGCGAAAAATCTCCGCTGATTGAATATCAAAAACATCAGGGCGTCACCCTCACCCCTGCCGGCAAACGCGCCGCGCTTGAAGTTATTCGCCATCACCGCCTGCTTGAAACCTGGCTGGTGCAAACTCTTGGCTATTCCTGGGACGAAGTCCATGAAGAAGCGGAACGTTTGGAACATGTTATCTCGGAGGATTTCGAGCGGCGCATTGCTGCCGCTCTCGGCAACCCGACGCGTGACCCGCACGGCGAGTTGATACCGACAGCGGATTTAAAAATGCCATCGGATGACACCACGCCGCTTTCCTCGCTTCGCCCGGGCCAATCCGCAACGATACAACGCGTCGATGCACAGGACCCGAACCTGCTCCGCCATCTCGAACGTTTGGGACTTATTCCAGGCGTTCAGATCGAAGTGACGGAATATTCTTCTTTTGACAATAACCTAACCCTCAAGGTTGAAAAAAAATTCAATGTACTCGGGTTGAACATTACCACGAAGATATTTGTAGAGCCCAATAAATGATAGACGAATCCGCTCCCGCAGCAAAGCATAAGTGAGTTCCCGGTATTGACCCAAAACGGACAGAAACGATCGGACAAACTGATCGTCCGTTTTATACGTAATTTTATAAATGGAAAGGTTTTAGAAAATGAACGAAACAATCTTTAGAATCCTTGCCGCTCTCGTTCTCTTCACGGGCACAGGCATCTCGATCTACTTCCGCATCAAAGCGGATCGCGATTCAGGGGAAAAGCTTTCCCGCAGGGCCGATGGCACACCGATGATGATGGTCATTCGCATTGGCGGCTTGCTTTTATGGCTCAGCCCCGTTATGTATCTGCTCAATCCAGACTGGATGGCTTGGTCAAAAATCGGCATGCCCGAATGGGCACGCTGGTTTGGTTTTGGGCTTGGATTGGTCAATGTTGGATTGATTTACTGGCTGTTCACCAGTATCCAAGCTGGAATTACGCCTGTAAGCGCCACGCGCAAGAATCATCAGCTCGTGACACACGGCATTTACCGCTGGGTGCGTCACCCGCTTTACACGGTGGGATCGTCACTGTATATTTCTTTCGGGTTAATGTCTGATAACTGGTTCATCATCCTGCTAGCAGTACTTGCGTTCGTCGCCATGGCGATCCGCACGCCGAAAGAGGAGGAAAACCTGATCGAGAAATTCGGCGATGAATATCGCGAATACATGAAACGAACAGGTAAATTCCTGCCGAAGTTCTAGAAATTATCCGCAGGGGGCACTGCCCAAATGGAGGGGCCTCCTTGCAAAATAAGTATTGGAGAAAAGTATGCTTCTCGAAATCTTTTTCAAAATCACATTTTTCATCGTTTTCTTTAGTTTTGCCTATGTAATGTCCTATTATTCAAAAAGAGCAAAGGCAAGCGGGAGCGACAAAAGCGAGCGGATCAAAATGCACAACGAAAACGAAGTTCCGCTGCTATTGAAGCTCCGCACCATCTTCGGCATTCCTTTTTATCTTGGAGTTCTCGTGTGGACGTTTGCGCCCAAATTCATGGAGTGGTCTCTCATACCCTTCCCCACCTGGGTTCGCTGGGCTGGTTTGGGATTAGGCATCTTCGCCATTTGGCTTAACGCATGGAGTCACAGAATCCTCAGCCAAAGACTCGGCGCTGACTTCGACCCGGCACTGCGATTATTGAAGGTCCCGGCATTGGTGACTGAAGGACCGTACGCGAGAATGCGGCATCCCATTTATCTGGCATTCCTGCTGATGCAAATTGCAGTTCTGTTCCTAACAGCAAACTGGTTGATTGGTTTTTGCGGCATTGCGATCATTATTTCAGTCATTGCCATTCGCATCCCCGAAGAAGAAAAACTCCTCATCGAACAATTTGGTGATGAATATCGAAATTACAAGAAGAACACCGGCGCATTAGTCCCCAGATAAGGAGAGAAGAATGTATTACGCACTCGCAGCCATTCTGCTGCTTATCCTGACCTTCCTGCCTCGTGTAGGACTGCTCTCATTGTACAAAAATTACCGCGCCACGCAAATCCGCGAACAGGTGGAGGATGCGCTCAAACATCTGCTGGATCGCGAACAACAGGGACGACACGCCTCTCCCGAATCATTAGGCGGGACACTCGATCTGCCGCGCGTAAAAGTGACAAGCCTCATTGAAGACATGGAATCGCAGGGTCTGATTGAATCGCGCGGGACAGAATTACATCTTACTGCCGAAGGCGAACGCTGGGCATTGCATGTGGTCCGCGCGCATCGGTTGTGGGAACGATACCTTGCGGATGAAGCGCGCATGCCATTGGAGAAAGTCCATGGTGAAGCGCAGAAACGCGAACACACGCTCACAGAAGCGCAGCTGAACGAACTCGAAGCCGCATTGGGCCATCCCACTCGCGACCCGCACGGCGACCCCATCCCAACGCGTGAGGGGAGACTGAATCGGGCAGAGGGAATGCCCATTACAGCGTGGCAGGCCAATCGTCCAGCACGAATCGTCCACCTTGAGGATGAACCGGCTTTGGCATTTCAACAGATCCTGGCAATAGGACTCCGCCTTGGGCAAGACATCCGCATCATTGAAAAAACGCCGAACCGTTATGTGCTGAGCGACGGCGAGAATGAATATCGCCTCGCGCCTGCGGTGGCTGCGAATATTCATGTGGCTGAACTGCCTGAAAGTGAAATGTTGAAGCGCGAAGCCATTCCGCTTTTTGAATTGGCGCATGACCAGCGCGGGGAGATCGTGACACTTGATGAAGCGGTCCAAGGATTTACTCGCCGCCGCTTTCTGGACCTCGGGCTGACTCCTGGAACCGTGATCTACCCTGAATTGATAAATTTCTTCGGCGACCCGCGCGCCTATCGCATCCGCGGAACATTGATCGCATTGAGAAAAGACCAGGCAGCTCAGATCTGGGTCAAACCCGTATAACGTCTTCCAGCATCAGGTGCTTCAGCGTCACGTGACACAGGAACACTATTTGGAGAAACCATGGCAAATCAAAAAACTATATTACCCACTGAACATTGCGAGACTTGCCCCGCTTTTACGCAGCTCGAACAGATGGGAATCAAGGTCGGCGACTTCGACCGCGTCGTCGCGCTGGCTGGGAACCCCAACACAGGCAAGTCCACTCTATTCAACGCCCTAACCGGACTCAAACAACACACTGGCAACTGGCCCGGCAAGACCGTTACCCGCGCGGAAGGCGGATTTGAATTCAACAACCTGCGTTACAAACTTGTTGACCTTCCCGGCACTTATTCCTTATTGTCTGCAAGCCAGGATGAAGAAGTGGCACGCGATTTTATTTTGTTCGGTCAACCGAACTGCACCATCGTCGTGACCGATGCCACTGCGCTCGAACGCAACTTGAATTTAGTAATGCAAGTAATGGAAATTACCGAAAACGTGGTGGTCGCCGTCAACTTGATGGACGAAGCCCGCCGAAAAGGACTGGAAGTGGATGCGCGCTCGCTTTCTCGCGACTTGGGCATCCCTGCTGTTCCAGTCACAGCGCGGACCGGCGAAGGAATTCATACTTTGCTTGGCGCCGTCGCCGAAGTGATCGAAGGCAAAGTGGAGACCAAGCCGCTGCGCGTGAGCGGCACAGCTGAATTTCAGAACGCCGTCAACGAATTAGTGCCGATGATCAAACAACTCGCGCCTGGAATCCCGAATGCACGCTGGCTGGCGATCCGCTTGCTGGATGGCGATGCCCGCGTACAAAAAGCCATCACCAGCGGGGAACTGACCGAGATCGTTTCACGCCAATATCAACAGGATGTACAGTTCAGCGCAAAGATGAGCGTGGAAGGAAAACAATAATGGAAAACATTCAACCCAACGACGTCCTCGCAAAAGCTGAAGTGTTACGCAATAATCTATCGACCGGCTTTCGAGACGAGATCGTCAAATCACTGTACAGTGAAGCAGAGAAGATCGCGCAGCGCGCTGTCAAATCTTCGGACAACAAAAAATACGACTTCGACCAAAAGGTAGACCGTCTTGTCACCTCCCCTATCGTTGGCTTGCCAATCATGTTGATTCTGCTTGGCATCATCATCTGGTTGACAGTCACCGGAGCGAATGTCGCCTCTGAAGCCATTGCAACCGTTTTGTTCGGGCTGGGCGATCTTGGAAAAAATCTTTTCAATTCAGTCGGCGCTCCCTGGTGGCTGACCGGCTTCATTTGGGACGGCGTCTATCTTGGGCTTGCCTGGGTCATCAGCGTCATGCTCCCGCCGATGGCGATCTTCTTCCCCGCCTTCACCTTCCTCGAAGATCTCGGCTATTTGCCGCGCGTCGCATTCAACCTCGATTGGATGTTCAAAAAATCCGGCGCGCACGGCAAGCAATCGTTGACCATGGCAATGGGATTCGGATGCAATGCCGCCGGTGTGGTTGCAACCCGTATCATCGACTCGCCGCGCGAACGGTTGATTGCCATCCTCACCAACAATTTTGTCCCGTGCAACGGGCGCTTCCCGACCTTGATCATGCTTGCTACAGTTTTCGTAGCCTCCGCATTCCCCGCCGCAGTAACCTCCTTTATCGCGGCCGGAACAGTTGTCGGCGTAGTCTTAATCGGCGTAGCGTTCACCTTTCTTATGTCGTTGGTTCTGTCGCGCACCGTTCTCAAAGGCGAAGCTTCGGCGTTCACGCTTGAATTGCCACCCTACCGCAAACCAAACTTCGGACGCATCCTTTATACATCTTTGATCGACCGCACGATCTTCGTCCTCTGGCGCGCCATGCAGACTGCAGCTCCCGCAGGCGCGGTCATATGGCTGTTGGCAAACATCCCTTATGGTGACATCAATCTCGCCCGCGCCATTGCAGACTGGCTCAATCCCTTCGGCTTGTTACTTGGTCTGGACGGCGTGATCCTGCTCGCCTACATCATCGCCATCCCTGCCAATGAAATCGTCGTCCCGACCATGATGATGATGTATATGGGCGCCGGCATGATGCTCGATGGTCCTTCCTCAAATGCTGCCATCTTCGACCTGTTGGTACACGGCAACGGCTGGACCCTTCTCACCGCTGTCAACCTGATGCTGTTCGCACTGCTGCACAATCCCTGCGCTACGACCATCATCACCATTTACAAAGAAACAAAATCATGGAAGTGGGCAACGGTCAGCGTGGTCATCACGCTCGGGCTTGCCTTCCTGGTCACATTCTTAACGGCCAGCATTGCGCGTTTGCTCGGCTGGGTGTAACAACCATGTCATTGCGAGGGCGCTCTTGTTCTTCGCCCAAAGCAATCTCATGACATTGTCAGGGATTGCTTCGTCGGGAAGAGCACCCTCCTCGCAATGACATAAAACCAAATTAGAGGTAAGCATGAAAAACAATTTTTCAAGAAGAGATTTTCTAAAATTGGGTGGAGCGGGAATTATCACTGCGGCGGGTGGAATACTTGCCTCAAATAACTTTAAATCCGCAACCGGGCAAAGTCATTCGCCCAAAGCCATGCAAGGTGATGGCGGCACAGGCCACGACGGTCTACCCGGAGCCGGCGATGTTGACCATGCCAAGAACGGCTTCGACCCCGGCGAAATCCTTTATGATTTCGATTATGGCAAAGCCTCAATCCTGCCCAACGGACAGACCTTGCGCGAATATGAGATCATTGCCCTCAACAAAAATATCGAAGTCATCCCCGGCATCGAATTCCCGGCATGGACGTATAACGGACGCATTCCCGGTCCTACCCTACGCGCTACCGAAGGCGACCGCATCCGTATCCACTTCAGGAATGGCAGTAGTCACCCGCACTCGATCCACTTCCATGGCTTCCATCCCAGCGAAATGGACGGAGTACCGGGTACAGGTCCCGGCGGCATGGTGGAACCCGGCGGTGAATTCATTTACGAATTCGATGCCGAACCGTTCGGATTGCATCTCTATCATTGCCACGTCTTTCCACTGGCGCGTCATATTGCAAAGGGTCTCTATGGCGCTTTCATAGTTGACCCCAAGGAAGGGCGTCCGCCTGTGGACAAGGAAATGATCATGGTCATGAATGGCATCGATATTGACTTCGACGATGGCAATGACTTCTATGCCGTCAATGGCATTCCTTTTTACTATCAAAACCATCCCATTCAGATCAAGGTCGGCGAAAAGATCCGCATCTATCTCGTCAACATCCTCGAGTTCGACTTTGTCAACTCCTTCCATTTGCACGCCAATTTCTTCCATTACTACCCCACCGGCACCAGCCTGACTCCTTCCGAGTTCACCGACACCATCATTCAAGGTCAGGCTCAACGTGGCATTTTGGAATTCACGTACAAATACCCGGGCATGTATATGTTCCATGCGCACGTCACCGAGTTTGCTGAACTTGGATGGAACGGCATGTTCGAAGTCACAGCGTAGAAAGAGGATAAGATGACTGACCAAACCCAAGTTAAGACAGAGAGCCGCTTCACTTTCCGAACCTTTATCCTGCTTCTGCTCCCAATCATTCTCCTCGCCGGAGTCATCCTCCTCTTCCTCAACACCGGCGGCGGACTTGACCTGCGTGCCCCGGCGCCCATCGAAAACCTGAACGTCGAACGCTATCATCTCGAAGATGGTCATATCGAATTACACGTCCAAAATACCGGGCCCGACGCGTTGACCATTGCATCCATCATCATCAACGACGCCGTCATGCCCTTCGAGGTTATGCCGGATGCAACGATTCCGCGTCTTGGAAAAGCAAGGATCACCGTGGACTATGCCTGGTCGGAAGGCGAAGCCTATGGTGTGCGGATCTTCACCAGCAATGCCATCCCTTTCGATGTGGATATCCCCGTTGCATTCAAGACACCCGCACCAGAGGCAAAAACGTTTTGGAGTTTCACGCTCATTGGTTTATACGTTGGAGTAATTCCCATCTTCCTTGGCATCTTTTGGCTGCCTGCACTGCGCACTCTTGGAAAAAAATGGATGACCTTCCTGATGGCATTGACCACTGGCTTGCTTCTTTTCCTCGGGCTTGATACTCTCAATGAAGCCCTGGAACAAGCGGCGGTTCTTCCCTCCGCATATCAGGGAATTGGGCTTATCGGTATTGGCGCCGTCGCCACATATATGCTGCTCGAATTGATAGACAATCCCAAACCTGCAGACCGCAGCGAATCGTCGCAGCGCATTTCCATAGCCTGGAGGATCGCCATCGGTATCGGAATCCACAACCTCGGCGAAGGGCTTGCGATTGGAGCAGCGTATAACGTTGGCGAAATCGCGCTGGGAACTTTCCTCGTCGTCGGCTTCATCATCCAAAACATTACTGAGGGACTGGGTATTATTGCGCCCATCTTGAAAGACCGCCCCACGATTGGTCAGCTTTCATTGCTGGGCCTCGTCGGCGGTGCGCCTGCCATCATCGGCGCATGGATCGGGGGATATACACCGTCGCCCTTCCTTGCGGTGTTGTTCCTTGCCATTGGTACGGGAGCCATCTTTCAGGTGGCAGTGGAGATCGCCAAGCTGATTCAAAGGGATTCCACCAAACAACCCATGCCGGGCTATGTCTACAGCGGCGTACTTGTTGGCATGCTGATGTTGTGGATTACAGGAATTTTCATCAAATAACATCCCCCCATTGTCGGATTGTCCAGCCCAGGGAATAAAAGTAAAGTAACCAAAAGGAGAATACATTCCATGAAACATATAATTTGGGCCGGGCTATTGATCTTTGCAGTCAGCACGTCCCTCATAGGATGCGGACCAGCCACACTGACATCCGGCTTTGCCGGCACGTGGACGACCAACCTGGGCATGATGAACTTCGTGCAAAACAATAACGAACTTATCGGCAATATGGAGGGGTACGGTGGCAATTGGAACGAAACCTTTGTCGGAACCATCGACGAGAACGGCGAAGCAGCTTTTGATACAGCAATATTAGGCGGCTTCAAAATCGTTCTGAATGAAGATGGTACATTCAAGTCCACATCCACCGACTTGTCCTTCTGTGGGATTCGCGGCGTGGACATGGAACTCCCTGCCGGCTGCGGCTTCAGCGGCAAATGGATCGTGCCCTCCAAACACGTTTTCCTGCCTGGCAGTTATATGATCCTCGCCCAAGTGGGACAAGCCGTAACCGGCGAAATCTTTGACGGTAACGGCAATGCTTATGAAAGCTTCAACGGCAAAATGGATTGGGGCAAAGGCTGGCGGGCCAATGGTCGATTCAGCAAACGCGGCGAAATATCATTATGGATGAACGCCGCGGAAACCGGGTTTGAATTCATGGGAGATAAAGGCAATTTACAACAGCTTTGCGCTATTCGTGAAGGCGTAGATAGCGCCTATCTGGGCAGTTACTATTGCGAGCCGTAGTCATAAAGACCCTGTCAATCATGAGATTGACAGGGTCTTTTTATCAGAGTAAAATATGAATACTTGTTCATATATTCAATTATGAAGATAACGGAATCAAAATCCATCCAACTTGCTGAACTTTTCAGCGCCCTCAGCGACCCAAGCCGCCTGCGCATCATCGCCCAACTCATGGACGGTGAAATGAGCGTGCGCGTCCTTGCCGACAGACTCGGCATGACCGAATCAGCGGTCTCTCATCAACTGCGCGGACTGCGCCAGATGCATCTCGTCCGGGCGCGAAAATCCGGCAGGCAGGTTTTCTACACGATTGCAGACGACCATGTTTCGCGCCTTTTCACACTCGGACTGGATCACGTCCAACACGGATAACATGGATAATCATTCCCACACCCATTCCCATTTTGGCGACCTCGCCAGTCAAACCACCCGGCGGCTTGCACTCTCCTTATCGCTTACTGCCATCTTTGTTGTCATAGAAGTCATCGCGGGCGTCTGGGGTAACAGCCTCGCCCTGCTCACGGACGCCGCGCACAACTTCACTGACGTCATCGCGCTCGGTTTGAGCTGGTATGCCTTGCGCATTGCCGCCAGACCCGCGAACGCCGGAAAAACGTTCGGTTATCACCGCGTGGGGATTCTGGTGGCGCTGGTCAACTCGACCACCTTGGCATTCATTGCGATCGGAATATTTTACGAGGCATATGACCGCCTCATCTCTCCGCCTGAAGTCAATGCGCCCATCCTGATCGGCGTCGGCGCTGTCGCTTTTATCATCAACATCGTCACCGCCCTGCTGGTCAAGAAGGGAAGCGATCACGACCTCAATTTGCGGAGTGCTTTCCTGCATCTGATGGGTGATGTGATGTCCACCTTGGGAGCGGTCCTTGCAGGTGTCATGATTGCATTCACAAATTGGAACTGGCTCGACCCATTTGTCAGCGTCCTGATCGGCATCTTCATTCTATGGAGCGCGTGGGGAATCCTGCGCCAGACGGTTCATATCCTGCTCGAAAGCGCACCAGAAAACATGGACATCTCAAAAATGATCAGAGACATCCGCGCTGTCGACGGCGTGCGCGACATACATGACCTGCACGTGTGGAGCATCAACGAAAATCTGCGGATGCTCTCTGCTCATGTGGTAACCAACAACATCACCATCGGCGAAGGAACTTTTATTCAACAAAGCATCGGCGAAATGCTCGCTCATAACTACAATATCCAACACTCCACCCTGCAGCTGGAATGCGGAGGCTGCGAAAATCCGCTTTTATATTGTGATATTTGCGCACATGAACATGTTCACGGATAACCGAAAGGAGACAATATGACAAAAAACGAACTTTCTGAAGTCATCGTCAGAAATTGGAAAGCCAGCGACATACCCAAATTAGTGAAACTCCACGAAGCCGTCTACGGACATTTGTACGGCAAATTGGAACTTTACAATGAACGGTCATACCGTATGCAGTTGAAAAAATTTCCAGAGGGTCAGTTCCTTGCCGAAGTGGATGGAAGGATCGTAGGTTACGCAACATCATTGATCGTACAACTGGACGATGATGAAGACCTTTACCGTTATTCGGAATTATCCGGTAGCGGCTCGTTTAGCACGCACATTCCTTCGGGAGATACGCTCTACGGGGCAGACATTGCCGTCCACCCGGATTTTCGCGGATATGCCATTGCCGGAAAGCTGTATAAAGCGCGAAAGAGTCTGTTGACCAAATACAATCTTCGGCGCATGGTGGCCTATGGAAGGATTCCCGGTTATCCAAATTATGTGGAAAAACTCACGCCTGAGGAATATGTCCAAAAAGTCATGGAAGGGAAAATAAAGGACTCCTCCTTAAATGCCCATCTAAAGGCGGGATATAAAGTTAAGAAAGTAGTTTTTGACATCATGCACGACAACGAAAGCATGGATTACTGTACTTACCTCGAATACAAGAATCCCTCATTTAGGAAGAATCGCAGGAAGATCGCCGCAACCCCCCTGAAACGCCTCGTCCGCCGGGTACGAGTCTGCGCGGCGCAATATCTCATGCGCCCCATCACCGATTGGAAAGGTCTCGAGCAAAGCGTGCAGTTTTTTGCAGAAACTGCCGACACTTACGACAGTCATTTTTTGGTCATGCCAGAATATTTTACTGTGCAAATGTTCTCCACCATGCCTTCCGAATGGGACCCGCAGAAGACCATGAGGAAACTTGCCGCCATGCACGATAAATACGTGAATATGTTCAAGCGGTTGGCAAAAAAACATCAACTCTATATCATCGGGGGAACCGCACCTGTATTGCGAAAGGACGGTCATCTTTACAACGTTTCACATTTTTTCACACCCAATGGCAAGGTATACACACAGGACAAGCTGCATATAACCCCTTCCGAACGCGACCTTTGGAATATTCGACCCGGTAACGGATTAAAGGTCTTCGATACGCCCCTTGGCAGGATTGCCATTCAGGTTTGCTACGATATCGAATTTCCCGAACTCAGCCGCCTGTTGGCGCTGGCAGGCGTGGAGGTCATTTTTGTCCCTTTCAGCACCGATGAGAAAAAAGCCTACCATCGAATTCGATATTCCGCCCAGGCGCGCGCGGTTGAAAATTATGTATATACGGTCATTTCGGGGAATGCAGGGAATCTGCCGAACAAACAATATCTATTGAACTATTCACAAAGCGCAATCCTGACCCCGAGCGATTTCGCCTTCCCCACTCATGCCGTCGCCGCCGAAGCAGACCCCAATGTCGAAACAGTTGTCATCGGCGAACTGGCATTGACCAATCTGGCTAAACAAAGAGAAGTCGGAAGCGTCCGCCCATTGTACGACAGACGGACCGACCTCTTCGAACTTCGCTCCCGCATCCCCATCGAAGTGATCCGGGTCGGATAATCCAACAACCAATTTTCACTTCATCGCTCCAAGAGTTCGTTTTGCCAATGCAGACATTTCACGGTCCCCGCGGTTGGCACCAATCTCCTTCAATGCAGAAACAGCGCGCTCATCCGGAAATTGACCAAGTGCTCGAATGGCCTGCTTTTGGACTTCACGATCAGGGTCATTTAACATTTCGACCAGCAGGGATGGCACGCGAACATCTTGTATATTTCCCAAACCGATGAGGGCATGCTCGCGCACTGCCGCCTCTGGATGACCCAACGCCTCACTTAACATGCCGATGGCTGGTTCGCCAAATTTGGCAATAGCCTCTGCCGCGGCCCGACTCACTTCATGATGCAGGTCATACAACGTCATCCCCAATTCTTCGATGGCGCGTACATCTCGCAGATTGCCCAGAATCACCGCAGCAAACTTTCGGACAGTTCCTTCGCGGTCTTTCAATGCTTCGATCAGCGGTTCCACGACCGCCCCGCCCATATTTTCAATGGCGGTCAACAAAACGCTTGCAGAGTTTTCCCGCTCATACCACCAGAAAGAGTCGCGCAAGGCTTCCATCAAAAAGGGGATCGCATCGGGGTGTCTTGTCTCACCCAGTGCTTTTGCCGCCGCCTGCCGGACTTCAATTTTTGGATCATCCAACAGCACTTCGGTAATCTCATCGAATGTGGATGGGTCGTTGAATCTTCCGATTGCCGCGCAAGCCGCAATGCGGACCTCGTCTTCCTTATCTTTTAGCAGTGGAAACAAATACTGGATGACGCTCTTCTCACCGATGTTTGCAAGCGCCAAAGCGGCGCGTGAACGAACTGTAAAGTATTCTCCTTTAATCGATTCGAGCAATACTGGGATTGCGTTTTTGTCCCTGCTGATCCCGAATACCTCAGCAACCCGCCCGCGAATAATGGGATGAGCAAATTTCAATGCCTTGGTCAACTCGGGAGAGGCGGCAGGGATACGGGCAAGAATCTGTTGATGGATGGCAACCAGGTTCAAGTCTTGAGTCTGAAGCGCTTCGATCAATGGCGGGACGGCATCCGCCCCAAACTTTATCAATTCCTGCGCAGCCTGTTCGCGTTGGGTCGAATCAGCAAGCCTGGAAATGAGTTTTTTTGCTTCGCTCTGCCGGGAACCTGTAAGCCAGTTCATGCCGTTATTTTACAATGAAAGCCGATTAAACAAAAACTCCCTGCGGCGTTGCAGGGAGTTCGAACGTCCGCCAGTGGATAATTTAGAAGCCCTTAAGGGTCAAGCCGGCAACGAGGAGCGCGAACCCGACGAACACAAACCAGAAAGCAAAGACACTCACAAAGGGGATGGCAACGAATTGACCGATCAAACCAAGCAGACCAAGTACGACGGAGACCCAGAAGACCCATCGTTTTGGGGGGGTAAGTTTCATTACATTCTCCTTTTCAAAACAAAGATGAAGCATCTGGCGGACACCCTCCTTATAGCATATCAATACGGGATGTTCAATGGTTTCAGGACACGAGGAATGTCATGAGCCTGCTTCAAATACTATCAGTTTCGAAATTGGGCAATTTTTCTCTGATATAATCCCCGACTCGGTTGGCAGGAAGCAGAACGCTGGAGAAAATTTGGTGTTCTTTCCATAGATATACCTAATCTAATAACGCTTTTTTGCGTAAGAGCCCCCTTATTGGAGTTTTCCCTAATGAAGAAAGAACAATTACTCGATTTGTATTACCAGATGGTGCTAATCCGCCGTGTGGAGGAACGCGGCGCAGAGTTGTACCAGGCTGGCAAGATCGGCGGTTTCATGCATCTGTACATCGGGCAGGAAGCCGTTTCGACCGGATTGATCGCGGCGCGCGAACCGCGTGACCGTGTGATCACCGCCTACCGCGACCATGGCGTGGCGCTGAACTGCGGAATTTCCGCCAATGAAGTGATGGCGGAATTGCTCGGCAAGGCTACGGGCATGTCCAAGGGCAAGGGCGGGTCCATGCACATGGCAAGCGTGGAAAAGAACATGTGGGGCGGTCACGCCATCGTCGGCGGACACCTGCCGGTGGCCGCAGGATTTGCCATCGGTGATCAATATGCCAAAAATGATAACGTCACCATCTGCATGTTTGGGGACGGCGCGACCAATATCGGCTATTTCCATGAGGCGTTGAACCTCTCCAAGACTTGGGGGCTGCGCGTGTTGTGGGTCTGTGAAAACAACGTCTACGGCATGGGCACCTCGGTGGAACGCGCCTCGGCAGTCACGGACATTCGTCAGAAGGCGGAAGGATACGGCATGAAAAACGCCGACGCCAACGGCATGGATGTGATGGCAGTCCATGAAGCGGCAAAGCAGGCCATTGACTATGTCCGCAAGGAAGGTCAGCCCTACTTCCTCGAGGTTGATACGTACCGCTTCCGCGGACATTCGATGGGCGACCCCGAGCGTTACCGCAAACAGGACGAAGTGAAAAAGTGGCAGGAAAACGACCCGATCGGAATTTTCCGTAAATACCTCCTGGATAAGAAAACCGCCTCAGCAAAAGCACTCGATGAGATCGAAGCCAATGTGGAAGAGGAAGTGAACAAGGCGGTTGAATTCGCCGAAACCAGCCCCGAGCCCGCGCTGGAAGATCTGTACGCGGATATTTACGCAGATAACTAACCATAAAGGAGCACAAAGTGTCACAAAGGTTTTCCTTTGTGTTCCTTCGTGACACTTTGTGATAGAGAAAAAACATGGCAAAAATCACAATGCGCGAGGCGATCTCGCAAGCTTTAATGGAAGAAATGGACCGCGACCCCGCCGTCTTTATCATGGGCGAGGAAGTGGGCGTTTGGGGCGGCACGTATGCCGTCACCAAAGGATTTTATGACAAGTACGGACCAGACCGCATCAAGGACACTCCCATTGCGGAGAATGCCATCATCGGCGGCGCGATAGGCGCGGCAATGGTGGGTCAGCGGCCTGTTGCAGAATTGATGACAATCAATTTCGCCTTCTCGGCAATGGACTATATCGTCAACCAGGCGGCAAAACTGCGTTACATGTTCGGTGGACAGTTCACTCTGCCGCTCGTCATTCGTGCCGTCGGCGGTGGCGGACGCCAACTTGGCGCCACCCACTCGCAGACGCCCGATGCCATCTTCGCGCACTTCCCCGGCTTGAAAGTCGTCAGCCCGGGAACGCCCGAAGACGCGAAAGGACTGCTCAAGTCCGCCATCCGCTCGAACGATCCGATCCTCTTCATCGAACACGCCACCATGTATCAAGTGAGAGGCGATGTGCCCGAAGGCGAGTACACAATTCCGATTGGAAAATCCAAGATTCAGCGCGAAGGAAGCGATCTCACCATCGTCACCTACTGCAAAGGCTTGGAGTTATCCATGAAAGCGGCGGAACAACTTTCCAAAGAAGGCATCGAAGCCGAGATCGTGGACCTGCGCACCCTGCGCCCGCTCGACATGGAACCTGTTTTGGAATCGTTCAAGAAAACAAACCGCGCCATCGTCGTCGAAGAAGGTTGGAAGTCCTACGGCGTCGGCAGTGAGATCGTCAGCCGGATCTATGAAGAAGCCTTCGATTATGTGGACGCGCCCATCATCCGCGTGGCACAAAAAGAAGTGCCGCTTCCCTACAACCGCACACTCGAACAAGCCGCGCTCCCGCAAGTCGCGGACATCGTCGCGGCGGCAAAGGAGGTCTTGCAATAATGGCTGAAACCATCAATATGCCCAAACTCGGCTTCGACATGGCGGAGGGCGTGCTCGTCCGCTGGGTGAAGCAGATCGGTGAACAGATCAATAAAGGCGATGTGCTTGCGGAGATCGAGACCGACAAAGCCACCGTCGAAGTGGAATCGCCTGCAAGCGGGGTTGTGCTTCAATTCATCGTCGAGCAGGGTGATGTCGTTCCCGTCAATGCCCCAATTGCGGTTGTGGGACAGGAAGGCGAAAAAGTTGACTTGCCTGCAGGGAAGACAGAAGGCGAAACGCAAAAGTCAACGGAAGCGCCAGCGGCGCCTCCGACTCAGCCGGCACCTGCCCCAAAACCCCAATCCCCTGCACCCGCTGATAGCGGTTTTGTGAAAGCATCGCCTCTGGCGCGCAAAATCGCCAAGGACAACGGCATCAACCTCGCCTCGATCCAAGGCACAGGCCCCGGCGGACGGGTGGTTCGCAAAGATGTGGAATCCGCGCTTTCAGGCAAAGCGAAGACCGAAGACCGAAAAGCGTCGGCACAACCCGTCTATGGATCACACTTCACAAGTCATGAAGATGAAACCATACAACTCACCAAACTTCGTCAGGCAATCGCGCGCCGCATGACCGAATCAAAAACCAGAGTCCCGCATTTCTACGTAACCCACGAATACAAAATGGACGCGGTCATGGCGATGCGCAAGCAAGCCAACCAATATCTGCCCGATGAGGAAAAACTCTCGGTCAATGATTTTATTGTCAAAGCGGTGGCACTGACGCTGCGCGAATTCCCCAACTTAAACGCATCCTTCGCCGACGACAAGGTAATTCGTCATGGCGCAGTGAATGTTGGCATTGCCGTTGCCGTGGAAAACGGTCTGTTGACCATCGCGCATAAGGACACTGATCAGAAATCCATGCGGCAGATCTCCGGCGAGATCAAAGCGATGGTTGCGCGCGCGCGGGATGGCAAAGTCAAGCCCGATGACATCGAAGGTTCGACTTTTTCCATTTCCAACCTTGGCATGTACGATGTGGAGAATTTCATCGCCATCGTCAACCCGCCCGAAGCGGGGATCCTGGCAGTCGGCTCGGCAAGGGAAGTTCCCGTCGTCGAGAACGGGGAAATCAAGCCCGGCTGGCGGATGAAAGCCACCATCTCCGTTGACCACCGCGTCAGCGACGGCGCCGAGGCGGCTCAGTTTATGCAGAAACTAGCGGAGTTTCTGGAAAATCCTGTGAGGATGTTGGTGTAACAAAAATCTCCGAGTTGCGAACCAACTCGGAGATTTTTACATCTTTAGAAGATATTCCTTCCCGCCTAAAGATTTAAGAAATGCCAGGTTAGATACGCAATCCACGAAAATACAAACATGATGGATAAATAGTAAGGATTATTAACTGTAAAAAGAACAACCCACGAATGAAACGTCAAATACGGGGAGAGCATGGGGCTTGCGATCATGGATTTCCATTTCCATCGTTTGGTAACGGCCAGGAAAAGCAGGAACAGCCCCGGAAGAATGGAATATGGGAATAGGCTTGTATTCCAGGGTGAGGATATAAGCCTGCCCGAAAACGGCATACCCAGACAGAGTGAGACCATAATCCCACCAGCAGCAAGAGCCAAAGCCAGGAGCATTTCCCAATATTTTCCTTCCCTGATCCATTCGACAAGAAGAAAAACTGCAAAACCAATGCCGATCTGAGGCTTTGACAACGCAGCCACGAAACCCAATACAGGATGAAGAGCAGGCGCCATAAAAACAAAGGCGTCGATCGTGCCCATGCTAAATCCATACAGCACCTGAGGCGAAAGAAAAATCAGAAGTATCCATTTTCCTGGCAAACCTGCGCCATGCAAACCCACATAATAGGCTGCAACGGATGCAAACAAAAATAAAACCTGCCCCACAGGTTCAGGGAAAACGGCGAATGGAATCAGAAAAAGGCTTACCCATAGCGGGTTTTCAAAAGGGCTGCCCGGATAATACGGAGTCTCACCCTTAAGGAGGGCGCGCGTTGCAGGAAAATATGTATGATGCCAATCGTAAGCGGATGGAAGATATTCGCCAAACATATAAGAAAAAACGATGATAGCCGACACAAAAACCGTTATGATTATTGTGTTGGTTACGGATTGCTTTGAAAACTCAATTTTCCGCAAGTATGACATTGTGCTGCTCTGACCGACTTTTCTCCAATTAAACCCCGTTAAGGGATGGTCTCCGTGGGTGGATTATATCGCCATAAAAGAGACCATCATCTTCAAGATGCCTGTTTCTCAATCTCACTTCTTCCTCTCCTCCAACGCCTTCATCAGCAAATCCTTCGTTACATTTGGATCTGCCTTCCCCTTCGTCGCACGCGCCACCTGACCGACGAACCATTGGAAGACGGTCTCTTTGCCTGCGAGGTATTTTTCCACTTCGGAGGGATTATCGGCAAGGACTTTGTCAATTGTCTCTTGAATGAAGCCTTCGTCGGAGACCTGTGCCAGATTTTTCTCTTTGACGATCTGTTCAGGCTTGCCGCCGTTCTTGAACATCTCTGCCAGCACAGTCTTGCCTGCGTTGTTGTTGATGACCTTGTCGGTGGTCATGTCGATGAGTTTGGCGAGGTCGGCGGGGTCAATCGAGATGTTGGCGATGTCAATGCCCGTGTCGTTGAGGTTGCGCATGAACTCGCCCGCGATCCACGAATGGACGGCTTTCGCTGAACTCTTCGATTTGGCAACCACGCTTTCGAAGTAATCGGCAAGTGGGCGTTCGGATGTAAGAAAACGCGCTTCGGACGGAGTCAGGCTGAAGTCCGTGATGAAGCGGGCGGTCTTGGCTTCGGGCAGTTCGGGCAGTTGAGTCCGAATCCCATCGATCCACGCATCCGATAGTTGCAGTGGCGGCAGGTCGGGTTCGGGGAAGTAGCGGTAGTCGTGCGCTTCTTCTTTACTGCGTTGTGAAACGGTCACGCCGCGCACATCGTCCCAGCCGAGCGTTTCTTGCACAATGGTCCCGCCGCTTTCATACACTTTGATCTGGCGTTCGATCTCATACGCCGATGCACGCGTGAGCGCGCGGAAACTGTTGAGGTTCTTGATCTCGGTGCGCGTGCGGAACTCGTCACTGCCGACGGGGCGCACGGAGATGTTCGCTTCGAAACGCAGGACGCCTTTTTCCATGTCGCCAGAGTTGACGCCGAGATAACGCAAAATGGCGCGGACTTTCGTGGCGTAATCGAGCGCGGCTTCGACGGAACGCATATCGGGCTCGGAGACGATCTCAAGCAATGGGACGCCCGCGCGATTGAAATCGACGAGCGCATAATTTTTTTCGTGACTCAATTTTGCAGTATCTTCTTCGATGTGAACCCGCCTCACCCTCACTTTGAACTGCTCCTCACCATCGACATTTACTTCAAGATAGCCTTTTTCGCAGATCGGCAACTCATATTGCGAGATCTGATACCCCTTGGGCAGGTCGGGGTAGTAATAGTTCTTGCGCGCAAAGGTGTTGTGCTTGTTGATGGAGCAGTTCAACGCGAGACCGACGAGTGCCGCAAGTTCAGTCGCTTTCTTGTTGACGACAGGCATCGCGCCAGGCAGACCTGTGCACGAGGGGCAGATGTTGGTGTTCGGCTCAGGCGCGGAGCCATAGTCCGCTGAGCAACTGCAGAACATTTTGGAGTTGGTGAGCAGCTCACCGTGAATTTCAAGTCCGATTACTGGTTCGTATTGAGTCATTAGTTATATCCAAAATTTTCACCACAGAGAGCACAGAGTTCACGGAGAATTTTTAAAAGAGTCTCAGTGTTCTCTGTGTGCTCCGTGGTGAGGCTTTCTAGGTTAATAGGGGACGTTTCTTATGCCAATCTGTAACTTGTTGATACGCGTACCCAACCTGGAACAATGTCTGTTCATCCAAATGCTTGCCGATGAGTTGCATACCGACGGGCATGTTGTTTGAGAATCCACACGGAACAGCCAGCGCAGGGACACCCGCAGGGTTGGTCGCAACGGTGTAAATATCGGAGAGATACATCTCCAGCGGGTCATCGATCTTTTCGCCGATCTTGAAGGCGGTCGTCGGGCAGACGGGGGCGACGAGCAGGTCAACGGAAGCGAAGGCAGACTCAAAGTCACGGCGCAGAAGCGTGCGCACTTTTTGCGCTTTGAGATAGTACGCATCGTAATATCCCGAAGACAACGCATACGCGCCGAGCATAATGCGTCGCTTCACTTCATCGCCAAAGCCTTCGTGGCGAGTCTTGAGGTAAATATCAATCACATCCTTTGCGCCATCAGAAACTGAAAGACCGAAACGCGTACCGTCCATGCGGGCGAGGTTGGCGCTGGCTTCGGCGAAGAGCAATAGATAGTAAACGGGCAGACCGTATTTGGTGTGAGGGAGTGAGACCTCGTGAATTTCCATGCCAAGTTTTTCGAATTGACGAATGGCTTCCTGAATGGACGACTCAACGCCCGCTTCCATGCCTGCGATGAAATATTCTTTGGGAATGCCGAGTTTTAACTTTTTGACAGGCTTGTTTATGTTTGCCGTGTAATTGGTAACTGGTGATTGGTAAGTGGTGCTGTCTTTGGGGTCGTGACCAGCGATGTGTTCGAGGATGGTGGCGCAATCGTAGGCATCTCTTGCGAAAGGACCGATGGAATCAAACGAAGATGCGAGGGCAATGAGACCGTAACGAGAGACACGTCCGTAGGTGGGCTTGATGCCTGTCACACCGCAGAAACTCGCAGGCTGACGGACGGAACCGCCAGTGTCTTCACCGATGGCAAATGTTGCAAGCCCTGCCGACATGCTTGCCGCCGCTCCGCCGCTCGAACCACCAGGGACGTGGTCGAGATCCCACGGGTTGCGTGTGGTGAAGAGACCCGAGTTCTCGGTGGATGATCCCATGCCGAACTCGTCCATGTTAGTCTTGCCAACGAGGACAGCGCCTGCGTCCGCGAGTTTATTTGTGACGGTGGCGTTATATTGGGGAACATAATTTTCGAGAATCTTCGATGAACACGTAGTGCGGACGTTACGAGTCGAGATGCAATCCTTCATCGAAAAGGGGATGCCTGTCAGCGGCGTGACGTTCTCACCTTTGGCAATACGCTCGTCAGCTTTCTTCGCCTGCTCGAGTGCAAGTTCATCCGTGACCGTGACGTATGACTTGACCTTCTTGTCCACATCATGGATACGGTCGAGCGTCGCCTGAGTCAGTTCGACGGAGGAGATTTTCTTGGTGGTGAGAAGTTCGTGCGCTTCTCGGATGCTTAAGTCAGTGAGTCTCATAGTTTTTTTTAATCGCTTAGTCAGAACCCTGATAACCACAGAGCACACGGAGGGCACAGAGGTTTAATAAGTTTTTTCTCTGTGTTCGCTGTGATCTCTGTGGTGAAATCTTTTTTTATTCTTCGCCCAAAACGGTTGGCACTTTGACATAGCCGCGCTCAGACTTTGGCGCATTCTTGAGAAATTCTTCGCGGCTCATGGACGGTTTGACCACGTCTTCGCGCAACACATTTTCGGCGTTGGCAATGTCCGAAGCAGGCGGGACGTTTTCCGTGTCTACTTCGTTGAGCATGTTGAAATAGTCAATGATGGACGAGAACTGTCCGCTGAACTTTTCTGCTTCTTCTTCCGAGATTCCGAGACGGACGAGGAAGGCGACGTGCTTGACGGTTTTGGTGTCTATGGTTTGGGTCATTAATACTCCCATGTCATTGCGAGGAGCACTCTTGCACTTCGCGACGAAGAAGTCTCCAACTCAATAGAAGATGGCTTCTGGCGGAATAGCACCGCCCTCGCAATGACATTAATCGAACTTGATGTGCAACTCTTTCAACTGCTTCGGTTCGACTTCCGACGGGGCATCTGCCATCACATCGCGTCCGTTTTGGTTCTTCGGGAAGGCGATCACTTCGCGGATGTTGGGTTCGTCCGCCAGCAGCATTACCAAGCGGTCAATGCCAGGCGCCATGCCGCCGTGCGGAGGCGCGCCGTACTCGAACGCTTCCAGCATGTGACCAAACTTCGCCTTGATCTCTTCATCGCTCAGACCAAGCATTTGGAACATCTTCGTCTGGATGTCGCGACGGTGGATACGGATCGAACCCGATGCGGTTTCGTATCCATTGCACGCCATGTCATACGCATCCGACATCACTGCACCAGGGTCGGTGTCGAACTTATCCAGATCACTCAACTTTGGCATGGTGAATGGATGGTGCTCTGATTCCCATTTTTTCTCTTCCTCGTTGTACGCAAAAAACGGGAAATCCACCACCCATGCGAACGCCATCATATCCTTATCCGCCAGCTTCAATTTATCACGGAACCAAAGGCGCAGTCCGCCCAAAACTTTATTTGCAGTCGCCCGCGCATCGGGCGCAAAAACGACAAGATCACCAACACCCGCTCCCGTTTTGGACTTCAACGCTTCGACCTCTGCCTCCGTCATAAATTTAGCGGCGCTTCCCTTCACGCCTTCGGCTGTCATTGCCAAGGTGGGCATTCCCTTTGCCCCAAAGGACTTCGCCACTTCTGTGAGGGCATCCAACTCCTTTCGAGACATCTCCGCAGACTTGGGCGCGACGATACACTTGATCACGCCGCCCGCCTCCAATGCAGACCGGAAGACCTTGAACTCGCTCCCGGCAAACACATCACTGACGTCCGCCAGTTCCATGCCAAAACGCAAGTCGGGCTTGTCTGTGCCATATTTTTCCATCACTTCGTTATAAGAAAGTTTGGGCCATGGCGAAGACAATATTTTCTTGTCCGGCGCAACGGTGGGAATCATCTCTGTGTACAAACCTTCAACCAAATCGAGCACATCATCGCGGTGGACATACGACATCTCAAGGTCGAGTTGTGTGAACTCAGGCTGGCGGTCGCCGCGCAGGTCTTCGTCGCGGAAACAGCGCGCGATTTGAAAATATTTGTCCATGCCTGCCACCATCAGCAATTGCTTCAATTGCTGCGGCGATTGAGGAAGGGCATAGAACTGTCCCGGGTAGATGCGGGATGGGACGAGGTAGTCGCGCGCGCCTTCGGGGGTCGCTTTGAACATGATGGGTGTTTCTATCTCGATAAAGCCCCGTTCATCGAGATAATCACGCATGAACTTGATGATTTTGTGACGCAGAACCAGGTTGCGGGTCATGCGTTCGCGGCGCAGGTCGAGGTAGCGGTATTTGAGGCGCATGTTCTCATCCGGCAGATCGTTATCGCCGCTGATCATGAAAGGCGGGACCTTGGACGGGTTCAGCACCTTGACGTCCTTCGCTATGACCTCCACTTCCCCGGTTGCCATTTTGGGGTTCGCCATCCCTTCGGGGCGCTTCTCCACCACCCCCTCTATCTCCAATACCCATTCCATACGGATGTTCGCAATCTTATCGAGAACCTCCTTGGCCAGAGTCGGGTTGACCGTTACCTGGATAATCCCATAACGGTCACGCAGATCAAAAAATGCCACCCCGCCGTGATCGCGGCGGCGATGGACCCAGCCAGCCAGGGTGACCGTCTGCCCTGCATGGCTGGCGCGTAATTCTCCGCAAGTATGAGTTCTGTACATGGTGCGCCTCCAAAATTTTGCCATGCGGTTGCTTCAGGCGGACGAATGCCGCCTTTGCAATGGCATGGAGTATATATAAAATAAATCGCCCTTCGCATCAGCGTTGGGCGATTGGTTCGACTCGGTTATCCGTCAACTAGCAAGGCTTCGCCCAACGATAGGTCAGATCGTCATTGTCGTTATTATTATCGTTGTTGGCGAAGCATAATTGGTTGAACATCGTGAGGCGGATTATAGCACAGACTTGCTTGTTTGGCGGAGGGGAAATTGATTTAAGGCTTCGCTTTATGTCATAATGGGTCAGACAAGAATCGCGCGCGTCAGGAAAGAAACCAGGAGGCTTAGATGAAAATCCAGGTGAGCGAACTTGAGAACGGGATCCGGCTGATCACTCTGAGCGGAAAATTGGACAGCAGCGGGGTATACGCGATCGAGATGGATTTCATCCGCCATTGCACGGAGAAACACAGCCGCATTCTGGTGGACCTCTCCAAAGTGGAGTATTTATCGTCCGTTGGCATACCCCTGCTGGTGAATACAGCCAAGACGGTCACACACAGAGGCGGGAAACTGGCATTCCTTAATCCTCAAAAACATGTACTGGATGTCCTCGAACTTGTTGGGGTTTCAAGTCTGGTTCCGGTGTATTACGATCTGAAATCGGCAAAACTGGCATTATGACACACCCGTAATCCGCTTGATTTCGGAGAACGATTTTGTTACGATAAATCTGACATAATCATACGCGGAGGGTACTGTGCGAGACATCTTCAAGAAATGGGGCGTGCAGATCTGGGGCGGGATCGCGGCGCTGGCACTGCTGGCAGGCATGGTCGCCGCGCTGATCGACATTCGAGAATATATCGACAAAAAAAATACCCCTACAGCAACAGCCACCGTCCCGTTACCGACCAGCACCTCCATCCCAACAGACACTCCCACGCCCACGCCGGGTCCGTTCCAATTTATACAGTTGCCGAAGCAGATCAGAGTCGGGAACGATGTAACGGTCAATTTGCAGGCGCCGCCCGGAGCAGTCTGTTTTTTGGAATTTTACACACCGGACGGAAACCTAAGCACCGCCAAGGGGCTCGGTCAAGCGGTGGCGAACAGTCAGGGTAGATGCAGCTGGGAGTGGCACGTATCAGGCAACACCGGAGCAGGAGGCGGAAAGCTGGTCATCTCGATGAACGGAATCACGGAAACGCACGAGGTGGAAGTCGTAAAGTAAACACCGTATCCCGCAAACCATAACCTGTTGTTAACCATGAAATCCGCCGGGTTAATATAATTAGTTCACTTTGCGGATAACAAGGAGAACCATGGAACTCGAATACAGCGAATTGGACGACGGCATCCGCGTGATCAGATTGACCGGCGTTTTGGACATCGCGGGCGTGAACGACATTGACACGAAGTTTGCGGGGTATTGCTCCGGCGAGAACCTGCGCGTGATCGTGGACCTTTCCGGGGTGGGCTACATCGCCTCGATCGGGATCCGATTGCTGACCACCAACGCCAAATCGCTTGCCAGCCGGAACGGAAAGATGGCGCTGCTCAGCCCCACACCGGATGTGAAAAACGTCCTCGAGCTGACGGGGATTCCCGCCATCATCCCAATGTACGGTCAATTCGAGTCGGCGCAGACGGTTCTGCTGGCTTAAACATCCTTCCTGCCCGATTGGATTTGGTGTGTTGCTGGCAGGATTAGGCGTTTTGTTTTACGGCATCAGCAATATGCGCAAGCGAATAAAAGAGCGTATTCGCCTGGCACTCTTTTATTGGAAATTACAAAACGGTCTCGCGGATAGTTAATCCTGAGACCGTTTTTCATTCTGCTACAAACCCCTCTCAATCTCCCCTAAAGGGGAGAAGCCAGACACATCGCGCAACAAGCTCCCTTCCCTTTAGGGAAGGGCTGGGGATAGGTCCAACCGACACGCCGATCAATCGTCATCATCTGGGAGAGGTCCTGTTACATCCCGAGACCGTTTTAAATTCTCAAATCGGCAGATTGAAATCCTGCCTCAGTTCATGGAAGTCCGCTCAACACTCTAAAGAGTGCCTAGCGGACTCGCTTCATCGGACAGAAAAAGCCCATCGCCAAGTCTCACCCAAATCCGACGATTCAACTGCCCCATCCGCATCCCAAATTTGACTTGTCGCATTTGGGGGACATGTGCCCGCAAGGGTAGATGTCCAACGGACAGAGGGGGGGTTGAAAAAGGACTCAACACAATGCCATCTCCCCGCGAAGCATCCGCAGCTTATGTGTTGGCTATTTTTCTACGATGACTTTATCTTCCACATCATATTCGTAATTGACGATTTCCCCACTTAAAATAAGCTGAATGGCTTTTTCAATTTCTTCCAATGGAACAACAAACCATTCTCGCGGCGTTATGCGTTGTCCTTTTTCATTGTGTAAATCAACATTCAAACACGCTAATGCAAAAAAACGGTGCAATAATTGTTCTAATTTGTCTGCGTTGCGATTGTATATGGTAAAACTTGCAACCTTGGTTACATCTGCAAACAAATAAGTCGCTTCGTTCTTAGCATTTTTTATTCGTTCGTCAACAGGCGTGCTTGAAAACCCAATTTTGTATAAGTCTTTAATTGCTGATATTTCAGGGTTGGTTGATTTTGATTTCAAAACATAGACCCATCCTGTTTGAATATCTTCTTCTTTTACCATTCCTGAATTTACATAAAATTCATTCTTGATTTCTTCATCTGTATTAGTAATCAACTTGCCATTTTTTGAATAGAGATTTTTGCTTAAAGAACGATAAAGCATGTTGCTTTTTGTTCCATTTTCAAAAATTATAGTAGTTCTTCCATCTTTTCTCTTTGCTGTGGAATCTTTTAAGTTTTCAACGTTTCTCTCAAAATCAACATCTTCCAGATAAAGTAACATACCATCAAGAAGATAAAATCGTTGAGGGTTTAGATGTTTATCTACATCTTTAAAAGGTTGTAGTTTACGTTTTCCTTCTTTGAGATCCTGATGCACCTTTTGAAACATTGCCTCATAAGGTTTGAACTCCTCTTCTTTTAGCGGTTTTCTTTGGGCAATAAAATCTGTTTCTGCTCTTTCAGCTTCTATAGGAATATTTTTGTATTTAAAAATGGACAAATCACTACCGCTGTCTAATAAACCAAATTCGTCATCATTCAAAACATCGTCAATGGAACTTTTAGGCATTTCTACTTCGCCTAATAGATTGTGACGGTCAAATGGTTTTAAAATAATTTTCTGACGTTCGTTTTGCCTGATAGTTTTCAATCGGGCTAGAAGTCCGTATTCTGACATGCTTGATGTGTTTGGCTCTCTGCCGTTTTTGTCAACAAACGCATTGATTTCTTCAAACGAATCGATCAATCTGTCGTCTTCGCTTTTTATGTTCGACGTTTTTGCAGTTGTATCCAATAAGCCAAAATCATCATCGTTGAAGATATCGTCTAAGGATATTTTCTTTTTATTGCTCATTGTTCAATGCTCTTTGCCTTTTCAGTTCACGTAAAAACACAACCGCTTCCGCCATTCTTTTTACTTTTGGGTCATGATCTTGAATGTTCGGAACTTCACCAGTTCGCTCTCTCCATTCTTTTATTTTGGGCCACAGTAAGATGGCTTCTTCTTCAGTCATTTCTACTTTAATGGATTGAATATGTTCATCTATTAATTTCAACACTTGGGTTGTTACTGATTTCGACAAAATTTCAAATGCTTTTTGAAATGGGTTTATCTGGTCAATCAGATCAATGTGAATATCGTCTATATTTACAAAGCTACCAGCCATTCTAATGAATTTTTTTCCACCTTGCTCTTCTATTTTGCTGTTTTTGATAACCGAATCCACCACGACGTGCTGACGAACCGCTTCTACTTCTTCTTCGTTTAAGTCAGGGTAAACTTCGCGAATAATTTTTGGAATTAAGACTGTATTAATAACCTCAGGCTCAACATTGCCTGGCATTGCTTTCAACATTTGGTCGTCTTGTAAAATCCGTGCTTTCAAATCATTTAAGTCGCTTTCAATGATATCTTTGGCACGTTGAGAAGTCGGAAGCTTAAAACCTCTGATTTTTATTGTGTTTTCGTCTGTATCTTCCTCGTCGTTATCATCATCTTTCAATTTGAATTTGAAGTTAGGTGCTAAGACTTGTTCCATTAACAACGATGCTGTAATGGCTTTGAGCATATTGTTTACTGCTACTTTTACTTCTTCATTATCGGCTTCGGGCGCAGCAATTAAGTTGGTGAATTGAGCATGTGTTTTGTTGCTGCTGTCTCTTGTGGCGCGTCCGATAATTTGAATAATTTCCGTTAACGAACCTCTATATCCTATAGTTAAAGCATGTTCGCAAAATGGCCAATCAAAACCCTCTTTTGCCATCCCCAAAGCAATGATAATGTCAATGTCTTCGAGCGATTTTACTTCGCGCAAGTAAGCTGAAATTTTATCTCTATCTTTTGGGTTATCGTTCACCAAATCTGCAACTTTCAAGATTTTTCCTGAACGTTTGCTTTTTACAAACAACACGCCTGTGTTCTCGTCTTGATATTCTAAATCACCCAAAGCGTCAATAATATGCCCGACTTCCTCATATTTTTCTCGTGATGATTCTGCAGAGTTTACACTTGGAATATGAATAATTGTTTTATTGTTTTCATCTACGATTTCTTCCAAAGCAGACATTTCTCTGTCGGGTTGCCTTTTGAAATAACGGCCTGTATAAAAATGATAACCAATACCCAGCGATTTCAAAAATTCATAACCGTTTAATTGCTCGTAGTAGTTGTAGGTAACTTTTGTAAATCTTGCCTCATCTTCGGGCAGTAATACAGGGACATTGTCGCCGCGAAAATAAGACCCTGTCATGGCAACAATATGGGCATTTGATTTTGCCATTATGCTTTTCATCACTTCGCCCAAACGGTTATCACCGTCCACTGAAACGTGATGAAATTCATCTATGGCAATTAACGTATTGTTTAATTTTGTTTCGTCCAATCCGTCAAAAGCGAAACGCAAGGTGGCGTGTGTGCAGATCAGAATTTGTTCGTCACTGTCTAGAAAATCAAGAAATGACTTGACTTTGCTTATATCTGAGCCTGCTGTGCATAAATTGAATTTTGGATTTATGACCCAATCGGCAAAAAATCCATATTCCGTTAATTTAGTTGAGCTGAACGATGCGCCAATCGTTTTTTCGGGAACAGCAACGATGGTTTTTCTTATGCCTTGATTTCTTAATTTATCTAAAGCAATAAACATCAACGCTCTTGATTTTCCCGATGCTGGCGGGGCTTTTATCAAAAGATATTGAGCTGTGCGTGCATTGAATGCCTTTTCCTGCATTTCACGCATGCCCAATTCGTTAGTTCTTTTACTTTTGCCAGTTTGGTTGTATTCCACTTTTATTAAATCAGGCATGATCTATTTTTTTGCCTTTCTTGGCTGCTTTTGTTTTTCAAATAAGGTTCCACGCTTGGTCATTTCTTCATACATTTTGAAAAGAAATTCTAATCTTTCTGTGTCTGATCTGAAAGGATTGCCCAAACGATAAATATCTTCTACAGCTCTATCTAAATTTTCGTGAGCTTGCCTCAGACCTTTAGGCATTTTATTAGGGTCGTAAAGTTGTGCTATTGTTTTTTCAGGGTGCTTGGCACGCTCATCTAAAATTGCAAATACATACAGATTTAGGTTTTCTTTTTGTTTGAGTGTGATATCGGGAAATGGAAATGTGTTGTAGCACAATTTGGCTGAATACCTGTAACGTGTTTCTAATTTTCCGCCAACAGCGTTCACCCAAACCATGTGCATTTTTGAATGGATTACCCCAAAGAGCCAAGGCTCAGAATCATAAACTGTTTGAACTGAATTTAAAGAAATGTAAGAGTTATCATAAACTCCTATAGGAATGTAATCTCTTTCTTCTGATGAGGTGCAAGGAACAATTATTTGTTGCACTTTTGGGATATGTCTATATCTAAATTGATGAGACTTTGCTACTAATGTCGCTGCAACTTCACCTCCGTTTATTCTGAAATTTTTGACTTTTTCAATTCTATCTTTAATTTCTTTAAACTTTAAAGCTTCACTTAAATCTTTGTCTTCAATCCAGAAAACATAACGCTCATTACCTTTCAAAAATTCATCCCCTCCAATTACTTTCTTGACAAATTTCTCTATTCCTTTTTCGCTCAAGATTTTTTCTTTTTCACTTCCGTCAAATCTTAAGAAACCGCCTTCTAATGGCATATTTCCGTAAATCATTATTGGTAATATTGCTAAAGGAAGTGATTCCCCAACTACATAAACATTTGTTGCGTCTAACAAATATGAATTTATGTTTTTTGCTTCTTTTCTTGTGTTGTTTGAGTATATGTATTTGAGTTTATTTGTCTTGTTTCTTAGATTCACAATAATTACAGTAACACCTGCATTGCCTTTAGCATTATTGTTCCATTTGAAAGATTGATGAGCAAAACCAATTTCAATTTTTTCACTTAAAACTCTCTTCCAAGTTAATGCAACTTGTTCGCCTTGACAAATTGAATTGGTGGAAACAAAAGCCAATTGCGCGTTTTGTCCTTCAATATATTTTGCACCTTTGTAAAACCAAATAGAAACATAATCCAAGCTTTTGTAATCTTTCTGAAAAACAAATTCTAAATCTTTTTTTTGTTCTTCGTCTTGATTTCTGCTTCCTAAATAAGGTGGGTTTCCAATAATATAAACTTCATCATCTTTAACAATTGGACAAACTGTTTCCCAGTCTACTCTTGCGGAATTTCCTTGTTCAATTTTTCCTGCTTGTTTTAGTGGCAAAATAGGCTTTGAGCGTCCATAATCAAACAATTGCTCTTCAAAAACTTTGTTCATTTGGTGTTCGGCAAGCCAAAGAGAAAGTATTGCCATTTCGCGCGCAAAGTCATCAATCTCAATACCGTAAAATTGTGAAAGTTGTATAGAAGTAAACTCCCAAGCAGGGGCAGGAGAAAGCTCAATGATGCGCTGCAGAATATTAATTTCTAATAAACGAATTTCTTTATAGGCAATAATCAAGAAATTCCCACTTCCACAAGCAGGGTCAAAGAATTTCATTTTTGAAATACGAAGTATGAGCTTTCTTAGTTGCGGAATAGTTTTACATTTTTCAAATTCTTCGTAAAGTTCGTCAAGAAATAATGGTTTGATGAGTTTTAAGATATTTGGCACACTTGTGTAGTGCATTCCCAGATCGCTGCGATATTCTGGGATAACTACTGCCTGTATCATCGAGCCAAAAATATCAGGGTTAATGTCGCGCCAATTCAGTTCACCTAGATCAATCAAAAATTTTCGTGCTTTTGCTGTAAATACAGGTGAATTAATTTTTTTGCCTCCGAATAACCCGCCATTTACATAAGGGAAATGAGCCAAATGAGCAGGAAAACCTTTTGCATCCTCGGTATTTAACCGTTCAAAAAGTTGATTCAAAAATAAGTGCATATCACTCCCGTTTTCAGATGAGTGTTGCGCCAATGTGTTAGTGAAAATGCTGTCCCCTTCAAAGATGCCTGTATCTTCAGCGAAAAAGCAAAACAATAAACGCGAAAGAAAAATATTTAATTCGTGAATACTGTCTTTTGAATTGTAAACATCGGGGTTTTGGGTAATGAGCAGGTCATAGAGCTGTGCCATTTTATAAGCGGCGTTTCTATCAGCTTCGTTGTCATTGGTTGAGTGATAAACCTCGCTTCCTGCAAGGGGTAAAAAGAAAGCATAATGATTTGGTAAATCAGTAATGGCAATGTCTAAATTTTTTCCCAGTTTCAGGTCTTTGGCTACAAGGTTGTTAAAATCGGTAAAAATAGCAAATCGAGGTTGGTGTTTTAAGATTTGTTCATCTTTTGCAGCATCTTCAATGGAACTAAGTAATTTGTCTTTTTCTTCCACTTTGAAAAACATTTTTTTCTTGTAAAGAACTTCACCTTCGTTCTTTGCAAGGTTGAAATCCCCGTTTTTCAAGCGAGTGATAGAAGCTTTGGAAATGCCATAAGCCAACAATAAATCAAAAAGAAAGTTCTCTTTAGAGAAGTTTTTGAGTATCTGTTGTACGTTTTGTTCTATTTCGTGGCTGTTCATCAATTTTTTGATTTACTCTAACAGTTTGTTTATCTTAATTCTTGACGTTGCTCATTGATTCTTTCCCAGAAATAAATTTACTCAATTTTACCTGACCTTTTCCATAACCAAATTACTATTTACCTCTAGTCTCTCTTATTCACAATCTCCCATAACCGATTCGAATTCAGTGGGATCTCCAAGATCTCAACCTCGCGAGACCGTTTTTCATCATTCATCCTTCCGAATTCATCCTTTTCCTTCCCACCACCCCATCAACTCACTCACCCCACTCGCTTCGCTTACCCTGCGGGCACTTCGCGGGGGCGATGACGGCAAGGACAACTTTAATTCACTTGGCTTCATCCTGTATTCTCCCAATATCCCATGAGTTCTGATAATGCCAAGCTCGGCGTCGCATCGCCCTGCCTGCCTGAGTTCCACGTCACGATCAACTCCCTCTTCGCGCGCGTGATCCCCACATAGAACAGGCGCAGGCGTTCCTTCACGTAATCCAACCGCGAGAGCAGCGTCACCGCGCCTTCCTCGTACCGGTCATACTCACTCGACGACCCCAACGCGGTCAACTGCGCCAGCGCCTCCGCTTCGAGATTCAACCCGCTGCGCACGAACCAACGCTCCGAAATAAAACGGTCGTTCGGCATGTTCGAGGGGAAGTCATAATTATTGACCGACATCAAATATACGCGGTCCCACTCCAGCCCCTTCGCCTTATGCATCGTCGTCACCACCACCCGTCCGCGATGGCGTTCGGGGTCAAAGCCCGAGTCATCATCCGAGAACCCAATGAAGCGCCGTTCATTCTTCGCGATCACCGCCAGCTCCGACGTCAGCTCAGGCAGGCGCCAATCCGCATGATCGTCCGCCACCTGTCTCAGCACCAGCGCCAGTTTATGCGCCAGCGCCAGGTCCGACACTTCGCTAAACACATCCTGCGCCAGCGTCAGCACCAACTGATCGATGGGCAGAGTCACCGCGT
>CAZLWG010000009.1:0-1184 GCA_964563315.1 uncultured Anaerolinea sp. | reverse complement strand
AACACATCCTGCGCCAGCGTCAGCACCAACTGATCGATGGGCAGAGTCACCGCGTTCAACCATCGCTGGACATTGACTCGGAAGGCGCTTAATTCTTCGATGACTTGCGCCGCCTCAGACTCAGCCGATACCTGCTCCCTCACCCCAGCCCTCTCCCACAGGGAGAGGGGGTACGCGTCCCCCTCTCCAACGGGAGAGGGGTTAGGGGTGAGGGGGTTGACATAATCTTCAACCTTGCTAATCTTCCTCAACACCCTCTCAACATCATTCACCAACTCCATCTTCTCCGCATTATCCCTCCAATCCCTCCTCCACACTTCATAGGCTTTGGATAACTTCTTCGCAGAACTTGGATCGGACAAATACCCCAACAAATAACTCAACGACCCCGCCGCCGCGCGCGTCTCACTTGTGCTTGAAATCAACTCAATCGGCTCGATGCCGCGTTTGCGTAACTCACCCACCACCTCCACACCGCGCTGGTTGCGTGGGACAAGGATGGCGATGGTCGGCTGTTCTTCAATGGGAGTCTCCGCAAATGAATCAAGATAATGCTTGACGGATTTCACCACCGCTTCCAATTCCTGTTCGGGCGTGTACTTAGTGCTGATGAACTTGATCCCCTCTGGGTCATCGGGTGGATTCTGCTGCGGGTCCCCTTCTGGCACAGGCACAACATGCGGCACGGATAACGCTGTCCGCGCATTGGGGTCGGGATGCGATGTCATCACCCAGTCAATAAGATGATTTGCCAACGCCAAAATCGATGGCTGTGACCGCCCCGACTCGGGCATGTCCTGACTTGGATTATTTTGAATGAACGCGCGCAACAATTCTGGTGAGGCGGTCGTGAACGTTTCGAAGATGGCTTGGTTGGGGTCGCCCACGCGGACCCAATTGCCAGCCCTCCTCCGTCTTCCCCCATTTTCTTCGAAAATGGGGGAAGTGTCCTGAAAGGACGAGGGGGGTGGGGCTCCACCACTCAACAAATTCAATATCCTCTCCTGCGTCAGACTCGAATCTTGTGCTTCATCCTCCAAAATAAACGGATAACGATAACGCAAACGCTCCAGGAATTCTTCATCGTTTTCCAGAAGGATCAATGCAAGCCGAATCAGATCATCGAAGTCCACGGCGCCGCGATAGGCGAGAGCGCGTTGATAGTCCGCGTAGATGCTGTAGCC
>CAZLWG010000008.1:0-87798 GCA_964563315.1 uncultured Anaerolinea sp. | reverse complement strand
CTCAAAGTTACTGCCTCACGCCTTCTTTGTCTAGCTTTTCATGCACCAAAGCCGTTTTATGTTAAGGATTCTTTCTGAATTTCACCAGCGCGAGATTCTTGGAACAGTCGTTGTACGTATCGAGCGGAATGTTATCCGAAAGCGGGAGTCCCGCTTGATCGAGCAGTTGGATGAACAGCAACTCTTCAGATGAGATCGGCACGGTGCTGAGAAAAAACTCGAAACCGGATTTTCCATACGCGGGCGCAATGCCGCTCACGGTTAGTTCGTTCTTGCTCTTGGTGTTGTAAAAACCCGAAAGGCGGATGGTTACTCCAAGCATGTCCGCGTTGTTCGCGTCCACAATCGTTCCGGCAACGCCTTGCCAATTGCATCCCGCTTCTGTGTGGATGATGGTGCTGTCAATGTAGGTGATGGTTGCAGAGAAGGGCGCTTTGGGCGTCCTCGTAGGGGAAGGCGTAATCGAAGGCGTGACCAGCGAGACAGGCGTCAGTGAAGGCTCAAGCGTGAACGTGGGCAGCAATGTCGGCGTCGCAGATGCGTTGATCGGGGTGATTGTCCAGGTCGGGACGAGTTGGATCTGCGTGATGGTGGGTGTGGGGGGTTGGTTGGCAAACGCTCGGTTGGGGCTGAACGGATTGATCGCCGAGTTTGGCGCAAGGAAGACAGCCACAAAATACCCGCCAATACAAAGTGTGACGAGCAGTGTGACAATACTTAGTAAATCCCACACGTTCAGGCTCGATCTTGGTTTTGGGCGTGGGGAATCTTCCAAATCATAATTGCTCATTGTAGCGCTCCGGAATCAATTTTTATCGACTTTATGAATTGCCGCGCCCTGTCACGGGGCTAGTGTGATCTCGCTGTTGGCTCGTTTTTCAGCAAGCCAGGTTTTCAATGCGAGTTCCTGCATGGTCAGCAGGGCATCGGAAGAAAGCGGATGCACACTGCGTTCCACAGCCTTGAAAATGTGGTACCCGGCTTCCGTTCCAACAATGCCGCTGTACTCACCTGCCTGCAAGGCAAACACGGCTTCATCGGCGCTGGCATCCAGCAGGTAGCCGGGCGGAACCCATCCCAATTCTCCGCGCGTGATCGGGTCGTACAAAGCCGCCAGTTCGTCGAAATCCGCGCCGCCGTTCAACTCATTCAACACGAACTGCGCGTCGGTCTCATTATAGGTCAAAATCTGGCGCAGTTGAATTTGCTCCATCTCGGTCGGCACATCCGCAATGATTTTGTCACGCATCCACGCCGCTTCGACAGAACGTTTCAGGGCGGTGCGAAAAGACGCCTCGTCATATCCATTTGCGGACATCCATACAGACAAGGCATCCATGCCGCCCAATTCAGATGCCAGCGCCTCGATCCGCGACTGGAGGTCTGATTCTGTCAAATCGAATTTCGCCTCCCTCGCGGCTTGACTCAGCAGTACCTGCGCAATCATATCCTCGAGAACCATTTTGTGCGCGTCTTCATCAGTGAAGGAAAGCCCCAGTGCGGTTTGCGAGGCTTTAAAGCGGGCCAGTTCCGCTTCGAATTCGGCAATGGTAATGTATTCCCCGTTGACAATCGCCGCCGAAGGCGGCGGAGTGGCAGTCGGAGGCTCCAGCGTGGGAGTGGGCAGTTCGGGGGTAGGCGTGTTCGAGGTCCCGAAGGAGGCGCATGCGGAAACCCCCAGCGTGAGGAACAGTGTCAAAGTTATCCGTTTGAAATTCATTGTCAAAATTATACCCGTTTGGGCATGTATAAATTAAAAAAACATAGGGACACGGCGTCGCCGTGTCCCTATAAAATTGTTTACGGATTTTAGTAATCCATGCCGCCGGGGGGCATCGGGGCGGGTTTTTCCTTCTCAGGAATATCGGTGATCAACACGTCGGTGGTGAGGATCATGGCGGCGATGGAGGCGGCGTTTTCGAGCGCGCCGCGTACCACCTTGACCGGGTCGATGACGCCCGCTTTGATCATATCCACATATTCGCCGGTGAGCACATTGTAGCCGATGTTGTTATTCTTCTTCTCGGCAGCGGTGCGGCGGACCGTGTCTATGATGACGGACCCATCCTGCCCGGCGTTGGAAGCCAGCTTGCGGATTGGGGCTTCGAGCGCCTTCTTGACGATGTTGATTCCCATGCGGGCTTCTTCGTCTTCCTCGTTCTTGGCGAGTTTGTCGAGTTTGCCGGCAGCGTTGATGAGGGAGATTTCACCGCCGGGGACGATACCTTCTTCCACTGCGGCGCGCGCAGCCGAAAGGGCGTCTTCGACGCGGTGTTTCTTTTCCTTCATCTCGGTTTCGGTGGCAGCACCCACACGGATGATGGCGACGCCGCCGCTCAACTTGGCAAGGCGTTCCTGCAGCTTCTCGCGGTCGTAATCGCTGGTGCTCTTGTCGATCTCGATGCGGATTTCCTTGATGCGGCCTTCGATATCGCCTTTCTTGCCTTTGCCGCCGACGATGGTGGTGTTTTCCTTGTCGGAGACGACCTTCTCGGCGCGGCCCAAATCGGAAACAGCAACGGATTCCAATTTGCGTCCCATCTCTTCGGAGATGACCTGTCCGCCGGTGAGGACGGCGATATCCTGCAGCATGGCTTTGCGGCGGTCACCGAAGCCGGGAGCTTTGACAGCCAGCACGTTCAACATGCCGCGAATCTTGTTGAGGATGAGGGTTGCGAGGGCTTCGCCATCCACATCTTCAGCGATGATCACGAGTTCGCGCTTGCCGAGTTGGACGAGTTTTTCGAGCAGGGGAACGATATCCTGGGCGGCGGAGATCTTCTTGTCATAGATCAGCACATAGGCGTCGCTGATCTGGGCTTCCATCTGTTCCGCGTTGGTGATGAAATAGGGCGAGAGGTAACCGCGGTCGAACTGCATACCTTCCACATATTCGGTTTCGAACTGCATGGTCTTGGATTCTTCGACCGTGATCACGCCGTCCTTGCCGACCTTGTCCATCACGTCTGCGATCAATTCGCCGATTTCGGGGTCTGCAGCGGAGTTGGTGGCAACGGAGGCAATTTCTTCGCGGGTATCGATCTTGACCGAATTTTTCTTGAGTTCGGCTACAACCGTTTCGGTCGCCACTTCGATGCCGCGCTTGAGGAACATCGGGTTGAAACCGGCCTCGAGCGCCTTCAAACCTTCGTTCACGATGGCGTGCGCCAACACCGTGGAGGTGGTGGTGCCGTCACCGGCGATGTCGTTCGTCTTGGAGGCGGCTTCCTTCAGCAACTGCGCGCCCATGTTCTCAAAGGGATCTTCGAGTTCGATCTCCTTGGCGACGGAAACGCCGTCGTGTGTGATGGTGGGGGAACCAAACTTGCGGTCCACGGCCACATTGCGTCCCTTCGGACCGAGGGTTGCGGAAACGGCGTTCGCAACCACGTTCATGCCGTTCTTAAGCTTGCGGCGGGCTTCTTCTGAAAATACAAGTTGTTTTGCTGCCATAATTCACTTCCTGTTTTTATATTTTTGTCTCAGTCTGGGGGTGATACCCTATCAAACGATACCGAGAATGTCGCTCTCGCGCAGGATGAGGAGTTTCTTGCCATCCATTTTCACTTCGGTTCCGGAGTATTTGGCGAACAACACAACATCGCCCACCTTCACGTCCATGGCGATGCGCTCGCCTTTGTCGTTGCGGTCGCCCGGACCTGCCGCAAGGACCTTGCCCTGCTGGGGTTTTTCCTTTGCGGTTTCAGGAAGGACGATACCGCTGGCGGTCACTTCCTCCTGCTCGATGGGCTCCACCAGCACACGGCCGCCCAACGGTTTGAACGAGATTTTTGCCATTTCTTGCCTCCATTAAGATTTTGGATTTTTTGAATAAGCACACAATTAGCACTCATATCAATCGAGTGCTAACCGCTATCTTACTCAGTTCAAATGGCAAAGTCAAGGGGGATGATAAAAATTCTTATGAAATTCTGACGCCCGCCTCAGCCCGGTCTCAAGCCTGCCCAGCCGCCCCGGCATGACCCACGCTGTTGGCGTTACTCCGAAGGCGTTGGCGTTTCGTCTGCCATACCAGTTTCCAGCGCGGAAGGAGGCGTTGAATTGGTCGTTCCGCTGTCAAACGAGCAGATGTTCCGCACCACTACCATGTCCGCCGCGATGTTTGGGTCGCTGATATATTCCGAGGTTTCGATGATCCGGGCAATTTCCAGTGCTTGGGGGCAGTAATTTTGTTTGGGCGTGCTGAGCGCTGCCAACTCGGAGGCGTACACATCATAGTAATACACGGTGCTGGCGGATATCGGCAAACCGACCACATCGGCTGGGGTGTCATTGGGACCGCATCCGCCGCGCCCATCACAGGATTCTTCTGCCGTACAGCCCAGGGTCGCACATTTCAATGCAAGGATGCCAGTCTCATAATTGCGATTCTTGTGATAGAGCACACCCAGTTCGCCGTAGAACACGGGGTTGTCCGGCTGGAACTCAATGGTCCTTTGAACGTTCCGGATGGCGATAAAGAACTCGCCCATTTGCGAATAGGTCCGCGCAATGGAGAGGTATGGAGCCGGGTCTTCGACGCCCAGTTGCTGGTTGATCCGGGCGGTCTGCGCAAAGTATTCGAGCGATTTCTCATACAACTCGCGCTGAACATCCTCGTTCGGGCTCTCGAAAGCAAGGCGGCGGTAACCCGCCCCCGCCCGCAAATATAGGAAGGTCATGTTCGGCGCGATGGCAATGGCGCGGTCATACGCTTCGATGGCAAGGGCATACTCGCCCAATGATTCGAGCACATAAGCGTGAACGCGATGCACGTCCATCAGGGACGAATCTCGCTGCAAAGCTTGTTCAACGATCTGAAGACCCTGCGTCCATTTTTGTTGATCGACGAGCACTTCCGCATAGAATGCGAGTGCGAGCGTGTTGGTATTGTCCAATTGAAGTGCCCGGACGGCTTCCTGCTCGGCTTTGGTGAGCAGTCCCTGCCTTTCGCGGGCATCGGCAGTATAGGAAGCCTTCCAGTTCAAGGCGAAGGCTTGCACGGCGTGGGCGTAACTGCTGTCGGGGTTCAATTCAACCGCTTTTTCTGCCGAAGCAATCGCTTCATCCAACCGGAGGAGGATTTCGTCCTGTTTGACGAGCAGAGCGGTGGAGTAGGTTTGAATGCGGGATAACTGCGCCCACACTTCGGCGTTATTCGGATCCACGCGTGCGGCTTCGCGGTAGGCGGTGATGGCTGCATCCAACTGACCGGCTGTAAAATGCGCATCGCCTTCGAGCGTGTAGGATGTGGCAAAGCGGGTGGGCGTGGGCGTGGGCAGGAAGAGCGGTTTGACTTCGCCCTGCTGCACGGAACGGATGAGCCAGATCCCTGCCAGGATCAAGACCACCCAGAAGAACATGCGGTAGACGCTGGACTCATCGCGCCGACGAAAAATGGCGCGTTTTGGATGGATGTTCATGGTGTAGGAGTGGAGGTCGCAGACGAAGCAGAATCAGGCGTCGGCGGAGTAAGAGGCGGCGTGGAGGTCTGCGCGAGATTTTCCTGACAGCGACTGGTGATGGCATTGGCGTTTTCCACTGCCAGTTCATCCGCTGGCACGCGGGAGATGATCAACTGCGCGATCTGCAGCGCCTCGCCGCATTGGTTAAGACGCGAAAGCGCCAGCCCGTAGGTAAAGTAATATTCCGCAATGCGCGGCGAGTTTGGCACAAGTTCGATGGGGTCCAGTTGTTCGCCGCCTTCGATTAACCCGCCTTTGACGACATAACTCAATTCCTTCACGGAGTCGGGCCAGTAGGCGTTGCGGTAATACATCACACCAAGGTTGCCGTGCAAATTGGTATCGGCAGGATTATCGGACACAGCGGATTCGGCATACTGCATGGCTTTGCCGTATTCACCGATGGTGGCATACGTGCGGGACATGTACAAGTCGGGCAGGGGGTCTTCGGGGTTGAGCGCGTTGGCGCGAGTGTAGGATTCAACGGCTTTATCATAAATCCCAAGGATGCGATAATTCGAACCGATGAAAAGGTGCAGGTCGGCAATATTGGGATTGATTGCAATCGCTGCTTCATACTCGCGAATGGCTTCCTCGTAATTGCCTGTGGCTTCCAGAATAATGCCCCGCGCGCGGTGTGTCTCTAGCGTGTTCGGAGCCAGCGCCTGCGCGACTTTTGATTCTTCGATGGCTCTTTCAACCCCTTCAAAGGAACCGATGCCGTTGTAATACGAATCGACAAGAATCTCGACGTAATATGCATGAGCCAGCGCGTTGTTCGGGTCGAGTTCGAGCGCGCGTTTGATGTCGGTTTCGGCTTCTAGATAACTTCCCTGAAAACTCAAAGCCCATGCGCGGACGGCGAACGCCATCGAATTGCCGGGGTTGAGCAACAGCGCATCCTCTGCGCTGGTTTGAGCCTCCTTGTACTTGCCGGCAAATATCAAGGTCCGCGCCAGCATGATATGCGTGGCGGGATCGTCAGGACGCGAAGCAACCGCTTGTTTGTACGCATCGACAGCAGGTAGGAGTTTCCCCTCCGCAAACAGCCCTTCCGCCTGCGCCACGTATGTCTCCGGCGCCACCGTTGGCGTCGGCGAAGGCACACCCAGCGGCTCCACATTGGGGATGATAAACCGGTTAACGTAAGAAGCGCCCAGCACAAGAAGGCTGAGCAAAATGATGCGGAACCAATTGGGACGGCTCCGCTTTTTATTCATACTCCACTTACTGCCCTTTAGATACATGTATAACTGCCAATTCTCGAACGGATTTGGAAAGCCAAAACCCGGGGATTCATATTACCATTCGCGGGAAAGCGTCGTCAAGCAGGGGTGTATATCTCTAATTTGCCTCTTATATGCTAAAATCGCACCATGCAATTCGAGGTCTTTACCCTCCTGCCCGAAGTCTTTCCATCCTATCTTGAAACCAGCATTATCAAACGCGCGCGCGAACGGGGACTAGTTAAATTCAACATTCACAACATCCGTGATTATACCCATGACAGGCATCACACCACCGACGACATGCCTTACGGCGGCGGCGGCGGAATGGTGATGAAACCCGAACCAGTCTTCGAAGCGGTTGAATCCGTTTTGGGACTCGCCTCGTCTCCAACTCCGCCTGAGCTTGAATCAAACATTCCCATCATTCTCCTCACCCCGCAGGGACGCGTCTTCAACCAAACCATTGCAACTGAACTTTCACAGCATTCACACATCGCCCTGCTATGTGGACGCTACGAAGGCTTGGACGAACGCATCCGCGAACATCTTGTCACCGATGAAATTTCCATCGGCGATTACGTCTTAACCGGCGGCGAACTCCCCGCCCTCATTCTCATTGACGCAGTCACCCGCCTGCTGCCGGACGTACTAGGCGACCCCACCGGCGCAGAGGATGACTCCCACGCCATGGGCTTGCTCGAATACCCCCATTACACCCGTCCGCCTGAGTTTCGCGGCTGGAAAGTGCCCGATGTTTTACTCTCCGGCGACCACGGCAAAATCGAAAAGTGGCGGCGCGAACAGGCTCTCGAACGAACCTTCCGCAAACGCCCGGACATGCTCGAAAAAGCGGGGTTGACAAAAGAAGACCTGAAATCCATTGAAAAATTGCGTAATTCGTAAATCAAAGGAGATGCATTCATGTCGTCGCGCTTGAACTACGGTAAGACTTTCCTGCTCGGATTTGGCTTTTTTGGCGTTGCTGTGATCTGGGGCGTTTATAACGCCTTTGTCCCCGTCTTTCTCGCCAATAAATTCGGGCTGGCACCCGCCATCATAGGGTTCTTCATGACGCTGGATAATATTGCAGCGCTCTTCATACAGCCGCCTGTAGGTGCATGGTCTGACCGCCTCCGTACTCCACTGGGACGGCGTATTCCCTTCATTCTCATCGGCGCGCCGATTACTGCTATCGCATTTGGTCTTATTCCGCTTGCGGCCATCCTGCCGGTCTTTGTGGCTTGTACCAGCACCCTCCTGCTCAGCGCGGCATTATGGCGGACCCCCGTTGTGGCGCTCATGCCAGACATTACACCATCCCAATTCCGCTCACAGGCAAACGGCATCATTAACTTCATGGGCGGAGTCGGCACCATTGTCGCCCTGCAGACTGGCGGTATGTTATATAAGCTAAGCCCCAACTTCCCGTTCTGGCTTGGCTCCGCACTTGTGATTATCGCCGCTTTGATCGTCTATCTCTTTATCGAAGAGCCAAAGGAATATGAAGAGACCGAGAGACAGCCCGGTATGTGGGAGAGCTTGAAAGAAGTGTTCAACGAAACCGATAAAAGCGGACTTCGCATTCTGCTTGCCATTTTCTTCTGGTTCCTCGGTTTCTCGGCAGTGGAAACCTTCTTCACACTCTATGCCAAAAACCACCTTGGTTTGAACGAAGGCGATGGCGCAACTCTGCTTTCGGTACTGCCATTGTTCTTTGTCCTGTTTGCCATTCCATCCGGTTTTATTGCCGGGAAGATCGGACGCCGCGTCACCATCAGCATTGGCTTGATCATCATCACCATCATGCTCATCCTGCTCTACATCACCCCTGTCGAAGCCCTCCTGACAGGCATAGCTCCCCTGCCTTTGGTAGGAATTCCGCTGGTGGAAGGCGGCGCGCGCATGCTTACTCTCGCAGGCGTTTTGCTCATGCTTGGCGGCATCGGCTGGGCCCTTATCAACATTAACTCCCTGCCCATGATCGTGGACCTGACCAGCGCGGCGCGCATCGGTACATACACCGGGTTGTATTATCTCTTTTCAACATTCTCCGCCATTGTTGGTCCGAACGTAAACGGCTGGGCGATCCAATTGACGGGCAGCAACTACAACATCATTATGATCATTTCCCCGGTCTTCATGTTGATCGCTCTGGCGTTGATGCTTGGTGTGAAACGCGGCGAGGCGGTTATAACCCCGCAGTAAAAATCACGTGTTTCGCAAATTAAACATTATCCATTTGGCGATTGCATTGACAGGTCTCACTGCCTGCATGCAGTCGCCGGATTGTTTTCAGGCGGATGTTTTCTGCGCGGCGCTGGTAACGGATACACTCGGCATCAAGGATCACGGCCTGAATGGAGATGCATGGCTGGGGTTGGAGCAAGCAAAAACAAATGGAAGCGCCGATCAGATCGCTTATATCGAATCCATTGACACGCGCGACTATAACAAGAACATCGCTTATTTTGTCGAAAAAGGTTATGACGTCATCGTCACATCCGGAGTTGGGTTGCAGGATGAAACGCTTCAAGCTGCGGACCTGTATCCTGACTCTGTATTCGTGGGCGTGAACCAAACTCGAACCGACTCTCCCACCAATTTTATATCCATCACATTTCCGGAAGACCACATGGGTTTCGTCGCCGGGGTGCTGGCATCCCGACTTACAAAGATGGGCGTGGTGGCAGGCGTGTGCGAAACATCCGGCATTGACTCGATGTGGCGTTACTGCGAAGGGTTTCGCGCGGGTGCATCCTATTTCGGCGATGACATAAAGGTGCTTATCGAATACCGCGAAGACGGAGACCGGGATAAATTGTTTGTGGATGAAGCATGGGGATATGACACTGCCAACCGATTGATCCGGCGAGGGGCGGATGTGGTCTTTGCAACTGGCGGCGCTACAGGACAAGGCGCATTACGCGCGGCATTGGAAGCTGGGACGTTTGCGATTGGAGCAGAACGGAATCAGGCGGCTGCATTGGGGGAATCGGGTAAAGGCGTGGCGACCTCTTTTTATGGGCAGATCAGTTTCGAGATCCAAGAAGTGATGCGGTTGCTGCGGAATGGTCAGATCAGTGAGGATAGAATCGGTCAAATTAGGTTTATTCCGTTCGGGGAGAAATTTCCCGAATCTTTGGAGATTGAAGCGGAAACTCTGCGAATTATGCTTTGGGATGGGCGGCTTCGCACAAACGTTCTTCCTAAAAAACCATGATTCGTTCTATCTTGCACAAAGATTGGAGAAGATTTATACTTGTCTTGTAAAAGGTCATGCCAACCGGCATGCCATAATCCTTACCTTTTTAGAGGAGAAGAAAAATGAAAAAGTTATACTTCATTTCCGCCTTGTTGATCGTCGGTTCGATGATCCTCGCAGCCTGCGGTGGAGGTGCCCCCTCCGCGGCAGATTGCACTTCGGAAGAAGTGTTCTGCGTGGGTCTTGTTACCGATGTAGGCAAGATCAATGACAAATCCTTCAACCAGTCCGCTTGGGAAGGTGTTTTGAAATCCCAGGAAGACGGGGTGGCTGATGTGGTTCAGTTCATTGAAACCGCCGACGCCAAGGACTACGCCAAGAATATTGCTCAGTTTGGCGATGCCGGTTACGATGTGGTCGTGACCGTAGGTTTCGGTCTTGGCGAAGCGACCAATGCCGCCGCCGCGACCTACCCGAACGTCCGCTTCATCGGCGTGGATCAATTCAACGCTGAAACGGTTGCGGGCGTTTCCGGCTTGAACTTCCCTGAAGACAACGCAGGTTTCCTCGTCGGCGCTCTCGCAGCGATGATGTCTGAAACCAACAAGATCGGCGCCGTCTGCGGTACCGATGTTGTTCCCCCCGTTTGGCGCTTTGGTGAAGGGTACAAAGCCGGCGCAGCGTATGCCGACGCCGAAATGGGAACCACCACTGAAGTCTTCGTTGTGTACCACAGTGATGTGGGCTTCGACAAGACCTTCACCGATCCCGAATGGGGCGCCCAGACCGCCAAGTCCATGATGGACCAGGGCGCGGACGCAATCTTCGGATGCGGTGGTCTCACCGGTAACGGCGCCATTACGGCGGCTGCCCAGGCCGGCGCTTACGCCATCGGCGTGGACACCGACCAGTACTTGACCCTGCCGGAAGCCGCTCCCCGCATGCTCTCCAGCGCAATGAAGCTCATCACCCCCGGGGTTGCGGATCTGATCGCCGCCACCAAAGACGGCAGCATTCAGGATGGCAACGTATTCGGTGATGCCGGTTACGCTCCGTTCCATGATCTTGACGGTGATGTTCCTGCTGAAGTCAAGGCCAAGATGGAAGAAATCAATGCCGGTCTGTTGGACGGCTCCATCAAGACCAACGTCCCCCCCGTCAAGCCGTAACATTTTCCTGAAATGAACAAAACAGGGAAGGAGACAACTGTCTCCTTCCCTGTTTTCTTAGTTCCTGTATTACTGGGTTTCTGCACGGCTTGTTTGATATAATTGTCGAACAATTCAAGGTTCCACTGGAGCGAAGGATGCAATCAGAAAAGCGGTCGAATTCGCTGACACGGCAAATATTCCAATCTGTGATGGACGCAAGTCTGGTTCCATTTCTGGCAATTTTGACTGCCGTGATCTTTGGCGGCATTATCATCAAACTTGTTGGCGGAGATCCCATTCTTTCCTATTGGGGATTGATCGAAGGTTCATTTGGTTCAACGAAGGCATTAAGTGAAACTGCCGTTTGGGCAACTCCTTACATCTTTGCAGGGCTGGCGGTTGCACTGGCATTCAAGGGAGGCTTGTTCAATATTGGCGCAGAAGGGCAACTGGCAGTCGGCGCAGTGGTTTCCTCCCTGATCGGATATGCCTTGCCTGAATGGCTTGGATACGATATTCCAACCATCATCCACCTTCCCCTGGCAGTTCTCTTTGGAGTGTTGATGGGAGGATTGTGGGCAGGCATTGTCGGTGCATTAAAGGCATACACGGGCGGGCATGAAGTCATCAACACCATCATGATGAATTACATTGCATTGAATACAACTTCCTTTCTATTGAACGGCGTCATGAAAGATCGGAGCCCCACAAACGTGATCGCCCGCACACCGCTGATTGCGGATAGCGCGCGCATCCCGTCCATTTTTGAGGGGTTGCGCATCCACTGGGGATTTATCTTCGCATTGCTGGTCGCGTTCTTCATCTGGTGGCTGTTGACCAAAACAACACTTGGCTTCCAAATCCGCACTGTGGGGTTGAACCCGGATGCGGCAAAATATGCTGGCATCAATGTGAAGCGCATCATCATCCTTACCATGGTGCTCTCGGGGATGCTGGCTGGCATGGCAGGCACGATTGAAGTTACTGGGCTGAATTACCGGCACGAACTTGGTTTCTCGATCGGCTACGGGTTTGACGCAATCGCGATCGCGCTGTTGGGTAAATCGCATCCGCTTGGGGTGGTGCTTGCCTCCTTCCTGTTTGCCGCGATGCGAAACGGCGCAACACGGATGCAATTCCTCACCCAAATGCCGGTGGATTTGATCTCCATGATCCAGGCGTTCATCCTGCTCTTTGTTGCCGCAGACGCGATCATCCGCTACATCTACCGCATCAAATCCAAGGGCGAACGCGTCGTTCTCACCCGGGGCTGGGGAGGCTAGGAGACAAAATGGACTGGAGACGTTTCGGCTTTATTGCCCTGATTATTATCGTCCTCTTTGGCACAGTAGTAATGATCGGACAGGTCAAACAACCGCCTGTTTTGATCATTACCAGCATGCTTGCCACGACAATTGCAGTGGCGACCCCATTGGCGCTGGGTGCGCTCTCCGGCGTCTACTGCGAGCGGGCAGGCGTGGTTAATATTGGCATCGAAGGCATGATGCTATCATCTGCATTCTTCGGCTGGCTGGGCGCCATATACATGTTTCATGTCTTTGGAATGGGTATCGGCATCAGCATCACGCTTGGCGTATTCTTTGCCATCCTGACCGGCGCATTAATGGCGCTGCTCCATGCGGTGCTCTCGATCACTTTCAAAGTGGACCAGATCATCGGCGGAACCGTGATCAACATCCTTGCAGTGGGACTGACCGGTTTTCTCAACCGCCAGTTGTTTTTCGGCGCGGGAAGCGTCTTTGGCGGCCACGTCCCGAACTCACCCGGCGTATTGCCCACCATCCACATCCCATTAACCGAGATTTTCACCCCCATCTGCGGCGTCTCTGCCGCCTGCCTTGAAAACCTCGTGGCGATCAACCGCATCTTCGACCAGAAACCGATTGCCATGGGCACCATTCTGCTGGTGTTTCTTTCCCACTACATATTGTTCAATACTCGCTGGGGATTGCGAACCCGCGCAGTGGGCGAACATCCAAAAGCGGCAGACACGGTGGGCATTGATGTGATCAAAATGCGCTACGCCAATGTCATCATCGGCGGCATGTTCGCCGGTCTGGCTGGAGCGTACTTCACCATCGAGTCGGTACCCTCTTTTGAACCTCTTCTCACGAACGGGCGCGGTTTTATCTCACTCGCCGCCATGATCTTCGGTAACTGGACTCCTATTGGCGCATGGGCGGCATCCCTGGTGTTCGGTGCATCACAGGCATTGTTGATCAACATGCAGATCTTTCGGGATGTTATTCCCCCGCAATGGGCATTCCTGCAGGAATCCTACATCGTGGGACTTACCCCTTACATCCTCACCATGTTCATTCTGACCGGAATCATCGGCAAGACCACACCGCCCGCCGCTGACGGCGTCCCATATGAGAAATAGGAGAATGCCGTGACAGAAAACAACATCGTCTTGAAAGGCAAAAACTTATCCAAACAATTCCCCGGCGTTCTCGCAAACGACAACGTCAACTTCGATCTTCGCAAAGGCGAAATCCACGCCCTGCTTGGAGAGAACGGAGCGGGAAAAAGCACGTTGATGAATTTGTTATACGGCTTGTATCACCCCGACAAAGGCGAAGTCATCGTCAACGGGACTCCAGCCACGATCAACTCCCCCAACGATGCAATCGCACTCGGTATCGGCATGGTGCATCAACACTTCATGCTGATCCCTGTTTTCACTGTCGCAGAAAACGTCATGCTTGGGGACGAAACCACAAAACGCGGCGCGCTGGATCGAAACACCGTCGCGCAAAAGATAAATCAAATATCCTCGCAATACGGGCTCTCGGTGGACCCTCACGCCATTGTCGGCGATCTGCCCGTCGGTGTACAACAACGCATCGAGATCATCAAAGCCCTCTACCGCGACGCCCAAATCCTCATCCTGGATGAGCCGACTGCCGTCCTTACCCCGCAGGAAGCGGAAGACCTCTTCCGCATCATGCGGGACCTGACAGATCGCGGCGTGTCCATCATTTTCATCACCCACAAGCTGAAGGAAGTCCTCGCCGTTGCAGATCGTATCACCGTCATGCGGGCCGGGCGGGTCATTAATACAGTCAACCCTTCGGAAACCAATTCCGCCCAACTTGCAAACATGATGGTTGGACGCCAGGTTATCCTCACCGTGAACAAACAGGACCGAACACCGGAAGACGAAATCCTTCAGGTGGAAAACCTTTGTGTACAGGATCAACGCAAACTCGACGTCATACACGATGTCTCCTTCGCTGTTCGAAGTGGCGAAGTGCTCGGTATTGCGGGCGTGCAAGGCAACGGTCAAACGGAACTTTCCGAAGCTCTGACCGGTTTGCGCCATCCTGCATCAGGAAAAATCATCATTGATGGCATAGATGTCACGGGCAAACCGCCCCGCGTCCTGACCAAGGCAGGGCTTGCACACATCCCCGAAGACCGCCAACGCCACGGGTTGGTACTTAGTTATACGGTTGCAGATAACATGGCTCTTTGCGACTACTACCGCCCTCCGTTCAGCCGCCGCGGAGTGATTCAACAAAAGGCGCTGGATGATAACTCGCGCAAACTCATCTCGTCATTTGACGTCCGCACCCCCTCGCCGTTTGTAAACGCCGGAAAACTCTCCGGCGGCAATCAGCAAAAAGTCATTGTGGCGCGCGAGTTGAGCCGCGAAAACGTAAAACTTGTCATCGCCAACCAACCCACCCGCGGGCTGGACGTCGGTTCGATCGAATACATCCACAGCGAGATCATCAAAATGCGAGACCGGGGCGTGGCCGTCCTGTTGATCTCCGCAGAACTCGATGAGATCATGGCGCTCTCCGACCGTATTGCCGTCATGTATCGTGGGCAGATCGTCGCCAGCGTGGATGCCAAACAAGCCACCCGCGAACAACTCGGATTATGGATGGCAGGCGCGCACGCCGAAACCGCATAACGCCGCCTCCCCTCGGATCTCAAACCTGATTCACCAAAACAGGAGTTTCACCAACTCCTGTTTTTGATTTGCATCAAAAATACGGGCCATAACCAAAGATTTCTTGCGGTAAAATATTTCACATTGAAGGAGAAACGATGAACACTAGGCACCGCCTTTTCAATGTCTTAATGATCGCCGTATTGTTTTTGGGCGCATGCAACCTTCCCTCCAACAACCCCGAGGATGCGGAAGCTACCGCCGCTGCACAGACCGTGGAAGCCCTGTTGAGCGCAACTCCTCTTTTTACGCAAACAGCCAGCCCGACCCCATTGTCAACCATCACACCCATCCCCTCGGCTGCTGTGACGAACACCCCCATTGCCACCGCAACCTCGAATTGCAACGTGGCACAATTTATCACGGATGTCACCATCCCTGACGGTACGATCATGACCCCAGGGCAGGGGTTCACGAAGAAATGGCGCATCAAGAACATTGGTTCCTGTGCATGGAACGGGTACACCCTGGCTTTTGACAGCGGCGAATCCATGGGAGCCGCCTCATCCAAACCCATTCCCGCCGTAAACCCCGGGCAGGAGATTGACCTCGAAATAAACTTCACCGCGCCCGCTGCTCCGAATACCTATCGCAGTTACTGGCGTATTGTGACCAACAACAACATTCTCGTCCCCGTTGTGAACGGCTATCAAGGGCGGGCATTCTACGTGGAAATCAAAGTACAGGCTCCCACCGCAACCCCGACGAACACAACCACACCCTTTGCTGTGACCAGTGTATCCTTCACGAATACCGGCGGATGTAATGGCTTTACCGCCACCGCCAACATCACTGTTAATGGTCCCGGCACAGTCGACTTTCACTGGATTCGGAGCGACGGAGCAACTCCTCCCGTTCCGCCGTCACTGGTATTTGCCGCCGCAGGGACCCAATCTGCCAGCATTTCCTGGACAACGACTGCATCCGGGACACACTGGTTCGATGTCTACATCGACTCACCCAACAACCAGCAGTTCGGGCGTGCGCAGTTTGTCTGTCCGTAAAAAAATAACAATTAAATAAATGAGAGCGCCCGATTTTAAGGGCGCTCTTAATTTAACAGTATAATCTTTCCTTGTGCGTGAAAGGAAAAAAATGACCAATTCGAAAAAATATTTGCTGTTTGCCGCAACAATTATCGTAGCTGTTCTCGTTTCTTCCTGCGGCGGGGAAGGCGTGGACACCGAGTCCGCCATTCAGACTTCCGTCGCTGAAACTGTCGCTGCGCAAACCCCGGTGATGATACCCGTCACCGAAACTCCGGATACTTCCATTCCCCCTACCAAAACACCGTTTGCAACGCCGGCATTGATCACCCCGATCGCATCTCCCACCCTGTCAACTCCCTCCGGTTCATCCAAAGCGGACTGTGCCAAAGCGAGTCTTGAAGACGAAAGCATCGTGGACGGTGTCATCATGAAACCAGGCGAACAATTTACCAAAACCTGGTACATCAAAAATACCAGCACTTGCGTGTGGGATACCAGTTATCGGATCATCTTTTGGAGCGGCGACCTGCTTGGCGGCGCCTATTATTACAACCTGCCGCAGGCAACAGGACCCGGTCAAACCGTGCCGATCTCGCTCGTACTTACCGCTCCAACCGAAGACGGAAGCTACCGCTCGGAATGGAAATTACAAACCCCCGATCAGATCAGTTTCGGAGTCGGCGTATACCAGTCTGCCTTCTATACCGAGATCGCAGTCGACTCTACCAACAAACCGAAATACGGCATCACCAATGTTAACCTGTATGTAATCCGCGAACCGAAAACGGGCTGCGCGCCCGCAAACATGGTCTTCACAGCCTATGCTGAGGTCTCCACCAGCGGACCGTATGAATTCACCTACTTTTGGGGTCAAAAGGATGGCAACAACTCTGGTCCCAAAACGGTCTATATCAAAGAGTCCACCACCACCACGTTTACCCGTGTATGGAAATTTGGGCGGGCCGCATCGCAAGGACCCAAATGGTTTACCTTTGTTGTCACAGATCCGGTTCAAAAAGAATACCGGGTGGATTTTGCCTTCGAGTGCCCCTAGCAGAATTGAACAAAAAGAAGCCGGCGCGCCGGCTTCTTTTTGTTTGGAACCATTCCCTGCATCCCTGCGTCTTTAATCTTTGAAAAGGATTAAGAATGGAGGAACCATGTCTCGAAAATTTTCCCCGCTTGTTTTATCACTTGTGGTTCTATGGCTTGCCCAGACCGCCTGCAACCTGCCGTCGAATGCAGCCACGCCGGACCCGTTTTCCACACTTAATGGACTCTATACCGCCTCCGCTCTGACTATTGAAGCGGCTGGCACACAAACCGGCTTTACCTCCACTCCGGGCTTGCCTCTGCCAACCGCCACCATCGGCGGAACGGCCTCAGCGACGAATCCGCCCGGGGTGCAGTCACCAGTTCCCGTGTCGAGGTGTGATGCGGCTCAGTTCCTTGCAGATGTCACCTATCCCGATGGAAGCATCGTCCCGCGCAACAGCACATTCGTCAAGATCTGGCGCATTAGAAATGTTGGCACATGCACATGGACGACATCATACTCGCTCGTTTTTTCCAGTGGCGATGCAATGAGCGGACTCTCAGCAACTGCATTGCCGGGGTCAGTTGCGCCTGGTCAATATATCGAAATTCCAATCACATTGACATCCCCCGGCACAGACGGAAAATATCGCGGATATTGGAAGTTGCGGAATACATCCGGTGCGCTGTTTGGTATCGGCGCCCAGGCGGATACCGCTTTTTGGGTGGACATTCGCGTGGTTGGGCCGTCCTTTGTGGCGTATGAATTTGCGAACAAGTATTGTGAGGCAGAGTGGAGCAACGGACAGAATTTACTTCCGTGCCCAGGGACAATGGGCGACTCGAACGGCTTTGTTGTCAAACTGGATGCGCCGATAATGGAAAACGGCGTTACGGAAGATGAACCCGGGCTGCTTACTGTCCCGCAGGACAAAAACAACGGCTTTATCAGTGGTCAGTTTCCGGCCATCACCGTGCAGGCAGGAGACCGTTTTCGTACAATTGTGAATTGCCGTCACAACTCGCCGAACTGCAATGTGGTCTTCCGGCTTGATTACCGAAGCAGCGGACAGGTGAAAACCCTTGCAACCTGGCATGAAGTCTATGAAGGGAAGTATTATCCAGTGGACCTTGACCTGGGCGGCCTGGCAGGGCAGACAGTGAAGTTCATCCTTGTGGTCAGCGCAAACGGCGGCAACAATCAGGATAACGCCATATGGTTGAATCCGCATATCGTCCGGCAGGGCGTACCGACTCCAACTGCCACTTTTACACCCACCTTCACTTCGACTGCCACGTTTACACCTACATTCACACCCACTTTCACCGAAACGCCGACCGATACGCCCGTTCCGTAGGTGCGTTATAATAACGTTAATACTTTCGGAGGTTCCAAACATGACATTTCGCAAGCCAGGCTGGCTGATAGTATTAACTCTTATTGCGGTTTTCCTGAGTTCCTGTAACATTGGAGCCAGTCCCGCCCCAACAGCGGACCCGGGCGCGATCCAGACTCAGGCATTCGGCGTTGTGCTCACGCAGGCGGCGGAACAACAGGCACAGACAGCGGCGGCGGTTCCACCATCAACGAATACGCCGCCGCCAACATCCACGCTGGCGGCAATCCCCACATTCCCATCCATTGGCGGGACTAATACTCCCTTTTCCTTCAACACCCAGCAGCCCGGTCTGACTCCTTCGGGTATCGCAACCTCGACCACAGTACCAGGCGCAGTCAGCACGGTTACCACGAAGAACGGATGTAATGACGGTTGGTTAGTCAGCGAATCCCTGCCTTACGATGGGAAAACCATGAAACGTAACACGGAATTCACAAAGAGTTGGGAGTTCCGTAATATGGGAACCTGTGACTGGGATGAAGGATATACGTTCGTCTTTGTTCAGGAATTTTCGACCGCCCCGCTTTATGTCACGCCGAAGGATTACACCATTCCAAAGACGGGTCCCTTTACAAAACCCGGTGAATACAGAACATTTTCCGTCAACTTGAGAGCGCCAAAGGATCCCGGCGAATACACCTGGTATTACAAATTGAGAGACGACAGTGGTGCGTTCTTCGGGTCACTCGTATGGGTCACGATCATATCCGTGGCTGAGTAAGTGAGGACCAATGAAACAAAAAATACCCATCCTGCTCCTGACTCTGTCGTTCATTTTCTCCGCTTGTGCCCCTGCCACACCTGTTGAACCAACTCCGGATGTGAATGTGATTCGCACTTCTGCGGCAAATACAGTAGTGGCAGAATTTACTCTCACAGCAGCGGCGTTCACTCCCACTCCCGCGCCGCCTACTGAAACACCCACCCCGGAAGGCCCAACGGAGACGCCAACCTCCGCTTTTACAACCGACCCAACACAGATCGCCCTCGGCACTCCCGGCGTATTGTGCGACGATTTCTCCTTTGATCTTGCCACCATCGATGTCACAATCCCAGACGGCACTCCCATGACCCCCGGACAGGAGTTTGTAAAAACCTGGAAGATCAGGAACACTGGCTCATGCACATGGGGCGAAGGGTATGGTCTTATCTTCTCCTATGGCGACCGCATGGAAGGGCAACCTGTCCCTCTTTCCGCCCCGGTACTGCCCGATCAGGAAGTGGAGATTTCCGTCAATTTCAAAGCGCCGACCGGAATTGGTGAATACACCAGTGCCTGGCAAATGGCAAACCCCAGAGGCGTTTCCTTTGGGAAAGCCATTTTTGTAAAGGTCATCGTCCGATAAATTGAACGATCTCAAACAAGCCATAAAAGACAAAGTACGCCAGCTGGGATTCATCCTGGCTGGCGTTACTTCTTCCGCCCCGCCCTCGCATTATGCAGTCTTCCAAGACTGGCTTGACGAAAACCATCACGGTACGATGGACTATCTCGCCTCTGAACGCAGCCGCACCCGTCGCGCCGACCCGAAGCAGATCCTACCCGAATGCAAATCCATTTTGATTCTGGCGCTTCCATATTCCCCAACAAATCCAGAAAACGAAAAGAACAAAATTGCCGCATATGCCCTCGGCGATGACTACCACGACATCATTCCGACGCGGTTGCAAGAGATTATCGCCTTCATCGAAGAGCAGATCGGGCATTCCATTCCAAATCGTTACTACACAGATACAGGTCCCATCCTCGAGCGCGAACTTGCGCAGCGCGCAGGGTTGGGATGGATAGGTAAAAATTCCATGCTCATCAATCCACGAGCGGGCTCCACTTTTCTCCTTTCAGAGATCCTGCTTGGCATCGAACTCGAACCAGACGATCCATTCCCCACCGACCACTGCGGAACCTGCACACGCTGCCTCGACGCCTGCCCCACACAATGCATCCTTCCAAACCGCACTCTCGATTCCCGCCGCTGCATCTCTTATCTCACCATCGAAAACAAAGGCGACATCCCTGAACATTTGCGCGAAAGAATCGGAAATTGGATTTTCGGGTGCGATATCTGCCAGCAGGTCTGCCCTTGGAATCGCTTCTCGCCTCCGGCAGACCCAGCCCTCGAACCAAAAATCCCGCTTCCCGTTTTGACCTCTGACCTGCTCCTGTCATCATCCGAATTTAACGAACGCTTCAAACGCTCTCCCATCAAACGCGCCAAACGCCGCGGCTACTTGCGCAATCTCGCCGTCGCTGCCGGAAACCGCAAAGAAAAAAGTGACTGTTCCATCCTTGAACAAGCCGCGCAGGACGAAGAAGAATTGATTCAAACACACGCACAGTGGGCATTAAAACAACAACATCCCCTTGAAGACTGATTAGCAAAGTCACGTCTGAATGTATCTCATCGCACGACCTTGAATTTAAATAATTAATCTTGAAGTGTTATATATTTTTTCTTCCGCTTCTTCAATGGGTTGATTCCTTCAAATCCCGTAAACGCCGCCTGAATGGACTCCATATCCGCATCAATATCGCCTGTGGGTTGAAACACCTCCCCCACATGGACGATTTTGTCTTTGCCGCTTACTTTCGCCATGACAATCGGAATGTTCGCCTTGGTGGCAATGTGATAAAAACCGCGTTTCCACTCATGGACGTGATATCGCGTACCCTCGGGGGTGATGACAAGAATGAACTTTTTGGAACGATGACAGGCATTCACCATTTGATCCACCAACCCGGTGGATTTGGACCGGTCAACCGGAATGCCGCCGCACCAATAAAAGAACCAGCCATGCGGCGGGCGAAACAACTCCGCCTTGCCCATAAAGCGGGGGTCTGCTTTCAGACGAAAGATAACTCCGAGGAAGAGCACAAAGTCCCAGTTCGAGGTGTGAGGCGCACCGATCAAAATGAATTTGGGAATGTCGGGCAGGCTTCCATTCACTCGCCAGCCGGTAAAATTCATGATCGAGTTACTAATCAACCGAAAGATCAGGCTTAGAATGGGGGTGGTGAAAATCGTATTTTTCATGTTTCATAAAACCTTGAAAAGCGGGTTGCGGCTCGCATGAAGAATGTGGTTAAATACCTGCATGGCAGCATTTAAATCGTTCCTTCGATTCACAGTCTATCACATCGAAAAGAATTTGCAACGTTTGCAGTTTGCCTCCCAACCCGCCAACCTGCCTATCCTGCTTGGCATCTCCTTCCCAAAGAGCGGCACGCATTTGCTCGACCAAATCCTGCTCGGCTTTTCGAATGTTGCGCCCTATGCAAAACGACTGCATTCTTTCTACGCCGAATACGAAGGCGAAAGCGGAAGAAAGCGCCGTCCAGAACAAGCTCTTGCATGGCTTGATTCTCTCCGTCCGTGCGATGTAGCTTCGGCGCATCTCTTCGCCCGCCCTGAAACCGTCGCGCGTGTTTGCAGCCCCAAATTTATCCCCTATTTCATCTTTCGGGACCCGCGCGATGTGGTTGTCTCGCATGTTTTCTATATCACCGACATGGAAGCGCGCCACGTTCACCACGACTATTACCGATCCCTGCCCGATTTCGATGCGCGATTGAAAGTCAGTATCCTTGGCAGACCCGATACGAACATCCAGTTCCCGAATATCGCTGAACGTTTTGCCCCTTATCTCGGCTGGCTCGACCATCCCCAAGTTCTGGCAATTCACTTCGAGGACTTGATTCTCGACCGCAAAGCAACTCTTACCGGAATCATGGATCACCTCCTCGGCCATGTTCCGCTTCAAACTCCCCGACAGTTGATCCTAGACTCCCTTGAGGCCTCCATCAACCCGTCAAAGTCCCCGACCTTCCGCTCTGGCAAAACAGGTGAATGGAAGAAGCACTTTGCAGAGGAACATAAAATATTGTTTAAAGAAATTGCGGGGGATTTGTTGATCCGTCTCGGCTACGAAAAGAATAATGACTGGTAGCAATTTCCGGGTTGGAAAGAGCCGAAAACAAAACAGGCTGGATGAAGAACACTATTCGTCCAGCCTGTTTTAGTATGTCTAAATCCAACGGGGAACTTTTGATTTGTAGTTTAGATATTCCGCCCCAAATTTTTCCTCCAGATATTTTTCTTCAGGAATGATGACCCAAATTGTGAGCAGCCAGATTACAAGGGGGAGGAAGATTAACCCCCACGGCAGCTGAAAAAAAGTAACCAGTCCGCAATAAACAAAGGTCAAACCAATATACATGGGATTTCGCGATAAGCGATAGGAGCCCGTAAGCACCAGCGCGGTTGTGGGTCGGTTGGGATTGGGCGATGTGCGGACTGAGATCATGCCGATCAAGGCGGGCAGCCCTGCAATTAGATTGCAAAGAACGAGGGTTGCTCCAATGAGGTGCGCCGTTGTCGCTTCCAAAAATGGAAGAGGGATCAACCTCTGGAGCGCAATTGCCATTAAAACCAACAAGATGTATATCAGGAAAGGGTTGATTGTGATTTTGGGGCGGTCCTTTTTATGCTCCATGGGTAATCTCCTTTGGTTGACGTTGCCTGTCAATTCTGCTACACTTTTCCAGTACAGCATTGCAATATTAGATAAAGTATAACTTTATCTAATATACTAAATTTGACAAGGATTGTCAAGGAAATTGAGCATTCAAAAACGAAGCAAACGCACTTATAACTCGGGACGCCGAAAGGAACAGGCTCGCCAAACCCGTCTGCAAATTATCGAAGCCGCCCGCAACTTGTTCATCCAACGCGGCTACGAAGGCGCAACCATCGAAGCAATCGCAACACAAGCGGGCGTTGCCGTCGATACGGTTTATGCCTCATTTGGGAGCAAGCGCGGGATATTATCGCGCCTTATCGAGGTTTCGCTGGTTGGGGATGATGAGGGAACTCCATTATTGGAACGCGAGGGACCACAATCTGTCCAACGCGAAAAGGACCCCATACGACAAGTGGAACTTTTCGCAAATGATATTACGGCAATCATGGGGCGGATGGCTCCGGTCTTTGGTATTATGCGCGCTGCAGCAAAGACGGAACCCGACATCAGAAAGATGCTGCACAGCATGCTCGATTCCCGCCTCCAGGGTATGATGACCTTCGTTAAGGCGCTTGCGTCCAATAGCCCTCTGCGCGATGGGATTACCCTGCAGGAAGCAGCCGAAACCGTGTGGCTGCTTACCAGCGCTGAAATGTATACTCTGATGACTGTTGACCGAAACTGGTCTAAAGAAAGATACAGGCAATGGCTGGCAGATGCGTTGGCAAATTTGCTTCTGTCTCACAGGAAGTAGACGATGAACTGCTCAATTGTCATCCGCGCTTATAACGAAGAAAGACATATTGCGCGTTTGTTGGAGGGTATCAAACAGCAAACTGTCAAAGACGTCGAGATCATTCTGGTCGATTCCGGTTCTACAGATGCAACTGCTTTAATCGCCAAATCGTTTGGCGCACGAGTTGTCCACATTCCATCGGCGGAGTTTACGTTTGGGCGGTCGCTCAATTTCGGGGTCCGCGAAGCGACGCGTGAATTCATCGTCATTGCCAGTGCGCATGTCTATCCTGTCTATCCCGATTGGCTGGAGACTCTGCTGCGCCCATTTCAGGATGACCAAGTTGCATTGACCTACGGCAAACAGCGCGGACATGAAGGTTCGAAATATTCCGAACATCAAATTTTTCACCAATGGTATCCCGATGCAAGCCACCTCGATCAGATGACAGCGTTCTGCAACAACGCCAACGCCGCGATCAGAAGGAGTTTTTGGGAGAAGCACCTCTACGACGAAACGCTGACCGGTCTCGAAGACCTTGAGTGGGGCAAGTGGGCAAAGGGGGAGGGGTATAAGATTGCTTATATCGCCGAAGCAGAGATCGTTCACATCCACAACGAAACTCCGCGCGGAGTGTACAACCGCTACCGCCGAGAGGCAATGGCATATAAAAAGATATATCCTGAGGCGCACTTCAGCATTTACGATTTCCTGCGTTTGACCCTCACCAATATTATGAGCGACCTTTGGCATGCCGTCGGTGACGGGGTGCTCTTGAAAAATTTCGCTTCGATTTTCTGGTTCCGTTTTATGCAGTTTCATGGAACCCGTGTAGGGCACCGTGAAACAAGCCTGGTCACGCCGCAGTTACGGGAGACGTTCTATTATGCGCGGGAACGAAGGAAGAAAGAGGAAAGAAAAAGGGATGTGGAACCGATTCGGTATAATAGTGAAAAATGACCAATTCTCTCGCCTCCGCCTCCTCTTACACCATCCCAACCCTTGCGGACTTGATGACGCGCAGTTTCGAAGGCTATTTCGTCCCCGTCAACGTTACAGAAGACTTGTTTCATATCATTCTCCGCCGCGATGGCATCGACCTGACTGCCAGCCGCGTATTGATGAAGGCAGGTGAGCCGATTGGAATTGCACTCATTGCACGCCGCGGCTGGACAAGCCGCCTTGCAGCGATGGGCATCATGTCCACCGCCCGCAGCAATGGTATAGGAACATGGGCAATGGAGCGGCTCCTCGAAGAAGCCAAAGAGCGCGGCGAAAGGGAAATGGTCCTCGAGGTCATCGAACAGAACACAGCAGGGGTAAAGTTATATGAAAAGGTGGGATTTACAAAAGTCCGCAGGCTGGTAGGATACAAGATCGAAAATCTGCGATCAGAAGCTGCACACACGTTGGAAGAGATAGACATTCGCGATCTTGCGCGGCAGGTCACCTATCACGGCATGAAAGACCTCCCGTGGCAGCTCTCAGGCACGACCATCATGCAATACACGCCACCGGCGCAGGCGTACCGCCTCAACGATGCTTACTGCCTCATCAGCAACCCCGATGCCGCAGACGTGGCAATACATTCGGTGTTGGTCAAGTCCCGGTCTCGCGGAGCAGGCTTGAGCACGGTTCTGATGCGCGCGCTGTTTGCAAGATTTCCGGGCAAAGTCTGGCATGTCTCGCCCATTTATCCTGAAGAGATGAGTTTCATCTTCGAACAGGTGGGCATGGTGCGCGAGTCGATCTCGCAGTGGCAGATGTCCCGCGCGTTGTAAGACGTAGTGACCATTAAGGGTATAAAATAAGGGCATGAAACTTGCCGCCCTCGTTCCGATGCGCCATCACAGTCAGCGCGTCCCGGGAAAAAATTACCGCCCTCTTGCGGGCAAACCCCTCTTTCAACATATTTTGGAAACGCTAAATGCCGTGCCGGAAATCGAAACAGTGATCGTGGATACGGACTCCGAGCCGGTGATGGACGGCATACGCCGCCTCTTCCCAAGCGTGAAGCTGATTCAACGACCCAAGCATCTCCGTGCCGACGATGTGCCGATGAACGATATTTTGCTCTACGACACCGCGCAGGTTCCAGCGGACTTTTATTTGCAAACTCATTCCACAAACCCGTTATTGAAGGCAGAGACGGTTTCAAACGCCATCAAAAAATTCGCCGCAGATTATCCGAAATACGATTCCCTTTTTTCAATAACGCGCCTGCAAACTCGACTTTACTTTCAAGATGGACGCGCCATCAACCACAATCCGCTCGAATTGATTCAGACACAAGACCTTCCGCCTGTTTATGAAGAAAATTCCTGCATCTATCTTTTTACCCGCGGGAATTTGGAGCGTAAGAAACACCGCATCGGCGACAAGCCCCTGATGTTCGAAATAGATGCCGATGAAGCTTGGGACATTGACGAGGAATTGGATTTTGAGATCGCAGATTTTTTGATGAGGAAGAGACTGTAATGCTTTTGCGAGGGCGAAACCCGAAGCAACTTCCACCGACCGGGGGATGGCTTTGTCTGGCTGTCGCCCTCCTCGCAATGACATAAAATGTTATGAAAACCCTAAAACAAAAACTCGGCTCATTCTGGTGGGGCGTCCTTTTCCTCACCCTGCTCGGCGCAGTAACCTACCTGCCGCTTGTGACCAAACTTGGCTACATCAATGACGACTGGTACCTGATGTTCGACGGCTATGTGGGCGGCGCTGACTTTTTCCACGAGGTCTTCAGCGTGGACCGCCCCGTGCGCGGATATGTGATGCAGGCGGCATTTTCCCTGTTCGGAATGAACCCTTTGTATTATCACTTGAGCGCGTTCATGTTCCGGGTGATCAGCGCCGTTAGTTTGTTTTGGATTGGAAACCGACTTTGGGAAAGCCGGAAAACCTACAACTGGCTGGCGGCTTTACTCTTTCTCGTTTATCCGGGTTTTCTGTCACAGGTCAATCCCATTGATTATCAATCGCAGATTTTCAGCCTCGCCTGCGGCATGGTCTCTGTAGCATTGACACTGAAAGCGCTTCAGGCAGAGACTTCTGCGGCGCGTTGGGGTTACACCTTTGCGTCTGTATTCCTTGCTTGGATTTATCTCGGATTGGTGGAATATTTCCTCGGGTTCGAAGCGATGCGTCTTGCGATCATCGGTATCCTGTACATTAGAAGAACAGAACAGCCTGTTTTCTTCCGCCTGAAATCTGCTGTTATAACATCACTTCCTTTCCTGGCGGGCGCGGGTGGATTTTTAATCTGGCGGCTGCTCTTCTTCGAGGCGGAACGCAAAGCCACGGATGTCAGTTTGCAATTGTCCTCCTTGTTCGAGTCGCCGCTCACTGCGCTGTGGTGGCTGAATTATCTCATCCAGGATGTGTTTAAAGTCATCATGGTGGCATGGACAGTGCCGCTTAATATTTTTGGCTTTTCGCTCCGTTTGCGGGATGCTTTTGCAGGGTTCGCCTTTGCGGGGTTTGCAGTTGCCGCGTTGTTGGTCTTTTTGCGCGACAAGGGGGAAAAGGCTGGAGAAACAGAATCAAATGACGGGTCCAGAGAGATGCGGGAACAACTCTGGCTGGCGTTCATTACGATTGTCGCCTGCCTGATTCCGGTCATCCTCGTCAACCGTCATGTTACTTTGCCGGATTATTCGCGCTATGCGCTGGCGTCTGCGGCGGGAGTCGGCATTTTATTCTCGGTCATCTTCGAAAAGATGAACCCGACGTCGATACGCGCGGGAGTGATCGCGTTCTTTTTAGGCATTTCAGTACTGACCCATCACGGTAACGCCGTGCGCGTGGCAGACGAGACCGAAGCAACCCGCAATTTTTGGTGGCAGGTTTCATGGCGTGCGCCAATGATCAAAGAAGGGGTAACGCTGATCGCCTCCTATCCGGGAAGTCCGTTGAGCGAGGATTATTTTATTTGGGGTCCTGCAAATTTTATCTATTATCCTGATAAACAGGAGGCGGATGTTTTGCAGATCAAACTGCCCGCCGCTGTACTGAATGGAGATACTGTCAATCAGATCATTTCCAACGGCAGTGAAGAAACCCCGTTACGGCGCGGGAATTATCTGGAGCGCGATTTTGGAAACGTATTGGTGATGATTCAATCCCGTCCGGATACGTGCGTGCGTTTCATGGATGGAAAAGCGCCGGAGCTATCGCCATTGGATGCGGACCGCCTGGTTCTGGTTGCGCCTCATTCCCGGCTGGAAGCTGTTATCGCAGAAGGGGAGTCTCGGACGCCTCCGTCTGAAGTGTTCGGCGCGGAGCCAGAGCGGGACTGGTGCTATTATTATCAACAGGCAGACCTTGCCCGCCAGCGCGGCGAATGGGATGCAATTCCTGTTTTGCTCGATGAAGCGCTCGCCAAAGGTTATTATCCCAACGACGGATTGGAATGGATGCCGCTCTTCCAGGCTTATGCCGTGCAGGGCGATGTGGAAAGGATCAGCGAGATGACAAAGTTGATCGTCTCGGACAAATTCCTGAGATTGCAGGTCTGCAACATCATGACGGTGTTCATGGAAAGGGAAACCCCATCCGTTGACGTGAAAGATTTTGTTCAAAAGAAGATTTGTGAGTAATTCATGCCATCTGTTTTAATGACCGCCCCCTACATGATTCCATTTCTTGACCGCTTTCGCCCTGTGCTGGCGGAATATGGAATTGATCTCATCGTCCCGAATGTGGAAGAACGCATGGAGGAGGATGACCTGTTGAAGTATGCAGGTCAATTTGATGGGACGATCTGCGGCGATGACCGCTACACCTCGCGCGTGATAGAAGCCTGTGCTCCACGCTTGAAAGTCATTTCCAAATGGGGGACGGGCGTCGACTCGATTGACTCCGAAGCCTGTTCCCGTTTTGGAGTGAAGCTTGGGCGGACGCCGAATGCGTTTACCACCCCCGTTGCCGACACAGTGCTTGGTTACATTCTGGCTTTTGCGCGGCGCGGTCCATGGATGGATGCGGCGATGAAACACGGCGAATGGGAGAAAATTCCGGGCAGGGCGTTGAGCGAATGCACGCTTGGTATCGTCGGTGTGGGGAACATTGGCAAGGCAGTTACCCGGCGTGCGCGCGCGTTTGGCATGAGAGTCCTCGGCACGGATATTATCGATGTGGATCATGTCTTTGTAGGCGAATCGGGAATCGAGATGACGACGCTCGAAACGCTTCTATCGAATTCCGATTTCGTCTCCATCAACTGCGACCTGAACCCGACCAGTTATCACCTCATCAACGCTGATACGCTTGGGAAGATGAAACCGACAGGCATTCTCATTAACACGGCGCGCGGCCCCATCGTGGAGGAAAAGGCTCTGGTCGCTGCGCTTAGTTCAGGTCAAATTGGAGGCGCGGCGTTGGACGTCTTCGAGTTCGAGCCGCTTCCGCAGGATAGTCCGCTGTTGAAGATGGACAACGTCATGCTCGCGCCTCACAATTCCAACTCCAGCCCGGCGGCGTGGGAGCGGGTGCATTGGAGCACGATCCGCAACCTGCTGGATGGGCTGGGAATCGAAATGAAAAAATGATGACGAAAATCCGCCTCGCTCTCCCGTACTTGTTCCTGCTTCTGCTGACCGCAGTTGTCCTCGATCTTGCCAATCCGCTCTTCGACAAGCCCTCCCGCGACGGCGGTTTCTTCCTTTACGCAGGCGGACAGATCCTGGAAGGCAAAATTCCCTACACCGAAATATGGGACAACAAAGGTCCCGGCATTTTTTACATTAATGCACTCGGGCTGTGGTTAGGAGTGGGCTCGCGGTGGGGCGTATGGGTGGTCGAGTTCCTGTGCATCTTTGGAACATTCCTCGTCTTGTATCGCGATCTGTCAAAACGCTGGGGGATGGATCCTGCGCTATTCGGTATATTGTTGGCGGGTATTGGTTTACGAGTCACGCTCGGCTACGGGAATTACACCGAGGAGTATGCACTGCTCTTCAACGCAGCGGGTCTATCGATCTTCTTTGCAATGCAGGATGTAAAAGGAAACTATTGGAAATATTTCTGGATCGGCGTGTGGTTTGGCTTGAGTTTCACCTTTCGCGCCAATAACATCGGGGGGTTCTTCGCCATTCTCGGTGCAGTCTTTCTATTCCTGATTTTCAAAAAAGCTGTTTTAGAAACAGCGGGAATCGTTCTCATCTCACTAATGGGTTTCGCGCTGCCAAATTTATTATGGATCTTGTACTTTGCGTTTCTTGGCGCCGCCCCAGATATGCTCTACGGCTCGATCATCTTCAACTTTTCCTATTCAGCCGCCAAAGGCCGGGAGTGGATCGATTTGTTAGGCGGGTTTGGGAAATATGGCATTGGTTGGGTGGGATGGTTCACACTGGCAGCTTGGGGCATGCTGGTATTCCGCGCTTTAAAAAGCTTTGCGCATCGAAAACTTTCCATCCTTGAATTGTTTCTCGTTCTGTGGTTCCCAATCGAAATCCTGCTTAGTAATCTTTCAGGCAGAAATTTCACTCATTATTACATTAGTTGGGTATTGGCAGTAGCAGTGTATTGTGCCTTTGTTTTCTTCGAGATGTGGCTGTTGCTCTTCAAGGAAGAGCCTGTCAAAGAACAGAACAACCTTTTTGTGTCTGCACTGACGGTCGTCTTCTCCGCGTCATTGTTCGTTCTGTACCCATCCACCGCAGGGCGCTACTCTGAAGCAATCTCAAAAAGCGGCGTGGAATTCATTGACCCTATCTCAGCCTATATCATCGAAAATACCCAACCCGATGACCATGTGCTGACATGGTATCCCGAGCGTGGCATCAACTTCACATCGGGTCGCACGTCACCAGTCAAGTACACGAACTACCCGCTCTTTCTCAATGGCACACTGACTGAAGAGATCGAGAACACTTATATCGAGAACATGATTTCCACGCCTCCCGCCCTGATTGTGGATTGCGCCCGCTCTGTGGATGCCATCCCCTCGCTTGACCGCATCATCCGAGAGGAGCAATACGCTACACCCGGCTTGAAGCGTAAGATGCTCATCCACCCCGGCATGGATAGGATTTTCGCCTTTGTGGAGGAAAACTATCATATCGAAACCACTGTGGAAGGCTGTATTATCTTTAGGCAAAACCAATAAAACGTTGGGCGTTTGGGTTTATTAAGAATAACATATGCAGGGAAGCAATACGGATTTCTTTATATCTTGGGATCTGCGGATTAAATTGAATATCGTTTGGACAACATATTTCAGGCACAAAGCCAGATTTCGACGTAAAATTACTTCATGACTAACACAATCCTTATCACCGGCGCGGCGGGCGGCATTGGACGCGCCACAGTTGCGCTTTTTGCTGAAAAAGACTGGCGTGTCATCGGCGTGGACCGCTCTGCATTCGGCGTGGATTTCCCCAAAAACGGGCTTTTCATCCAATCCGACATTGCCCGCCCCGAAGACATGGAAGCCATCTTCGAGAAAGCCGAAGCCTTTACGGATGGGCTTGCTGCACTAGTCAACAATGCCGCAGTGCAGGTGGCAAAACCGCTCGTGCAAACAACCGTCGAGGAGTGGGATGCGGTCATGGCGGCGAACCTGCGCTCGGTGTTTCTTGGGGTTAAATTGGCATATCCGCTACTTAAGGCAGGGAATGGCGGCGCGATTGTGAATGTCTCTTCCGTACACGCCGTGCAGACGTCCGCCAACATCGCTGCCTACGCCGCATCCAAAGGCGGGCTGCTCGCCCTCACCCGCGCCATGGCGATCGAATTTTCACCCGATAACATCCGCGTCAATGCCATTCTGCCCGGCGCGGTGGATACGCCCATGCTGCGGGCCGGCCTCGGGCGCGGACATGTCGGTCACGGCGATGTACAGGAACGGCTCGATAACCTCGCCCGAAAAACCGTCAATGGACGCGTGGGGACTCCTGAAGAGATCGCCCACGCCATCTATTTCCTTGCTGATAACGAACAATCCTCCTTTATGACCGGTCAAGCCATGATCGTGGACGGCGGCGCGACAGCAAGGCTAAGTACAGAGTAAGCATGAAAGCCTCGACATCTCAATTGGCGCGCTATCTGATCCTGTTGATTTCCGCAATACTGACATATTTCGGTCTTGGCACCTTGCTAAATCTCGGAAGCCATAAGGACCTGATGGGCATTTTTGCATTCTACGCCCTTGCCATGTTCATCGAGGCGGCGGTTCTTTTGTTCTGTTATTTCCGCTTGAAAAAACGGATGAAGAATATCTTCTGGCTCACTGTTATCATCCTTGCCTTGAACATCATTCTCACCATCTTCGATCAGATCGGGTTCATAGATGTTCTCTTCATGATTATCAACCTGACCGCCCTCGTAATACTCTATATTGCCCGAAAAGACTTTCTCCCCCAATGAAACAATCCATAAAAGCGATCATACCGCAGCCCCTTTGGCATTTCGCGCGTAATACTTACGATAGCATCCGCAGAATTCCCGAACTTCCATCCGCATATTTTCATCCCTGGAGGCGCGAAAGCATAAAACGCCTTGCCGCGCTGAAAGACATTCACAAAGGCAAACGCGCTTTCATTATCGGCAACGGCCCATCGCTGAAACAGACCGATCTCCACAAGCTCAAGGACGAGATCACCTTCGGAATGAACCGCATCTATCTTGCCTTCCCCGACCTTGGCTTTGCCACCACTTATCTCTGCGTCACCAACGATCTTGTCATTGAGCAATTCGTGGAAGACTTTCTCGTTTTACAGATCCCGCAATTCATCGCCTGGCGTTCACATCGTCATTACAACCCCCAATTACCGCTTACCCGATTGCCCACCTTCGTCTACACTTCCTACACTGGGCCTCGATTTACAACCGATGTCCGCAGGCGTGTGTGGGAGGGCGCAACCGTTACCAACCTGGCATTGCAGCTCGCCTATTACATGGGCATCGAGCAAGCCATCCTTATCGGTGTGGATCACAACTTCACATCCAAGGGAGACGCCAACAAAACCGTCGTTTCTGAGGGCGATGATCCAAATCATTTCATGCCCAATTATTTTGGCAAAGGCATCAAATGGCAGCTGCCCGACCTCGACACCTCCGAAATCGGCTACGTGCTGGCACGCGAAGCTTACGCAAAAGCCGGGCGTCAAGTTGTTGATGCGACCATCGGCGGCAAACTGACCGTCTTCCCCAAAGTGGACTACAATTCGCTCTTCTAATCCGATGAAAACCGTGCCTCGATCTCGACCTCAAACTTGGTCTGTTCTCTTCATCCTTCTCCTCGCCCTCGGTGGATTCCTCAGACTTCTCGACATCACCGACCCCCCGCTGGATTTTCATCCTTCGCGCCAGCTGCGGAATTCGCTTGTCGCGCGTGAGATTTATTACAACGCCCTGCCGTCCGCAACAGATGAGCAAAAGGCTCTCGCCACATCCTTTGCAAATTCAGTCGGGAGGTATGAGCCGCCCGTCATCGAATCCATCGTTGGCTTGACCTATCTCGCCACAGGCGAGACCATCGCCGCCGCTCGCGTTTGGGAAACGATTTTCTGGTTGGCGGCGGGAGTCTTCCTCTTTCAGCTCATGCGCCGCGCAGCATCCCCCTGGGCGGCACTCCTTGGGTTGGCGTATTATCTCGTCCTGCCATTTTCCGTGGAATCCAGCCGCTCCTTCCAACCCGACCCGTTGATGACAGCGGCGTTCGTCACCGGCATTTATTTCCTCTATCGTTGGAGTGAGGATCATTCCCCCCTTATTTCGGGCGAAAAACTTGGGGAAAATTCAAAATGGAAATGGGCGGTCCTCGCGGGTATCTTCCTGGGTTTTGCCGCTTTTGTAAAGATCGTCATTGCCTTCTTTGTTGGCGCGGCGGCGATTGCGATGGTCCTTTTCACGCTTGGAAAAGGCTTTTGGAAATCAAAACAGGTGTGGACAATGGCGGCGTTCATGGTCCTGCCCGCGTTGGTCTTCTACGTCTTTCTTAACCAGGGACGCTCCACCGAGTATTTTTTCTCGTGGACGGTGGCGCTTATCCAACTCATCTCCAGCACGGATTTTTACAACCAATGGCTTGTGTTCATCGGCAGGCTCTTCGGCTTGACGGTTCTCTTTGCAAGTATTACCGGCGCCTTCATCGCTCCATCACGGATGCGCTGGCTGCTGGTCAGCCTGTGGATCGGCTACCTGCTGTACGGACTCACTCTGCCATTCCAGATGTACACACACAGTTATTATCACATTCAACTCATCCCCATTGTTGCGCTTGGACTGGCCGCAGTGTTGGATCCGGTTACTGAAAGAGCGGCAGGCATCAGCGGAGTTGGACGCGTTGGTCTCGTCGCAGTGGTGGGTGTGGTGATCGGATATCACGCTTACGTGGCGCGGTCTGTTCTCGTGGCGGAAAGTTTCCGTCATGAGCCTGCCTATTGGAACGAAGTAGGCAATGTCATTCCGACAGACGGCAAAGTCATCGCGTTGACACATGATTATGGTTATAGGTTGATGATGTATGGCTGGCGAAAAGTGAACTTGTGGCCTCTGGCAACAGGGTTGAGCGAAGTGCGCAACCCCGGCAAGAACAACGCTGAAGAATTTGAGGAACTCACTGCAGGCATGGATTATTTCCTTGTGACCGCCTTTGGGCAATTGGATAAACAGCCCGACCTGAAAACGATCCTTGAAACTTACCCTGTTGTTGATGAAGGCGATGGGTATGTATTGTATGATCTACGGTAGATCGCAGGGACGACCTGCCAGGCCACCCCTGCAAAGATTATGACTCTCGTATCCATAATCACCCCTTCCTACAACCAGTCAAAATATCTTGAGCAGACCATCCTTTCGGTTTTGAATCAGGATCATCCGCGTATTGAATACATTGTGATAGACGGCGCATCCACGGACGGAAGCATGGAGATCATCAGGAAATATGCCGATAGACTGGCATATTGGGAATCGGTCAAAGATAAAGGACAAGCCGATGCCATAAACAAGGGATTCGCCCGCGCCTCCGGCGACATCGTTGCCTGGCTCAACTCCGACGATTATTATCTCTCCGGCACAGTCAGTGCAGCGGTCAAGGTCTTTGAAGAAAACCCGGACGCCGTTCTGGTATATGGGAACATGCTTGCCGTGGACGAAAATGGCGCGACTTTCAACACCTTCACCTACAAACAGGGCACGCTTGAAGACTTGCTTTGCTTTCAGATCATCGGCCAGCCTGCCGTTTTTATGAGGCGCTCTGCTTTGCAGAAAACGAATGGACTCGATACTTCCTTCCACTTTTTGCTCGACCATCTCTTATGGATTAAGATCGCCGGACATGGGCAAATCTTGCATGTCAATCAAATCTGGTCCGCTGCGAGGTACCATGCGGAAGCAAAGAACCGCGCCAAAGCCGCCGAATTTGGGCTCGAAGCCTTCCGCATTTTGGATGCGGTTTCACTGGATGAAAGCCTTGCGCCGCTGCTTGCCAACGTGAGTCGCCGCGCGAAAGCCTCCGCCCACCGCGTGGACGCACGCTACCTGCTGGATGGCGGGTTCCCTGCCAGATCTCTCGCCGCGTGGATGCGCGCGCTGTTCATCCATCCGCCCACGGCGTTGGCGCGGTTGAATCTCATGGTTTCAGGGATTTTGAATTTGTTGGGGTTGGGGAAACTTCGGGAATGGGTTTTAAGGCGTCGAAAAAAGAATCTAGCGGGTTAGGTCTTCTTTGGGCGGGTCGAAGCGTTTCAAGATCCATCCCTTTTCCATAAATTTTAGGATTTCCCGAACCGCCTTGGAATGTTTTAGCCTGCCTTTTACTTCCAATTGTTCTGAGAAAAAAGAATCAATCTCGATCCTGTCATCTTCCACATGGATCCAGATCCAGTCGTCACCCTGCCTGCCGAACTGGATGTTTTGAAAGTATTTTGCCAATCTGTCGAGGATGTCCTCGAATTTTTCCCTTTTCAACTCGGCAAAGATCACGAAATCATCCTGAGCCATATTTTCCTGCCAGTAGAGGAAGAACTTGGATTCGCAATTTCCGGTGGAGTTAATGTCTACATTATAATATCAACCCTATCATGAAACGACTACAAGAATTCTACACTCAACGCATCAAACGCGGATTTGTCCGCAGGCTCAACAATCTAAAGATCGCATCGGTGGCGCGTAAAGTAGCGCGGATGGAACCCCGCCCAAACGGCGCGCCGGTCGTTTTCTTCAAGGCATCCACGGGGATTGACGATCTTTCATGGAACGCGGGTTTCCATCTGCTGGTCTCATGGGCGTTTCGGCTGCAGGGAATCCCGGTCGCCTATTTCGCATGCAATGCAGGCATGAGTCGCTGCGTGCTGGGCACCAGCCGCGACAATCCGCACAAGGAACCGCCGTGCAAATCCTGTATCCATCAATCGCGCGCGCTCTACACGGGGGCGAGTCCGCATTGGTTCAGTTATCAGCGTGACGAAAAACTTGCCGAAGCAGCGGCAGGCTTGTCAGTCGAAGAGATGATGCGTTTCGTTTGGGAGGGAGTTCCGCTTGGGGCGTTATGTCTGCCCGGTCTGCGGTGGATCCTGCGAGTCCATCATCTTCTGGATGACGGGAACACGCGCTATCTTTATCGGGAATATATTTTATCCGCGTGGAATGTGGCTCGTGAGTTTGACTCCTTTCTCGATCAGACCCAGCCGCAGGCTGTTCTGGTTTTCAACGGGCAGTTCTTCCCCGAGGCGACCGCGCGCTGGGCGGCGCAAAAACGCGGACTGCGTGTCATCACGCACGAAGTCGGTTTGCAACCCGCCACGACGTTCTTCACGGAAGGAGAAGCGACCGCCTATCCGATTCGCATACCTGATGAATTCGAGTTGAGCGACGAGCAAAATGCGAGGCTGGATGCCTACCTTGCGCGGCGTTTTCACGGTGACTTTACGATGGCAGGAGTCAAGTTTTGGGCGGATATGAAAGGTCTCGACGAATCGTTTCTGCGGAAGGCGGCAGAGTTCAAACAGATCGTGCCTGTCTTTACCAATGTCATCTTCGATACCAGCCAGCCGCACGCCAACACGGTCTTCGAAGACATGTTTGACTGGCTCGATGTGACGCTGGAAGTCATCCGCGCGCACCCGGAAACGCTGTTTGTCATCCGCGCGCACCCCGATGAATTGCGCGTGCGAAAAGCCAGCCGCGAAACGGTTGGAGGATGGGTGGAGGCTTGCCGTGCGGCGGACCTGTCCAATGTCGTTTACGTCCCGCCGAATGAAACGCTCAGTTCCTATGAACTAATCCAAAAATCAAAATTTATAATGGTCTACAATTCGACCATCGGCTTGGAGGCCTCGATCATGGGCGTGCCCGTGCTGTGCACAGGGAAAGCGCGGTTCACGCAATACCCCACCGTGTTCTTCCCGCAAACCGTGGAAGCGGTACGGAAAAAGATGGAAGAATTCTTAACAATCGAAACGATTGAGGTTCCACCCGAATTCCAACGCAACGCGCGGCGGTTTTTATATTATCAGTTGTTTCGAACATCCCTCCCTCTTGGTGATTTTCTCGAACCGTCTGTGCGTGTAACACAGACTACACTGAAATCATTTTCACTGGAGAGTCTGGTCGAATCCAACACGATCAGGGTCATTACAAAAGGCGTGATGGACGGCGGCGACTTCCTGCTTGAAGAGTGATTTTCATGACGAATAAACTATTGATCGCAACGAACAACAAAGGCAAGGTTGAGGAATTACAGGATCTGCTGAAAGATATCGGGCTTGACCTGGTCACGCCGCTTCAAATCGACCTGAAACTTGATGTGCCGGAAGACGGCTCCACCTATGCCGAAAACGCTTCGAAGAAAGCCGTGGCTTTTGCACACGCCAGCGGATTGATCTCCCTCGCCGATGACTCGGGTTTGGAAGTGGCTGCGCTCGGCGGCGCTCCGGGGTTGTATTCCGCACGTTATTCCCCCAAACCGGGAGCAAGCGACGCAGACCGCCGTGCCTTTTTGCTGGAAAATCTCAACGGAAAGCCGCGGCCGTGGAGGGCGCATTTCCATGCAACGATTGCAGTTGCGGCCCCTGCGGGGGCGGTGGAACTCGCCGAGGGCAACTGCTACGGCGAGATCATTCCTGAAGAACGCGGCACGGGCGGCTTCGGATATGACCCGATCTTCCTTTTCCCCGAATTGGGCAGGACGATGGCGGAACTCGACATGGACGAAAAGAATCGACTCAGTCACCGCGCACGAGCGGTGATGGCGTCCATGCCAATCCTGAAGAAATTGTTCGGGTTGTAGGAGCAGGCTTGAGTTAAGCCCGAGGCGGGAGTTCGTCCATGAATCGTTTCAAGGAATCTGCCACCACGCCTGGTTGTTCGAGCGTGAGCATATGACCGGAACGTTCCACGATTTGCAGACGGGCATTGGGAATGGCATCCTGCAATGACTGGGAAAATTTGGGCGGCATCATTTTATCTTCCGCGCCACACAGGATGAGAACGGGGATATTAATAACGGAGAGTTGATCGGTGATATCGAACTGATCGCACGCGAGAAAATCTCCCAGCAAAACGGTCGGATCTGTTTTCAATAATATCTGCTTCGAGAGACGTAGCAAATCCTGCGGCGCGTTTGCGCTGAAGCAATTCGTGTTGATTATTTCCACAGCTTCTTCGAGAGTTTCCGGATTTCCCACAATATCAAGAATGGATTTTGCCACGCGCATTTTCGCGCCCCCGCCAATCAGCAGGAGACCGGCAGTCCTATAAGGATGATGCGCTGCAATTGTCAGCGAGATGGCGCTCCCCATTGAAATCCCGCCAAGGACAGCTCTTTGAATCTTTTGGTCGTCCATAAATGCGAGAATATCTTGAGCATATTTTTCGATGGAGTTTCGCCCCGCGCCCTCCGATTCTCCATGTCCGGACAGGTCGAGTGCATAGATGGTTTCGTCCGCAAGCCGCCGGATATACGGATGCCAGGTGAGACGATTACCGCCCGCTCCATGAATAAGAATGATGGGCGGGCGGGTGTTGTTTCCTTCCGTTTGGTGAATAGAATAATGCATTTCAAAAACGGCTGGCATTATTTGATTTTTTGGCTGGGATGATGCAGGCGGTCTGCGGCTTCCTCTGTAATGGGGATGTACACCTGCACTTTTGTGCCTTTCCCCTTGGCGGAGTCGATCTGTAGAAGCCCGTTGACAAGTTCTGTTCGCTCGCGCAGGTTGATCATGCCAAGGCTGCTGCTGGCGCGTTTATCGTATGTCTCTGAGACGGCTTTGACATCGAAACCGACTCCGTTATCCACAATCTGCAGGAGGATGACGCCTGTATCCATTTGGTGAAGTTTCACCTTGATGGTTTCCGCTGCGGCGTGCTTGCGGGCATTGTTCACCGCTTCTTCAATGATATAAAAAATAACGCCCTGCTTGCCCATTTCCAGTTGAGCTGTCGCGCGTTCATCGATATCCACTTCGACCCTTTGGGAAAAGGTCTCCATCATTTTGTCCGCCATTGCCTGAACGGCGGCGGAAAGTCCCTGCGACTCAAGGATGAGCGGGCGCAGGGTAAACAGCATATGACGAATTTCCTTGGTGGTGCGATGCGCGAGATCTTCGAGTTTGACCAGTTCATCTGCGGCGGATTTTGTGTCCTTTATCATCATGCGCCGGGCGATGTTAAGACGCATTGCCATCGCCGCCACAGATTGGGTGGGACCATCGTGCAGGTCGCGCGCGAGTTTCTTGCGCGCCTCTTCATGGACCTCCACCATACGTTCCTTTTCTTCCACCAAGTCCTGGTAGAGGCGGGCATTTTGAATTGCGATCACAGCCTGCCTGCCGATGATATCCAGCAGGTTTAGGCGTTCGGGGGTAAAGTAGTCCGGGTTTGGATGGGCGAAAAGCAAAACACCGTATACGTTCAAGCCGCTCCGCAATGGAAAACAATAACCGCTGGTGCAATTACGGAGCGCAATGACGCGCCCGAGTTCGGGATCATAGCCGACGTCTTTGAAGAGGATCGGTTCGCCTTCGTCCAACGCCCTGGTCAAAATGCCTTCCGCGGCATCGAAGGTGACGCGCATGTCGGCGTTGGTAAAACGACGCGCTGAACCGATGCGCAGTTTCCCGCCGTTGAACAACATCACCGCTCCAACCAGCGGATCGTTGACCGGCTCGTCGGGATCAGTATCCGGGTTCAATGCAGCGGCGCTCATATCCAAAGCGGAGTCAAGCACGCGCTTATAACTCAGTGTCGAAGAAAGCGTAGAAGTGAGTTCGTAGATGGCGCGCATGCGCTCGTTTTGAATGGCATGCTTCTTTTCCTCTGTATCTAGCCATAGGGCACGGTTCTTTCTCATGTGCGCCATGAGTCGGCGGCCCAGAAAGCCAAAAACGACCCCAAATACTACTAATATTCCCCCCACCATTAATGAAAGCGATGCGTCCCTATTCAGTTCCGCGCCCGTATAGTAAACAAATCCTGAAAACAACAAGGCGCCAATCAACGCGCCGGGGAATTCGAAATAGATCGAGCCGGTCAGAATGGGCAGTAAACCTGCCCAAAAAGCAGGCCCGCGGACGCCACCCTGTACCCAGAAAAACGCCCCCGTTAGAACCAGGTCAATGAGAATGCTGATGCGGCGGTGGTAGGTCATGCGGACGTTCATGCCCGCCAGTGCAGTCATTCCCAGATTAAATGCGATCATCAAAACCAACGGCCAGGTGGAGGCAACATCCAATTTTTGCCCAAGACCAAGCGATACGATCAATCCCACCAGCATGACCCAGCGTAATGAAATGGCAAACCAGTCTGCCATGTAGGGTGTGTCAAATCTGCGCATCATCAGTGCTCTATCATAATAAAGAATCAGGAGTTCGGCAACTTACAGGGAGGTTACAAACAACAAACGATTATTTCTCATAGCCCATTCGTGTCAGGATTCTCCCTAATTTGGAATCCAAAACGCTGATTTGGCTGGCATCGTAGGAATTACGGAATCTGCCGATCTTACCCCTATAAAAGTGCAAACCTTGTTGATCATCATTCACTCCGGGGCGATATTGTTCGATCACAGCGCGGACCTCGGACTTGCTCCTGTCCAGTTTGAGATAGTTGGTCAGCCGGACAGATTCCTCGTCATAATTCATGAGCAGGTCTTCATAACGGGCGACCAAAACATTTCTCTCTTTCATCCACTTCGCCCAGATTTGCACATACTCCATGACAAAATCCAAGCTTTTTTCGAAATCGGAGAGATGAGAGAAGGCGTTGGGACGCCCCTTCGCAAGCGCGCGCTGACCAAACTCATAGGCGGAGAGCATGGCATCGCGCGGGTCACGGTAAATGTATGTGATGCGAAGCAACCCCAAGGTCGAGAGAAGACGCGAGGCGGTTGTGGGCGAGGAATGGGCTTTGATCACGAAAGTGTTTCCAGCGAGGGCGGGCAGGGTCACCATGGCGAGTCTGCGCCACGAAAGCACGCCAATGTTGCAGTTCACTTCGGTCAGGATATTCTGCAAACGATATCTCTCGCGAATCTCGCGCGCATCGGCGCAGCCGGTTGTTTTCATCAAGTCATGGATAAGGTTGTAGTGCCAGCCCGATCCCGCGCGCGGCATCCCAACGGAAAGAACGATCATTTGATTTCCTTACGTACAGAGTTTGCAGACAGCCCCGCCACAATACCCGAAGCCAGCCAGATGTTTGGCGTTGTGAGCGAATCCTGGGTGAAATTATAAAAGGTGATTGCCAGCCATGCAAATACTCCGGCGGTGGCAGCAAAACGCGCCCAGGTTTCGTTGAGTTTCAAAAGCCATAGCGCATCACCCAAGACATGAAATTGAAATGCAAGGAACAGGATAAAGCCGATCAGGCCCGTTTCCGCAAGCAGGCGAAGATAAAGATTCTTCGGGTTGGGGTACAAACGATTTTCGGGACTCAACTGCCTCGCTATTTCCGGCACAGTGGTGAGAGACCAATCGGGCAGGTTTTGGTAGATGTAGAACCCGCTCGCGCCCAAGCCGACACCTGTGAGCGGATGATCCTCGAACGTTTCATACGCCGCAGCGGAGTACGCTCCGCGCGCCCCGGCGCTGATGTTCACCATGTAATCGCTCAAATCATCGGCTTCAAAGCTGAGCAAGCTGCGAAAGTATTCCCGCTGACCGAGAAACAGCAATGCGCCCGTCAACGCGCCAAAGACGACAGCGATCATTCCAAAGCGCAGCAGGATGTTGAATATCCCTTGACGGAAGCCGTTGACAAACCACGACCCAACGTTGCGTATGATATTCCGTCCGAAAAACAGGAACGTCAAGCCTGCGGCAGCGACAGTGGTCAACAGCCCGCCGCGAGAGTAGGTAGCCAACACTACGAGCAGGGATAAAGCCAGAAGGGCAGGTTCCAACCACTTCACGCGTGTGAGGCGGAAATTTGTCAGGACGGCGGCGAACAAGAACGGGATGAAGATTGTCGCGAGCTGGCCCGCCAGCCATGCCGGTTCGTACGCGAGTCCGGAAATACGGTTCGTGCGGACGAGTTCGCGCATCGAAAAGGCAAGCTGCCAATGCGTGACCATTTCTTTTTCGAGCAGGTTTGTGTAAAAAGTGACTGCCTGCAATCCGCTCCAGGCAAGGTCGAGGATAAGTCCGGCAAAAATCCATTTGACGGAGAAACGCAGGTCGGATTCGTTTCTGTTCATCCAAACAGCGCTGATGAAAAATGCGACGCCGATGAAAAGCGTTATCAATGCGCGAATGACGCGCCCGTTGTAGGTTTGTCCGCGCAGGGGAATGGGATCGAGCAATGAACCGGCAATGCCAGAAAACAGGACAAACAGAACGAACGCGCCCAGTGCAAGAAAAGCGCCCGCCCAAAATAATGTGATCTTCCTGCGCCATGCCTGAATGAAAAGCAGGGGAAAAAGCAACGCAAGCGGATACAACGCCAGCGGGCGGACCAACGTCCCTTCGCCAAGCCCCGGGAACCAGCGAAAACTGGTGACAGGCAGGGTGAGCAATGCCAACCCCCAGAACAGGTAGGTGAGTTTCTCCAAATTGCTCACCGCAGAGAACACGGAGGATTTCATCTTGTTTTTGGCTTGATGAACAACACGGCAAACGCCGCCAGCAAAAGAAAAGCGCTTGTGCCAGCCAACAAAAACGCACCCAACGGAATGCTCCGTTCCTTCGGTAGTTTCGCGGACTGGGTCGCTTCGAGCCGGATGAATTCGTTAAGGTTGCCCGCTTCGATCTCCGTTCGCGCCTTCTCTACAAAAGCATTCGCCCATGCGGAAACAAGCGCTTCTGCCACTTGTGGGTCTTGGTCATCGGCGTAGAAGTGCCAGCCGGCTTCGGCAGGTTGTGAGAGATTTAGCTTGCCATTACGCAATTCATTGATGGGGAAATCCAATTGTGAAATTACATCATCAGACCATGCAATTTCAACCATCTTGCGCGCTTCACGTTCGAGGTAGTAAAAATGCTGACGGTCAGTTTCCAGCGGAAGCGCTTGTTCGAGATTGAAATCCACGTTGACAGTAGCGCGGGCGCGATACGGCGGCGCAGCGACAAGATACACAGCCGCACCAATCAACATGCCGATAACCCCGCCCAACACCCAAAAGCGCCAGGCGCGAAGAAGGCGGATGATGTCATCGAGAGAGGGGGAAGAGAGGAGATAATTCATTTTCGATTACCGAATTTATGGTTTCTTGATGCGCCACTTCCAAAGCGGACCGATGATTTTTCTTGCGTAATACTTCGCAACGATCGGCGCAAAGAACGAGCCGCCATCGCGATAATGCACCCGCAGCATTTCCTTCCAGCCGCGTTCGTCATTAACATTGGTCTTGCTGGATGTGTGAATGCGAAAGTTTGCCCACGTCCTGCCGGGTATGTATTTTATCGGTGCACGTTTGGCGAGCCTCACCCAAAGGTCGTAATCCATCGCAAAATAAAAGGATGGATCGAGCGGCCCAAGATCCTTCCAATATTTGGAGTGGAAGAACATCGTCTGCTGCGGGATATGAACAAAACCGCGCCGCAGTTTTTGGTAATCCGTCTGGCGCGACGCAAATTTGCCGATCACCTCTCCCCGCTCGTTGATGAAATTGCAATCCGCATAGACCATCGCCACATCGGGATGCTCCATCAAATATGAAACCGCTTCACCGACCGCTTTGGGATGGTAGGTATCGTCCGAGTTGATCCAGGCAAGGATGTCGCCGCTGGCGCGATTGAACCCTTTGTTGATCGCATCAGTCTGACCCTGATCCTGCTCGCTGACCCAAAACGCGAGTCTATTCTGATACTTTTTGATCACGTCCACGCTGCCATCGGTCGAGCCGCCGTCCATGACGATGTATTCAATGCGCGGATAATCCTGCTCCAATACAGACTTGATCGTTTCCTCCAAAAAAGGAGCCTGATTGAACGATGGCGTGACGATGGACACTGTGGGCAGAGCGGTCGGTTTCATCTACTTCCACTCGTCATCCGAATAGAAATGCTCAGAAACGCCCTCGGTCATTTTGCGGACCCGGGTCACTTCATCGGCCGTGAGGATTTTCTTCCAATTATCGAGGCTGGCGCGGCTGTCCAGTTTTATAGAATGGGTCTTATTCTTGGCTAATTTGGCGGGGTTTTCGGAATTGCTGGAATTGAGGATGATCTGCCGGACTCTTTCAGTGAAATCCAATTTCAAAGAAGCGTACAAGGCTTGGAAACCGGGGATCGGGTCGCGGGAGAGGTCTTCGTGGCGAATAAGGTTGAAGCGCGGAGACAGGCTGCGGGTCGAATGAACGAAGCGATGGATATACTTCCAAAGCAATGCCGCCTGACCAACGATGTCATCCGGTAGGATCGATTCCATTTCACGTCGGTCATTTTCAAGCAGGTCTCGCATGATAAGGGGTTGGTCGAGCAGGTTGCGGAAATCGTAATTCCATCCCAGCCGTTTGAGGCTGCTCGCAAACGCCGCAGGGTGCCGGACTGTGACGACGATTTCACAACCCAACCGCTGCGCAAACCAAATGATGGAAAAGACGGCGAAGGGGTCTTTGATAAGCGCGCGCTGACCCTTCATGCTGCCATCGAAGAAAATTCGGAAGTCGCGCCCCATACGGAGGAAATCTTTGACCGAGCGGATGGATTTTATTTCGAGCAGGGTGTGGTATTGGAAATTGAGCAATTCATGAAAAGCGGGGAGGTATTCGTTTTCGTTCTCTTCGGTGATGTAGGTATACCAATGTTTGACCGGCACGCGGAACACGCCAGGACGGTGAAGCACATTCAGCGGTTCGCTGATGTAGGCGGTGTCCACATCGGCGGCAAGCATTTTACCGACCCAGGTGGTACCGCTGCGATGCGTCCCTGTGACGAGGATGGGGGCTGGGTTATTCATTCAAGAATTCCTGTATTTTTTCATCGGGAACGCTGACGACTCGGATCGAATCTACTCCATAATACTGCGCGGCGCAAAGGTTGACCCAGTGATTGGGGTTGCTATCCAACTCCTTGACATGATACACGCCTGAAAAGCCGGGAATGACAATATCCCTTTCGCCCGCTTCCGCATGACGGATGATGTAATCCTGGCGAAGGTCCCACAATTCGGCGCGTTCGCGGTATTCGGGAACTTTGAATTTATACAGGTTTACTGCCGTCCGCAACGGATAGACGACGGCAATCACGGTGAACACAACCATGACAACCCATTGCCCCGATGCTTTGTTAGGCTTGAATTGAACGTGCTCCAATAACAGACCAAACCAACCGCCTTCCAACATGAAAGCGGCGACCAGAAGCGTTCGGGCAAGGAAACGTGCGCGTTCCACGGGAAAACCCTGTCCGTAGACGCTAGGCGAAAATCCGGCGGCGATCAACAGCCAAGCCAGAAATGGTATGGTCAAAATGATAATCCAAACTTTGCGCTTTTGTCCTTCTGATAGTTCTGATGGCTTTACCTGCCTATGCAACCAGATCAACAGAAGCGGAATGAGAATGGAAACGAGGATTGGAAGCGGCTGGGTCTTGAGTGTGTCAAGAATAAAGAGAAAGCTGTAGTAAAACGATGTTGCCAGTAAGTCAATAATATTCAAGGTCTTTTCTTCCGCCACGCCCGATAACGCAGGCGACAGGAGCATTACCAACAACCCAAGAAAGACTCCGGCAAAAATCCATGCGAGCGGAGCAAGGAATTTCCTTCGAGTATTGGGAGATTTTGTGAAGCCCCATACTACAGCCATCAGCAGCAGTAGTGCCGTCAGGAGGGTGGTAGTGGGCGGCTCGGAAAAGCCCGCAAGGAAAAACGATGCGACTACAATAAACAGAGCCACTGGCAAGGAAAGCTTTTTATCCTCCGAGTGCCGGATTTGCCGTGTTACGAAGGCAAACAAAAGTGAGCCGAATACGAGCGGCGCGAAATGGGTCATCATGGATGAGCGCCAGTACACAGTTTGAAACAGGCTTGGCGCCTGCAAGAAACTGAAAAAGCCAAATGCCAATCCAATGAACAAGTCGCTTTGAATACCCCAATCCATTTCGAGAAGTTTTCTGATCTCTCGCGCGCACCATGTCAAACCAACAAGCCAAAGCAGCGACATGGAAGCGATAGCGAGTGGCATGTTATTTTCACCCAACGATTCGCTGATACCGACAAAAAGCAGATTCGAATATCGGTTCGCCGCCCGCCATGCGCCGACGGAATACCTGTCGAGAACGGCATGAACAGGGGAAGTGCTTGTAACCCGTACGGCTTCGCAGTAATCATCTGCAATATAGCGGGAGAACGTGCCAAGATACACATATATCAGGGTCACGGAGAGCAGGGCAAGCACGGATATGCTCATTACATAGCGAGAAAAAACGGTTTCAAATTTCTGCATCGTTGGTAGGAAGTCCCTTTGCAAGGCGGTTACTGCCTAAGCTGGTAAATAATGTACCCGTCGCCTTCCGCGAAAACGGGATAATTTTCCAGTTTGTTTTTGAGGAAAGGCTGAAGGTCGAGGTCGTTGAAATCGGTAACGATGAAAAGGTGTTTCTTGGCGATAGTCCCAGCGAATAGTTCTTCGAAATCGCGTTCACGCTGGGAGCCGCGCAGACCGTCACGATAGAGCAGGTCGCCGTAGGAGGGCCAGGAAGTGACGTTCTTCCAACCCCAGTAAGCAAGGCGCGAACCGTAATCCTGCGTCAGCCCCGCAAGATTGTAACCGTCCGTTTTTTGACCGATCTCCGCCCACATTGCGGCTTCGGGGCGGTAGTTCACGGCGTTGAGGGTGTTGCGGGTATTCCAAGCGGAAGTGAAAATTCCAAAAAGTAAAAGAAGTAAGGCTAAAGCGCGAAGAAATTTCGTGTTGGCAAATTGGGCAAGTTTCTCAAGGAAAAACCCTGCGAGTGGTGCGAGCGAAAGCGCCGCGATGGGAATCAACGGCAGGGAGTAGTAATCGTGGGTGGAAATGTGATAGTTAAAGTAAAGCCCAAAGACGGCGTACCCGGCCCAAAGTCCAAGCAGGAAGCGGCGTTTTTTGTCGTCAAGGAAAAACAACCCAAGCAATGCAAGCGTCAAAACGACTCCACCCGTCACAAGGTTGAGCATGTTCACCCAGCCAAGATAATATGACGGGCTGAGATAAAGCGAAGGGATGAAACGCCCGCTGAACTGCTGACCAAGATAGCCCGCCACGTAGATGCCATAGAGAAGATACGCGGTTCCAGGCAGGGCTCCAAGCAATGCCATCACATATACCTGCGGATTTTTCAACGCCTCTTTCACTGATCCGCGGCTGAGTACCGCTGCCAATCCTCCAGCCACCACGAAGAATACCGCCGGGAATTTGATGTAAATGGCAAGCCCGCCGGACACCCCGGCAAGGATGGCAAAAAGCCAAGGAGACTTGGCGTTCGAGGCATCTGCTGAAAAGACCCACTCCCAAACCGCCCACAAAAACACGATGATCAGCATCGTCATCAACGGGTCGGGTTGAAAACTGCGACTGGCCAGGATCGCATACGGCAGGAAAAGATACAGGGCTGTTGCCGCGACGGCTCCATCGTCGGATGTGAGGCGCCGGGCCAGCAGATAAAGAAAACCCCCGCCGACCATCCAAAACACGGATGAGTAGATGCGGGCGATCCAAACCTGCTCGCCAGTGAATTGATACGTCCACGCAACGATGCGTTCGAAAATTTCCGGCTCCACCGAAGCGCGATACTTCCACTGCTGAACGGCAAACGCGCGTTCTTCCGGGGAAACGTCGGTTCGGGTTTCGTAATACATACCGCGCGCCTTCAACGCCGAAAGCATCTGCCGCGTGGAATGGAACTCGAGCGGCAGGTCGGTCAGGTCGTAAAGGCGGATTCCCAAGCCAAGAGCGAACAGCGCAAACAAGGCAATCGTCCGCGTTGCGCGGGAGGCAAAAAAGGATGTATTGTCTTCCATAAAGGCGGTGTCTATTGTAACGTAGATTCCAACGCGAAAGTTGAGAGCGGGCTTATAATCCGCGCGAAACCCGAGCGGTTATAATTCCAGCCATTGCATACAAACGGAGAATTCATGGAACAATACGACGTCATCATCATCGGCGCGGGACACAATGGTTTGACCGCCGCCGCTTATCTTGCCAAAGCCAAAAAGCGCGTGCTCGTTCTGGAACGCCGTCCAATTGCAGGCGGCTCGGTTGTCACAGAATCGTTCGGGGATGGGTTCGAGGCGGATGCCATCTGGGCGGGCGGAAAACTTCGCCCGGACATCGTCAAGGATTTGGATCTCGCCCGCTTCGGGATGGACCCGCAGCCTGCTTCCGTCAAACCAGCCTTGATCTCCCTCCAGCCTGATTCCAACCATCTCATCCTCGACGCTGATCCTGTACAAGCGGCACAATCCATCAAACGCTTTTCCGAGCGGGATGCATCCCGCTGGAAGGAGTTCGTCCGTTTTATGGACAAGGCGGCGCACATCCTGGATACCGCTTACTACACGCTCATGCCGCGTTTGCCGAAGAACCTCAACCTTCGCGAAGGATACGGTTTGTTGGAGCTGGGTTTGGAACTTCGCCTCGCCGGACGCAAGGACATGCTCAATTTCATTCGCGCCTTGCCTATGACGGCAGAAGAGCTGCTCGAAGAATATTTCGAATCAGATGTGGTAAAAGGCGCAGTTGCATCGGTGGCAATACATGCGTCCACGCTCGGTCCTATGGAAGCCGGGACAGGCTATACCCTGATCCATAATTGGATGAACCGCGGCGGTTTGGCAAACGTCCATGTGGGCGGGGCGGGAGAGATCACATCCGCATTGGTAACTGCTGTGAAATCATTCGGCGGCGAAATACGTACCGACGCAGAAGCGGCAAATATCAAGATCGAAAATCGGATTGCCAAGGGTGTTGTTCTTGCCAATGGCGAAGAAATCTCCGCGAAAACAATGCTCTCTTCCGCCGACCCAAAACATACCCTGCTCAACCTTGTCGGCGCGCGCGAATTGCCGCCGGAGTTCGTCTGGCATACCCAGTCCATCAAAATGCGCGGCTCGGTGGCAAAGGTCCATTTGCATACCGATGGAAAACATGGAATTCCCGAAGGGACAGTCGTCCTTGCACCATCCATCAAATATCTTGAACGAGCCTACGATGCCTCGAAATACGGTGAAATATCCGATAAGCCCTATTTGGAAGTGACGACATCCGGCAATACGGTTTCGATTCATTTCCAATATGCGCCGTACAAGTTGAAGAACGGTGAATGGAAAACGGAAAGTGTCAAGGTCGAAACGCTGGCACTCGACACTCTGGCGGAATACTTCCCCTCTCTAAAATCGTCCATATTAAATCGCAAATCAATCACTCCAAAAGGGCTTGAAGAAACCTACGGCCTGACCGAAGGTGATCTCAACCATGGTCAACTCATGCTCGACCAGTTCCTGTTCATGCGTCCGATCCCTGGTTGGTCGAACCATAAAACGCCGATTGACAACCTGTATCTTTGTGGAAGCGGAGTGCATGGCGGAGGCGGCGTCAGCGGTGCGGCGGGGAGAAATGCAGTGAAAGCCATACTGTAAAAATTGCAGGTCTCCCATAATGCGTGGCCCGTATTGCCGTATTGAACCGCTCCTTGTGATTGTCGATCCACACCTCGCCTCACGGCGAGGCGTTTTTTCTCCATCATGCTGTTTGGATGATAGAATTTACCAAACTCCTGAAAGGTTCGAGTAATGTCAAAGCCTGTCATTCTATCAATTGACGATGATCCTTCCGTTTTGAATTCGGTCGAGCGCGACCTGCGCTCACGGTATGGAAGTGATTATCGCATCGTGCCTATCAACAATGCCGTGGCAGCGTTGGAATACCTGAAAAAGATGCAGCAACGCAACGAGGCTGTTGCGCTGTTTTTGGTTGACCAGCGCATGCCTGAAATGAGCGGCACGGATTTTTTGATGCAGGCGGTCGATCTATACCCGCAGGCGAAACGGGTTTTGCTGACAGCTTATGCTGATACGCAGGCCGCAATCGATTCGATCAACGAGATCCGGCTGGATTATTACCTGATGAAACCGTGGCACCCGCCGGAGGAACGTCTCTATCCCGTGCTGAATGAATTGCTCGAGGATTGGAAGATTCGCGTCCGGCTGCCGTACGATGGGATTCGCATCGCGGGAACTTTATGGTCGCTTTCCAGTCATCAGGTCAAGGATTTTCTGACGCGGCACCAAATTCCCTATCAATGGCTGGATATCGAAAAGGATCCGAAAGCGCAGCGTTTGGTCGAAGAAACCTCAGCGGGCGAAATAAAACTTCCGCTTGTCTTCTTTCCGGATGGAACGGTGCTGGTTCAGCCGGAGTTAAAGGAACTGGCGGATAAAGTCGGCTTGCAAACCCGCGCGGAACTTCCGTTTTACGACATTGTCATCATCGGCAGCGGACCGGCAGGGTTGGCGTGTGCCGTCTATGGCGGCTCGGAAGGGTATCGCTGTCTGGTCATCGAGAAAGCCGCTCCCGGCGGGCAGGCGGGCAGCAGTCCAAAGATTGAGAATTATCTGGGCTTTCCCAGCGGCATCTCCGGCGACGATCTCACCCGCAGGGCGGTTTCACAGGCAAAGCGTTTCGGTGTGGAGATTCTTTCAGCCCAGGAAGCCAGACAAGTCCGCATCAAGGACGAATACAAAATCGTTCAACTGGCAGATGGATCGGAAATCTCTTCACATGCCGTACTGGTTGCCACAGGCGCGTCTTTCCATATGTTGAAAATGCCGGGCGCGGAAAATTTAACCGGCGCTGGCATCTACTACGGCGCGGCATACACCGAGGCAATGAATTACAAAGACGGAGACGTGTTCGTGGTTGGCGGAGCAAATTCTGCAGCCCAGGGCGCGTTGTATCTCAGCCGGTTCGCACGCAAAGTCACAGTTTTGATCCGCGGTTCGCAGCCAACAGCTTCGAAATATCTTGTGGATGACATGCAGAACAATCCAAAACTGGAGTTGATGACCAATACCGACCTCATCGAGGTAAATGGCAATGCTTCGCTTGAGACAGTCACTGTCCGTAACAATAAGACAAATGAAACGCAATCCTTCGACGCCTCTGCCCTGTTCGTTTTCATTGGCGTCCGACCGCAAAGTCAGGTGGTAGCAGATCTGGTAACGCGCGATGAAAAAGGATATATCTTCACAGGACCAGACTTGATCGCAGATAGAAAACCGCCTCACATCTGGACATTGGAACGGATGCCCTATCTGTTGGAGACCAGTATGCCAGGTGTTTTTGCCGCAGGCGACGTGCGCCGCGGCACCAATCATCGGGTTGCGTCCTCGGCAGGCGAAGGCGCTGTTGCCTTTGCGTTGATCAAGGAATATCTGAAAACCTTATAATCCGCGATGAACATCAAAGACCTGCGCAAATCCCCCTTGTTTGAAGGGTTGAGCGACGATGAGTTAAAACAACTCATGGACAACGCCCGCCCCATTGCTTTGCATGCAGGCGAGGTTCTCATGGAGCAGGGCGATACGGGGGATGCTGCCTATGTAGTGATAAAGGGCGAATTCGAGATACAAAAACAATCGGGTCAGACCCTTATAAAAATCGATGTGCGGAATCCGGGGGATGTGGTCGGAGAAATGGCCTTGCTCAACCGTGCGCCGCGTTCGGCTTCAGTAGTAGCCAAAACAGACGGCGAAGCGCTGGAGATTCCATATGCGGCATTTGAAAACCTGCTGCAATCGAGTTCCACGGCGGCAATGGCAGTCCTGCATTGGGTGATGGCACGTCTGAATCAAAATGAGGCGCTGCTACATCAACATGAGAAGATGGCGGCATTGGGAACAATGAGCGCCGGGTTGGCACACGAACTGAACAACCCTTCAGCAGCGGCGCAACGAAGCGCATCGGAATTGGGCCGGGTGATGTTGAAATGGCGGGAACTCACCCACACACTGGAAGAACAGTCGCTTCAAGGCGGAGAGAAGGAACGGCTTGATGATTTGATGCGGGAAATGTCCGCGCATGTTAATGCGGCGGTAAAGATCGAGGCGTTGGAAAAAATAGAGCAGGTGGACCAGCTTCAGGCGTGGCTGGAGGCGAACGGAGTCGAGTCGGCCTGGGAGTTTGCCCCGGCGATGGTCAGCTATGGTTGGAGTGACAAGTCGCTCGAACCGCTTACAAAGTCCGCGCTTTTCGACCTGACCGTTCAATGGCTTGGAACTGGATGCCTGATGATGGAGTTGATCCATGAGGTGCAGGAGACGACTGCGCGAATCTCGCAGATTGTCCAAGCGATGAAATCCTATACATATCTCGATCAAGCGCCTCTGCTCGAAGTGGATGTACACGAAGGCCTTGAAAATACGTTGGTCATCATGCAGCACAAATTAAAAAAGGGCATTTCCGTCAAACGCGAATATTCGCCGAGCCTGCCGCGCATCGAGGCGTATGCCAGCGAGTTAAATCAAGTATGGACTAACATCATTGATAATGCAGTGGACGCCATGAACGGCAGTGGAGAGATCATCTTGCGGACGTATGCGCAGGGTGACCACGTGATCGTGGAGATCACTGACAGCGGACCCGGTATTCCGGATGAGGTCATGACGCGGATCTTCGACCCCTTCTTTACGACAAAACCTCCCGGCAAAGGAACCGGGCTGGGACTGCACATCTCGCATGACATCATCATCAACCGCCACCATGGACAGGTGCTGGTTGAATCAAAACCCGGCAAGACCACCTTCCGCGTGATTTTGCCAGAGCGAATTGTCGTGCCAGGATAAGTATTTGAAAACCAACCTGTTTAAATGATTTAAAGGAGAAAGTCAACATGAACACTGACCAAACCATGATGAAGGAAATCCTTTTATCGGCGAAGACCGTGGCGGTTGTCGGGTTATCTTCCAATCCCGAAAAGGATAGCTATGGGATCGCAGAATATTTGAAAGCCCAAGGTTACCGGATCATTCCCGTAAACCCGACTGCAACGGAGATCCTTGGCAGGCAAGCGTACCCGAACCTTTCCGCCATCCCCGATAAAGTGGACGTGGTACAGATCTTCCGCAAACCAGAGGATGTTCCTCCTGTGGTGGAAGAAGCCATCAAGGTCGGCGCAAAAGTGGTGTGGATGCAGGAAGGCATCGTCCATGAGGAAGCCGCACAAAAAGCGCGCGAAGCGGGTTTGCAGGTGGTCATGAATGCGTGTATGCGGGTTGCCCACCGAACGCTGGTCGGTCCAAAGCCAATCGGTTTATAAGACGGCGTGTGCTCGTCAAAATATGGAAATATTCGAATCTTTTGTGTATAATCCCAGCGTCGCCCTGATAGTTCAATGGATAGAACAAGGCACTCCTAAGGCTTAGATGTAGGTTCGATTCCTACTCAGGGCACCTAACTAAAATGCAAGAAATCTTAGAAAACTTTAACAATTTAATTCCTCTAAAAATCTTGATTTTTTTTAAACTCCATAGTAATATTGAAACCGTTGACCGCTAGGGTGCCCCCCTCACCCTGGCGGTCAACATTTAACCTGACAGTGAAACCAATCAAAAAAATCGGACACTTTAGTGTCCGATTTTTTTGATTCTATTTTTTTGTGCCTTTTATCATTTGTCTGGCTGTTTGTAGGAGTTCATGGGCGGAGCGCAGGGTGCCTTCGCCCACTTCGCCCAGCATTTGGGAGAGTTCCAGCAGACGAGCCTCGCCTTCCAATTGCTCCACGCGGGTAAGGGTGCGCCCTTTGTCTACAAGTTTTTGTACCTGATAGTGTTGGTCGCCAAAGACGGCAAGTTGGGGGAGATGCGTCACACAAAAGACCTGGTGGCTGCGCGAAAGATTCCACAGTTTCTGCCCGACCACCATTCCCACCCGCCCGCCAATTCCCTGATCAATTTCATCGAAGATCAGGGACGGCACTTCGTCGGCGCGCGCCATGACATTCTTCAAGCCGAGCATCAGTCGCGAGGTCTCGCCTCCAGAAGCGATCTTCGCGAGCGGTTTAAGACCTTCACCAGGGTTTGGAGCGACAAGAAATTCCACGCGGTCAAACCCGCTCTGGTCAAATGCGATGCGGGTTCCATCTGCGAGAGGCGCGCCGTTCGGGTCTGGCTTGGTTTGGAAATCCACCCCGAATTTGGCGGAAGCCATCCGTAAATCATCCAGTTCCAATTCGATCCCTTTGCCCATCTCACCTGCAGCAGCCTTGCGTTTTTCGGTAAGCATGCTTCCCTGTTTGCCGAGTTTTTCCAAGAGTTTGGCTTCCTGCATTTCAAGTTCGGTGATGCGCTCTGCCGCACCGGTGATGGTTTCCAATTGTTTGCGGGCATCCTCCCCGTACGCGACGACTGCAGGAATGTTCCCGCCATATTTGCGCGTGAGGGTGTGGATCAAATCCAAACGTTCCTCCACATCATCCAACCGCTTCGGATTGAACTCGATCTCCTCAAGATAATTGCGCAGGTTATGAATGACGTCGGACATCGTATCCAGCATGACCTCAGCCTGATTCGCCAATTCAACCTGAGCTTCATCTATCTTTGCCAATGCGGCAAGCGCCTGCGCCGCCTGCCCGACGAGATCCGTTGCGGCTGGAGTGTCCGGCGTTCCCTCTTCCAAAACTACCAATGCCTCCTGCGCATTCTTTGCGAGCGATTCGGCGTTTGCAAGCCGGTCGCGCTCCTTGCGGAGTTCGTCATCTTCGCCGGGTTTCAGTTTTGCGGCTTCGATCTCCTCCGCTTGATACGTGAGCATCTCGATACGCCGGTCGGCATCCGCTTGTGCCTTTCGCAGTTCGGCTAACTCATGCCGCAAACCGAGCAGGGCATGATAAGTCTGGCGATATTCATTCAGCGGTTTGGACACTTCTGCAAAACGGTCGAGCAGACCTAGATGCGCGCGGGGATCGAGCAGGGAAAGATGTTCCGCCTGCCCATGAATGTCAATCAGAATCGCACCCAGTTCCTTGAGCAGGCCCACATTTACCGTCCGTCCATTGACACGCGCCACACTGCGCCCTTCCTTGCGGACTTCACGCATAAGCGTGATGTAATCAGGATCGTCCATCAGCTCTTCACGTTTGAGGACCTCATGCACCGCCTCTTTTTCCGGACCTTTGAGCTGGAACACACCCTCGACGAATGCCGCGTCTGAATCCGTGCGAACGAAGGTCGTATCCGCCTTCCCGCCGATCAGCATGACCACGGCATCGAGGATGATGGATTTACCTGCTCCCGTCTCACCGGTGAGGATGATCAATCCGGGACCAAAACGCAGGTCGAGTTTGTCTATGATCGCAAAATTTTGGATGTGGAGTTCGGTAAGCATACGTTAAAGTCGAATCCCTGAAATGCGAGAGTACACCATCGGTGTAGCAATGACGAGATAAATGACGACTCCGATGACGCCGTAGATATTTCCCGTGAAAAACAAAGCAAGGACGGCTGGCAATCCGCCAAGCACCACGCCTCCCGCGCAGGTAAGGAACAACGCCCGCGAACGGCGTTTGTTGAGCGCACGCAGAGTCAGGTTCGAGATCAGCGTCCCTGCCCCGCCGCCAATACCCGCGGCAATGAAGAACATGAAAAAGCCGATGAACGTTTCGATAAAGGCGATCAACAGGCTGGCAAGAAACGAAACGATGGAAGTCACCGCCAAGCCGACGATATAGTCATACCAAACTGCTGTATCGAATGCCTTTTGATGTGCCCGTGCGCACTCCTTGCAAATATAGCCCGTCGGCGTGCGAACCGCGCAGGACGTGCAAATGGGACGTTCGCACCGTTTGCACCGCAGGCTGGTTTCGCGTGTTGGGTGAATGTAGCAATATAGCGTTGTGGTTTCGGTCATCGTGGAAGTCCTAAAGAGTTTTCGTTCATGTGTGCTGTTAGATTGCGGTAGAAATACCCAGGGTCTCCAAAGCGGACGAATTGCGCGGTTACGTCAGCCGCAGTGACCATTACCTGGTCATCCTCCATCAAAGGCGTTGGAGGCTGACCATCCACACTTAGCACCGCATTCTCGCTTTTAACAACGATGTTGACTGACGAGCCCTCCGAAAGGACAACCGCCCGGTCAACCGATAGATGCGGCGCGATCGGCACCAGCAAAATATTGCGCAATTCCGGCGGGAGGATCGGTCCGCCTGCGGCAAGCGCATACGCTGTCGAACCCGTCGCAGTGGATGCGATCAATCCGTCTGCCACGTAACTGGTCAACTCGCGGGTATCGACCAGCGCAGTCAACCGCACGGGGCGAAGGTTTTGACCGCGCCCAACCACCACTTCATTCAACGCGTTCGAGCTGCCGAGGTTTTCCCCAGCGCGGATATGTTCCGCGTGAAGCATCATGCGATTTTCGATCCACGCCTCGCCGTTGAAAAGTTTTTCGAAGTGCTCCCGCCATTCCCTGCGGTCTATCTGGATAAGGAAGCCAAGTCTGCCAAGGTTTACGCCTAAAATAGGGACGCTACAAGGAGCGCACAAATGACCCGCTCTTAGAACGCTCCCATCTCCTCCAACGGCGATCAGCATGTCGAATTCGCCGTTTTTCACCCGCCTGCGGATATCCTCGTCATACAACGAACCGACAGGCGCATCCATGCCCTTTTCCTTCAGGAAGGCAGACATGGCTTCCCCTTCTGCAAAGGCTTCCGGCATCTTTGGGTATGCCGTCACCACTGGATGTTTTGGGATGAATGCGGACATGGGCAGATTATACCTTTTGTCTGTCGCAGACTTTCGACGCCCTGGAGTCATGCCAGTTTTTCTTCACAGACATTACGATAACCGCATCGTTTACAACGGGACGCCTGTTCATGCGAACGAAGGACATTGCGCCTCGCGTCATCCCGGCGCATGTCTGCCAGCAGTTCGATCAGCGCCGATTCCAATTCGCGCGTGTACTTGATTGCAAAATCGCGGTTCTCGTAATGGATGATCCCATATGGCGGACGCTTGCGATACGTCCTTTCGACCAGCAGGCAATATGAAGCCAGTTGAAAGATATGTGAGTCATAGGGCGCTTCAGGCGCGAGCCCCGACTTCACCTCCACAGGGATGATCTGTCCGTTCTTTTCGATCAGATAATCGGGCTTGCCCGTCAGACCGAGTGCGGCGTGAAAAAGCGGCTTCTCCACTTTGCCCCAGCCGTCTGTGTCAGTGTAGATGACCCGCCCGCCGGGCAAGCCTGCGGCTTTCTGCTGACGATTCGACAGCCAGATGAAAACCAGGGCAAGCAGGAAAAGGATCAGAATGACGTAGGTCATAGCCACTGAAAGGCGAGATAAGCGATCAGCGTGAGAATCGCTGCAAGAAGCAGGATCAAACCAAAAGTCCGGGTGAGAAGCGAGGCAAGCACCTGACGCCCATGTTTGCGGTGGAGGTCGGTCCCGGCGGCAAGTTCGGTCTGATTCTCGGAAGGAGTCCCGGTTTTGCGATACCACCACGCGCGGCGGCAATAGAGGTAATTTTCGATTTCAGAGGAGCGGATCGTACGCATGGGCAAAGTATAGCACAAATTTTCTATTCATTAAATGTCATTACAATCGGCGTCAAGCCGTCACGCACAATGACAACAACAAATAAATCATGATAAACTTCCCACGTAATAATTCAACGGAGGAAAACCGTGTCCAAACGTGAGACTTATTCAATTGACATTGCGGGCGTCAAACGCGAACTGCCCCTTTTCGAGATCAAACCCGGCTTGCGCATCGCCATTCTCAACATCCTTGGCGATACAGAATTGGTGCAAGCCTGTGCGCGAGAACTCGCCAAAAAGATAAAAGACGTCGAGTATGACATGCTGATGACCGCGGAAGCCAAATCCATTCCGCTGGCGCATGCGCTTTCAGTCGAAACCGGCAAGCCATATATCGTCCTTCGCAAAACCTACAAACCATACATGGGCGACGCCATCCGAGCCGAAACACTTTCCATCACCACCGGTCAGCCGCAGGTCTTGATCCTCGACGAAAAAGACCGCGAGATCGTCAAAGGCAAAAAAGTGCTGGTCGTGGATGACGTCATCAGCACCGGTTCCACGCTGCAAGGCATGCGCATGGTGCTGGATAAAGCAGGGGCAGCCATCGCTGCAGAAGCAGCCATCCTAACCGAAGGCGATCGCGCACAATGGATGCACATCCACTCGCTTGGTCACTTGCCGCTGTTCACCGACTGACGTGAATGACCCTCGCCCTGGGAATTGACCCTGGTACCGCCACAACAGGATACGGTCTCGTGCGCCTCATGCCAGACGGGGAATTGGTCGCTGTTTCTTTTGGCATTTTCTCCACCCCAAAAGACGAAAGTCCGCCCGCGCGGCTCGAAATGCTTTTCAACAACTTGAACAAGCTGCTGAAAAAGTACAAGCCCGAAACCGCCGCCGTCGAAAAACTATTTTTTTCGCGCAATGTCTCCACCGCCATCGCGGTGGGACAGGCGCGCGGCGTGGTGTTGCTGGCTTTGCAAAAGGCGGGAATCGAAGCCTTTGAATACACTCCCAACGAAGTGAAACAAGCTGTAGCCGGTTACGGCAGCGCGGATAAGCGCCAGGTGCAGGAAATGGTGCGCGCATTATTGCAACTGGACAAGATTCCCAAACCCGACGATGCCGCCGATGCACTGGCAATCGCTATCACTCATTTGAATACGAATCGGTTTTAATGTCATTGCGAGTGACGCCAGGTGCCACGAAGCGATCTCATTCACTTTATAAGAAGATTGCTTCGCTTCGCTCGCAATGACATATAATAGGGGACATGATAGCAACCCTGCGCGGAGAAGTATCCCAAATCGAAGAGAACGCCCTGATCGTCGAAGTCGGCGGGGTGGGGCTGAGAGTCTTCGTCCCTGCGCCGTTGCGGATGAATGCCAAGGCGGGGGAAATGATGTTTTTGTACACCCATCTTGCAGTCCGGGAAGATGCGCTGACTTTGTACGGATTTGAATCCCAGGCCGACCGTGATCTCTTTAACATTCTCCTTGGCGTGGACGGTGTCGGTCCCAAAGTGGCGCTTTCGGTTCTTTCCACGCTGACGCTTGATACCATCCAGCGAGCCATCTTCGCCGACGAGGGAGATCTGTTGAGCAAGGTCCCCGGCGTAGGCAAGAAGACTGCACAAAAAATGGTGTTGCATTTGAAGGATAAACTGAAGCCTACGGATGCGCTTGCGAAGGTTGCTGCCATGGCAGATTATGACAGCGAGGTGCTCGCTGCGTTGACCTCGCTGGGGTACTCGGTGGTCGAAGCTCAGGCTGCAATCCAGTCCATCCCAAAGGATGCGCCAAAAGACGTGGAAGAACGTCTGCGTATCGCGTTGCAGCATTTTCAGTAACGCATGAGCGGACTTACGTCCGCTCTTTTATTATGTGGAGAGAACCATGCTTAAGAAGAAAATTGTCTTTATCGGACCCGGCGTGATGGCGGAAGCCATGATCGCGGGGCTTCTCAATCAGAAACGAGCCGATGCAAAGAACATCATTGCTTCCGGTCCGCGTGAGAAGCGGGGTACAGAATTAGAAACAAAATATGGAATCAAAGCGACAACGGATAACTCCGCCGCCATCCATGAAGCGGACGTAGTGGTTCTGTCCGTCAAACCGCAGAGACTGACGGAAGTGATGAAGGGCTTGAAAGGCGTTCGTTCAGACGCGCTGGTTCTGTCCATCATTGCGGGCGCAACCCTCAAAAAGATCGGCGCGGGGCTGAAACACAAAGCCATTGTCCGCTCGATGCCGAACACACCGGGTCAGATCGGCGAGGGAATCACGGTCTGGACGGCATTAAAGGAAGTGACCGAAGAACAACAGGAAATGACCCGCGCCATCCTTGGCGCACTGGGTGAAGAAGTTTTTGTGGAAGATGAAAGCTATCTCGACATGGCAACCGCGCTTTCAGGAACAGGACCCGCCTATGTCTTCCTCTTCACTGAAGCGTTGATAGACGCCGGGGTACACATGGGCTTCCCGCGCCGCATCGCCGAACAGTTGGTCTTGCAGACTATTAAAGGCTCCGCCTCGTTCTACGAAAGCGCGGCGAGACATCCCGCCACGCTGCGGAATCAAGTCACATCGCCGGGCGGAACTTCTGCCGAGGCGTTGTATTATTTGGAAAAGGCTGGCTTCCGCACGGCGATTTCCCGCGCTGTTTGGGCAGCGTATCAACGGTCACTGGAGTTGGGGAAGGAGAAGCCCGGTCACATTGATACGGATGAAGAGAAATAAAAGAATTTATCATTTGTTTATAATTCAAAAATGGCAAAGTCAAACAAAACTATTTCCTTAAGAAAAATCAGGTATACCGAAAAGGCGGTGTCTTTGATGATGGTGAAAGATTTTTCTGATTATTTGCGTTTTGGGGATGATTTAATAAAATTAATTTTAGAAGGAGTAGAGAAACTTCAAAACATAGATGAAGCTGCAATAGAAGATGATATTTTTTACCGTTATCTCTCCTCAATTGCATTGGCGATAAGCTCGATCAATCAATTAGAAGCAACACGCCTTTTGCTACTAAATGGTTTGCTACAACCCTCTGTTGTTTTATCGCGATCCGTCTTTGAAACATCTACATTGGCACTGTATCTTATTAAAAACCCAGGTGAAGCTAAAAACTGGGCTACCCAAAAGAAGATCTCAATGTCAACTGTTCGAAAAGGACTAGTAAACACGGTTTCTTATTCTTTGGTTTATGCCAATCTTAGCGAGATGAGTCACCCAAACCTTGAAGCATCTCTTCCACATATGATGAAAACTGAGGTTGGTGGGGTGCCGTTTATTGCTTTTGCCTTAGGTGGAGTAGGAGAAAAAAGAAAAGTTAAAATTGCGGTTGAATCATATATTTATATTTGCCTACTCGTAGCTTATCTATTCATCGATTCCGTATTCCCAACTTTTGGATCTCCCCGAAAATGGTCCAACATAAAGTCTCGTCTAAAAAAGACAGAGTCCCTAGCTTTATCAAAATTTGAAGCCCCAGAACATTTAGAAGAAATCAAGAAGCAATTTGAAGAGGCAAAAGCAAAACGCTATAAGAAGTAACAATATAGTGCTGGGGCGTTTGTGCTGAACGCTGTATACTGAAACACTGGCAACTGATATGGCACTCATCACCACCAACAACCTCACCAAATCCTTCGGCGCGACCGACATCTTCACCGGCATCACCCTCTCCATCGAAAAAGGCTCGCGGCTGGGCATTGTCGGTCCGAACGGCGTCGGCAAGACCACACTACTGCGCATCCTTGCCGGGGAGGACGAATCCAGCTCGGGGTCAGTCACCCGCTCACGGGGAGTCCGAAGCGGGTATTTATCGCAGGAAGCCGATTTCAAAATGGAAGGCACGCTTTGGGATGCGTGTCATTCCGTCTTCGAAGATCTCATCCGCCAGCAAAACGAACTGCACCGCCTCGAAGAATTGATGGCGACGAACCCCGATGTCATCGAGCAATACGGCAAACTGCAGGAGGATTTCGAGCGCCGCGGCGGATACACCTATGAGACACGCATCAAGCAGGTGCTGACCGGCCTGGGATTTGACGCCTCAGACTACGACCTGTCTTTGGATCACCTCTCCGGCGGACAGCGCACCCGCGCCTTTTTAGCCCGTCTCCTTCTCTCGGACCCGGACCTGCTCCTGCTCGATGAGCCGACCAATCACCTCGACATCCGCGCCGTGGAATGGCTGGAAGGTTATCTCAATCAATGGAACGGCGCTGTGGTGATCGTTTCACACGACCGCTACTTTTTGGATAAAGTCAGCAACATCATCTTTGAGATGCTGCCCGGCGCGTATGAGATTTACAACGGAAATTACACTGCCTATTTGAAACAGCGCGAGGAACGCATCGCCCGCAGGCAAGAGATGTTCGAAAGCGAGAAGGAAAAACTTCTCAAAGAGATCGAATACATCAAACGCAATATTTCGGGACAAAACACCCTGCAAGCCAAAGGGAAGTTGAAGCGGCTCTCGCGTTTGGTGCAGGCGATTGAACAGATCGGTTTTGAAGCGGCGTTGAATCAAAAGTGGAGTGAAACCGCCGAGGAAGTGAACATCACCACCTCGTATTTCGGCGTGGAAGAAGCCGAGCGCCGCGTACGGGCGTTGAGGTCGCCTGTGCGTATCCTGCCGAATCTACACTTGCGTTTAGGGTCAGAGAAGCGCTCTGGCGATCTGGTCATTCGCACGAAAGACTTGCAAGTCGGCTTTCCCGATAAATTTTTATTCAAATCGCCTGACATCGAATTACGAAGGCAGGACTGCGCCGCACTGATCGGACCGAACGGCGCGGGCAAGTCCACGTTTTTGAAGACGATTCTCGGTCAGCTTGAACCGTTGGCTGGCGAGGTCATCCTTGGCGCGAGTCTGCACATCGGTTATTTCGCGCAGGCGCACGAAGGACTCGATCCGGAAAAGACCTTGCTTCAGGAGATTGATTCGGTCATGCCGAACTGGCTGCCGGGTCAGATCCGTGATTATCTTGGCAAGTATCTCTTCAGCGGCGATGACGTGTATAAGAAAGTATCCATGCTTTCCGGCGGCGAGCGCGGACGTCTGGCGTTGGCAAAGCTCGCCTTGCAGGACACCAACTTGCTCCTGCTCGATGAGCCGACGAATCACCTCGACATTCCTTCGCAGGAAGTGCTCGAGTCCGTGCTGGAGGATTACACCGGAACGATCCTGCTCATCTCCCATGACCGTTACCTTGTGGATGCGCTGGCAACCCAAATCTGGGAGGTCGATCCGGAAGAACAAAGCCTGCTTGCGTTCAAAGGAACCTATTCCGAGTTGAGAGCCGAACGCGAACAAAAAGAATACGAAGCGTTCATGGCGGCAAATCAGTCGAAGGCTGCAGGTCGGAAGTCGAAGGTTGAAAGCTCGAAATCAAAGACTGATGCGAAAGAGGAAAGAAGGAAGATTGCGCAACTTCAAGAACTGGAGAATAAGATCGCAGAACTCGAAGCAACTTTGGCAAATCTCGGCGGGCAGTTGGAAAGTCCGCTGGTAAAGCCTGATGAAGTTGTAAAGATCGGCAGGGAGTACGAGCGAGTCCAAAAAGAGATGGACGCAAAACTGGCAGAATGGGAACGAATGCAAATTTAATTTTCCAAAAGGAGCCGAAAATGAGCAATGAAAATGCATGTCCAAAATGTGGCAGCGAAATGGAAAAAGGCACCTTACAGTTATCAGGAAAATTTGGAGAAACCCCTTTCACCTGGGAAGATGCAAACGAAAACCGAATTAAACTGGTTGCCTACCATTGTCCCAAATGCGGTTACGTTGAGTTAAGCGCACCGCCCAAAAAGTCACAATGAAGATTCTGGTCTAAGTCGCACCGTCCACGATAGGCTGGTCACCTACCAGGAACTGCCTGCTGCCATCGTCTGCAACCACCTCACTTGTGAAGAGTCGCGGTGCCTGCGCGTTTGCAAAGGTGAGACAATCTCCATAAAAAACTTCCGATTTCTCATCGGAAGTTTTTTATCCTAATACTCAATAACCCGCTTCAGTGACTTGGCATGCCTGATCCACGCATCCACATTGCTCAAACCGGGCAACTGGTTTACGAGGTTTTTCTTCCCGTTGACCTTCGCCATCGCTTCGAGCAACGCCTCCGGCTTGCGCTGTGAAAGCTCGACGACGGTATCCACTCCGACGGCCTCGAGCAGGTCGGAGTACTGCGAGCCGACGCCCTTCACGCGGGACAGGTCCGCGCGGTTGACCCATTCGAGGATCAACTTTGTGTTGACACCGGTGGCGTCCGCCAGTTCCTTGCGCCCTTTTCTGGTGCCGCCCGTTTTCAAAAGCGAGTTCATCGAGCGGACGCCCGCTTTCTTGAGTTTGTTGGCATAAGCAGGACCAATCCCTTCGATGGCGATCAACCCGCCGCCCCCGCCGCCCGGTTTGTAGGGTCCTTGTCCGTCTGAAAGTTTCGGCATAAAAACCTCCTTTTAGTTCAGATCATGAAATGTCGTCAAATCCCATCCGATATCGCGGTTTCGTTTTTTGATGTTTTGCAGGTAACTGTAAATCAGAACAGTCCGGATGCGGCTGGACACAACAAAATCATGGTGAATTTCCTGCACTTCGCCCGGTTCCACCTCAAAGAGATTCTTTTGAAAGTTACTTCTATGCATACCCAGCGTAGTCCATGCGTCGATTTCGGTTGTCTCCGGCAGGACCGGGTCGTCGCCTTTTTTAATGGACTCCGCCACCTTTTTGGGAAGCGGAATCACCTGATGAACGCGGGTCTCCACCAAACGAAGCGACAGAAGAATTTCGCCAATGTTCTGAATTGTGAGAATCACATGCACGAACGTCTTCCCGCCTTCCAGTTCGCGATGCAAAACCGAATGGGATAGTCTGGCTCTGGGATACTGCTGGCGGTTCTTCACAAAGATCCAGTATCCCCAAAAACCGCTGACGATAATTGCCAACATGGTCGTCAGCGATTGGGCGATACTGGCTATGTCCTTGATAAGTTCCACATCATCAGTATATGACTTTTCATAAGCGAATTCAATTCGCACTGCATGGTGTCCGCTCGGATGGAGCAGTGTGGCAATTCAACTGCAAACGTGCTATATTGATTTCGAGAAGACTGCGCAGTCTTTTCGATTGCCGGAAGAAGAAACGAGTTCCGGCGGGAGGGAGATATGTCGTGGAAGGATCAGCTGAGGGCGGATTCTGAAGCGTGGCTATTAGAGGGCGATTCACCTGGAGTCCGCTATCTGGCGCTCCGCGATCTGGTGGGACTTTCAGGCGGGGATGCAGAATTGAGATCCGCACGTAGGCGGGCGCATAAAGAGGGTCCCATTGCGGAAGTATTGACGCACATCGAGAAGGCGGGCTATTGGGTCGAGGCAGGTCCCGGATACAACCCAAAATATCGTTCCACTGTTTGGTCCATAATTCTGCTTGCCCAGCTCGGCGCGTCCGCCGATGAAAACAAGCGGATTGCGCAAGCTTGCAAATATTTGATGGATCACGCTTTGACGGAGGGCGGGCAATTCACAGCGGCTTCATCCGCATCACCCTCCGGGACGGCTGACTGCCTGCAAGGAAATCTGTGCTGGTCTCTGATGGAGTTGGGCTACGATCATCCGCGCCTGAGATCGGCTTACGAATGGATGGCACGGACAGTCACCGGCGATGGGATTGCGCCGATGAAAGACAGAAATGCTCCCGTTCGGTATTATGCCGGCAAGTGCGGACCTCTCTTCGCCTGCGGGTCGAACAACAAACTTCCCTGCGCCTGGGGCGGATGCAAGGTAATGATGGCATTCGGTAATTGGGATGTCAAAAGAAGAACACCGTTGATCAAAAAAGCCATTCGACAAGGCGCAGAATTTTTTCTGCACGTTGACCCAGCCACGGCGGATTATCCCAACGGCTATGCAGAGAAACCCAGCGGAAACTGGTGGAAGTTTGGCTTCCCTGTTTTCTATGTCTCCGATATTCTCCAGATCGCCGAAGCATTGACCGGGCTGGGCTATGGCAAAGACAAACGATTGGCGAACACCATCAACCTCATCCGCGAAAAACAGGATGAAAACGGACGCTGGCAATTGGAGTATGACTACAAAGACAAGACCTGGGTGGATTTTGGTGCGAAAAAGAAACCGAACAAATGGGTGACCTTGCGGGCCCTAAGAGTGTTGAAACAAACCGTGTGAAAGGAAAGGGAAATGAAGAGAAAACTTTTGCTCATCCTTGCGGTGCTTTTGGGCATGAGTTTGATACTGGGAGCCTGTGGCAGTCCTGAAACTGCCGTACCTGTCGCTGGCACTTTTGAGCCTGCCGAGGGTCTCCCGCCAGTGGAAGAGACTCCTGCACCCTCAAACAATGATGAAGGGATTCCCTTGGGCGTGAAAATTGTGGGAGGGATTGCTGTTATCTTGGTTTTATGGTCCTGGTTGAGCAGCGGCGGGAACGTTCAATGGCAAAGCCAGGCAAGTGACAAGAAACCACCCTCCACATGTCAGCAGGGGACGTATTATGTCCACCGGGAAAACATAACCATCAAACCAGGGCTTTGGAACCTGGCCGCGCTCAACATCAACATTGATCCTGCCTCTTCGCAACCGGCTGCCTATATCACGCCCGCCAACCTTATCAACCAGATCAACCAATCCACCCGGAACAAAAGGCTGGGCGGTAAACCCGCAGAAATAAAGAAACAGGCAGTAGCAATCGGGAAGAAATTAACCCCACTGGTGATCGAATATCAGTCAGCGGCAAATACCCAAAAGAAAGATTTTTCCCTCGAAGCCCACTTCGAAGGCGGGGAGGCTTCTGCCAAGTTCACGCGCTATCGCTGCATGGGAACGCCCGGCAGTTGGCAAAAAGAAAGCGAATGGACAGCTGAACTCAAAGCGGTGGACAGCCTGCGAAAAACATTCCGGAATCAACAATCCGGCGAGACAAAAAAAGAATATAAACTGTTCCTCGATGGCCGCCTGAGCAGCTACGTTCTGGCTGTGATCGAAGAGGCGGCGAAAATCCTCTAGTGAAACTTCGAAAAAAATCTCCGATGAAGACCTCATCGGAGATTTTTCGTTTTAGTATTCCACCGCCCGCTTCATGGATTTGGCTTTCTTGACCCAGGCTCGTATTTGGCTCAAACCCGGCAGTTGCCTGACGATTCTTTTCTTTCCGGAATTCGCCTTTGCAAACGCTTCAAGTAAAGCCTCTGGCTTGCGCTGGGCAAGTTCCATGACAGTATCCACGCCGGCGGCTTCGAGCAGGTCCGAATACTGCGAGCCGATGCCCTTCACGCGGAACAGGTCCGCGCGGTTGACCCATTCGAGGATGGTCTTTGGGGCAAAGCCCGTGGCTTCCGCAAGTTCCTTTCGTCCTTTTTTCGTGCCGCCCATTTTCAACAATGCTTCCGTTGTGCGGACACCCGCCTTGCGAAGTTTGGTGGCGTACGCGCCGCCGATTCCTTCAATATCTGTAATCGTTGCCATTTCTTCTCCTTTTGTAACACACTTACGTCTTTTATCATCAACAATCGTATTTCAACACTTTTATACCATAATTTATCGTGAATAGAAAAACGGGCATGCTAAAATATACAAACAATTTGCAAGGAGCGTAAGATGACAAGTATCACATTCAATGGAAGGACCTATAACAGCCTGAATGAAATGCCTGCAAACGAACGTCAGGCATATGAACAAATGATGAACATCTTTGTGGACAAGGATGGCAACGGCATTCCCGACTTCCTCGAAGGCGACATGGTACAAAACGTCTTGAAAGCCTACACCACAAACATCAGCGCAGACGGCAATACGATCCAAAGCATCAACGACCTGCCTCCGGAAACCCGCGAGAGCGTGCAAAACGCATTCAAGATCCTTTCACAACTTGGCGTGCTTCCAAAGGACGCCCCCACATCGGTGTTTAGCCAGCCTGCCCCGCAGATCAGCCGCGAACCGAAGTTCGTATCACGCGAATACAACCCAATGATCCAGGAGGACAAGCGTTCCAGCCCGCGTACATGGATCATGCTTGGCGTGCTGTCTTTGTTGTGTTGTATCGGCGCCGCCGGATTCGCATACTATGTCCTGTTCATTCTTACATGAGACCAGCCCGACTCGTTCTCTTCTACACGCTGATCGGCGGCGTGGTTTCCGCGCTTACCGCACCGATACCCGGCACGTCTCTCCTGCTGACCGCGCTGGAGATCTATATGGTCGTCCATCTCGCCAAGGTCAACGACTATCAGTTCGGGTTGAAGGAGATCGGTTATTCAGCGATAACCTTATACGGGCTTTCCACCCTGCTCAAAGACACCGCGTTGGAAATCCTTAACTTGTTTCCCGTCATCGGCTGGGGCGCGGAAGTGATCGTGGCAATGCTCTTCGTCCTGTTCCTAGGCTTGCTGGCAAACCTCTACTTCAGCAAACCATCACGGCAGGGGCGGAACCTTAAGAAGCACACCGACTAGATAACCCGCCATCGCACTGACGATTCCGATCACTGTCATTTCGATTCCGCTTCGCATTGGTTTCCCGACCGTTACCCGCGCCTTGTACGCGCCGATGCCGAACAACACCAGCGCCGTAAACAGCACGGACACCCACATGCTCGTAACAACGGGCAGAAAAACAAACGGTGCGATCGGCACCAGTGAACCGACGATGGCTGAAAGCCCCACCACCCATGCGGCTTTCAAAGCCGTCTTGCGATCCACAGGCGAGAGTTGATGCTCCTCCGCCATCATCACTGCCACCCACACATCCTTGTTCGCCGTGATCGTCTGCACGATGCGCTCCAGCAGATCTCCCTTGAAGCCTTTGCTTTCATAAATATCGCGGATCTCTTTCGTCTCCAAATTCGGGGCTTCGACGATGTGCCGGTACTCGCGCTCGCGCTCGCTTTGATACAAATCCGCATCGGCGAGAGTGGTGGTATACGCCACTGCGCCCATCGAAATGGATTCGGCAAAGGTCGTTGCAAGTCCCGCCACCAGCACCACGCGGGCATCGTTCGTCGCGGCGGCGATTCCCAGAACCACGCCAAGGACGTTGACCAGGCCGTCTTGCGCACCCAGGATAAAGTCCGAGAGACCCGAGCCGCGTCTGTGCGGGTCCGTGTGGCTGTGATGGATCATCTCTTCGTGAAAAGTTTTTGCAGTCATGGTTTCCATCATACAACCGCATAAAAAAATTTATAATGGATAAATGTCACAAACCCGCGTCTTCTTCCTGCTCGCCTGCATTTTTCTTGCCGCCTGCCAGCCATCTGTCGCATTCGAGCCGGTAACACCAACCTCGACCTCCACTGCGACACTCATCCCCACCGCCACTCCAACCCTCGAACCAACCCTGACGCCTGCGCCTCCTGCGCGCCGTGTGCTGCTTCTATCCATTGACGGCCTCCGCCCCGACGCCATTTCACTCGCGCCCATGCCAAACCTGATGGCGTTGATACAAACTTCCGCCTACTCCCTCACCGCGCAGACGGCCCATCCCAGCGCCACACTGCCCGCGCATGTTTCCATGCTGAGCGGACAATGCCCCGACAAACACGGCGTGAATTGGAACGACTACATCCCCGAAAACGGCTTCGCGCCAGTCACCGATATTTTCGACCTCGCCCACGCCGCAGGCATGAAGACCGTCATGTACGTTGGCAAGGAAAAACTGCGCCAAGTGACAGAGCCGCAAAGCACGGACGTCTTTGAATTCATCAATGACCGCGACCTGGTCGTCGCCGAAAGGCTGATCGAAAATTTCCCGGTCGATTTCGATCTGATGTTCGTCCACTTCGCAACTACAGACGACATGGGACACGTCTACGGCTGGCTTTCGAGCGAGCAATTAAGCGTCATCTTCCGCGCCGATCAGGCGCTTGGCAATTTGTTGGCAGAACTCGATCTGCGCGGCATCCGCGATGAGACTTTGGTTATCGTCACCTCCGATCACGGCGGGCACGATGACTTTCATGGCACCCGCCTGCCTGAAGACATGGCCATTCCCTGGATCGCGTTCGGTGCGGGAATACAACCCGCCGGGTTGACGTCCGAGATCACCACCACCGACACCGCGGCGACCATCGCATACGCGTTGAATTTGCCCATTCCCGCTGAATGGGATGGCGTGCCGGTTTATGAAGCGTTTGGTTTGCCGAGAATAAATACGACCAGAGGGTGCAGATAAAAAGACAGGTCAGGTTTGAAACCTGATCTGCAATATCATGCCGCCTACGGATGCGGCTCCCATGGAATCGTGACAGGACCGGGATAGCCATGTTTTTCGGAGAGATAAATGACTCCGCTTGAAGGCTCCAAACAGCCCGCCTCATCATCAACGACTACGGAGTTTTCCCATGCAAATACCGGCGTGAACATGAGGCCTCCGTTTTTACACAGCCAGAGTTCAAGTAAATAACGCGGAGCGCCGGGTCTTTCCATATCGCCATCTTCAAGGATGAACGCATCCCAATAGATGGATAGTTTGTCGCTGTCTGATTTACTGCGGGCGGTGTAGATGTTCTTTGGCGACGGCCAGTAATTTGAAGGTTGTAGTTTTACCTTGCCGGGATACACCGGCTCGAGATTTTCAATCTCTCCATCGAGCGTGATGTATTCAAGATTTACCCAGCAAAGGGTATCTTTATTGTTTTGATCTTTATAACCCTCCGGGTGGACATATGCCCAGCCAGAATTGACATCCCGCCCAAAGACCTGCAATTTAAGTCCCTTACGCAAGGCTTCGTCATTGAGGTACAGGTCACCTGGTCCGTAATTACAGGCGATGCGTTCATTTGCCACGGCGGCATTCAGGATTTGATACTCAATGGGCGTGGCTGTAGGAGTCGGCGTCTCTGTGGGGGTCGTGGTTGGAGTGAGAGTCTGTGTTTGGGTAGGTGTCGGGGTGGCTGTCCAGTCGTCGGCGGGGTTTGAGGCGGGCTGAGGGATGGAATCCGGCGGAGCAGAAGGTGTCTTTGGAAAGATGGTTAACCCAATCCCTGCAATGACAATTGCAGCAACAAGCAGGGAGATAATCTTCCCAATCCATGAAGAGAAAAAGGTTTTAACCGGGTTGGGTTTAGGGAAGGGAACGAGTGCGCCTTGCGCCGTGTGGATAAAAAGCGTGCTTCCCGCCAGGCGAAGTGAAACGATGTTTTGTTCCTGGAAACGCGGATCGGCGTTGAGGGCGAGGGTCTTGAGTTGGAACGCAGCGGCGGCGGGCATATCCATGAAGAGGTGCACGCTGCCTGCTGTCATGCCGGCAATGCTGAGTTGGGAAGTGTCGGTATTGGCAAGGCTGGCAACGAAGGCGAGGAGTTGTTGCTGTTTTTCGGAGGAGAAGGAGGCGAGATCAACGCCTTGAATGACGAGTTCCGCCTGTTTTCGGTCCTCCTTGTCCGCCTTTTTTTTATATGCCGCTGCAGGGCATCCGTAAGGACTTGGGTTGATTTCTCGAAACCAAGCAGGGGAACGTTGATGAATTGCAGCCCGGCCAGTTGGTAGCGGATCTGAGCCGGCAGGCGGACCTCTTCCAACATGACAACATAGGTGGGACGCGATGAATCCTGAGCGAGGATGACTTCCTTATGGACGTTTACCGAAGCGGCTGATTCTTTCGATAACATGAGAACGAACGCATCACAACCGTCTACGGCTTCGACGATCTGCACGCGCCACGAGTCTCCCGCCTTGATATCTTCACGGTCGAGCCAGATATCCATACCGGTCTGCGCAAGTGTGTTTACGAATTTGTCCACAGTTTCAATATTGCGTCTTGAATAGCTGATGAAGATATGGCTCATGGAAGGGTCATCCTATTTACAATGGTCATATCATACGGGATTCAAGGGTGCGAGTCAATCGGGTTTTTCCAAAAGCGGCAGGGACGCAATCTGCATCAATATTTCCGTTTGTCAGGGAAGGGGGTCATTTTTACATATCCCTGCCCCGTTCTTTGCATAATGGTTTCGATCTTTTTTGCTGTTTTCTCATTCAAGGGCAGGATCTGTTGCAGATAAAGCTCGCCATATGGTGTTAATGCCAGCAGGGAATCCACCGCTACAATGGCAAAATCGCTCTCCTCGTTCGGCGTTTCGAAGGGAATGGTGTAGTTATCCTGGCTCTCGAAGACCATTTTCCGCCAGCATTTTTCGAAATAGGGGTATTTTTTGTTATCAAAGAATTTCCTAATTAAGGCAGAAAAATACGGCTTCGAGCGGACTCGCAACGTGCGCCGGCGAAAATACCGCGCATTCAGTAGGGCGTATTCATCCATCCTTTGAGTTCCGGTCAGATTCGTGAAATTTGAATCCACATGAAACACATAGCGCATCTGGTTATAGCCGCCAATTGTGTCTTCCGCATCGACGAAGAGGGAGGGCGGCGCCTGATAAAACTCGAGCAAACAATGGTTCGCAAGGATGATGTCGCAGAACGAATCGGTGACGAAAGCCGGCAGTCTGATGCGTCCGATATTCTCTCCCAATTCTTCGATAAATGCCTGCGCATCGAAAACACCTCCGGCTGCGTCCTGTTCATGCCTGACCACGTCATATTCCTGGACTCCGCTGGCGGCAAGAAGAAATTCCTGTCTTTCGAGAGTGGTTAGCTGGAGACCATCCGCAAGTTTCAGCAGGATGTTGTCTTTCGACAAGGACCGTCTTGCCCCGCGTTCGACATTGCTGACAACAGATACATCCACTCCGGACTTTTCAGCAAGTTCGGACTGGGTCCAACGTAAATCTTCGCGCAGGGAAGTCACTAAAGCGCCAAACTCGAAGCGATCCATAACACCTCATCCTCACTCAAAGAAATCTTCGAACCAACTATTAATTATTTTACAGGAAAATGTGCCAGATTTTTTTGACATTTTCAAAAAAGAGCCGATAATTAAAACAACTTTGGCGTGGAGATATATTGACTGACACCGTTGCCGAGGACGCCAACTGAGAAGGGGAAACGCCTCGGGTATATTATTTTATTGGGGCAGTCTTTCAAGGCTGTCCCAAAGGGTGGTATCCGCTCCCTATGGAGCGGATTTTTTGTTTTATATATTCAATCCTCTCCGACCAATCAAAAAACGATAAGCTGATTACAAAGAGGGATGATTCCTTCCAAACCAGTAACAAGCGAACGGTCCGGGAACGAAGCGGGGGGTAATACAATTCAAGGGGGATCTGGATTCGATCACCACTATACGAATGAAAGTTTGCGCCTGCCATGACCTTTGTCTGCTTACAATTTTACAAGGAAGATGATATTTTATGTCTATATATCAATGCTATACTGATCTTGTTCTTGCCGAAGGAATTCATCCGCATATTCAATCCTATTTGACTCTTCGATGATGCGACCATGAAATCGCGGAAAAACGCACTGCCGTTTCGCACAGCGCTTGCCTACGCCTTATTTGGGATCGTATGGATCCTGGTTTCGGACCTTACTGTAGAACTGGGTATACAAGGTTCGTCCATTACACATGCTTTTACTCAAATCGCCAAAGGCTTGTTTTTCGTGCTGGCGAGTTCGGGATTTATCTATCTTATTTTAAAAGCATATTTAAAGTCCATACAAGAATCGGAACATCGAATCCATTACCAGGCGGGATTGCTCGAGAACGTACCCGATGCATTAATATCCACCGATTTGCAGTTTAATATCATCACTTGGAACGCCGGCGCGGAGTCCGTGTATGGATGGAAGGCAAAGGAAGTACTCGGGAAAGAGATAGAACCTTTCTTGAAGACAGAATACTTGAACGATGGGAATAGGGAAAAAGCGCTTCGAGCATTGACCGAAACCGGGCACTGGGAAGGCGAAGTCCTGCATTCCCGCAAGGATGGCTCGCGCATGTTCGTGATTGCGTCGGTCAGTTTTGTGAAGGACGAAAAAGGTGGGAACATCGGGCTGGTGGCGGTCAACCGCGATATTTCACACTACAAGTCAGCGGAAGAGAAATTACGGCGAAGCGAAAGCAGCCTCGCAGATGCGCAGGAAATCTCGAACCTGGGCAGTTGGGAATGGGATGTGGAAAGCCGGCAGGGATATTGGTCGAGAAAAATGTTCCAAATGTTCGGCTTTGAGCCGGCGGAATCACCGCCTGATTTCGACGCATACATTGACCACATCCATCCCGAGGACCGCCCCATCGTTTTGGACGCATTGGAAAAGATGAGTAAAGGAGAACTCCCCGCCGCTTATGAATATCGCAATAATCCTGAACGAATGCCCCTGCGATATTTTCAGCCTACCTGGCGGGTCATACGAGACGAAAACGGCGCGCCCATTAAATTTCAAGGCACTGTGCTGGACATTACCGAAAGAAAAACGAACGAACAACGCATTCAGTATCTATCCCGGCTTTATGCCACTTTGAGTCAGGTCAATCAGACGATTGTGCGTGTCAAAACCCGCGAGGAATTATTCAACGGCATATGTAAAGTCGCCATTGAGTTTGGGGAGTTCCAACTCGCATGGATCGGCTTGATAGAGCATAAGAGCGGGCAGGTCACACAAACAACCGTATGCGGATTGGATCAATCCCGTCTGCCCTTCCAGGAAGTCAATATCCATAAGATGCCGTTCAAGGGAGGTTTGGTAGGGACCGCTTTTGTCTCGGGAAAAGTGGAAGTGAGCAACGACATACAAGCAGACCCGCAAATGGCTCACTGGCATGAGATGGCAAGGCAAAACCACTATCATTCCGCGGCAGCCATCCCGATCCGGCAAGGCGGAGATGTGGTTGCCATGATCAATCTGTACGCGGCCGACATCGGTTTTTTCGAGATCGAAGAGGAGAAAAAACTGCTCGAAGAAATGGGGACGGATATTTCCTTTGCATTGGATAATTTCCAGCGCGAAGCGGACCGCATCCAAGCCGAGAGAGCATTGCGCCAGTCGGAAGAAAGGTTTTACAAAGCGTTCCACTCCAGCCCGGTGGGCATGTACATCTCACGCGCCGACGACAAGATCTGCATAGACGTCAACGAGGCGTTCTGCGAGATCGCCGGATACAGCCATCAGGAACTCGTTGGGCGCACAACCCTTGAGCTGGGAATCGTGTCGCCGGAGCAGGAACAGGAATACATGAGTCGGATGCGCAGCGGGGGGTACATCCGAAACCATGAAATGGATATCCGCCGGAAATCGGGCGAAATTCGCACCATACTCGGCTCCATGGAAATGATCAAACTGGATGATCAGACCTGCGTGCTTTCGACCGCCATTGACATCACCGCCCGCAAACAGGCCCGCAGGGAATTGAAGGAGGCCCACGACCGCCTCGAAGAACGCGTGCGGGAGCGCACCGAAGAATTGCGCAACGCGAACCACGCGCTCGAAAAGGCGTCCAGACAAAAGGATGAATTCCTCGCTGGCATGAGTCACGAATTACGCACGCCGCTCAACGCCGTCATCAGTTTGAGCGAATCACTTCAGGAGGGCATCTACGGCGGGTTATCCCAAAAACAGGGGAAGATCATAGACCTCATCGGTGAAAGCGGGCGCCACCTGCTCGAACTCATCAACGACATCCTCGATCTCTCCAAGATCGAAGCCGGAAAACTGGAACTGCAATATGAAACCGTCCCGCTGAAATCCCTTTGCGAAACGTCCCTGCGCATGGTCCAGGAAGATGCGCTGAAAAAAGAATTGAAAATCTCCCTGACCATTGAAGATCCGCTTAAAACCATCTGGGCAGATCGAAGACGCCTGCAACAGATGCTGGTCAATCTGCTGAGCAACGCCGTCAAGTTCACGCCAAAGGGCGGAAGCGTCGGCTTGGAAGTTGCCAGCGAACACGAGGATGCAATTCGCTTCACCGTGTGGGATACAGGCGTCGGCATCCATGCCAATCAACTCAATCAGTTGTTCATTCCCTTCACACAATTGGACAACGCGCTCTCCAGAAAATACAACGGCACCGGTCTTGGGCTGGCGCTCGTCCGGCAGTTGGCAGAAATGCACAACGGCAGTGTCGGCGTGGAAAGCGCTCCGGGAAACGGAAGCCGCTTTTACTTCGTGATCCCCGCCCGCGATTTGCATGAAGTTAAGAACGCAACATCACAGGCAACCGTCAAACTGCCATCCGCCCAACAGGATCTCATCCATACCGAGGCCGCCATTCTGCTGGTAGAAGACAACCAGATCAACCAGATGGTAACGAACGATTATTTGACCAGCAAAGGTTACAAGGTGGTCACAGCGAACAACGGACATGAAGCTCTCGAACATGCCGCGGCTCACAAGCCGGACCTGATCATCATGGATATCCAAATGCCGGAGATGGACGGACTCGAAGCCATTCGCCGCCTCCGCGCCACGCCGAAGTTTGCCGCTGTCCCCATCATCGCGCTCACCGCCTTGGCCATGCCCGGCGACCGGGAGCGCTGTCTCGAAGCCGGCGCAGACGAATACCTTGCGAAACCCGTCAGCCCCGGGAGCCTGGTTGAACTGATGGAACAATTGCTCGCACAATCCCGCTCCAAATGATGTGCAACCACATTTCAATTTCATATATTCTGCGGCTGGAGTAGGGAAATCACCCATACATTTCATCCTGCTTTCATGTGAAAATTAGGACAGATCAGACGCACCTTGTCTTGATTGTTGAAAGGATGAAGAATGGTCAAGAACATTCCTCCAAAAAACAGGGCGAAAATGGGTGACTTTAAGTTACTCTTCAAAAAGCATCCCGTTCCCATGTGGATCTACGATCTGGAATCGCTCGCCATTTTGGATGTTAACGATGCCGCGGTAAAGAAGTACGGCTATACCCGCAGGGAATTTCTGGGGCTGACCATCAAGGACATCCGCCCGGAAGAGGAAATTCCACGCCTGCTCGAAGACGTGAAGAAGCGCCGCCCGCCGTGGCAGTTTTCAGGCGGCTGGAAACATCAACTCAAAAACGGGAAGATCATAGAGGTGGAGATCACATCCCACACCCTCGAGTTCAATGAACGTCAAGCAGCGCTGGTCATGATACAGGATGTCACCGAGCGGCAGGAGATGCAGAGAGCGCTGCAAAAGAGTGAGGACCGCTACCGCGATCTGGTGGAAAACAGCCAGATATTGATGTGTACGCACGATCTCGAAGGGAATATTCTTTCTGTCAACGATTACGCCGTAAAACTGACCGGATACCCGCGCAAAGCCCTGCTCAAAATGAACATCAAGGATACGCTCCTGCCGGAACGCCGAAACAAGTTCGAGGCATACATAAAAAGGATTCAAGCAAAGGGACGGGTGCGGGGCGAGATGACCGTCAAGACCGCAAAAGGCGAAACCCGCATCTGGGAATATGACAATAGCCTGCGCATGGACGGGGTAGAGCAGCCCATCGTGCGTGGAATGGCGCGGGATATTACAGAACAAAAAAAGGTGGAAAAAGCATTGCATGCCAGCGAAAAACGCTTCCGCGCCTTGATCAAGAACGGATTGGACAACATTTCCCTGCTGGCAATGGACGGAACCCTTCTTTGGGAAAGCCCTTCGTCAATAAGCACGCTGGGATATGTACAGGATGAACATATCGGGCGCGACATCTTTGAATTGATGCACCCCGATGACAGGGCGTGGACACGCGGGTTATTTACACAGGTAGCTCAAACCCCCGGTGAAAGCCGGCAGGGGGAATTCCGGTTGAAGCACCGGAACGGCGAATGGCGCTGGGTGGATGCCATTGCCACCAACATGCTGAACGAGCCGGCTGTTGAAGCCATTGTGATCAACTATCGTGACGTTACCGAGCGCAAGCAGACACAGGAGCAAATGTTCCTGCAGACGACCGCGCTGAATGCCGCATCGAATGCCGTAGTCATTCAGGACAAGAGAGGTTTGATCGAATGGGTAAACCCAGCCTTCTGCCGGTTGACCGGGTATTCGGAGACGGAAGTCACGGGAAAAACCCTGCGCGAACTGGTCCGTTCCGGTCAGCACGACGAATCGTTCTATCAGGAGTTGTGGGACACTGTTCTTTCCGGCAAAGTCTGGCGCGGCGAAGTGATCAACCGCCGAAAGGACGGCAGCACATACATCGAAGAGCAGGTGATCACCCCCTTGAAATCTCCAGAAGGGGTTGTTACGCATGTTGTCGCGGTCAAAGAAGATGTCAGCGAGCGTAAACAGGCTGAGGCGATCCTTGCCCAGTCAGAGGAAAAATTTCGTACCTTGTTCGAAAACGTCCCGGTTGGGCTTTATCGCACCTCAGCCGACGGACAATTATTGGAAGTCAACCCGGCTCTCGTAAAAATGTTCGGCTGTGCCAACAAGGAAGATCTATTAAAAGTCACAGCCAAAGACCTCTACGCCAACCCGACCGGAGAAAATGACTTCGTACGCGCCGTCGAAAACGGTGAGACCTTTTTCAGCACGGAAACGGAATTCCGCCGAATGGATGGAAGCACATTTTGCGGAAGGGACCATGTTCAGATCGTTCGTGATGAAAACGGCGCCCTGCGATTTTGTGAAGGCAGCATCATCGACATTACAGAACGAAAGAACATGGAAGATGCGCTCCGCCAAAGCGAAAAACTCTTCAAGAATGCCTTTCAAAACTCCGCGATCGGCATGGCGCTGGTTGCCCCGGATGGAAGGGTGTTGAACGCAAACTCAAGGCTATGTTCGCTCCTCGGCTATTCCGAAATGGAAATTCTTACAAAAACATTTCGAGACATCACCCACCCCGATGATTTGGAGGCGGATGAGCGGCACGTCCAGGAACTGCTGGACGGCAAACATGAAACCTATACGATGGAGAAAAGATATATCCATAAAAACGGCGGGGTCGTATGGGCTTTGCTTGCCGTCTCTCTCGTCAGGGATGACACCGGCGTCCCGCTCTTCTTCATCTCGCAGGTCGAGGACATTACTGAACGCAAAATAGTAGGCGATATGTTACGCGAGAGCGAGCACCGCTATCGCAGTTTGTTCGAGGATTCTCCGATCGCATTGTGGGAGGAGGATTTTTCACAGGTCAAAAAGCGCCTGGATGTCCTTAAAGAGCAGGGCGTTACCGATCTCCGCGCCTATTTCAAAGCCCATCCAGAGGAACTGCTGGAATGCGAATCCCTTATCAGGGTATTGGATGTCAACACCGCCGCCATGAAGATGTTCAAGGCAAAAAACAAGGATGCCCTGTTCGGGACTCTGGCAGAGCCCAGCCCGGGGGAATTCGAAAACAATCCCGAGGATTTTATCGCCATCGCGGAGGGCAGAACCAGCAACAGTTGGGAGGGAAGCGATAAAACGCTCGATGACGAGCCGCTTCAGATCACCCTGAGCTGGTCGGTCGTTCCCGGGCATGAAGCCGACTATTCCAAAGTGATCGTCTCCACCATGGACATCACCGAACGCAAACACGCCCAGGATAAACTGGAACAGAGCGAAGAGCGCTTCTCCAAGGCGTTCCAAGCCAGCCCCACCGCGCAAACCATTTCAACCATTGAAGATGGCATTCTTGTAGACGTCAACAAGAGTTTCCTCCGGTTGTTCGAATATGAACGGGATGAAGTCATCGGAAAGAAATCGCTGGAAATGGACTTTTACGCCGCCTCCGACCAGCGCGGCGAGATCAACCGCCTGCTCTACGAAAAGGGGGAGGTAAAAAATCGCGAACTTACCGGGGTCACCAAAACGGGAAAGATCCGCCACACAGTGTATTCTGCAGAGGTCATTGTCATCAACGAGCGCGAACATATCCTTGCGACCATCATGGATGTCACTGAGCAAAAACAGGCGAACGACGCCCGCGATGAAAGCGAGCGGCGGTATCGCAGTCTGTTCGAGGATTCTCCGATCTCCCTGTGGGAGGAGGATTATTCTGGAGTAAAACAAAAACTGGATGGGTTGAAACAGGCTGGCGTTACGGATTTCGAGGCGTATTTCTCGGAACATCCCGAAGCAGTTCAGGAGTGCGTTTCCCTTGTCAAAATCCTGAATGTAAACAAAGCATCTGTCGAGTTGTATGGGGCGAAGAGCAAACCAGAACTGACAAGCAGTATGCAAAAATTACTTCGGACAGACGATCTGGTGCGCTCCTTCCAGAAGGAGTTGCTTAATATCGCAAACGGCGTAACTTATTTTGAACGAGAGGAAGCCGATAATACCCTGGGCGGCGAGAACCTTTATGTCTCAATCGTCTGGTCTGTCGTACCCGGGTACGAAGAGACTCTATCCAGGGTTATCGTTTCGATCGTGGATCTGACACAACGCAAAAAGGCGGAAGAACAATTAAGGCTGCAAAGCACCATGCTGGAAGTCTCGGCAAATGCCATCATCATCACCGACCATAACGGGATGATCGAGTGGGCGAATCCCGCCTTTAGCACGCTGACCGGTTACCGCGTGCCGGACGAAGTCGTTGGGAAAAACCCGCGCCAATTGCTCAAATCAGGCCGGCAGGACCGCAAATTCTATAAGGATTTGTGGGACACCATCCTCGATGGAAAGGTCTGGCAGGGAGAGTTGGTCAACCGCCGAAAGGATGGCACACTCTACAATGAAGAGATGACCATCGCGCCTTATAGTAATGACCTCGGCGAGATCACACATCTCATTGCCGTAAAACAGGACATCACCGAACGCAAACAAGCCGAAGAGGAACGCAAGCGCCTCATTTATGACCTCGGAGAACGGGTGAAGGAACTGACCTTTTTACACAACTCCTCCCGCATCTTCATGGATAATTCCCGCACCGAAGAACAGGTGCTTCAGGATGTGGTGGATGCCATTCCCGCTGCATGGCAATATCCCGAAATCACATCCGCCCGTCTCGGCTATAACGGTTACCAGTATGTCACATCCAATTTCAAAGAGACCGACTGGATGCAAATTCAGTTCTTCGATCTTCCAAACGGCGAACTCGGCTTCATTCAGGTTGCCTATCTGGAGGAAAAACCCAAACAGTACGAGGGCCCATTCCTTAAAGAGGAACGCTATCTGCTCGAATCGCTGGCGGAAAAATTACAGACGTATCTCCGCAGTCTCATGGCAGACCGTGCGATCAAGCTCCATAACAGGGAGTTATCCCTGCTGGTGGAAGCAGGGCGCGAGTTGAGCAATACGCTCGAACTTCGGGAAGTTCTGGAAATCGCCTACAACTATACGGTACAACATGTGCCAGTCGATCAATTCCAGGTCTATACGTACGATGCCGATTCGCAAATGCTTCATAGTGAATTTGCGAGAACTGCCAAGGGCGAAACGGACACATCCGCCCCTCCAACGCTTCGGTTCGAGCCTCAAAGGCGGGATGTCATCGACACGGTCATCCGCACGGGCAAATCCCAAATCATGGCGGATTATGCCGAGTCCAGGTCCTCTCCCGAATTCGAATACGACAAGGAAACCCGCAAGTCCGCCATTTTTGTGCCGATCCTGTCGCAGGGGCAGGTGAGCGGTATTCTGAAGATCTCCCACCACAATCTGAACGTCTACAATGAGGAGCACCTCCATTTCATGGAGTCGCTCGCTTTTCGCGTTTCCGCCTCCATCTCCAACGCGCGGCTGTTCAATGAACTGCAAGGCGAGTTAATCCAAAGACGTCTGGTCGAAGACGAGATGCGCCAACTGAATGCCGAATTGGAAGACCGCGTTCGGGAACGCACCGAGCAGTCCGAAGCGGCAAAACGGAGGCTCGAACTGGCAACCCATGCCGGTCAGATCGGCGTGTGGGAATACATCCCCCGCCAAAACCGCGCCATTTGGGATGAGCGCATGTACATCATTCATCATGCCCGACCGGATGATTTCGATGGAACCGCTGAGGGCTGGGCGAAGTTCTTCCACCCGGAAGACATCAAAAGAGCAAAGGTGAACACCCAACTGGCTGTCACGCATAACCTGCTCATGAACAATGAACATCGCATCGTCTGGCCGGACGGCAGTATCCGTCACATTGCCACCAATGCTGTGACCGTCTTCGCCGAGGACGGCACGCCGGACCGCATCGTCGGCATCAGCGTGGATATAACCGAACGGAGACAGATCGAGCAGTCTCTTCGCGAGAGTGAAGCGTATGCCCGCCTCCTCTTCGACGCCGCGCCTGATTCTGTCTTCGTATCCGATGCGAACGGCACGATGCTGGACGTCAACAAGTCCTTCGAGAAACTGCACAAGATTCGGCGGGATGATCTTAACGGCAGGAACATTTCGGAGCTGGGCATTTTCCCGCCCGAAGAGTTGATTAAGATCAAGCAGCACATCAAGGATGTATTGGGCGGCAGGAAATCACGCCCCATCGAGCTGAAGTTCCACAAAAACCGGAACGAACTGCACACACTTGAAACGCATTCCTATGCCATCGAGGTAAGCGGACGGCGGCTCATCCTCAGCACCAGCCGCGACATTACCGCGCACAAGAAACTCGAACAGGCGCTCAAACTCGCCAACGCGGAGATGGAAGACGCCCTGCGCGTTAAGGATGAATTCCTTGCCAACATGAGCCACGAACTCCGCACGCCCTTGAACGCCATCCTCGGCATTTCCGAAAGCCTGGAGGAACAGATCGTCGGCAATTTGAACGACAAACAATTGAAGTACATTCAGATCGTCAAGGAAAGCGGACGCCACCTGCTCGAACTCATCAACGACATCCTGGATATCTCCAAGATCGAAGCCGGGCGGATGGAACTCGATATCCGCCCACTCTCCGTCGAGAAATTGTGCCAGTCCAGCCTGCGGATGATCAAGGAACTTGCCCAGAAGAAATCCATCAACGTATCGTTCAGCGTGCGCGGCAATGTAAAAGTGGTGCGCGGAGATGAACGCCGCCTGCGGCAGTCGCTCGTCAACCTGCTCATCAACGCCGTCAAATTCACCGAAGAAGGAAAACAGATCGGGTTGGAAGTTGCCGGGTCCCCGGCACGGAATGAAATCACATTTACCGTATGGGATACGGGAATTGGCATTGCAAAGGAAGACCTCAAATACCTGTTCAAACCGTTCACGCAATTGAACGCCGGTTTGGCGCGCGAATTCCAGGGAACCGGGCTTGGGTTGGCGCTTGTGGCGCAGATGGTCCGCCTGCACGGCGGGCGCGTCAGCGCGGAAAGCGAATTGGGCAAGGGAAGCCGGTTTACCATCGCCCTGCCCTGGCAGGCAGCAGAACAAGCCGCGCAGCCGAAAGGCACCGGCGAACTTCCCCCCCACACACACGAAACGAAAGGGGAACGTAAAGGCAGGGTCCTGATCGTCGAAGACACCGACGTTATTGTGTCTCTCCTGAAGGATTACCTGGAAGTAAGAGGCTACCATGTGTTCGTCGCCCGCAACGGCAGGGAAGGCATAGAAACGGCAAAACAACAGCGCCCGGACATCATTCTCATGGATGTGATGATGCCGATCATGGACGGCATCGAAGCCACAAAATACATCCGCAAGGAGGAAAGCCTGCAAGCCGTTCCCATCATTGCGCTGACCGCCCTCGCCATGCCCGGCGACCGTGAACGATGCCTCGCCGCCGGCATGACCGATTACATGAGCAAACCCGTGAGAATGGACGAACTCGAACAGAAACTCCAACAGCACCTGTCCATGGAGAAGACCGATGCAAAGTAAGATCCTGATCGTGGACGACGACCCTCACAGCATCATCACCCTCGAATCGGTGTTGGACGGTCAGGGGTATAAAATCACCTCCGCAGAAAACGGTCACGCCGCGCTCAAAAAAGCGGATGAGATCATGCCCGACCTGATTCTGCTGGATGTGATGATGCCTGGCATGGATGGTTTCGACGTCTGCCAACGCCTCCGCGCCACGCCGAAACTTGCGGAAGTGCCCATCATCCTTCTCACCGCTCTGGATGACCGCGCCTCTCTTCTGCGCGGCATCGAATCCGGCGCGGACGACTTCCTCACCAAACCAGCAGACCGGGAAGAACTGCGCATGAGGGTCAGGACCATTCTGCGGCTCGACCGTTACCGCACGCTGCTCACTCAGCGCGAGAGCCTGCGCCAAATGGCGGAGCGGGTGGTCACTGCCCAGGAGGAGGAACGCAAGCGCCTCTCGCGCGAACTGCACGACGATCTGGGGCAGGCATTGATCGCGCATGTCCTGCGCCTGCGCAACCTTCAAATGGAACTGCCGATGCAAGCCGAAACGCTGAACAGGGAATTGGAGGCGTTGGTGACGGATACCAACCGCATCATAGACAAGATGCGGTACATCGCGCAGGACATCCGCCCCACGCTGCTGGATACGCTCGGTCTGCGTGGAGCGCTCGAAACGTACACCCGCGAATTCGGTCTGCGGACCAATCTCCCGGTCGTGTTCGAGGCGGATGAGAAAATCCCCCAAATATCCGATGTACACTCCATCACGCTTTATCGTATCCTTCAGGAAAGCCTGACGAATGTGATCAAACATTCAAAGGCGGGTCAGGTGTGGGTCGAGTTGTCTGTGGACGGGCGAAGCATCGCACTCACCGTGCAGGATAATGGGAAAGGATTCACCGAAATGGAAAAACCTTCCGAAACTGGCATGGGCATTTCAAGCCTTCGCGAACGGCTCGCGCTCGTGGGCGGCGAACTGACCATAAACTCATCCGCAGGCAAAGGCACGATTATCTCAGCCAAATTGCCGCTGGATGAAATGGGAGCAGCCTCATGATCCGCGTTTTACTGGCAGAAGATCACTCCATGGTGCGGGCAGGACTGCATGCCCTGCTCGAGCGCGCGCAGGATATTCTCGTCGTCGGCGAGGCGTCTCACGGGCAGCAAGCCATCGATATGGTCATGGAGCAAAAACCGGATGTGCTGGTGATGGACATCATGATGCCGCGATTGAACGGCATTCAAGCCGCAGAACAGCTTCGCGATCTTAAACTGCCGGTTAACATCCTGTATCTTTCCATGTACTCCGATGTGGGGCTGGTGCGACAGGCGCTCCAAAGCGGCGCAAAAGGATATGTGCTGAAGACCTCGGCGGGCGAGGAACTGCTGGAAGCCATCCGCGCTGTTGCCCGGAATGAGACCTATCTGAGCGCCGCGATTTCCTCGATTGTCACCAAAAACGGGTTTCACCCGAAAGCCCGCCACAACGACAATCCGTTGGATGACCTTTCGCCCCGCGAAAAAGAGGTTCTGCAATTGATCGCGGAGGAGCATACCAGCGGCGAGATCAGCAACATCCTCTCCATCAGCGAGAAGACTGTGGAGAAGCACCGCGCCAGCATCATGGAAAAACTGCATGCGAGGAATTTGGCGGGTTTGGTGCGGCTCGCGGTCAAATATGGAGTCGTAGACAAGGATCGTTAGATGAATTTTCAAATCAAACCAAAACTTTATGATGGAGAAAGGGTGACGCATGTCCAGTATCATTTTGATCGTTGACGATGAAGCCTCGGCAAGGGAAACATTGGAGTCCATTTTGGAGGGGCAGGGTTATCAGATCGAATTTGCGGAAAACGGAGCGCAGGGTCTCGAAAAGGCGAGTCAAATTACACCGGATGTGATTCTATTGGACGTGATGATGCCCGGCATGGACGGTTTCGAGGTGTGCCGCCGCATCCGAAAGGACCCGAAGCTTGCCGAAATCCCCATTCTCATGCTCACCGCCTTGGATGATCGCAAATCCCTGATCACCGGGTTGGAATCCGGCGCGGATGATTACATCACAAAGCCGTATGACCGCTACGAATTGCGCGCGCGCCTGCTCGGCATCACACGCCTGAACCGCTACCGCAAACTTGTGGAAGAGCGGGCAAATATCGACGCCGCCCATGAGAAGTTGCTGTCTGCGTATGATGCCACCATCGAAGGCTGGTCCCGCGCCATGGACTTGCGCGACAAGGAAACCGAGGGGCACACTCTGCGCGTCACAGACCAGACGATAAAGCTGGCGCGCATGATGGGCGTGAACGAAGGGGAACTCGTCTTCTACAGGCGCGGTGCGCTTTTACACGACATCGGCAAACTGGGCGTGCCCGATCGAATCCTGCATAAAACCGGTTCATTGAACGATGAGGAATGGAAGATCATGCGCCAACATCCGCAATTTGCGTATGATATGCTGTATCCCATCGAATACCTGCGCCCGGCTTTGGACATCCCCTTCTGTCATCATGAAAAATGGGATGGGAGCGGCTATCCGCGCGGGTTGAAGGAGACCGAAATTCCGCTTGCGGCACGCATCTTTGCCATTATTGACGTCTGGGACGCACTCACGTCGGACCGTCCATACCGCCCAGCTTGGGAAAAAACGCAGGCCTTTGAGTACATCAAAGAGCAATCCGGCAAACATTTCGATCCCAATGTTGTTAAATATTTCAGCGAACTGACAAAAACGGAAGGATTTTAAATGCGACCCCCTTCCGATTCCCTTCTCGAAGTCCGTGAACATAACGGACTGGATTACAAGCCGTTGGTGGATTACCAGACCTGGCGCGTGGCATTGATGAATTACACTCCCGAACTTACTCCGGAGAAGATCAAACGAATGCAAAAACACACCGACACGGATGAGGTTTTTGTGCTGATGAACGGGCGCTGCATCCTCTTCATCGGCGAAGGAAAAAATACAGTGACGCGTGTCCATGCAGTGGATATGGAGCCGTACAAGCTTTACAACGTCAAACGCGGCGTATGGCATTCGCACACTTTCAGCGAGGATGCCCGCGTGCTGATCGTGGAGAACCGCGATACAACGGATGTAAATTCGCCCTTTGTGGATCTGTCGAAGGAACAGCAAAAGGAGATTGTGGAGCTGGCAAACGGTCTTTGGAAATAAACCCGCAAGGGGACAGCGGCGTTGTGTCCCCGGGCGATCATGCAAATTCGAATGTCGGCATTCCCTCAACATTCGTTTTCACCCTGAACAACCCGCCAGAGAGCGGGTATTTTTTCAAGTCCGCTTCGCTCATGCCAACCCGGGCGGAAGTGACATGCAACTCATTCATGTTTTTCCCGCCAAAGACACAGGAAGAGGTTTGCAAAGCGGGAAATGAAACCCGCTCCGCCAACTGACCCGTCTGCGGATTCCATTTTGTAACCTGTGCTCCACCCCACATGGCGATCCACAGATTCCCCTCAGTATCCGAGGTCATGCCATCGGGCCAGCCAAAGGATTCAGGGACGGAAATTGCGATGCGCTGATTCGCAATCGCGCCTGAATTTAAATCATAATCAAAAGCCTTGACGGTACGGGTGGGAGTGTCAATGTAATAGAAGGTTTTATGGTCGGGACTCCATGCCAGACCATTCGAAATGCGGATGCCCTCCAGCAGGCGGGTGACCGCCTTGCCATCGAAGGAATATAACGAACCGCTGGCTTCCTTTTCGTTCATGTCCATTGATCCGGCGAGGAAGCGGCCGGCCGGGTCGCATTTGCCGTCGTTGACGCGGTTGGTGGCAGATTCTGTCAGAAGGGCGAGAAGAGTCTGCCGGGAAGTGGCAGGCTCAAAGTCCACGAAAGAAGCGCGCATTCCCAAAATGAGATGGCCGTTCTTGCACGGGGCAAGACATCCGATGAAATCATCCAGTTGGGCAAGAAGTTCCGTTCCCGCGTAGATGCGCTTTTCGAGAATATCCACCCAATATAGGGTCTGGGTCTTCGCATCCCAAGCAGGACCTTCGCCAAGCAAGGCTTGGGCATCGAGGAGAAGTTCGGCTTGCATTAGAACCAGTTGCGTTTGTAAAAGATGAAAGTAGCAAGCGCGCCCAAACCAAGCGAAATTCCAATGAGTGAGAGAAAGGTGTACGGATTGTTTTCGCCGGGCAGGTGTATGTTCATGCCATAGAACGACGCGACGATGACCGGCATATTAAGGATGATCGTAAGAGCGGCAAGCACTTTCATGACCACGTTGAGGTTGTTGGAAATAATCGAAGCGAAGGCGTCCATCATGCTCGAAAGGATTTCGGTGTTGATGCTGGTCATCTGAATGGCTTGCTGGTTTTCGGTCAGCACATCTTCGAGCAGGTCCTGATCTTCCTCATAGTAGTTGAAGATCTGCGTGCGCTGGACGCGCTCCATCATCACTTCGTTGGCGCGCAGGGCTGTCGCAAAATAGGTGAGGCTCTTTTGATACTTGAGCAGTTCGAGCAGTTCGCGGTTCTGCGTGGATTTTTGCAGACGGTCTTCCACCAATTCAATCGAACGGTTGATCTGGCGCAAAAGGGTAAGATAGCGCGATGCGGTCTCAAGAAAGATGTAAAGGTTCAGGCGGTAGCGCTTGCCTGTTTTGAGTTGTTTGTATTTCC
>CAZLWG010000007.1:0-88202 GCA_964563315.1 uncultured Anaerolinea sp. | reverse complement strand
GAGGATTGTAACTGGACAATCATTCGCCTTTCAGGTATTATTGGCTCGCTTGTACCGTTACTCACGAAAGACTTTCCCGGCTCTGGTGCATGCAATTAACCAAACTTATACCCGGATAAGACCCTTATCCGGGTTCTTGTACGTAAAACGAATTTTGGTGGAGGCTACCGAATGTCAGATCTGATCAAGCAGATCGCCGGCGATCTGCAGAAACAAATCGAAGGTTTTAATCCCGAACTCAGCGTCAGCGATATTGGCGTTGTGGCGGAGGCGGGAGACGGAATTGCCCGCGTGCATGGACTTGCGAAGGTGCGGGCGCAGGAACTTGTGCAGTTTTCCAACGGCGTCATGGGCACTGCGTTCAATCTTGAAAAAGACAGTGTCGGCGTGATCGTGATGGGCGAATATGAAGGCATTGTCGAAGGGATGACCGTGCGCGGCACGGGACGCATCGCTTCGGTTCCGGTTGGCGATGCCATGATTGGACGGGTTGTGAACGCTTTGGGAGAGCCTGTTGACGGCAAGGGTCCCATTGCAACGACGGGTTTTCGTCCGCTGGAGCGCATTGCCCCGGGTGTGGTGGAACGCCAGGATGTGGATACTCCGGTGCAGACCGGCATTAAGTCCATCGACTCGATGATCCCCGTTGGGCGCGGTCAGCGCCAGTTGATCATTGGCGATCGCCAGACCGGCAAGACCGCCATCGCCATCGATACGATCATTAATCAAAAAGGCAAGGACCTGATCTGCATCTACGTGGCGATCGGTCAGAAGAAAGCCGCTGTTGCCCGAACGGTGGGTATTCTCGAAAAAAGCGGCGCGATGGATCACACCATTGTGGTGGTCGCATCCGCGGATGAATCGGCAGCGTTACAGTACATTGCTCCATATGGCGGCTGCGCCATTGGCGAGGAATTCATGGAGACGGGGCGTGATGCACTTATTATCTATGACGACCTTTCCAAGCATGCGTGGGCATACCGTCAGGTTTCATTGCTTCTCCGCCGCCCACCCGGACGTGAAGCATACCCTGGCGACGTGTTTTACCTCCACTCGCGTTTGCTGGAGCGTGCTGCCCGGTTATCCAATAATTATGTGATCGTCAAAAAGGATTTCAACGGCGATCTTGCCGAAGCGAAGGATGGGGCGGATGGCAGGATGTATACAGGTCCATTATCGAAGCACGAGGCGGAAGAAGCCGCCAAAGCGCTGGGCGATGATGGGTACAAAGTAGTGAAAGTCGGAGGTACGGGCGGTTCGCTGACGGCTTTGCCGATCATCGAAACCCTGCTTGGCGATGTTTCTGCTTATATTCCCACCAACGTAATTTCCATTACAGATGGTCAAATTTATCTTGAGGGTAACTTGTTCAATGCAGGTATCCGCCCGGCGGTGAATGTAGGTATATCCGTTTCCCGCGTGGGCGGTGACGCTCAGACGAAAGCCATGAAACAGGTGGCGGGTCGTTTGCGCCTTGACATGGCGGCATACCGCGAGTTGGCGGCATTTGCTTTGATGGCATCCGACCTCGATAAATCCACACAGCAGCAGTTGAGCCGCGGTCAGCGGATGCAGGAGATCCTCAAACAGCCGCAGTATCAGCCGATGGAAATGGAAGAACAGGTCATCGTCATGTTTGCGGGTACAAATGGGTATGCCGATGGCGTTCCTCTCGACAAGATGGCTCAATGGCAGTCCGACCTTGTTCGTTACATGGAGACCTCGTATCCCGAGATCGGCAAGGATATTCTCGAAAAGAAAGCCATCACTGACGACAACCGCGCAGCTTTAACCAAGGCACTCGACGGTTTCCGCGCGGGTTGGCAGGCCTAGGCAGTTGGGCAAGGGATTAAAGGACTAACCTATGGCTTCTGCTCGTGAAATGCGGCTCCGAATAAAGAGCGTAAAAAACATCTCTCAGGTCACGCGTGCCCTGGAAACGGTCAGTGCCAGCAAGGTTCGCAAGGCGATCAACGCGGTTACAGCAACCCGTTCCTATGCGACGAAAGCCTGGCAGGTTCTGAAACACGTCGCTGAACAACCGGGACGCGACAGCCTCCACCCGCTTCTTGCCGACCGTGATGCTGTGAACAACACCCTTGTGGTGGTCGTCACCGGTGACCGTGGGCTTGCAGGCGCATATAATTCCAATGTGATTCGTTTCACGGCTCAGCGCTTCGACAACAACCCGGCCCCCGTTGAATACATAGCCGTCGGCAGAAAAGGCAGAGACCTTTTAATCCGCCGCCGTAAAAAAGTAATTGCGGATTTCAGTCATATTCCCGCGGCGCCCACCTTTATGGATATTTCTGCGATTGGGCGGCTGGCAGTGGACGAATTCCTTCAAGGCAAAGTGGATGAGGTATACCTCGTCTATACCGACTTCATCAATATGGGACGTCAGGTAGCCACCGTGAAAAAACTCCTTCCGCTTGAGCTTGGCGGAGAGGGGCGCGTGGAGGAATTCGAGAACCAGCACAACGGTCCGCATGCGGCGTATGAATATGAACCGGACATGCGCGAGATCCTCGATGAGATCATCCCGCGCTTTACCGCCTTGCAGGTCTATCAGGCGGTTCTCGAATCGCAAGCCAGTGAGCACGCAGCCCGCATGATCGCCATGCGTAATGCCACCGAAAACGCCAAGGAACTCGTCGGCGCCTTGCAGCTGGCATATAACAAGGTTCGCCAGCAGGCGATCACAAACGATATTTTGGATATTGTCGGCGGCGCGGAAGCGCTTGCCGCGAAATAACTGGAGGAAATCATGGCAAACGTAAACGGCCGTGTCGTACAAATTCTTGGTGGTGTGGTGGATGTTGAATTTCCGGAAGGCAATATCCCCGGACTGTTCGAAGCGATCGAAGTTGACCGTGAGGGGATGGAACCGCTTGTGCTCGAAGTGCAAAAGCACCTTGGCGGCGGCTGGGTGCGCACCGTTTCAATGGCTTCGACTGACGGTTTGCAGCGCGGTATCCCTGCCAAGTCAACAGGCGCCCCCATCATCGTTCCGGTTGGTCATGCCACGCTTGGGCGCATCTTCAATGTGCTTGGCGAGCCCATCGATAAGAAAGGCGATATTCAAGCGACTGCTCATTACCCCATTCACCGTTCCGCTCCGCCTTTCTCAGAACAATCCACTCGCGTGGAAGTGTTCGAAACCGGCGTAAAAGTCATTGACTTGATCGCCCCCTTCACCAAAGGTGGCAAGACTGGTATTTTTGGTGGTGCTGGAACGGGCAAGACCGTCATTATCATGGAACTCATCCGCTCAGTGGCTTCGGTTCACCAAGGCAACTCTGTGTTTGCTGGTGTAGGCGAACGCACCCGCGAAGGAACCGGCTTGTACCGCGAAATGATCGAATACGGCGTTATGAAGGACACCGTAATGGTCTATGGGCAGATGAATGAACCCTCCGGCGTGCGCCTCCGCGTTGCGCTGACTGCACTCTCGATGGCGGAATACTTCCGCGATCAGGGACGCGATGTGCTGCTTTTCATAGACAACATCTTCCGCTTCTCCATGTCCGGTTCTGAAGTCTCCGCGCTTCTCGGGCGTATGCCTTCCGCAGTGGGGTACCAACCCACGCTCGCCACTGAAATGGGCGAGTTGCAGGAACGCATTACCTCCACCCGCACCGGCTCCATCACTTCCATGCAGGCGGTCTACGTGCCCGCGGACGACTACTCCGATCCCGCGCCTGTGGCGACCTTCACCCACTTGGATGCAACCATTGCGCTCGAACGCTCCATTGTGGAAAAGGGTATTTACCCGGCTGTGGACCCGCTCGCCTCGACCTCCCGAATCCTTGATCCTAACATCGTGGGCGAAGAGCACTACCGGACAGCTCGCGAAGTTCAGCGCGTTCTTCAGCGCTATAAGGATTTGCAGGACATCATCGCCATTCTCGGTATTGACGAGCTTTCTGAAGACGACAAACTCGTCGTATCCCGCGCCCGCAAGATCGAACGTTTCTTCTCCCAGCCTTTCTTTGTGGCGGAGCGCTTCACCGGCATTGAAGGCCGTTATGTTTCCATCAAGGACACTGTTCGAGGCTTCCGCGAAATTCTCGACGGCAAATGTGACGACCTGCCGGAACAAGCCTTTATGATGGCAGGCACGATTGAAGATGTGCGCGAACGCGCCGAGAAACTTGCTAAAGCGTAATCCGTGTCAAGTGAATCAGTGTCGCGTGACACTGAATAACAGAAACACTGGAGAACTCTATTATGACCATTCGATGTGAAATTGTTTCGCAAGACCGCACGGTGTTCACGGGGGACGTGGATATTGTTGTGCTTCCTGGCGCGGCGGGTGAGATGGGAATCCTTCCCAAACATGCACCCGTCCTTACCACTCTGAAATACGGCATTATCAAGGTGCGCACGGGCGGCAAAGAGGAACTCTTTACCGTTGCGGGCGGTGTTGCGGAGGTCCAACCCGATATTATTACGATTCTTGCGGATGCGGCGGAAAACGTGAACGAAATCGATATTTCCCGTGCGGAAGCCGCCCGAAAACGCGCAGAGGAAGTGCTTGCCAAAGGAGTGCCTGCTGACACAGACTCCTATCTTGTCATGGAAGCCGCATTGCGCCGTTCCAATTTGAGGCTTGATGCGGTCCGCCGTTATCGCAAGAGCAGCATGCGCATGCCTTCTTCGGAGAATTAGAACCGCGTGGCACTCTTTTCAAAAGACCTCGGCATAGATTTGGGGACGATGTTTACACGCCTTGCCGACAGCGCGCAGGTATTGTTGGAGGAGCCGACCATCGTTGCGATCGAGGTGGAAGAGCAAAAGATGGTTGCGGCGGGGATCGAGGCGCGGGAAATGTATGGCAAGGTCCCTGAAAATATCGAGGTGGCGCGCCCGCTTAAAAACGGCGTGATCGCCGATTATGAAGTCACGGAAACCCTGCTTGCATACCTCTTGCAGCGCGCCAGCGGTTCAATGCGGATTTTCCGCCCACGGACGATGATTACTGTCCCCTTTGGGGTTACGAGCGTGGAACGGAGGGCTGTTTACGAGGCTGTGATGGAGGCGGGGAGCCGCGAGGCGTATCTCATCCAACAGCCTTTAGCCGCTGCAATTGGCATTGATTTGCCTATTAACTCGCCTTCCGGGAATATGATCATTTGTCTTGGCGGCGGATGTACAGAAGCGGCGGTCATGGCAATGTATGGCGTTGTCGCGGCGGATACATTACGCGCTGGGGGTATTGACCTTGATGAAGCCATCGTCCATTATGTGCGCCGCAAATACGGCGTCATCATTGGGCAGGTGACGGCAGAGCAGTTGAAGATTCGGATTGGCGCAGCGGTTCCGCAGGATACCGAGAACAGCATGGAAGTGCAGGGACAGGATCAGGTGACTGGTTTGCCCCGTCCGGTCACGTTGACGACTGGTGAGATCGTGGAAGCCTTGCAGGAACCGTTGAAACAGATCGTTGAAACGGGGCGTAAAGTACTCGAAAAAACGCCCCCCGAGCTTGTCTCGGATATCATTGACCGCGGCGTGGCGTTATGCGGCGGGGGCGCGTTATTGCGCGGCATTGATAAACTGCTGACAAAATCTCTGGGGATCCCCGCTTATTTGGTGGACAATCCGTTGACGTGTGTTGTGCAGGGCGCGGTGAAAAGCTTCAGCATGTTGAACGTGATACGCAGGAATTTGCCACAGGTGTGACAACAAATCTATATAATAACGGACAGGCGTCTTGAAGGGACGCCTGTTTTGATTCGGGAGACATCAAACCAAATGGATGGTATCAGGTTAAGTGGGTTTGGAAGCGGGTTTCCAAATTAAAAAAACGCCTGACCGTAATAGTCAGGCATTGATTCTGATGGAATCCTACAAGTAGTACGTCATCCTTTGCAAGTGCGTGGACGGGTCGATGTATTGCACTTTTACGTTGTCTGGCACGTTGAGGCTGATGGGGGCGTAATTTAGTATGGCTCTTATGCCTGCCTGCACAAGTTTATCTGCAACGTCCTGCGCGGCGGAAGCGGGGACGGTAAGCATTGCGACTTTGATGCCGGAGGCTTTTATTTTTTCGACCATTGTGTTGGAATCCTCAATGGTAAAATCGCCGATCTTTTGACCAACCTTTTCCTTGTTATTGTCGAAAATTGCGACGATCCGGAATCCGCGATTTTTGAATCCCTGGTAATTGGCAAGCGCATGACCCATATCGCCGCCGCCCACAAGAACAACGTCCCAAATCCGGTCAACCTTCAGAATTTCGCGAAGTTTATCAAGAAGGAATTGGATGGAATAGCCGGTGCCCTGTTTTCCAAATTCGCCAAATTGTGAAATATCCTTGCGAATTTGGGCGGCGGAGATGCCGACATGTTCGCCGAGTTCCTGCGACGATGTGGTCTTCAACCCGATGTCTGCCATGCGTTGCAATGCCCGCAAATAAATGGGCAGGCGTCCAATGATAATATCCGGTATCTTATCAGCGTTCATGTAAGCCCTCGCCTTTGTGATATTTTGCATAACTATACCAAAAAAATACGATTTTGTGTATTTCAACACAAGCGTTTCACAAATAAATAAAAGATGCGGCAGTCATCGGGCGCCGCATCTTTCTGGACTTTATCTTGATTCCGTTGATTTGATTTATTTATTTCCGACAGTCATTTTTGCCAGGGTTGCAATTGTTCAGAAGCGGGCGCTCCTTTGTATCCAAGCACTTTGTACACATTGACTGCCTGCGTTTTGCCTTTGACGGTGACAGAATCCACAAGTTCGGTATCGAACTCGTCTTTGACAAGTTGATAAGTGCTTTCGCTGATGAGGATTGGCCACGCGTAGGTTTTGGTCAGGTCCTGGAGGCGGGAAGCTAGGTTGGCATTGTCGCCGATGACGGTATAGTTGATGCGCTGCTCCGATCCGAGCAGGCCTACAAACACCTCGCCTGAGTTCAACCCGATGCCCATTTCGATCTGGTTTGTTCGCCCTTCCTTTTCCCATTGTTGTCTGAGTTCTGCAAGCGCTTTCCGCATATCCAATGATGCCCTTAATGCGCGTACCGCGTGATCTTTATAGGGAACTGGTTCCCCGAAGAACGCGATGATGGCATCGCCTTCGTATTTATCCACGGTTCCGCCGTGTTTGTAGATCACTTTGGACATGGCTTCCAAATAGGGATTTAACAGGGCGACAACATCTTCCGGCGTGAGTTTTTCGGACAGCGTCGTAAAACCTCGAATATCCGAAAAGAGGATGGTCAGATCGGCGCGCTTGTTCAAAGTGCTTAAGTCCTGCGTGGAGATCATCTGATCCACCATTTCGGGCGAAATGAAGCGGCTGAACAGGTTGCGGACGCGCCGTTTTTCCATTTCCTGTGAGACTGCCTGTTCAAGGGTTGGCAGAACAACTCCCAAAAAGAGCATGATCTGCGGCGCGACGATGGGGAGGACATATCGCTGGCGGATGAACATCAAGAAAGCCGCGACCAAATATCCGATCATACCAACAGCGAGCAGTGTGACGACCAATGTGGGGCGCTTTGGCAATGCGATCAAATAGGCGGCAAACGCTGCTCCCAATGTGATCAACAGCGCCATCCATGCCGGAGCAAGGGTGATATATTTCGAACTGATGATCGTGTCAATAGCGTTGGCAACGATCTCCACACCCGGTGTGGGGATTTGCGAGGAAAACGGCGTTGGGTAAATATCCTGCAGGGTGACTGTAGTCGCGCCTATCAGGACGATCTTGCCCCTGAAGGCATCCGGGTTTTGTTCCAGTGTAATCCCATCGTGGACGTCCGATGCGGAATAGGTCGGGTACGTTCCAGCTCCACCTGCATAGTTAACCTGGACTTGCCCCGCATTCAAAGGCACAGTCTGACTGTTAAATTGCAGGCTCGTGTCGGTCGGGTCGGCTGGGGGTGAAGCGCCCAAATACAATCTTGCGGCTTCGAACGCCCAGTTATAATACGCCACACCATTATAAGTATCATAGGCCTGCACGCCCCGGATGATGGCATCTTCATCGCGTATGAAGGATGTGATGCCAACTGCATCCAGAATCTGACGGTATGGTGATTGCGGCTGCTGGAGCGTGAAAGTTGTGAATCCCTGATCGGTTTTTCTAAGGATTTGGACGACATTGACCACAGCTTCGCTCTCTTCGAGGGCGCGGGCGAACGCCTCGTCATTCGCCGGAACCGGGTCCGGTTCAAATAGAATGACATCCACGCCGACAACTTTCCCGCCGCCCGCGTTGATCTGGTCCACAATGCCAGCAAAATACGAACGGGGCCATGGCCATTGATACCCCGTCCAGTTGAATGAAAAATCGTCGATTGCCACGATCACGATCTCGCTGGAAGGCTTTTCTTCTCCTCGCAGGCGCACGAACAAGTCCCGCGCGGCATACTCCATGCTTTCCAGTGGAGTGGTCACATTTGGGAAGAGCCCTGCAATTTGAATCAGCGCTAGGACCAACATTGTGACCAAAAACAGCCCCAGACGCTGATTAAATATACTTTTTCGTAATTTTATTTTTAACATCATATTCATTTATTCTGGAACTTGAGTTGGAGGTTCGGTTGGGGGTACAGTTGGAGGTTCGGTTGGGGGTTCGGTTGGGGGTTGCTCATATTCTATATTCTCTTCATCTTCTTCCTCCTTCGGCGGATCGGGGGGAGGAGGTCCTTGCGGTTTGGAAAAAGTTACAGGAGCGGAAGAACATATTTCGCTGCCGTCTGCGCCGTAGGAAGTGACGAACCAGTTGTATTCGCCGCCCGCAGGGAAGAGTTCGATATACCAGGTGGCGGTTGTATTTGTTGTTCGGATGGTGACCCGATAACCGTCTTGATTGATAAAGGTCACGACGTAGTATTCCGCGCCGGATTGGTTTTCCCATTCAAAGTTAACGGGTCCCAATTGCGGCAGGCTCGAGCCGGCTTGAGGTTCGATGATTGCAAAACAACCATCATCATTGCCATTGGTCTCAGCATTTGATGCCTGGGTAGGCTCTTCCGTTGGAGGTTCAGTCGGCTGAGCCAGAGCAGTGACTGTTGCCATGGCTTGTTCGAAAAGCTCCTTTGCTTCAGGATTTTCGTCCAGCCATTCCTGGAATTCTTCAGGCGTCATTGGTTCGACATTGGGGGCAGTCCAGTTGCCAGTGACTGGATCCCGGTGAAACAGGATGACGCGCTGTCCGTTCGTGAAATTGACGGTGCCCGCCGGGTTGCTCGCGGAGCAGTTGCCTTCAAGGCAGGTGACGTAAATATCCAGAGTTACCGGATCTACTTCCACCTTCATATAGGAACCGCGCACAGAGGCCACCCCTGAGGGGGTTTCAACGTCTGCGCTGCCGCCGTTCAAGATGATGAATACTTTGCCGATCTCCAACTTGAGTTTTGTGGCAAGCCCGCCTCCGACCTCTTCATTGCTCAAAAGGGTGAACAGCGAGGATGGAGCCACACGGATGATGGTCCCTGATGAGAGGTCCAGCCGGACGCGCCCATCGTCGCCGGTTTGGATCTGGCCGTTCACATCCAGAACCGAGTCTGTAGTTGCCGGAGCAAAATCCTCCCCGCTGGATATTTTCATATCCACCCTGCCGGACAATTCGCTTAAAGTCGCGGATAAGGGGGAAGGTTCTGTGGGAGCCCCGCAAGCTACAAATAAAAATATTAGAAGAGTGGCAGCGATTGGTAATCTTTTTAATAACATGGGAGCCTCCGCATATCGATTTATTGGGTTGAAATTGGGGCGCACAAACTTGGTTGATTGTAAACGACAGTACAGTCGAACCATTGGTTTCCAAATCTTGCATAAACGTGGATGACGCCAAGAAATTTGTCGAATCCTCCAACGACCAACTTTCTTGGCTCATGGATGTGATCTTCCACAGTTCTGACTGATGCAGTATACATTCGCCTGGCTTCTTCTCTGTTTATTTCCTTGCCTTCATGGTCGAGGACAAATTGGATGGTGTTGTTCAACGAGACGGTGGCATCGCGCAGTTTGGCGGTCACAAGTCCGTCAGTCACAACTCCGCTGATTCCCATCACTACAATGCAAAAAATAAATGGTGCAATAATGCCGAGTAGTGACATGGAAAACACGCCGGATTCCACAATTGGATGTTGTGCCATTCCAATGATCAGTGTGAATGGCACGACCCATGCCATGGCAAGCCAGAACCAGACGGAAAACTCGAATTCAGGGCTGTAATTGAGCAATTCGCCCAGTTGCGGGTCCAGTTGAGAAATAATGATCGGGACCAACTTCAACGGCAGGGCAATTGTCAGCCAGGCAAAGAAAAAAGAAGTGGATAGCCACAGGACCAAACCCAGCAAACCGCTTTCCATCCTTTCTGCCAGCCATCCCACCGTTCCGCCGACAATTGCACAAAGCAATGTGCCCGTGACGAGTTTGAGCCATGGAAAGTAACCGTACGCATTGTAGAGAACGTAGCCGTCCCAGCCCCAGGCTGCTGCGGCGAATCCGAGCCCGGCTGTGATTCCGAAGTACATTCCAAAGAGCCTTTTCTGTCGAATAATATCGGGACGATCTTTAATATCGTCATGCTTGTTGATTGTCTTCATTGCTGAACCGCTTTCAATTTGAGGGTATAGTTCGTGAATTGGAATTGTTCGTTCGGCACTCCGCGCACCTGCAGTGTCAATATGCCGTCTTCACGCGCCGTAAATTGTATCCCTTTATCGCAAAATACACGATGTTCGGATATTGTTCTGCCATCCATGTGCAGGATGATCTCGACGGCATCTCCCGTGCATTTCACTTCGATAAGCGCAGAGCTGTTTATTAATTCGAATTGTATCCAATCTTCGTAGTCTCCTTGCGGACTCGAAACACTGCCGTCGAATTGGAATGTTCGAACACCCATGCTGGAAATGACAACCACGGCAGACGGTGATTGCATCGAATCTCCATCCAGTATCGCGGGAATAAAACCACTTCCGGGGCTTTGAGTTATGGATTCCTCCGCCTCTTCTTCGCCTGCCTTTTCCGTCCGCACTGGCAAGGCATCCATCTCTTCAACTTGCATGAATTCCGCAGAGACCCAACCCGTATTATCTTTGAACTCCACTTCAAACCATGCGCCGGTGACATCTCGTCCAGTGACAGGCACAACGTCGTCAGGATTTAATTTTCCAAGGGTCTCATAATTTGTGCCCGGTCCACTTCTTACGTTGATCGGCTGGATGACAAGCCCGCTCACACCGGACCCGGAAACTGATTCGACCTCAACAACCATTATCTCCGCCGACTGCTCGATTTGCACATATTTTGCGTTAATCCATCCTTTTCCTGCGGGCGCATTTGCCTGTACGATCAGATACCATGCTCCAAATGGATCCTTGCCTATGATTTGCACTTTCGAGAATGGAGCGACCGTACCCAGGCTATCTCCTGCTGTTGAAGGCTCCGAACGGACGTTGATCTGTGTGGTTGTCGTCCCTTCGACCGGCGCGGAAGTTGGAATGGGCGTGGGCGGCAGCGATGTTGGTGTTGCTTTGGCGGGAGCCGTTGGGGGGAGAGTGGCGGTGACAAAACCGGGCGTTGCAGTTGTTTGGAAAGAATCCTCGATTGCCACTCCGCACCCTGATAAAAACAGAATCCCGAAAAAGATAAACGGCAAGAAATTTTGTTTCACAGACCAATTGTATCCAAGAAATTGGTTGCGTGCGGCGGCGGAAACGGGTCTTAACAAAAAGACCGCCCTGAACGGCGGCTTCCTGGCAGCACCCCCGCACGGACTCGAACCGTGCTCTTCGGCTCCGGAGGCCGACGCTCTGTCCACTGAGCTACGGGGGCAAATGCGAAGCGAATTTTACCATAGGCAAAGAAAAAGGCTGGCGGACACGAGTCACCAGCCTTGAGGTCGGGAGCGAAGCGGAATGCTTACTTTGCCCGCGGCGCAAGCGCAGCGAGTTCCTTCCGAAGCGTCTCGATCATCGTGGCGTTCCCGCCTTCGTCGCCGTGTTTTACAAGCTGCTCTTTTTTATGCGCCAGTTCGCCGCATGCCTGGTAGAAACGGGATGTGGCACCGCCGCTCAAACCAGCGGTAGTCAAAGTCCACGGCGAGAGTGCCCTTTGATACTGTACCTGCGAGATCAAGCCGGTTGATACTTCTTCCGCCAATTGCCTTTTGACGATGTTGCGTTCATGCGCGATCAACCAGATGATGAAGCCGAGCATGACGGCGTACCCAACCCAATCCACTATCAGCCCAAGTGCAAACCCGCCTGTTCCGCCGACGAGGCTGGAGAAAGTGTTGTGAAAGGCGTGTACAAAAATGGCGGTCCCCAGTCCTGCAAGCGGGGCGACAATCTTGATGAGTATGTTCTTGTTCAGGCGTGCAATGGCAAAGCCGATGCCGGTGAACGCGGTGAAGAAGGCATGCATCCAGCCGACCAGCATCACACGAATGACGGTCAGAATCACCAACCCCTCCCAACCGCCTTCGAGGTAGCCCATATTGTAGATGTAAAAGGTATTTTCCGTGGCAGCGAAACCGAGCCCGGCAATGCCGCCATAAATGACTCCGTCCAGAATGGAATCGAACTCCTTGCGGAACATGAAAAAGACGATGGCAACTGCCAGCCCTTTCAGGATTTCCTCGACAATTGGAGCCACCACAGATGTGGTGCCAACTTCCGCCGCGGCTTCAGAGCCGGTCACAAAAAAAATGCCGATGCCGAGCGCAGTATTGATGATGAACGCGCCGCCTGCGGCGATGATCACGCCCCAAAAAAATGCCGCGCCAAGCAATGCCTTGGGCTCTTTTTCATAACGGTCGAGCCAGTACACAAAAGCGGCATACAGGAACATTGGGAAAAAACCGAGAAACAACGAGACAAGCAAAGCCATTGAAGGATTTCCTCCGAGTTAAAAAATGAGTCCAATATTTCAGGACTTTCCTATTTTACGGCTTATTTTTGAAAAATCAAGCGGGTTCTTTCAACGCGTGCGGTTTCGGGCTCGACCCCCAACGCAGCGAGGACTTCCTCGGGACGCCCCGTTGCGCCTTCGCGCGCGGCAAGCGTCATTCTGAGCCAGACTTTTCCACTGGCTTCTGTCACAACGCTCAACATTTCGATGAGCGGGCGCAGGTCATAGGATTTGTTCCGCCGTTCGCGGACCATCGATTCGGACATCATTAACATCTCGACTCTTCGCGTCAATTCCGCCCCGTCAACTGCTTCCGTTAAATGAACCTCATAGGCCGCCGAAAGCACCTGTGTCTGCAATGCCGGTGCGCGTTCGTCCACACTCTCCACATTGACGATATGAATATCGGGCGGCAGGCTTTCCTTTAAGCGCTTCGATATCTCGTCCAGCGGCATTTCCTCATTCAAGCGGACATCAAGCATTTCCGCGCGGGAAGAGAATCCAAGCGGGAGCGCAGCGGCCAGACTGATCTTTGGCTGGGGATGGAATCCCTGCGAGTAGGCAATGGGCAGTTCCCCGCGGCGCATGGCGCGCTCCCACAAACGATGCAGGTCGAGATGACCGGTGTATCTCAATGCGCCCTGTTTTGTAAAAGTGATTCTCACCCGCATGGTCATTTCGACTTTTCGATCTGCTTCAGCCAGCGTTTGATTGCCGCGCCAGTACGGCGATATGGTTTGTAGGTATGCTCTGCCACTCGGTGAAAGATATCATGGTCGAGGCATTGGTGATGGGTCAATCTGTTCACTGCCTCCAAAATGCTTGTGTAAGCTGCCAATTCCTGCGATACAAGCTCATCCAATGCTACATTTTTGTGCTTTTCGACTACGAATTGACATGGCTTGTCCGTTTCCATTAACGGCGATTCGTAATCGGGATAGCCATATTGATCTTTGAAATTTTCCATGGCTGTGAACGAAGCGCAAGGGGCATATGTCTCGCCGTGCAGGATTTCGTTCAGGCGGTCGGCAATGAATTGCTCATGTGCAAGAACGTCCGCCAGCAGATCCTTGATGGACAGACGTCCCAAAACGCCCTTCATTGTCAACTGGCGTGAAAACCCCATGCGGTTGAGTAATAATTCGAACGAGTCGCGCTCCTGTGCCAGGCGTTCCAAAAAAAGATATTTATTCATAACTTTAGAAGGGGGATTCTAGCTTGAAATGGCAAAATTCGGAAATTCAAATCCCCAGGCGGCGCGAGCCAAATGGCTCACATACCTGCGGGTGGTTGCTCCAATTTCAGCTAATCAATCTCCCACAACAGGCAGTTCGGCTTCTGTTTTTCGGGCGGGAGATTTTACTTCGGGGCATTTCCAGCCTTCGCCGGGATTTTCGCGACGCAGGTTTGCAAAAGTAGGCAGAATACCGCAGGCAAAGCAGTTCAAACGGCAATCCACACGGATTTGCCCTTCCAGAGACATTCGAAAATCCTGAAAAAGGAAATTCTTTCTCACGGCAGCGGTGATATGTTCCCAAGGGAAAACTTCATCCGTGCGGCGCTGACGATAGGTATAAAAATCGGGGTCAAGGCCGTGTTCTGCAAACGCCTCCATCCAGGCATCGAAGTTGCGTCCTTCCTCCCACGCATCGAATCTCGTTCCTTTCTTCCATGCCGTGTGGATGACTTCCGCCATCCTGCGGTCGCCGCGTGAAAGCCAGGACTCCACGAGCGTATCGTCCGGCTTTGTCCAGCTCAATTTGATGCTTTTGTCCTTGAACAGTTCACGTTTAAGCAGCGCCTGCTTCTCGAGTACACTGTCGCGAGTATCGCAGGAAACCCATTGAAAAGGCGTTTGCGGCTTGGGTACAAACGTGCTCACTCCGGCATGGAGTTTAACTTTCCAACCCGCAACTTTGCGCCCTTCAGCAAGAACACGCTTGCACAAGTCTGCGATCGCCTGCACATCTTCAAGCGTCTCGCTTGGATGCCCGATCATGAAGTACAGTTTTACTGTCGTCCAGCCGCGTGCATAGATTTCACGTGTGGTGTTGATGATATCTTCATCGGGGATGTATTTGTTGATGATTTTTCGCATCCGTTCGCTGGCGGCTTCGGGTGCAAGCGTAAACCCACCGGAGCGGCGCTGTTTAAGTTTTTCCATTAGGTCAACCGAAACGGATTCGATGCGGAGGGACGGCAGCGAGACGGTTAGTTTGCGTCCTTCAAACCGTTTACTGATGGCATCCACCAGTTCTTTGATGTAGGTGTAATCGGAAGAGGATAGCGATAGTAAAGCGAGTTCTTCGAACCCTGTAGCTCGGACCGCCTCTTCGGCGGCATTGACCACTTCTTCCACGCTTCGTTCGCGGACAGGACGCGTGATCATCCCTGCCTGACAGAATCTACACCCGCGCGTGCATCCTCGCATGATCTCCACTGATACGCGGTTGTGGACAATGTCAATGTTCGGCACGATGAATTTCGTGGGTGCTGGTGGAAGTTTCGCTACGATGCGTTTGTTCACAACCTTGGGGGCTTCTGGAATGATCGGTTCGGTGGCGGCGACTGTACCGTCGTCCATGTAGGTGGTCTCGTAGAAGCAGGGCACATACACCCCGGAAATTTTCGCAAGTTCCCGCAAGGTGTCATCACGCTTTCCGCCTTTTGTTGCCTGAATCGTATCGATGATGTCGTGAATAACCTCTTCGCCTTCGCCGATGGCGAAAGCGTCAATGAAGGCGTGCATCGGTTCGGGGTTGGTGGCGGCATGCCCTCCGGCGATGATGATGGGGTGACTCTCGTCTCGTTCCGCAGAACGGACGGGGATGCCTGCAAGGTCGAGAACGTTTAGTGCGTTGGTGTAGAGTGTCTCGTAGGGGAGTGAAAAGCCGATAAGGTCAAAGCAGGCCAGAGGTTGTTTTGATTCGAGCGCATAAAGCGGAATCCCATGTTCGCGCATCAACGCTTCCATGTCCAGCCAGGGCGCATAGGCACGTTCCGCAAGCGCGTCTTCACGCTGGTTGATCTGGTCGTAGATCACCTTCAACCCGACGTTGGAAACGCCGATATCATACACATCGGGGAAGATCAGGGCGACTTTTGTTTTAGCTTTCTTCCAATCCTTGACGGTGGCATTGAGTTCGCCGCCTACATAACGACCGGGTTTTTGCACCTTTAATAATATGCGGTCGAGCTTGGTTTCGATTTGTTCAGGGGTTAACATGCGCTCATTATACCTGATTGAAATTATCTGATTTGATTAGAGTTTTTGAAGGAAAAAATAGCAACACTTTACAGAAATGATAAGAAACGTATCAAGAAATAGCACTAACGGGTCAACGGATAGTTGGGAAGTTTGGCTTAGAATTTTAAACAAAAAACATAGGAGTTGAAATGAGAAAAATACTATTTCTGACACTGGCACTGATGCTGGCGGGGTGCGGCGTTGTTCAACCTGTTCAACAGGAACAACCGACACCCGTCATTGCCACCGTGCTGGTGACAGTCATCCCTCCCACAGAAGCTGCTCCTCCCACAGCAATTCAATTACCCACTCAGGCGCCGACTGAAATCCCGACCTTGGCTCCTACCGCAACTCTGGAGCCAACCGCGCTCCCGCAGCCGATTTCCCAACCGCCGAATTCTTCTGCAGGCGCATCGGACTTAACCCCCGTACACGTGAGTAACATTTTAGGCAAGGGTGTGTTCGCCGATATTACCTTCTCCAGCGACCGCATCACTCTGAACTGCTATCCGCGCGAATTTGAGATCACCATGCGGGCCATTCATCCTGATGTTACCCGAGCCGAGATGTTCTACCGCGTGTTGGAGGCGCCCACATATTTCCGGTATTCCGATTGGTATTTGGTGGGCAACCTGAATACCGATGGCAAAGGCAATTTCTTCATTACATTCAAAGCAACAGATATTATAGGGGACTGGCGTGTTCTGGACGAAGGCATTGTCGAATTCCAGTTTGCGGGTATCAATAAAGGTGGTGGCGTGGTGGACCGGACGCAAAAGATCGAAAAGATGGTCACGTACTACAAAAACTGTCCAGAGGAATAACGTAGAAAGAGGGTGGGGTGGAAACGCCTCACCCTTAAATTTTGGCTGATACTGTTATCAACCATTTTCTCCCTCACGGAAGCATCTGCATATTTCCCTGCCCATCGAAATACAACTTAAGCAGTTCCACAAACCAGACGCATAGCGTTTCCGGCTCGTCCGTCATCATTCTCTTTAACTCGTCCATGTTGATGTATGCAATGGATTCGATCTCGACGGGGTCGAATCGAACGTCAATGGGGTTGATCGTGCCCTTGTAAAGCTCACTAATCTCATTGTCATTCACCCCGTAGTTCATTCGAAATTTTGCCAAAAGTTCGATCTCGATCCCGGTTACACCTAATTCTTCTTTCATCCCGCGGATTGCGGCTTCGAAATAATCCTCTCCAGCCTTGACATGCTCTGAGATCGAGCAATCCAGCAGGGATGGGGAAGAGGCGCGGTCGGCGCTCCGCTTTTGGATGAGCATTTGTCCGTCTTCCGTAAAGAGGAATACATGCACACCCCGATGCTGCGAGCCAAGGTGATGGACAGTGGAACGCAGTTCCCGTCCGGTAACATTGTCGTTGTCGTCTACAATATCCAATAATTCGTCTGCCATGATTTTATTGTACCTCCCAAACAAAAAGGACGCACGCAAAGTGCGTCCTTTTTGTTTTTTGTATGCTTGCCATTTATCCGAACAGTTCCATCAACTGCTTTACGTGAATGACGCCATCGAAGTCTTTGACGTCGCCCTTGCGAAGTTCAGCCTTTTCGCCGTCCGGATCGCCGAGGCAGGAGACAATCGCATCGCCCGCATCTACATCTTCCTTCTCGGTGTAATGATTGGTCGTCACAATGACCTTCATCCCGGCGGCTTTTGCGGCTTTCACGCCGTTCTTGGAATCTTCGACCACAAAGACCTCTTCAGGCTTCAATCCAAGTTTGGAAAGCGCAAGATTGTAAATTTCAGGATCGGGTTTTTTCTTCTCGACAACGTCGCCTGCGAGTACGACCTCGAATTTGATATCCGCAAGGATTTTTTCGGTGATGGCTCTCGCGGCTTTTTCGTTCGATGTGGTGCAGACTGCGATCTTCAGTCCTGCTTCCATCGCCTCTTTCATGAACCGATGAATGCCGGGACGTAGCGGGAGTTTTCCTATCTCGATCAGTTCCACGAACAATGCTGTTTTGCGTTTGTGCATCTCTTTTACAAGATTATCAATCTCTTCTTCGGTCAGCGGTTTGGAAAACCCCTTGGTTTTCCAGTGATGCTTCATGCGCTCCTTTCCTCCTGCGATCTGGAGGAGTTCATGGTAATACTCCACATCCCATTCGTCGGTAAAACCGAATTCCTTGAATGTCATGTTGAACGAAACGCGGTGACCATCGCGTTCAGTATCGATGATGACGCCGTCCTGGTCGAAGAACACTGCTTTGATTTTTGACATGTCTGCCTCCGTGTCATTGCAGGGAACGAAGCGAACCTCAATGTATGAGCATTAATTCGCTCCCAATGACATCTACTTCTTCATCCCGAAAAACTCCAACACCGTATCCACGAATAACTGATTTTCTTCCTTTGCGCCGACCGTCACGCGGAACCACCCGTCGCTGTCATATTTCTTGCTTTCACCGCGCAAAATAATGCCCTTGGTCTCCGCGTAGGCAAGGACTTCCTTGCCGGTTTTGCCGGTCTTGCCGCAGTCGAACAGAATGTAGTTCGACTTGGATGGGAAGATCACAAAGCCTGGGATGACGCTCAAGGATTCAGTAATGAAGTCCACAGCATCGTTGTTAAATTTGACGCGTTCGGCGAGTCCTTCCTGATCCTCAAATGCGGCAAGCGCCGCCCACATAGGAACGGTTCCCACATTCCAAGGGAGAAGTGAGCCGGAGATCTGCGCGATCACATCCTTGTCTCCGATGGCATATCCGAAGCGCATTCCTGCCAGACCGTATGCCTTCGACAGCGTGCGTGTGACGAGGACATTCTTGTATTTCTTTGTCAATTGCACCTGGGACATGCCCAAACCCGCATATTCGACATAGGCTTCATCAATCACGAACGGAATGCCCGTCTCCGCAATACGGACGAAGTGCTGCGCATCCATGAAGTTGCCAGTGGGGTTATTCGGGTTGGCGACCACGATGATCTTGGTCTTATCGGTGATGGCGTTCAATATTCCATCGGGGTCGAAGTGCAGGAGATTATCCTTGTAAATCATCGGCACATTGACCATCTTCGCGCCCAGCAATGTTCCACGCAATTGATAAATACCGAAGCATGGTGTGTGCTGAATGACTTCATCCTGCTGGGGGATGAGGAACATGCGGAAGATATTATCGTAAACCTCGCTGGAGCCGTTGCCGATCATCACATGTTCGGGCCCGTCCACGTTGTTTAATTCCGCTATCTTCGTGCGGACAATGAGCCCCTGATCCGGGTACCGGTTTGTCATCTTGGCATACTTGAACATGGCGTCCAATACCTTGTCCGAAGGGGGCAGGGGATTCTCGTTGGACATCATGCGGTGCAGAGATGGGTCTCTCCATGCTTTTTCAATGTGTTCCGATATATACATCGGAATGCCCTTTACCCATGGGGCGTAATACTCTTCGATTTGTTTCATTCGTTACTCCTGTGTTTTATGGTTATGTATAAACGTAGACAAGTACGCATGTTAACAAGTGCATCCGTATATACATGGTTTACTTGTTTCCTTGTGTACTGGCTACCTTTCTCACGCCTTTCCCGCCGAGCCCAATTTTTCCATCCAGTGCATGACCGCCTTGCGCGTTGCGTCGCGGACGAAGACATCCAGTTTGCCGGGGTCGTACTCGTCGCGGTGGGCATTGATGTACTCCCATTTTGCGTCAATGAGTGTGTGCTTCAACTCGGTGGAGACATTGAACTTAGCGCCGCCCGCTTCGAGCAGTTTGACGATGTAATCGTCGGGCAGACCCGTGCCCCCATGGACGACGAGCGGGGTCTTGATTCCATTTCCGTTCAACATCTTGTGGATGATCGCCATGCGTTCGAAATCCACTTTTGGATTTTTTGTCTTATATACGCCGTGTGCAGTGCCGATGGCTGGCGCGAAGATATCCACGCCTGTGCGTTCGACGAACTCCACCGACTGCTGTGGATTTGCAAGCTGCGCCTCATCTTCCGCGACCTTGATCTGATCCTCGACCCCGCCAACAGTTCCCAACTCGCCCTCGACCGATATATTCCCAACGCTGTGGCAATAATCCACCACTTCCTTCGTCTGGCGGATGTTTTCATCATAAGGCTGCTTGGATGCGTCAATCATGATATTTGTATAACCGGCGTCGGCGCACTTCTTGCAGTAGTCAATTTCGGTGCAATGATCGAGGTGCAGACAGACCGGCACCGGCGCGGACTCTGCCAGCGTGCGAAAGATCGCCACCATCATGTTCGTACCGAGGAACTTGGACGGCTTGACCGATGTCTGCACGATCACCGGCGATTTGGTCTCGACGGCGGCATCAATGACCGCTTCGAATTGAAGCAGGTCGGTGATGTTGAATGCGCCAATGGCGTATTTGTTCTTCGCCGCCTCCACCATGATCTCTTTTGCATTTACGATAGACATGTTTACTCCTTGTATTGTTCAGTTGAGTTGATGAAAAATGAAATGGGAAAGATGCAGTTTTTTCCTCATTCGCTATTTGTTCTTTTTCTCTGTGTCCTTCAGCCATTGTTCCCAGCGATAATCCGTTACATGCTGGCGGAAGCGCCCGAACCACAAATCGGCATATCCCTGAAAATCCTCCTCTAATTTGGAGATACCGGTTTGAGTCGTTCCCCACATTGCTTCATGCAGTTCGGATATGGGCCACATCAGCCTTAGGCGGGCGTAATGCTTTGGGGTCACGTCACCAAAATACTCGTTAAGAAAGAAGCGGACCTGTTCTTCGTTCAACCGATGATGGTGTGAGAAGTTTGCAAGGTCGAAGAAGATGTCTCCCATGCCCGCGTATTCCCAATCCAGCAGGCGGATTTCGCCGATGTCGCCGGGCACTTCCTCTTCGAGCCAGTTCAAGTTGAGCAGGTCATCATGGCAGGGGGTGGGTGTATAAGGGTCTTTCTCCAAAGCTGTTTTGGCTTCAAGCATCTTTTGCATGATCCAACTCCAATCAGTTGGGAACTTGCAGTTGTTTCTTTTTGAAACCTCGGTCAGCATTTCGATTCGCCGGAATACATTGAACTCGCCTTCGAGTTTTGGTCCGCGCCTGTGAAAAAGGCGGATCTTCTTTACCACCCGCGCAAGGTAGTCGGGTTGTTTGATCACATCAGGTGGAATCGGCTTGCCGTTGACAAAACGGGTCACGATGTATCCTTCAGGCTCGATGAAATACATGATCTCGGGAGCGATTCCCAATTCGCCCGCCGCCTTGTTTGCGATGTGCTCGACATCGCGCTTGATTCCGAGCAGGTCCGTGCCTTCGCCTGCCAGACGGATGACGTAGGCTTTGCCATCCGCTTCTATCTTGAAATTCAAGTTGGTGATTCCTCCGCTGAGCGGGATTTTCTTGATGTTTTTTGAATCAGCCAAAAACGGAACCTTGGCGATGGCTTTATCAATGGCAAGCGTTAAATTCATTGGTGGTCATTCCTCTTCGATAAAGTTTGATTGCTACGCTTTGATCCGTTCGCCCTTCGGATCCCACAACACAGCCTGCGCCACTTCCGCACCAACTTGCTCGCCGAAACATTCGATCTCTAGTTTTGTGCCGGGTTTCGCATATTCCATTGGCAGGTAGGCATATGCGATGGACTTGTTGACCGAGTACCCGAATCCGCCTGAAGCCGCCCAGCCAATGGTCTTGCCGTCAGCGTGAATGGGCTCCTTGCCCAGTACGATGGTACGGTCGTCTGCCAGCGTGATGGTGCAAAGTTTTTGCTTGATGCCATCTGCCTTTTGTTTTACCAAAGCTTCCTTGCCAATGAATTCGCCTTTGTCTAACTTCACGGCGAAACCAAGCCCTGCTTCGTAGGGAGTGTAATCCGGCGAAATCTCACCGCTCCAATAACGGTAGCCCTTTTCGAGGCGCAGGGTGTCTATGGCTTTGTATCCGCCTGCTACTATGCCTTCGGGTCTGCCTGCCTCCCAAAGCGTATCCCAGAGGCGCAGACCATACTCCATTGGGCAGTAAAATTCCCAGCCCAACTCACCGACATAGGTCACGCGAGAGGCGAGTACGGGCACGTCGCCGACGTTGATGCGTTTGGATGTCATATAAGGGAAGCCCGTATTTGAAACGTCATCCGTTGTCACTTTTTCAAGGATCTTCCGCGCTTTCGGTCCCCACATGCCGATACAGGCATAGTTCGAGCCGACATCTTCCATTACCACACTGCCGTCATCAGGCATTTGCAGCGAAAGCCACGACATATCGTGCTGACCGAACGCTGTGCCTGTCACAATGAAGAAGCGGTCTTCAGCGAGGCAGGTGACGGTGAAATCGCACTCGATGCCGCCGCGTTTATTCAGCGCCTGGGTGTAAACAAGGTTTCCAACGGATACATCGATTTGATTTGCGCAGACGTGATTGAGGAACTTCAACGCGCCGGGTCCGCGTACTTCGAATTTGTTGAACGAAGTCTCATCGAACAAGCCTGCATTTTCACGTGTCTGCAAATGTTCGTAGCCGATGGCGCGGCTCCAATTGTGACGAGCCCAGCCTTTCGGCTCGTGACCGTGTGTGGCGAGTTCTTCATAGGGCTTGAACCAGTTCGGGCGTTCCCAACCCATCTTCTCGCCGAAGTGACAACCAAGGTCGCGCAGACGGAAGTAGGTGGGGGAGGTGCGAACATTTCGGCGGGACATGCGCTCTTCGCCGGGAAAATGAATGTCGTAATACTGGGTGTAGGTTTCGAACGTGCGCGCCACGGTGTAATCGAGGCTGTTGTAATTTGGACCAAATCTACGCACGTCAAGACGCCACACATCCCACTCGGGGCTGCCGTCTATGATCCATTCCGCCATCACTTTCCCGATGCCGCCGGCACCAGCAAGTCCGTGTGCGCAGAAGGCGCACGCCACCCAGAACCCCTTGACTGATGTCGGACCGAGCAGGAACTCGCCGTCAGGTGTAAAGCCTTCCGGTCCATTCAGGAGCATTTTGACTTCAGCAGTTTCCACGGCGGGCACGCGGCGGATGGAATTTTCCATCAACGGCGTGAAGCGATCCCAATCGGGTTCGAGCAATTGGTATTTGAAATCCTTTGGAATGCCGTTCAATCCAAACGTGGCAGGCTGGCGCTCATAACCGCCTGTGACCAAACCGCCGACCTCCTCGCGCCAATACACGAGCAGGTCGGGGTCGCGCAAGTTCGGGAATTTATTCGTCACGCCTTCGATGGGTTTTGTCAGGATGTAAAGATGCGCCATTGGGATGACCGGAAGACTCAATCCAACCATTTTTCCGATCTCGCGTCCCCACATGCCCGAAGCGTTTACCACGACCTCGGTCTTGATCGTCCCTTTATCCGTGACAACCTCATGGACGCGCCCGTTCTTGACATTGATGGCTGTGACGGTGGTATAGGGGAGGATTTTCGCCCCGCGGTTTTTCGCGCCGATGGCGAGTGCGTTGGTGAGACCCGTCGGATCGATGCTGCCGTCGTTGGGTGTGTACGCCGCGCCGACCACGCCTTTGATATCCATCAATGGGAACATGTCCTGCGCCTCTTTGGCTGAGATCAATTCCATCGGCACGCCGAAGGAACGCGCCATGCCCACAAGACGGCGGGTTTCTTCCATTCGTTCAAAAGACGAAGCCAGGCGGACGCCGCCGACTTCACGCCATGAAGTATCTTGTCCCGTTTCGGCTTTGAGGCTGCGATACAGATCGGTGCTGTAATGCATCATTCGCGTCAGGTTGGCATCCGAACGCATTTGCCCCACCAACCCCGCCGAGTGCCATGTGGAGCCGGATGTCAGTTCATGCTTTTCGACAATGACCACATCCTTCCACCCCATTTTGGTCAAATGATAGGCAATGCTTGCGCCGCCCACGCCGCCGCCAATAATGACGACCTGTGCCTGTGTTGGAAAATCTGCCATGAATATCTCCTGTGTAGAAGACCTGTCAGGTCTGAAGGGTTATTTCTGCCAAATTGAATCGGGGCGCGCCATCTCTGCCACGATGTCAAAGGTGGAGATTGCGCCGAGCGGAAATGCGTCCGGGTCTTCCTTGTCAATAACGACCAGCCGGTGATGATGATTCTGGATCATCATATCCGCTGCTTCACGCAGGCTGGCGTTGATGTCAATTGTCAACGCGGGATGCATTACATCACGGACGGTCAGGGTCTCGTCCACGTCTTCTTTAACGAAGCGCAGCAAATCGTGTCCGCTGACCACTCCGAGGACTTTTCCTTTTGCATCCACAACCAAAACGGAACGCCAGCCGGAGGAAGTCATGGCGCGCGCGGCAGAAGCGATGGGCGTCTTGCCGCGGCAAACGAGGATCGCATCCGACATCACGTCGCCGACGGTGTCACGTTTGGATTTGAGTTCATCCACAATACTGGCGACAAAATCGGACAGGGAAATGATGCCGACCGGTTTTTCGTTTTCCATCACAAGCAGGCGGCTGACTCCTTTTTCGATGATTCGGTGGACTGCGTCGGCGAGAGGAATGTTTGCATCGACAGAATCAACTGGATGAGACATCAGATCCGAGGCGGTCAATTTCCTCATCACGGCGAGGCTCTCCTCATCCGAAGAAAGCCATTCACCTGCCATTAAATCAAAATCCGTGATGACGCCTGCAATGCGCCCATCACGGTCTGTTACGAATAAGGCATGGATATTGTTTTGGTGCAATAATGTAGCCACTTGCCCCAGCGTTGCAGTGGTCTTGCAGGTGAACACGCCAGGATGCATCAAGTCTTTTACAAGTTTGGTCATCGAAGACTCCATGAAACATCAACCCGCAGGTTTGAAAGATTACCTTCGTTTAATAAACCTGAGGGAGCCTTTTGCATCACAATGCGGATTATAATGAAAAAATCAAAATCTTGCAAATTCCTTCAAATTCTTATATAATCCGCCAGATGGGAAAACCCCTCATCCCAGCACAGCGTAGAGAAAAAATTCAGGAATATCTTGCAATTCATCAAATCGCGCGCACTACCGACTTGATGAGCGTTCTCGAGACTTCTGAAGCTACTGTGCGCCGCGACTTGGAATGGCTTGAACAAAAAGGGTTTCTCGAACGCACGCATGGGGGAGCGATTTTGAATCAGCGTGTGGTCTTTGAGCAGGAGTATCAGCAGCGCGTACAGCACTACCCCGAAGAGAAAAAAATTATCGGCGAGCTCGCCGCCTCCTTGATCGAGGAAGGCGATATTGTCTTTATCAACAGCGGTACGACTGCCACGCAAGTGCTTCAACATATTCAGCGCAATCCGCGTATTACTGTTTTTACGAATAATATCAGCGCATTGGCGGACATTGGTGACCCGGGCTTTCATCTCTTTTTGACCGGAGGCGAATACCAGGCGCGCTCCAACTCTCTGGCAGGACGTTTCGCCTTCGACAACTTGGGGCTGGTCTTTGCCAGCAAAGCGATTCTCGGCGTGGACGGCATCTCACTAAAACATGGATTGACCGTGCCGACCAACCCCGAGGCTGAAGTTGTGAGAAGGATGATCGAACGCACGAAAGGACAGGTCATCATTACAGCAGATCACAGCAAATGGGGGGCGGTGTCTAATTTTCACGTGGCCGACATAGACGAAATGGATACGCTGATTACAGACAAAGGTTTCAGTAAAGGGGCAGCCAAGGACCTTGCCGGATATTCGATCGAGACGCTGATTGCCGGGAGGAACGAATAGATGGAAAAAATCAAATACAGGTGTAACGAATGAAAACACAAGCGGAGATTGTAGTCATTGGCGGCGGGATTTACGGGGCGCAGGTGGCATATCACCTTGCAAAATACGGACGCAGGGACGTTGTCATTGTCGAAAAAGGCGAGATAGCGAGCGGCGAGTCTTCTCACGCGGCTGGATTGGTGACGCAGTTCGCCACGTCACAGGCCATGCTCAAATTCCGCATGTACAGCGTGGAGTTATACAGCGAATTGGGCTTGTTCGATCATGTCGGCAGTGTGCGCGTGGCGTCGAGCAGGGAACAACTTCTTGAAATGGAAAGAAGCGTCAGCCGGGCAAAAGCGCTGGGATTGGATTGTGAAGTCATTTCACCGGAAGAGACCATCAAGCTCATGCCGCAGATTTCAAACGAAAGTCTATATGGCGGCATTTATCTCCCGCGCGACGGTCAACTCGATCCATACACTGCGACCACATCCATGGTGAATTTTGCAAAACAATTGGGCGTGGAGGTTTACACCAACACCCGCGTGACTGGAATCAAACTATCGGCGAAAGGGGAAGTCCAGGCTGTGGTAACAGACAAAGGCAAGATCCGATGCGAGATCATCGTCAACGCGGCGGGGATGTGGGCGCCTCGTATCGCTGCCATGGCTGGATTGCAGGTCCCCACGACTCCGGTGGACCATCAGCATATTGCGCTTCGCGCCGTTCCCGGGCATGAGTTTGATGTCAAGACGCCCTGTTTGCGCGACCCGGATAACCTGGTGTACATGCGCCAGGAACAGGGCGGTTTGGTCATTGGCGGTTACGAACCAAAGCCGCTGCCGCGTTGGATTGATGGCACGCCGTGGGAACATGGCAGCAAATCCTTCCCCGGCGATTATGACCAATTTGAAATGCTGCTCGAAGGCGCGATTCGCAGGATTCCGTTCCTGGATCAGGCGGGCATTATTACGTTGGTGCGTCACCCTGGCGCATATACACCCGATTGCCAGCCTCTGCTCGGCCCCATGCCTGGAGCAAGAGGGTTTTGGATGATGGCGGGTATGTCGTTGAACGGTTATGGCGGCGCTGGCGGCATGGGTAAATTGATGGCGGAGTGGATCATTGAGGATGAAGCGCCGATGGATATTTATGGATATCGCGCTACACGCTTTGGGAATTACTATTCCGATATCAAGTACGCAGCTGACCGTACGGTGGAGAGTGTAAAGTATTACTACCGTCTGCGATTCCCTCATGACGAGCATGAGACTGCGCGCCCGCATCGTACCAGTCCGGTGCATTATCGTTTAATGGAACACGGCGCGGTCTTTGGCGAAAAGTTCGGTTGGGAACGCGTAAACTACTTTGGCCCTGGCAAAGAATGGCGGCGAATGGGCGAAGACCAACGGCAATGGGGGTGGACGAAACCGCCGTATTTCGAGCGGATGCGCAAGGAAGCGCTTGCCACTCGCGAGCGCGTTGCGTTATATGATTTGACTTCGTTCGGCAAGATCGAAGTAAGAGGACCCGGTGCGCTTCCGCTATTGCAGAGATTGACGTCCAGCGATATTGATAAACCCGTTGGCAGCGCCATTTATACCCAATTCCTAAATAGAAATGGTGGGATCGAGTCCGATTTGACTATTACGCGCTTGGGGGAGGATTATTTCTGGGTGATTACAGGTTCGGGGTTCATTGCCAATGATCTGGCGCGAATTCAAATGCATGTGGACGAGAACGACGGCGAAGTGATCATCCGTGACATTACGATGGAATATGCCTGTCTGGCACTTTGGGGACCAAAGTCTCGCGATGTCCTGAAGAAGATAACCGAGAGTGATATATCAAACGAAGGGCATCCGTACTTGATGACAAAACCTGTTATGGTTAACGGTGTGAAGGTGATGGCGCAACGTGTAAGCTATGCAGGGGAGTTGGGATGGGAGTTATACATCCCGAACAACCGCGCAATGATGCTCTGGGACTTGCTCATAGAAGTTGGTGAGGAATTTGGAATTGAACTCGGCGGCTACAAAGTGCTCGATCCGCTGCGTCTGGAGAAAGGTTTCAAGTATTTCACTGTTGATATAACACCGACCACTACGCCTTACGAAGCCGGACTGGGTTTTTGCGTGGATTTGGATAAAGGCGATTTTATTGGCAGAGAAGCGCTTGTCAAGCAAAAAGCGGAGGGCGTGAAGCGAAAACTATGTACGTTGGTGTTGACTGACACGGATGAATTCGTCCAGGTCTATGGCGGTGAAGCGGTGCATCACGAAGGGAAGGTTGTCACTCGTGTCCGAAGCGGCGGATACGGTTTTACGGTCAAGAAGAATATTTTATTCGCTTATCTCCCGATTGAACTGGCAAAAAAGGGAAACCGCTTTTCCGTTGAATTGATCGAAGGTATGCGCGAGGCGGAAGTGACCGCGCCTGTGCTGTACGACCCGAAAGGTGAAAAACTGAGAGTGTAGTCAGGCCATGGACAGCAGACGATGGACCATAAAAACTGTCGTCTATTGCCCATTGTCCGTCATCTAATAATATGGCTAAAAAGAAGCTTTCTCCCCCTGCTTACGTCGGTTTTGGCATGTTGACTCCTGTGTACATTATGTCACTGGACAAACTGCCAAAACGCAATACCGGCGCGCTCGTGCATGAAGTCAGTGACTACGTGTACGACGATGCGGCGATCATTGCCTGCAACCTCAGTCAATGGGGTGTGCCGACGGGAATGATCGGTACGGCAGTGGGGGATGACCTGCTTGGACACCATGTCGCGGATGTGCTGGCGAAAATGGGCGTTCAAGGGAAAGTCCGTTTTACAAAGAAATATAGGACCCCTCTCGAAGTGAACGTCTCGGATAAAAAGGGTGCGCGCACATATTTTTGGCAGCGATCTGATGAGATATTGCGCACTCTGGATGAGGCAGATCTTTCCCTGATCAAAAAATCGAAACTGCTCTACGTGGATTGGTATGACGGTGATCATATTGTCCGTGCGATGGAAGAGGCTCAAAAACGCAACGTGCCCGTTTTTCTGAATTTCGAACATGGGCATAGACATGCGGAACTTCTCAAACGTTATGCGGGAATGGTCACCGTTTGTCAGGCTGTGACGGATGCCGCACAGCTTGGAAAAAGACAATCCATGCTAGCGGTGGCGCGAAAATTGATTAAAGCGGGCATCAAGACCGCCATCATTACGATGGCAAGCCAGGGATGTATGGTGGTGCAGGGTGAGGAGATTATCCGTGTCCACGCGCCGCGAGTCAAGGCAGTGGACGCTTCAGGCGCAGGTGCGACTTTCTCTTCTGGATTTATCTATGGATACTTGAACGGCTGGAGCTTGGAGGCGATGGTGCGGTTCGCGATTGCAGCTGCATCCCTCAAGGTCACACGCTCGGGGCTGGAAATGTTCCCGGTCAAGGAAATCCAAGCACTGGCAGTAGCTTTGCGCGTGGAGCATATGATCTACCGCGACAATCAGTTCTTCGAGATCGAAAAATTGATAAAATTGCCGCCCAACAACCCGCTTGTTCGGGAGGCTCGCAAACTTGCCGAGCGCTTCCTTCCAAAAAAGAAAAAGGAAGAAATGTTCAAGAGAAGGACCTTTAGAGCGTAAGAGAGGATAACCCCATGTCATTTGCTACATTGCTTTCGCAGGATCAGGTCGAAAGAATTCACGAAGCATCCCTTGAAATTCTCGAAGAAACGGGAATGAAAGTCCGATATGAACCCGCGCGGGAACTCTTCAAAAAACACGGCTGCGCTATTGAAGAAGAACGAGTCAGATTTCCCCGCATGATAGTGGAAAAATATCGCAAGATGACCCCGTCTTCGTTCACCTTTCACGCGCGTGACCCGAAATTTGACAAAACCATCCCGCAGGATAGCCCGGTCATTGTCACAGCGAGTTCAGCGCCCGATATCATCGATCCAGTGACCGGCTTGGAAAGACGCGCCGAGTCAAAAGACATTGCGCAGATTGCGCATCTCGTCAACGAACTTCCCGGCTATGATATCTTCTCCATTTCCACGCTTGCGGATGACGCGCCCGCGGATCAATTTACGGTCTCGCGCCTGTATCCATCCATCAAGTATTGTCTCAAACCGATTCGTGTCACCACGACGAACATGAAAGACACATTGAGCATTATGAAAATGGCATATATGGTGGCAGGCGGCGAAGAAGCGTATAAGGATCACCCGTTCCTTACGCATCACTATTGTCCCGTTGTTTCGCCTTTGACGATGGATAACCTTTCGACGGAAAATGTGATGTACTTTGCGAAGGAAGGTCTTCCTGTTTACCCAACCATCGTACCGAATGCAGGCTTGACCTCGCCAATGTCCATGGCGGGAACCCTGGTTCAGGGCAACGCGGAATTTCTCGCCGCCGCCATTTTGATGCAGATGGTGAAGGAAGGTACGCCTCTCATTTACGCGACGCTTGGCACGGTTGCTGACATGAGATCGGGCGCCTATACATCGGGCGCAATCGAGTGTGGCATGCTCCACATGGCGTTTGCGCAAATGGGACGCTTTTATAATGTGCCTTGCGGAGGCTATATCGGCTTGACCAATTCAAAGGTTAACGATGCGCAGGCTGGATATGAAACGGGCATGTCCGGTATTGCGGGTCTCCTGGGGGGCATGGATATGTTCAATATCGGCGGTTTGATCGACGCATTGAAGACATTCGATTTTGCCAAGGCAGTCATTGACGATGAGGTGGCGCAGATGATGAAGCGCATCAAGCGCGGCATCTCGTTCACAGACGAGGATTTGGGCGTGGACTTGATCAAAGAAATAGGTCCCGGCGGGTCATTCATAACGGTCAAGCACACCATCAACCGGATGAAGACAGAGGCGGTGATGACGAAGATCGCGGATCGTGACGCGCGTACCATCTGGGAGAGGAAAGGGGCGATGGATATTCACGCGCGTGCGATGAAACGTGCGAAGGATGTCATGATGAGCAATACCGAGCCGTTGATCCCGCCCCAACTGGATGAGAAAATCCGCGCCGAGTTTCCCGAACTTGTAACCGGTACGTTGGAACCAATACCTTAAGAAAGAGAGAGTTAGTTCATGTTTCGTTTTTTCAAACGTAGAGAGGATAAGTTTCAGAAATTAATTGAGGAGCAGGCTGTCATCGCGTATGAAGGTCTTAAACTTCTGATTAAGTATCTCGAAACATCCAATTCAGAGATCGCTGACGAACTGTCGTTGAAGGAAAAGGAAGCAGATGAAGTGCGCCGCATCCTGATTGACGAATTAAATCGCACGTTCGTCACGCCTTTTGACCGCGAGGATATCTTTGCGCTATCCCGTTCGATTGACGATGTAATGGATTACGCCGATACAACTGTGATGGAAATGGTGATTCTGAAGGTGGAGCCGACAATTTATATGCAGAGAATCGCTTCTTTGCTTAAGGATGCCGCCTATGAAATTTGGCAGGGCGTATTGCGGCTGCCGAAACACCCGAACGTAGCCATTGACCACGCCCAGCGCGCCAAAGCGCTCGAAAACCGGGTGGAGGCAGTGTACCGTGAAGCGGTTGCGGATCTCTTCAGCGGGCCCGAAGATGTACATCATGTCGTCGAGATGTTGAAGATGCGAGAGGTCTACCGGCACCTGTCCAACGCCGCAGACCGCGGCGATGAGGCGGCGAACATCATTGCAGATATTGTTGTAAAGAAAACTTAACATGCCGTTATTTTCGATTGATTTAACCCTTGTTATCATTTTGGCTCTGGTCTTTGAATTCATCAACGGCATGAGAGATTCAAGCAATATTGTGGCAACCATGATTTCCTCCCGGGCATTTCATCCTCAGACCGCGCTTGGCATGACGGCATTTGCGGAGTTCCTGGGCCCGTTTTTGTTCGGCGTGACAGTGGCGAAAACAGTTGGCAGTGAGATCATCGATTCAAGTTTGTTGACCCTTGATGCGCTTGCTGCATGTTTACTGGGTGCAATCGCATGGAACCTGGTCACTTGGTTTTGGGGCATGCCAAGCAGTTCGTCTCACGCCCTGATCGGAGGCTTGATCGGTGTCGTGGCAGTTATAGCAGGTTTGGGCATGATAAACCTCGATGGCATAGTCAAAGTCCTGACAGGTTTGTTCGTCTCTCCCATTTTTGGTTTCATCGTTGGATTTTTGATATTGCGCATCATTTATTTCCTTTCTCGTAATTCCTCTCCGCGGATCAATGATTTTTTCAAACGCGCACAATTTTTTACCGCTGTGGGGCTTGCCTTCAGTCATGGGACCAATGATGCACAAAAGACCATGGGTATCATTACTTTGAGTCTATTAATCGGCGGCGCGATTGGGGAATTCGAAGTTCCTTTTTGGGTTATTGCCATCAGCGCAACTGTTATGGCGCTCGGCACTGCCCTTGGCGGTTGGCGGTTAATTCGGACGCTGGGTGGAAAATTCTATAAAATTCGCCCCGTGCATAGTTTTGCTACGCAGATGTCATCTGCCATCGTCATTCTTTCCGCTTCATTTGGGGGGGCGCCTGTAAGTACGTCTCAGGTTGTCAGTTCCGCAATTGTGGGGGTGGGCGCCTCGGACCGATTTGGCAAGGTGCGTTGGACTGTTGTCAGCGACATCCTCACTGCCTGGATAGTGACCATTCCAGCCAGCGGGTTGATTTCGGCAGGGATTTATCTGGGCTTGACATGGATAAAAACGAGAATGTAATTGCATTAATCCCTGTGTTGAGAATTCAGAGATTCGCTGTTTGACTCTGAATATTGAAGATGCTAAAATGTTAACCAATTGTTAACGGATTGGAGGCGCCGGGAAGAAGGAATCAAACTCGTTTGATATCGTCCGTTTCATCAAATTCAAAAAAGGAGATAGAGAGAATGCATACGAAAAAGTTTGCTTACCATCTGCTGGCATTGTTCGTGATTGCGGCAACATTGTTGTCCGCTTGTGGCGGTGGCGGCGGTGATGTTGCCGCTCCCAGTGACTTCGATTGGAGCACTGCTGCGTCCGTTGCAGATGGCGGTGGGATGGATGCCCTGATAGCTGCAGCGAAGGCGGAAGGCACACTCACGACCATTGCTCTGCCGCATGATTGGTGCAACTACGGCGGCGTCATCGAAGCGTTCAAAGCGAAGTACGGGCTTCAGGTGAATGAGTTGAATCCTGATGCCGGTTCTGCTGACGAAGTCGAAGCCATTAAAGCCAATAAGGACAACAAGGGTCCCCAGGCTCCCGATGTGATTGACGTTGGCTTTGCTTTTGGCGAATCCTCCAAGGCTGAAAGTTTGATCACTCCTTACAAGGTTTCCACATGGGATACCATTCCCGCTGATGCTAAGGATGCCGAGGGATATTGGTACGGCGATTATTACGGCGTGTTGTCATTCCTTGTGAACACAGATGTTCAGCCGGACGTCCCACAGGATTGGGGAGATCTGCTTGATCCTAAATACAAGGGACAGGTTGCGCTTTCTGGTGATCCTCGTACTTCCAATCAAGCTATTCAATCCGTTTACGCCGCATCGCTCGCCAACGGTGGCTCTCTTGATGACGCCCAGCCCGGTTTGGATTACTTCGCTGAGATGAATTCAGCTGGCAATCTCATTCCTTTGATTGCTAACAATGGCTTGGTTGCGACCGGTGAAATTCCAGTCCGCATCACTTGGGACTACAATGCGCTTGCTGCCATCGACACATTCGAAGGCAACCCGAATGCGACAGTGGTGATTCCTGCCACCGGTCGTTTCGCTGGTGTGTACGTTCAGGCGATCAGTGCGTATTCCCCCCAGCCTGCGGCTGCCCGCTTGTGGATGGAATTCCTCTACTCGGATGAGGGACAACTCTTGTGGATGGAAGGATACTGCCACCCGATTCGCGAGGCGGATCTGCGCGCGCGTGGCGTGATTCCCCAGGAATTGCTTGATAAATTGCCGGATGTCTCCGGTGCCGTCTTCCCGACTTTGGATCAACTCAATGCCGCAAAGGAATTGATTACGGCCAATTGGGACACCGCTGTGGGTGCCGACGTCAAGTAAACTCCTAAATCGTTCATGAATGCGAGACCCTGCCGTAGGCAGGGTCTCGTCACAGCACGAAGACTGCTGGTAAGGATATGATTATGGCGCAGGTTTCTAATTCCAACGGTTCCAAATCGGTTACGAACTGGAAGGTCTGGCTGGGTGTTGTACCATTTTTTCTGTTCGCAATCCTTTTCCTGCTTTTGCCTTCATTTCGGCTGTTAACCGCAAGTTTTTCCGCGCCGGATGGTTCGTTTACTTTTGCAAACATTGCTCAGTTGTTTACCGAACCTCTCATAGTAAATTCGTATAAACTGAGCATTCAAATCAGCGCGGTAACTGCGCTGGGCGGCGGCATCTTTGGTTTCCTGCTTGCCTATTCGGTGACGGTCGGCGGGCTTCCAAAACCTCTTCGTTCGGTTTTGATCACCTTCTCCGGTGTCGCATCCAATTTTGCGGGTGTTCCACTTGCCTTTGCATTCGTTGCCACCCTTGGACGTCAGGGGTTTATCACTGCGGTTTTGAAGAATGTATTCAACTTGAATGTCTATGACGCCGGATTCAATCTTTATAGCTTTGCAGGTTTGAGTCTGGTATACATGTATTTCCAATTTCCATTGATGGTTCTGATCATGGCTCCTGCATTGGATGGACTGAAAAAGGAATGGCGCGAAGCGGCTGAGAACCTCGGCGCAAACACCACGCAATACTGGCTTAAGATCGCCATGCCTGTCCTCCTGCCGTCCATACTTGGCGCTATGATTCTATTATTTGGGAACGCCTTTGGCGCCTATGCCACTGCTTACGCCTTAACTGGTGGGCGGATTGGACTTGTCACCATTCAGATTGGCGCCCAGATTCGCGGGGATGTTCTATACAATCCGGGGTTGGGATATGCCATGGCGGTTGGAATGGTCCTCATTATGGGTATATCCTTGGGTGGCTATTCGTGGCTCCAGGCAAAAACGGAAAGGTGGTTGAAATGAGCTTTCTCTCGCGACTTCGCAGATTTCCTTTCTGGGGCTGGTTCTGGTTCATACTCGGCGCGTTGTATTTTATTCTTCCATTGTATGCCACCTTTGCCTTCTCATTGAGTTGGGATCCAGCGGATCCTCTTAAAGCATACGAAAGATCGTTTGGTGATTCGCGTTTCTGGAACAGCTTCCTTTTGTCGAATGTTCTTGCGCTGGCAACCATTGTGGCATCCATCATTCTCGTCGTGCCGACCGCCTATTGGATCAGATTGCGTCTGCCGCAGGCGCGCCGCCTTGTCGAGTTCCTGACCCTGATGCCCTTTGTGGTACCCGCCATCATTCTCGTCTTCGGTATGATCCGTATTTACAGTACGCCGTTCACGATTCCTTTCACAGATATCGTTTTCATGCAGCCTCTGACTCAATTCAAAGCTGGCACGAATATCTTGATCGTTGCTGGATACATGGTACTTTCCATGCCTTATATGTACCGCTCCGTGGATACGGGAATGCGCACGGTTGACATCCGAACGCTGACCGAAGCTGCTCAAAGCCTTGGCGCAAGTTGGTTCACCATCATTACCCGAATCATCCTGCCCAATATCCGGTCCGCGCTCTTAAGCGGCGCCTTGTTGACCTTTGCAATCGTAGTCGGCGAAGTGGTATTGGCATCGTTCCTTGGCGTAAGCGCATTTGGGCCATATCTCTTTTTATTGGGGCAACATCGCGCATATGAACCTGCTGCACTTTCCTTTGTAAGCTTCCTGTTGACATGGGTTGCAATGGGTTTGATTCAACTTGTGACCGGCGGACAGGGGCAGGCTGCGGGCGCGCATTAAATCTTTGACGGAGAACCGACATGACACATCTGGCATTATCGAACGTTTCAAAGAATTTCGGGGATTTTGTCGCCGTTCGCGATTTTAATCTTGACGTAAAAAAGGGTGAGTTCGTCTCATTTCTTGGACCGTCAGGATGCGGTAAAACAACCACCTTGCGAATGATTGCAGGTTTTGAAATTCCCTCCTCGGGCGCGATCTCCCTCGAAGGCACAGACATTACCGATAAATCACCTAATCAACGAAATGTTGGCATGGTCTTTCAGTCGTATGCGCTCTTTCCAAACATGACCGTCGCCCAGAATATCGGCTTTGGTTTACAGGTGCGGAAGGAAAAAGACTCCGACATCAAAGACCGCGTGACGGAGATGCTTTCCATTATTCACATGGAAGACAAAGCGAACAGTTTTCCATACCAGCTCTCCGGCGGACAAATGCAGCGCGTCGCTCTTGCCCGAGCATTGGCAATTCGACCCGAAGTGTTGCTTCTCGATGAGCCTCTTTCGGCATTGGATGCAAAGATTCGCGTCTCTCTTCGTGCCGAGATTCGCGGCATTCAACAGAAACTGGGGATTACCGCCATCTACGTCACTCACGATCAGGAGGAGGCCCTCTCACTCTCAGACCGTATTGTGGTCATGAACGCAGGGGAAATGGAACAGGTCGGCACGCCTTTCGAGATATACAATTTCCCAACCACAAGGTTTGTAGCCAATTTTGTCGGCTCATTGAACACTGCAGAGGCTGAGATTGTTGACCCGGGTAGCGGCGTTCTAAGCATGGGAGGTATCCGCCTTGAATTGACCGGTGAATTGAAGGGCAGGAAGAAAGGCGAAAAGGTGATGATCGCGATTCGCCCCGAGCGATTGAGCTTTTTGTCCGAGGGAAAGAAAGAGAATGTGCTCGACGGGAAGGTGGAAAATATCACTTTTCTAGGTTCTGTTGTGCGCGTGGAGGTGATGATAGGAAATCTAAAATTCAGCATGGATACCTTTAACAGGCCGTCTCTCGAACTTCCATCAATAGGCGATGCCTGCAAAGTTACGTGCTCCAACAAAGCCGTGTTGATTTTGAAAGAATAAGTGGAAAGATATACATGAATTTTGCGGTTCGCTGGGTCAAATACAGCGAGCCGCTTTTCTATTTGAGGAGCCATGAACAAAGTTATCTTTGTCCTTTCCGACGCCTTGCGCTACGATATTGCCAAAGCGAACATGGGGTTTCTCGGCCACTTGGTGGAAACCAAACAGGCGAGTCTTTATAGAATTATTGGCGAGCTGCCGAGCATGTCCCGCCCTATGTACGAGACCATCCATACAGGGATTCCCTCTAGCGGGCATGGAATTGTCGCCAATTCCATTGTGCGGCTTTCGAACAAACCGAATGTATTTAAGGCGGTGAAGGATGCCGGCAGGGTCACCGCCGCCGCCGCATATTACTGGTATTCCGAACTGTATAATCGCGCGCCTTTCGATCCCATTGATGACAGGGAAGTGAATGATGATAATTTGAACATCCAGCATGGTCGTTTTTACACACAAGATGAATACCCCGATATCGAGTTGTTTAATATGGCAGCCCACCTGGTTCGTAAATACACTCCTGATTATCTTTTGCTCCACCCGATGGGGATGGACTTTCACGGTGAAACTTTTGGTTCGGATTCAAAAGAATATCGCAATCACGCCATTTTCCAGGATGCAAAACTCGCACCGCTTCTCATGGAATGGCGCGAACGCGGATATATTATTTTTGTCTCAGGTGATCATGGCATCAATGCCGATGGGGGGCATGGCGGGACAACGCCCGAGCAAAGAGACGTTCCGTTTTACGTGATTCAGTCCAAAGGTCGGGGAAGAGGCGACACGAACGAAATCATCTCACATTTGCAGATTGCGCCGACGATTCTTCGCTGGTTGAATATTCCCATTCCTGAGACGATGAAAGGGAGACCGTTATCCCTCGATTAATGCCTTGGCCAGTTCGCGGGTGAAATCGGGAATATCCGCCACTACCCGCCCCCAAACCTGATTGCCCTCGCGGAAGGCTGGTTCATCCGCCCAAACCGCTCCCGCGTTGACAAGATCATCCTTGATGCCCGTTGAGCCGGTGACGCGTTGCCCCTTCTTGATAATCCCTGCCGAGATTGCAACCGAACCGCCGTGGCAGATGATGCCGATGATCTTGTTTGCATCATCCATGTTTTTCACAAGCTTTTTTACCGGGTCATATCTGCGAAGTTTATCGGGTGCCCACCCGCCGGGCAGGATCAAAGCAAAAAGGTCGTTTGTGTTCAAATCTTCGATCTTTGCATCGGGATGAATTTGTAAACCGTTCTTGCCGCGTACGGGTTTCAGGTCGAGCCCTGCGGAAAGCACTTTTGCGCCTTCCTCCTGCAGCCGCATCAGCGGGACATAATATTCAAGGTCTTCCACGCCTTCAGCAACCAGGGTGGCTATTTGTTTATGCAGTAATTTCATGAGCACCTCTATTCGCCAATGATCTTTATCAGAACGCGCTTCTTCCTGCGACCGTCGAATTCGCCGTAGAAGATTTGTTCCCACGTTCCAAAATCCAGTTGACCTTTCGTAACAGCGACTACTACTTCGCGCCCCATGATCTGGCGTTTCATGTGAGCGTCAGCATTGTCTTCGCCTGTGTCGTTGTGGCGGTATTGATTTACAGGTTCATGAGGGGCGAGGCGTTCAAGCCACTTGTCGTAATCATTGTGCAGTCCGCTTTCATCATCGTTGATGAACACAGCTGCTGTAATGTGCATGGCGTTGACCAGAACGAAACCTTCCTGTACGCCGCTTTCACGCAGGGCGTCCTCCACCTGATGGGTGATGTTTACAAATCCGCGGCGGCTGGGAATATTGAACCAGAGTTCCTTGCGATAGGACTTCATCGTCACCTCTGTACATATTTACTTCAAAAGATTTTACTTGACTCTTGACTAATGAGCCAGCCAGTGTAATAAGAAAAATGAACCTGGATTGTTTCGAGCAAGTACATTGGTATTCTGATAGGATTTATCCAATTTGAGTTACAATGCCAGCATGGATATGGAAACACGACAATTCATCCATGCATCGGCCTTGTTTCGGGAAGTCAGCGCTCAGGGCTTTGACCAGGTTCTGGGCAGCGGAATCCTGCGTTCGGTGGAAGGAGGCGGGTTTTACTTCATGCAAGGAGACCCCGCCGCTCATGCATACGTCCTGATAAGCGGACGCGTCAAGATGGTTCAAATTGCGCCCAACGGACAGCAGATTACGCTGCGGATCATGACACCCGGGCAAACGTTTGGCGGAATCGCGATTCTTCAGCCGAAAGCCGGGTACCCGGCGACTGCGCAGGCCGAGGAGGACAGCACGGCAATGGCTTGGGATACTGCTCATTTGCGCGAGTTGGCAAAGACCGAACCTTCTATCTCGCTCAACGCGATGCAGTTGATGCATGGATACATCACCGAATTACAGGAACGTCAGCAGGCATTGGTGACCGGGCGTGTGGAGCAACGCATTGCCCGCATCTTACTTAAACTGGCGGCTGATTCCGGGAGAAAGACCGATGAGGGCATCCTGATCGATATCCCGCTCACGAGGCAGGATGTAGCGGAGATGAGTGGGACCACGCTGTTTACGGTCAGCCGAACGATGAGCGAATGGGAACGAAATGGTTTGCTCAAGATCGGACGGGAACAAGTCATCATTCGAGAACCGCATGGATTGGTGAAAATCGCGGATGACCTGGTGAAATAGACCATAGAGAAGCACTAATTAGATGGACGGCGGGATTTTCCACCCGCCGTTTTCTATTTGCGCCAGCGCAAAGACAAATTAGAACGACAGGCGTACTATGGGGATAATTCAGCGGTAATTTATCCAATTTGCCGTCAATCTTTCAAAATTTAGGAGAAACCTTATGAAAATCTTTAAAGTACTTTGGATCACGATAATGGCATTGCTGGTACTGACAGCCTGCCTGCCGACTGCGGATGTTCCTGTTAATACTGAATATGTGTTGACGACAGACATGCGAAACGGTGAGTTCGTCTTTATTGGCGTGAATGGTGATATCGGCGGTGTTGTTAATCCTTCCCTGCATGCCGAATTGGGCGAACGTATCACGGTTGTGCTTGTTAATAGTGGCTGGGGAAAACATGATATTGTCTTCCCCGAACTGAATGTCCGCTCGGAAAAGATCGAAAAACAAGGCGAGACGACCTCAGTCACGTTCATAGTTCCAGCCAAAGATGTTTCGCTTAAGTACTACGATTCCAATTACCAACGACTTGGCATGCAGGGCGTATTGCTGGTTGGCGATGCCCAACTGGAGACCGGTTATGCTCCGATAAATTCTCCTTCCACAGGCATGGTTGTTGAATACACCCTGGAAAGTAACTTTGCGGATGGAAAAATGGTTTTCATCGGCAGAGGCGGCGAAATTGACGGAGAAGTCAATCCAGATTTGAAGGCCAACATTGGCGATGCTGTGAAGATTCACTTGACCAGCGGGGACGGCGCAATGCACAATTTCTACCTCGATGAACTGAATGTCAAATCGGAAGATGTGATGGGGCAGGATAGCATCACTGTGGAATTTACTGCGGGCGAAGAAGGAACTTTCGATTACTACTGTGGCGTTCCCGGACATCGTCAGGCTGGCATGGTTGGGAAGTTCATTGTAGGCTCTGGGACTTCGACTGCACAAGTCAGTACCGGCGATACACACGCCAGCCCTGCTCAGCAACCGACCTCTGTCAGTGCAGGTCCGGCTGCTACGAATGCAGTGGACATCGTCCACGATCCAAGCGAAGTCCCTGCTCCTATTGGAAACCGCGCTCCTGAAAAAGTAGTTGTTGAATTGGAAACTGTCGAACTGGTCGGAAACCTTGCTGACGGCACAACCTTTAAATACTGGACATTCAACGGAAAAGTCCCCGGTCCCTTCCTGCGTGTGCGCGTTGGCGACACAGTGGAAGTGCATCTCAAGAACATGCCTGACAGCATGATGGCGCATTCGGTTGACTTTCATGCAGTTACGGGTCCGGGTGGAGGCGCGGTTGCTACACAAACCATGCCTGGCGGCGAAACCATGTTCACTTTCAAAGCCATCAATCCCGGAGTCTTTGTCTATCACTGCGCCACTCCGATGGTCGCGCATCACATCGCCAACGGCATGTACGGATTGATCCTTGTCGAACCTGAAGGCGGATTGCCCCCGGTCGATCGCGAATTCTATGTCATGCAGGGCGAACTCTATACCGCTCAACCATTCGGCACAGAAGGCGCGCTGACCGATGATGTTGACAAGCTCCTGAATGAAAACCCTGAATACTTTATCTTCAACGGCGCTTCCATGGGTTTGGCCAGCGAAGAACACATGCTGCGCGCAAACGTTGGCGAGACTGTGCGCATCTACTTTGGCGTTGGCGGACCCAACTTTACTTCCTCTTTCCATGTCATCGGTGAGATTTTTGATAGAGTGTACGACCAGGCTTCGATCACATCCAACCCGCTTACCGACGTGCAAACCACACTGGTTCCGCCTGGAGGCGCAACGATGGTCGAGTTCAAACTCGATGTGCCTGGCCGCTACATTTTGGTGGACCATGCTCTCTCGCGGCTCGAGCGAGGCTTGGCTGGCTTCCTGATGGTTGAGGGGGATGACAACCCCGATATCTTCGACGGTGAAATCACTCCCGGCAGCGGGCACTAACCTGACATGGAATGCCCGCCTCTTTCTTCCCGCACCCTGATCGCTGACTTGTTAGCCTTTTCACCGCTGACGGCACGCGCCCTGCTTGACCTGCGGATTGATTGCACAGGGTGCTCCATGAATAAGTTCTGCACCATCGAAGAAATTTGCGTGCAATATGGTTTGGATATGGATGTGGTTATGAAAAAACTGGAGAAATATTTGGCGCGCAAAGCAAGTGTAGGCGGCCTATCTGTCGAGAACAAAACGCTGTAAATCTTACATGATAAAAAGACAGCCGTCGGTTTTCAACGGCTGTCTTTTTCTTCCACTTTACCATTCACAACCTTCCGCTGTATTGACCCCTGCGGTCTTGCCGATGCGTTTATACATGGTCACATTTGTGAACGGCTCGCCGAGAATGCCGTCATGGATCGCCCACGAGCGTTTTAGAATGCTGTTTGCAGCTTCGGGCTTGCGGAATGCGGTCGAACCATCCAGTTTTGCATATAAGTCGCCGCCGGGTTGAAATCCCGCATGGATGCTTCCCATAAGGCGTTTACCCATCTGGTAGGCGAATCCGTAGCGCTCGAAGATGACGGCGTTGTGATAATACAACGGCTCGACGAAATACATGTCGTGTCCCAGCGCGGTGACAAACTCCTCGAACGCTTCCACCGCCTGTCCCAGCATCCGAAGCCCGCGCCTCACCTGTCCCGGAGCCAGTCCTGCTTCCAGAGCCTTTACTTCGGCTTCGATGTTCCTCTTCAAAATCCCAAACTTGGTCGGCGTGCCGTCCGGCATTTTGTCCACATCGAAGCGGGGAGAATCGGGATCGTTCAGCACATAAAGCAAAACATGGATCTGCCCATTCATGGTGTCTGTCAAATGAGCGTACAAGATGGGGTCTGGGAAATCCACTTTATGGAAGAGCCGCATCTCCACGTCAGTTGAGCCGGAGGCGAATCGGAATTGCAGGAGGTTGTATCCCGCTGCGGAGGTCAATGGCGGGAGGTTGAACTTATCCAGCAGTTCCTGAGGGATGTATTTTGTGTAGATGGTCCGTTTTTCAGGCTCTGGTAATAAATTGATTCCGCCGATGGTTGAAGGGGGCATGATAGGGTTCCTGATTCTTTACTACCTTACTCTCATGGCTCGTTCTTTGTCCCGCGCTTCATCGCGTTTGGCAATGGTGGCGCGCTTGTCGTAGGCTTTCTTTCCCTTGGCTAGGGCGATTTCAACCTTGGCGCGTCCATCTTTCAGATAAACGCGGGTTGGGACAATGGTCATGCCTTTGATGCGGACATTGTTCCACAACTCGCGGATTTCCTTTTTATGAAGGAGCAGGCGGCGTTTGCGGCGCGGCTCGTGGTTGAAGAACTTCCCTGATTGCTCATAGGGTGCGATATGCGCTTCCAAAAGCCAGGCTTGTTCGCCGTTCTCCACATCCACATAGGATTCCTGGATGCTGATTTGCCCTGCGCGGATGGATTTTATCTCCGATCCCTGCAAGGCAATGCCTGCCTCGAACTTTTCGAGCAGCGTATATTCAAAACCGGCTTTGCGGTTGGTGGCAACGACTTTGATGTTTTCGGTCACGTTTTGATTTTAGCATGGATTGATTTGCGCCATCGACTCCAACAGTGCGGGTAATGATTACCCCCATTTAAGGATCACAACACCCGCAATAATGCGCAAAATGCCGAATGCAATCAGGGCGGGGGCGAGACCCGCCCAATCGGCTATTGTAGGTCCGAGCAGTGAACTGGTCAACACTGCGAAATTGAATATGATGGTGTACCACGCGAGGTAGGGCGGTCTGTCGTTTGCCGGGATGTTTTCGAGCATGTAGTTTGCGTATGCGCCGTTGACTAGTGCGAACAAAAAGCCACCAAGGAACGAAAGTGCATAGAACTGCCAGACATTCTGTGCGAACGCCAGCATGATCGGGTAAAGAGACATTCCTGCCACGCCCCAACCGGTTACTTTCTTATGCCCATAGCGCTGGACGATACGCCCCAGTTGTGTGGACGCAATCAGCATCGTCAGATAATAGAAGGCTGTCCCGTTGCCAAGATGGCTGTCATTGAGGTTCAATACGCGGACGTTGTAAAGCGGATAGACCGGCGTGGTCAGGTAATGTACCATGTGAAAGAAGAACAGCGTCAGGAGAACGTTTTTGAAACCTGTACGCCAGATGTCGAGGCGGAGGGCGGCGGTCAAGCCGCGGGAAGATGAATGTCTGAGATGAGAAACAGGGGTCGGTGCGGGGGGAGGCGCAATCGTCCCATTTGGGATGGACTTGACGCGGTAAATGTGATAACTGCTCATCGCCGCGCCGAAGGCTCCAATCGCAAAGATGATTTGATACCCCTCGGTGAACGGTGTGGTTTCGAGGATATAACCCGCGATGAGCGAAGTCAAAATGTAGGCGATGGCAAAAGTGACATTACGCATGCCCGCTACGCGCGCGCGATACCGATCGGGAACAGCTTCGGCGAACAGGGCATTGAAGCCGATGCCGAGCGGTGTGAGCGGGATCGCCATCAGAAAGGTGAGGATGATTAGCGCCCAAATTTGACCCTGCGCCTCGAACAACCAGGGAAGCGGAATCCACAAAAAGTAGCCGATGCGAAATGCGATGGAAGACCAAAAGACCGCTTTGCCTGTGTGTCGTTTGCTGATCCAATATCCGGCAGGGATCGCAAGAAAGAGATTGACGACAGCAGAGGTAGCGGTGAGCAGACCGATCTGCAAACCGGTTGCGCCGAGGCGTGTTGCGTAGACGTTGAGAAAGTTGATCGCGGTTCCGCTTAATACGCCGAACCAGGCGATGTCGAAATACAGGTTGATAAAGTTCGAACGGTATTCATCGGGAACGTCGGATTGTCGAAAAAGATTGAAACGCATGACAGGAGATTATAACAATATCCAATGTGACGAAGATATAATGGTGCGCGGACGGATCGCATCTTCTGTCCATTTGAAGGAAACGCCAAAACATATTACGATAGTGACTCATGAATAGACCTTCACACCTGGTTAACATTGTTTTGTTTCTTGCGCTTGGGCTGAGTATTGCATTTTCGGGTAAGGCGTCTGCCCGCCCGGCGGGCTATCAGATCACCACGCCTTCCCAGTTGATCGAAGCGGTGAATGGTTTGCGCATTTCGTATGGATTGCTCCCGCTTGCCACTCACCAGATATTGATGCAGTCCGCTCAATCGCAGGCGGATTACATGGCGGCCACAGGCAATGTAACTCATGCGCGCCCCAGCGGAACTTACACCCAGCAATTGCTTTCACTGGGGTTCCCGCTCGCGGGCGACCTCTCACTTGGCGGTTTTCGTGCGGAGAATATTTTGAGCACCTACGGACCTCTCGATTGGAATGGTGTCCCGCCGGGCTGGCAGGATGAACTTCATATGAACACCATGCTTTCGCAAAATTTTACGCACATCGGAGCGGGCATTTCGCAATCGGGTGATTCGTATTATTACGCGGTGGATACTGCCGCCGCAACGGGGAGTGGTCAGATGCAGGACAACGCCTCTGCAATGCTGACCAGCGTTCCCGGGGGCGGTGAAGCGGCAGGCGTTAGTCAGTTCATGGTTCCCGTTACTGTCAGCACTGCCCACCCGGATGGCAATGTCTATCATAAAGTTCAGTATGGACAGTCCCTGTGGAGCATAGCCATCGCCTACGGCACGACCATCAAAGGCATTCAAGCCTTGAACAACCTGGGTGAGGACTTGGTCGTATATCAAGGGCAGGAACTTTTGGTACAGCAATCTGCGACTGCGCCTGCGCCTCCAGCCTCTGAAGCGACGGCTACGCCTCAAATTACGCCGACAATTGCTGCGACAGCCACAACATTCCCAACGCCGACACTTTTGTCTTCCTCTCCCACACCCACTATGGAAAACGAGGCGATGCAGTCAAGTCCTGTTACCTCGCGTGTGTTGGTGGTGATTTTGATAGTGGCGGCATTTGTGGGCGCAGGCATGGCGGTCTGGTTGATTCGAGACCCGCATGGTGAATAAATCATGATGCAGGGAAACGGAAAGGTATAATCTCTGTTTCCGGGCATATCTAACCAAGGAATCAAGGAAAGGGATTCACAAAATAATGGAAATTACACTGGCATTGGGCGGGGGCGGCGCCAAGGGCAATGCTCACATCGGCGTCCTCCGCCGGCTTGAAAAAGAAGGATACAAGATTCGTTCTGTTGCCGGCACGTCCTTCGGCGGCATCGTGGCTGTATTTTATGCGCTTGGTCATTCACCTGCGGAAATTCAAGAGATTTTCGAAGAAGTGGATCAAAACCAACTGTATGGACGCGCCCCCGAAGATGGCCCCTCCCTGCTAGGGTTTGCAGGTGTCCGCAGCATGATTGACCGCATTCTCGGCGATAAAACTTTTGATGATCTCGAAATTCCCTGCGCGGTCACCGCAGTGGATATCAAAAGCGGAGCCGAGATAACGCTTTCCGAAGGCAATTTGAAACAAGCCGTCCTTGCCACGATTGCATTACCGGGTATTTTCCCTGTTCAGCATCTCAACGGCTGGGAATTGGTGGATGGAGGCGTTTTGAATCCCGTGCCTGTATCTGTCGCGCGCGATCTCTCCCCCGATCTCCCCGTGGTGGCTGTGATTCTCAACGACCCCATGGATAAACCCTTGCACGGCTATACCATCCCCGTACCAAGCATCATTCCGCGCACGATTGCCCAGCGGATCGCGCGCATCTCTCTGGCGCAATCGTTGGATGTTTTCCTCCGCTCGGTAGATGTCAGCAGCCGAGCCGTGGCATACTTCCGCTTGCAGGTGGATAACCCCGATGTCCTCATTCGTCCGGCAGTGCATCACCTCAGTCTGCTCGATAAAGTGGTCATTGCAGACGTTGCCAAACTCGGCGAACAGGCAGTGGAGGAAGTCCTCCCGCAACTCAAACGGGCTGTTTCCTGGCAGTCCCGTGTGCGGAGGCTAATGTTTGGAACGAAATCATGAGCCGTGATCTCCGAAAATACATGAAAGAAACGAATGTGCGCATTCTTATCGGCGCACTGCTGCTTCTCTTCATCATCGGCATCGGATTGATCTGGCTTATCTATGGGTTTGGCGCGGCGGTCAGCGGGTTTCTCTGCCTGCTCGGTGCATTCGTTCCAATTGCTTTGATTTTATTTGCCCTCTTCGGGCTGGATTGGATCGTAAAACGTGCAAACCGCAACTAATACCGACTTGGTAACCTTCAACGATTGGACGCTCCGTGTCCGCGCTTCGGATTCCGAACATCCGCGCCTGCTGGTTCTGCTCCACGGCTGGACGGGCGACGAAAATTCCATGTGGGTCTTTACCCGCAAACTTCCATCTTTATTTTGGATGATCGCTCCGCGTGCGCCTCATTCCGCGGAACCGCAAGGCTTTTCGTGGCGTCCGCCTCAACCCCAGACGTTTGGCAGACCCAGTTTCGAGACGCTTTTTCCAGCCGCTGAGGCGTTGATCTGCTTGATAGATGAATATTCAGCCTCAGTCAAGATCGATGCGTCCCGTTTCGATGTCATGGGGTTCAGCCAGGGCGCGGCGATGGTCAACGTGTTGGGATTGACTCACCCAGAACGAGTCCGCAAGATGGGTGTGCTGGCGGGTTTTGTCCCTTCCGGGTTGGATGAATATATTGCCAAAAAACCATTGGCAGGCAAGGACGTGTTTGTGGCGCACGGCACACAGGATGAGATGGTGCCGATAGATCGTGCGCGCGCATCCATTGGCTTGCTGGAAGAGGCTGGTGCAACCATCACATACTGCGAAGATGAAGTCGGGCATAAGTTGAGTGCAAACTGCCTTCGCGCGCTGGAAGGCTATCTTGAGAATTAATCCTATTCTCACCACGCTGTTGACGCTCGTTTTGTTTACAGGTATGCTTGCCATTATTTGACAGGTGAAAAACATGAAACAAAATATTTCACGACGTGATTTTTTAAAACTATCCGGTTTGGGTTTGGGCGCCGTGGCGTTCAACCCTTACAAATTGACGAATTATGAGTATGTGCTTGAATATTTCTCGCAGCCAAAACGACTCCCTCAGTTCCCGACCAGTGAGATCATTGGGCGCGTGGTCGATCCGGATGTGAACCTTCGCAGCCGCCCGACCGACGATCCCGGCATTGACACGTTGATCGGCAAACTGGGCGCAGATACCCTGGTCGAGTGGGGGCGGGAGGTGGTTGGCAGTGTTGTCACTGGTTTAACCAATCAACGCTATATCGAAACGCCGCAGGGCTACATTTACGGCTCGGTGGTTCAACCGACAAAGAATCTTCCCAATACTCCATTGACCGAACTGCCCAACGGGCAGGGCTTTTGGGCGGAAGTGACCGTACCTTATGTTGACCTCGCTCATGAAGGGGTGGTCGCGTCACCCTGGCTACAGGATCATATTGTCTATAATTTCCCGCCGCGCCTGTATTACGGTCAGGTGGTTTGGATCGACCAGATTCGCACCAGCAATGGATTCCCGGAATATCGTTGGAATGAAGATGCGGGCGGGCGGGGTTATGGTTATGGCGGCTCGTACGGCGAATTCTTCTGGGCGGACGGCGCGGGCTTGAAGCCCATCACTGAAGCGGACGTGGCAACTATCAGCCCGGATATTGATCCGAACGAGAAGACCATCTCCGTTGACCTCGATTATCAAACCTTATCCTGTTTTGAAGGGACGCGCGAAGTGTTCTACTGCAAAATTTCGAGCGGAAAAAGCTACGATCCGGTCACTGGCGAAGTGGTGGATACCTACGCTACTCCGGCGGGAACATTGTTTACATATTGGAAGATCATCTCCAAGAACATGACCGCGGGCAATGAGTCGGCGGGATATTCCACCCCGGCAGTTCCCTGGTGTACCTTCGTTGCCACTGGCGGCGTTGCCATTCACGGCGCGTTCTGGCACAACGCCTTTGGCGAAAAACGATCTCATGGCTGCATCAATGTCACGCCGGAAGATGCCAAATGGATCTTCCGCTGGACGACCCCGTATGTATCCCTGGGTGTCAGTGAAGAGCGGCGGGAACTACCTGACCATGGCACGATTGTGAACTCCGAAGAGACAAAATTCTAAAAGGACTTACATGGATATTTCTCAAATCACCGTCTGGCTTGCCTTTCTTGCCGGGCTGGCTTCCTTCCTTTCCCCGTGTGTGTTTTCGCTAGTTCCGGCGTATGTCGGCTATCTGGGCGGGCGTGCGGCCGGCGCAGGCAGCGACCAGCGAAACCGCTGGCTGACCTTCAGTCACGGGGTTGCATTTGTGCTGGGCTTCAGCCTTGTCTTTATCTCGCTTGGAGTGGCGGCTTCCTTCGCGGGCGGCCTGCTTTACGACCTGCGGTATTGGCTGGCAAAAATCGGCGGGATCGTAGTCATCGTGTTCGGTTTGCACATGATTGGCCTTTTCCACATTCCTTTCCTTGCCTACGATACGCGCGTCCAACAGGCTCCCGACCCGAAACTTGGCTATCTTTCCTCCGCTTTGATGGGCGTCTTCTTCTCGGCAGGATGGTCTCCTTGCGTAGGACCCGTCCTCGGCGCGATTCTGACGCTAGCGATCAATGGCGGCTCTGTCTCCCTTGGCGCCACGCTTCTGACTTTCTATTCGGCTGGTCTGGCCATCCCATTCCTGCTTGCCGCCCTTGGCATCGGCTGGGTGACGGCCATCCTCCAAAAATACAACAAAGTGATGCGTTACGTCGAAATTGCGATGGGCGTCCTCCTTGTCATTGTTGGTATCATGCTGTTTTCTGGCATCTTCGAATTGATTGCCCAGCAGGCTCAATTCTTCTGGATAGATTTCGGTCTTTAGCCGACTTGCAAACCTCCGCAGGCAAGGTGACATTCATGAATGTATCGGCCTGCGGATATTTATTAATCGGATGTCTCCATGCTTAATGTAACCCTCTACACTCGAAAAGACTGCAAACTCTGTGATGAAGTCAAAGCGGATTTGATTGAACTTCAATCCCTTTATCCACACAAGTTGGTCGAAGTGGATATCGATGCCGATTCTGTCTTGCGTGCCAAATATGGACAGATCATTCCTGTTGTGGAAGTTGGGCCATACAGCCTGAAAGCTCCCATTTCGCGCCAGAAACTTCAAATGACCCTCGGCGCCGCATCCGACAGGAAAAACCAGCTAGAAAAACTAAATGACCCCGTCTACAAAATGCAGACCGAGAAAGGACGCAGCGTGACCACTGGAGACCGCATATCGTTTTGGATCGCAAAACGATATTTACTGGTATTAAATCTATTCATGTTCCTTTATGTAGGGCTGCCCTTCCTCGCGCCCACTCTGATGAAAATTGGCGCGGAAGCCCCTGCGCAAATGATTTACCGCATCTACAAGCCGCTTTGCCATCAGTTTGGATTCCGTTCATTTTTCCTTTATGGCGAACAGCCCTTCTATCCGCTCGCTGAAGCGGGTGTGGCTGGCTATAAAACCTTTGAAGAAGCTACAGGCATATCCAGCCTGGATGATCCCTACAGCATCACGCGCTTTCAAGCCCGCAATTATCTTGGGAGCGATATAGTCGGATACAAGGTTGCGCTTTGCGAACGCGATGTAGCAATATATTTGGCGCTCCTGACTTTCGGCGTCTTATACGGCGCAACCGGTCGCCGCTTCAAATCACTCCATTGGGTCGCGTGGATACTCATCGGAATTGGTCCCATCGGATTGGACGGCTTCTCGCAGCTCTTCAGCCAATTCAATTGGGAGTGGCTCAATTCTCTGCTTCCATATCGTGAGAGCACGCCCCTTTTGCGGGTTTTCACTGGCGCTCTTTTCGGCTTCATGACCGCCTGGTTTGCCTACCCAAACATCGAAGAGTCCATGAGTGAAACGCGGCAATATTACATCAAGAAGTTTGCAGTGAATCGGATTTCAGAATAATGCCTATTCGGGAACAGAACGGACTGCGTTATTACCAATTCGATATATTTCCAAGAACCATTCTGAATGCGGTCTTCACGAGGCATGGCGGGACGAGCCCTGCGCCCTGGCATTCGTTGAATCTCGGCGGATCGGTGGGGGATGACCCTTCCCGCGTGGCGGCAAATCGGGTTCGTGTTTTTGAAGCGCTTGGACGCGACCCCGCTTCCATCCACGACGTTTGGCTGGTTCACGGCACAGACATTGTCTACGCTGATTTCCCCCGCCCGCTCGAAGAATCTCCCTATAAGGCGGACATTATTTTCACCGACAACCCCGAAGTCTCGCTCTTCATGCGTTTCGCAGACTGTGTGCCGCTCCTGTTCCACGACCCGAAGAAGAACATCATCGGCATTGCTCATGCAGGCTGGATGGGCACCGTAAAAGGCGTCTCTGAAGCTGCAATCAAGGGTATGCGCGATAGATACGACAGTAAACCGGAAGATATTGTCGCTGGCATCGGTCCATCCATCGGTGTGGACCATTACGAGGTGGGTGCGGAGGTCATTTCACAATACCGCGAAAAATACGGCAGGGATGCGGATGCCGTCATTCAAAATCAGAACGGTAGAATGTATCTGGATCTGTGGACGGCAAATGCGATCCAGTTGAAGAATGCAGGGGTCGAGCAAATTCAGGTTTCCGGTATTTGCACTGCCTGCCATTTGGACGATTGGTTTTCGCATCGCGCTGAAATGGGGAAGACAGGTCGCTTTGGAGCGTTGATGGCGTTAGCGGGTTGAAGCCTAAGAGAGGCAGGATGCCTGGGTTGGCGAGTCCGGTATCGCGGTGGAAGTGAGGCGGAGTAAAATAATAGCATGAGTGAATTGGTAGAGTCCATCCGTGAACGTTATCTGGCGACGCTGGATAGGGTCGCCATTGCTGCAAAGAAGGCAGGGCGGGAAAGTGACGCGGTTAAACTGGTCGTTGTGACGAAGGCACAGCCGTTGGAGGTGACGCGCGCGGCGATCGATGCAGGGGTGAATATCCTTGGGGAGAATTATCCCGAGGAAGGTGTTATGAAACTTCAATCTCTGCGCGAATTTTCTGCGGTAGAATGGCACATGATCGGTCATGTGCAGAGCCGCAAGGCGCAGATCGTGGCTGGGAACTTTAACTTTTTACATTCGCTGGATAGTTTAAAACTTGCCAAACGGTTGGATCGGTTTTGTGGAGAAGCGGGGCGGACTTTGCCGGTCTTGTTGGAGTTCAACTTGGGCGGCGAGGAAAGCAAAGGCGGCTGGCCTGCTTTTGATGAAAGCCTCTGGCAGGAACCAGCGGGCGAGGTTTCGGAAATTCTTGCGCTTCCCAATTTAAGCGTGCGCGGTTTGATGACGATGCCGCCGCTCGGTGAAACGGCGGATGCTTCGCGTCCGTTTTTTGTAAAATTGAGGCGTTTGCAGGAATTCCTTGCCTTTCAATTTCCTCAGGCGAATCTTGCAGAACTTTCGATGGGAACGAGTTTCGATTATGAAGCAGCTGTGGAAGAGGGCGCCACATTCGTGCGGGTTGGAACTGCTATTGTTGGTTCGAGAAATTATTAACCCATTTTTGGAGGCTGAATGAGTTTTGAGTTTCTGGTTTTGTTCGTGCGGATCGTTTCGCAGTTATTTATTTGGATCGTAATCGCTTCCGCCTTGCTTTCGTTTTTTCTTCCACCTTTTCATCCCATCCGCGAGGCGCTGGATCGCATCGTTGCCCCGTTTCTTAACCCGATTCGGAACATTATGCCGAGTACGGGAATGATCGATTTCAGTCCGTTGATACTGATTCTGGCAGTAGACCTGCTCTCGCGGGTTTTGATCGCCGTCCTTCTTTCTTTCTAATCGAGGTGAATTATGCCAAGAAAATATGTCCTTCACGATGGGAAACGCGGCTCAGCCCTGGCTGTGCGGGTAACACCCCGCGCCAGCCGGAATCAGATCGTCGGATTGATGAATGACGGGACGGTCAAGGTTCACATTGCGGCAGAACCACCCGATGAGGAATCGAACGCTGAACTGATCTCATTTCTGGCAGAAGTGCTCGGCGTGCCGAAATCCCGCGTGGAGATCGTGGCGGGCGAGACCGGGCGGGATAAGCTTGTGTCTGTTTTGGATATGGACGTGGAGACAGCGCATCAACGCATCGTAGCGCACATGGATTGATTTTTTACGTATTGGGCAAATTCAAGCCGTTGCGGTTTTACTGCAGCGGCTTTTATTGTTCTGCAGTGCCGTATAACCGTCTATATACAACATAAATTTCGTAAATGTAGCGAATGTAAGTCCGCGTTTCCTCGAACCGCACGCTTTCCAGGAAGAGGTCGGGGTCGTTACCCGATAGTTCCTTCCATTGCAAAGCATTCCCGGGACCGCCGTTGTATGCAGCGAGTGTGGCGTACAAGTCGCCATTGAACAAAGCCCGGTTCTTGGCGAGATAATGCGTCCCAAATAGGACGCTTACGTATGGGCGGTACAGGTCTTCTTCCGAATAATTCAATGGCTTGCCAAGTTCAGAGGCGATCTGCGCACCTGTGGATGGGATGATCTGCATCAATCCGCGCGCGCCAGCGTTGGAACGGACAAAGCCTTCGAAGAAGCTTTCCTGCCTGATGACGCTGAACAGGAAGAGCGGGTCGAACCCGTTTTTCTGCGCTTCTGGAAGGATAAGTTCTGGGAAGTAAAGTCCGTAGCGGATCTTGCTGAAGTAAGCGGGCGCCATCATGGATTCAGTGTGTTCATTCAAACCCGCCAGCGTGAGAACTTGACGCGCGGCAAAAATGGCGGAGCGATACATTCCCAGGTCCAATAGATAATGAATCAACCGGTAGCTGCCGACCGCGTCCTGACTTGTTTCGAGCTGGACGCGCAAATCTTCGAATTCTCCCCGCGCCTTTTCATATAAGCCCAGGTCCCAAAATTCCCTACCGCGGATGATGCGTTCATCGGAGGCAAGTGGGCCAAGTCCGCTTAGGTCCACGTCGTCGCCGAGGTTGAAGGTCAGGCGCATCCATGTATCCGCATCGGTGCGGTCTTGAAGCGGATTGGATGAAAGGATGGCAGTGGGAATCGGCTCGAATGGCGCGCGTCCAAGCAATAAATCCCTTGCACGCTCACTGTAATATCCCCCAGCGTAGCGGTTTTGCCCTTCTCGCCATGCGTCGAAGGCGGCGGCCTCATTTCCAAGTGCCTGTTGGGTCTTGCCGATCCACAACAATGCGCGGGACTGTTCGCTTGCAGATTCTGACAACACCAGGCTGCGATTGAACGATTCCAATGCGCTTGCAAAATCCGCCTGACGGTAATAAATGACGCCCATTAAGAAAACTGCGTTGGAGGACTGGATTGTGCCTGGGTGTTCGTTTGCAACGCGCGCCCAGGTTTCCACAGCCTTATCGTACTGTCCGCTGCGTTCGTAGATGCGTCCCGCGCTCATTAAATAATCAATGGCGAGGCTTGTGTTTGGCGCAGCTTTTACGAAATTCAAAAGCGTTTCCGCAGCTTTGGTATATTCGCCCTTTTGTGCCCATTCGATGAAAGCCTTTTCGCCCCAAGCGTCTCCCCAGCGTGGATGATCGGGGTAGTTTGTTATAAAGATTTCATAATCGAGAAGCGCCTCATCATACAGACTTAAACTGCTCTTTGATGCCGCACGGTAATAATAGGCTGTACCGTCTTCATCCGCCGGTTTTGCGGAAAGATATCGGTCGAAGGCTGCAATGGCAACGCCGTATTGACCGGCGAAATAATCTACCAGACCGCGGTTCAATTCATCCACTGTCCCGCCTGCATCCAATAGTGCGATGAGGCTGAGATAGGAATAATACGAAAGCGGATAGTTCTCGACTGCCAGCCGGAACCTTGCCAGCGCCTCTTCATTCTGACCGAGAGACTGGTGCAGCACACCAACCTCATAGATCGCCTGCGCCTTGATGTAATCGCTCGAAGCGCGCGCGATGATGCCGTCATAAAGCGCAAAAGCTTCAGCGTTGTTTCCCATTTGTGCTTGCGTGGCTGCTACTTTCAAATCGAGGTTAATATCGTCGCTGAGGGCGGGGGCTTGAATAGCAGCAGTATACGCGGACAAAGCGCCCGCATACTGTTTTGCACTGTAAAGGGCATCGCCGCGCAGTTCTTGCGCGTAGGCATCTAAGTAACCGGGACGCAGGCTTAGATATGTCTGCCAGGAGTCAGCGGCGGCTTGATAATTCTCCAAACGATAATGGACAAATCCCTGCAGAAAATATGCTTGTCCAAAATGCGGCGATTGCGGATATTCCGCGATCAGCGTTTGTAATGCTGTCAGTGTTTCGTTGTAACGCCCTTCGGCAAAATAGATTCGCGCCTCGCCCCATTTTGCGGCGGCGCGAATCATCGGGTCGGGCGAGTCTTGCAGGGCAATCGAATACTGCAAAAGCGCGGATTCATAGTCGCCATTGAACAATGCCTGATCGCCCACGCCGACCCGCGCAGTGGGAATTGGCGTAGGCGTGACAGTTGGAGTCAAAGTCGCTTCAAGGGTGGGAGAGAGACTTGGAGTCATCGTCCAACCGGGGGGGATGACGGGAAGGTCCGGGAGGACAGAACAAGCAGTGATGGTCAGAACAAGCCAAAACCCGAGAAGGAGGCGGCGTCCTGATTGTGTCGAAGGGCGGGTGGGCTTCATCCCGTTTTTATACTGGTAAACCAGAGGCTCGTCAAGCGAGGTTGTATTTGGGTTGTGTGTGTTATATAATCCCTGCGCCATGTTAAATTTTTCATTTCCACCCAATGAATTAGACCTGCGCCGCGCCATTGTTGAATGCGGACGCATCGCTTATGAACGTCATTTGGTAACGTCTAACGATGGGAACATTTCCGCCCGCGTGGATGGTGGGCGGGTGTTGATCACACCTTCGGGTATTTCAAAAGGTCGTTTGAATTTGGATGATATGCTGATCGTTGATCTCGACGGCAATGTGGTTTCTTCCCGTCCGGATCGTAAACCATCCTCAGAAACCCCCATGCACCTCGAGGTGTACAAACAACGTGAAGACGTTCACGCCGTTCTGCATGCCCATCCGATCTTTGCGACCACACTCACCGTTGCGGGGTTGGGTTTCCCAAATGATGTGCTGCCTGAAGTGCTTCTCACGCTGGGCGATGTGCCTGTTACTGAATATGCCACACCTTCTTCACACGAGGATGCAGAAGTCATTCGACCATTTTTAATAACTCATAACGCACTTCTACTTCGCCAGCATGGAAGCTTGACTTTTGGAAAAAATCTCGATGAAGCTTTGATCCATTTGGAACGCATCGAGCATGTGGCAGAGATTTACTGGCGCGCCAAAATGCTCGGTGAGGTGCAGCGCGTTCCACCGGAGGCGCAGGCAAAATTGATCGAACTGCGCGAAAAATATTTTAAGAGGTGATGACCATGCGAACCGTATTTTGGGAAAATAACGAACTGAAGATGATAGACCAGCGGATTCTGCCGGGGCGGTTTGAAGTCCTTTCATACCGCGATCACAAATCGGTAGCGTTTGCGATCACGGACATGGTCGTTCGCGGCGCGCCTGCCATTGGAGCTGCGGCTGCATTCGGTCTTGCGTTGGCTGGATATGAATCCGCCTCTTCCTCGACCCGTGACCTGCTTGGTGACATCCAATCTGCTGGCGCCACGCTGAAAGCCGCCCGTCCGACGGCCGTCAATCTGGCTTGGGCGGTGGACCGGGTCTTGGGCATTGCAAACCGTTCGAAGGAAGTTGGAAGCGCGGATGAACTTCGTCAAATGATTTTGGATGAAGCCCAGCGCATTGCGGATGAAGATGTCGAGATCAACAAACGGATGGCGGACCATGGCGCAGCATTGATCGATGACGGCGATACGATCATCCATCATTGCAACACAGGGGCGCTTGCCACGGTGGATTGGGGAACTGCTCTTGGGGTCATCCGGACAGCGCACGAGCAGGGAAAGAAGATTCATGTTCTTGTGGACGAAACCCGTCCGCGCTTACAAGGCGCGCGGTTAACGGCATGGGAACTGGAACAATACGACATTCCTTATGAGATTATCAGCGATAATATGGCAGGATACTTCCTCAAAGCGGGCAAAGTGCAAAAGTGTTTTGTAGGCTCGGACCGCACAGCCGCGAACGGCGACGTGGCGAACAAGATTGGCACATACATGCTGGCGCTTGCCGCGCATGATAACGGAGTGCCCTTTTATCCCGTTGTGCCGACTTCGACGATTGATTTTTCGCTTGCGCATGGCGATTTGATCCCCATCGAAGAGCGTAATCCGCAAGAGGTGCTTGGTTTGGAATTTGAAGGTCAGCGTGTTGCGCCGCAGAATGCCAAAGCCCGTAACATTGCTTTTGATGTCACGCCTGCACGGTTAGTGACAGGAATCGTGACTGAAAATGGCGTGGCATATCCGCCATTTGATGTCAGTTTGAAGAAGCTTGTTGAAAGATAGTCTGAAAACTTATCAATTTTAATGAGCAGGGCTTTATAAAGCCCTGCTTTTAATTACTTGAAATCCTATACCAACATCCTTATACTAAAGAAGGGTGCTCCTTTAGCGGGGATTTGATTTTGAAGGAGTGATGAATTGTGAGATTTTCTGTACATATGAGGAGGAAGATGTGAAACGCCTGTTGTATTTTGCTACCGGGGTTTTGATTCTGTTTTTATCCGCATGTGGTGGAGCTCCTGCGGATACTCAAGCGGTGGAACAACCTGTTGAGCCTGTGCCCACAGAAGCACCCACGAGAGCGCCTGAACCAACCGCTGCCGCAACAATCGAGCCGACTGCCACGCCAATTCCCACGTCATTGCCGGAAGGGGTTCTATTCCGTGAAGACTTCAATGGTTCCTTCCAGGATGGCTGGACTTGGGATATGGAGGATCCGGCAAAGTGGACTTTCGTAGAGGATGACGGAGAACAGTGGCTTCAGATCATTGGAAACCCGGGACGTTCGAATGTTTTGATGCGAGATGTTCCTGAAGGAGATTTTGCCATTGTTGCCCACATCAAAGCGGACCCTCATCAAAACTTTCATCAGGCAAATATATTTGTGTTTCAAGACTCTGAAAATTATATTGTTGTCAATACCGGATATTGTCAGCCATGCCCCGTTGGCGGGCATGGCTATTTCATGGAAACCGTTGTCACTGGCGGCGGCGCGTTGAACCATTACGAACTTCCGCGCAGCGAATTCGATCTGGATGTGTATTTGAAGATCGAGGTTGCAAATAATGTGATCAGCGGCTACTATGCAACCCAACCCGGCGAATGGTCACGCATCGGCCGTTTCGGGAATTTCTACGATTTGAACAGCATCGGTTTAAGCGCCACGAATTCGTCTCCTCCCAGTGGGACGCCGGACGATATCATCGCGCGTTTCGATTACTTTGAAGTGACAGTGCCTTAGCCGGATTTTGTAACCCGACGAAATTCTTTACAATCCATTCGTCCCGTGATAAACTCGCGGCTGTTCTTGATTCCAGCGCACTCGCAAGGGTGCGCCTTTTTCTGCGAGTTAACATGGAAATTCTACTCACTGGTTCAGTCGCCTACGATTATTTGATGACCTTTCCCGGTCAGTTCAAGGAACAGATTCTGCCGGAACGGTTATCGTCCATCAGTCTCTCTTTTTTGGTGGATTCGATGTCCAAGCAGCGCGGCGGCATTGCCCCGAACATTGCCTATACCATGGCGCTGCTCGGTCAAAAACCGCGCGTGATGGCAACCGTCGGCGAGGATTTTGAAGAATATCGCCTCTGGCTCGAATCGAAAGGCGTGGACACATCGCTCATGAAGGTCGTCCCCGGTGTTTTCACCGCTTCTTTCTTCGCGACGACCGATCATGATTCCGCCCAAATTGCCTCTTTTTACCCTGGAGCAATGGCACACTCCGCTTCACAATCCCTCAAGGAATTGGACGGAAAACCGGACCTGGTAATCGTCTCTCCCAGTTCGCCGGATGCAATGATGAAATTCCCTGCCGAATGCCGGGAACTGGGACTTCCATATTTGTACGATCCCAGCCAGCAGGTATTGCGCCTTGAAGGGAACGAACTTGCGCGCGACATGGAAGGCGCGAAATTCCTCTTCTGCAATGATTATGAATTCGGGTTGATCTCCAAAAAAACAGGCTGGGACTTGCAGCAGATACTCAAACATGTAAAGGTTGTTGTCATAACCCGTGGAGGCGATGGAGCCCATCTTTATACGAATGGGACTGAAGTCCATATCCCGACCGTCCCAGAGGAAAAGATCGTGGACCCAACCGGAGTGGGTGACGCTTTCCGTGGCGGCTTCCTGGCAGGATACTCACACGGCTTCGATTGGAAGTTGTGCGGCGAAATAGGTTCGCTTTCCGCGGTTTACTGCCTCGAACAACGAGGCACGCAGAATCATTATTACACGCGCGAAGAATTCATTCAACGCTTTCGTCAGCATTTCGATGACGGCGGCAGGTTGGATGTTTTGTTGAAATAGTCAATTGGGGAATGGGACTGGCAGATAATGATTTCTGCTCACATTCTCTCACTAGCCATATATTAACTAAAGAAGGAGCAATACATGAGCAATTACGATGTAAAAGACTTAAACCAGGCGGAAGGCGGACGCCGTCGGATGGATTGGGCGGAGCGTGAAATGCCCGTTCTGCGTTCCATTCGCGAGCGCTTCAAAAAGGAAAAGCCGCTCAAAGGTCTGCGCGTTTCTGCATGTTTGCATGTGACCACCGAAACAGCGAACTTAATGGTGACCCTGCAGGAAGGCGGCGCGGATATCGTCCTGACTGCCTCCAATCCTCTTTCCACGCAGGATGATGTTGCCGCCGCGCTGGTCAACCAGTTCGAGATTCCTACCTTCGCCATCAAAGGCGAGAATAATGTCACCTACTACAAGCATATCCGCGCCGCGCTGGAACATCAACCGCACATGACCATGGACGATGGCGCTGATCTTGTTTCATCTCTCTTCTTTATCGAAATGGGGCGTTTCGAGAAACTCGAACCCTCTCTTGCCGGATGGGCAAAAGGACTCAAGGACGAAGAGCGCAAGCAGATGCTCAAGAACGTCATCGGCGGCACGGAAGAGACCACCACAGGCGTCATTCGTCTTAAGGCGATGGAAAAAGACGGTGTCTTGAAGTTTCCCGTTATCGCGGTCAATGACGCGCTGACCAAGCATCTCTTCGATAATCGCTATGGTACGGGTCAATCCACCGTGGACGGCATCATCCGCGCGACCAACGTCCTGCTGGCTGGCAAGAACTTTGTTGTGGCCGGCTACGGCTGGTGCGGACGCGGCCTTGCCTCACGCGCCCGGGGCATGGGCGCCCAGGTCATCGTCACTGAGATCGACCCGATGAAGGCGTTGGAAGCGGTCATGGATGGCTATCAGGTCATGCCAATGCTCGATGCGTCGAAAGTTGGCGACATTTTCTGCACGGTGACTGGCGACTTGAACGTCATTGATAGCAGCCATTTTGAAGTCATGAAAGACGGCGCGATCGTTGCAAACTCCGGTCACTTCAACGTTGAGATCAACATCCCCGCCTTGAAGAAGATGAGCAAAGGCGAACCGAATCTTGTCCGCCCGTTTGTCGAGCAGTACACCACGAAGGACGGACGCAAGATCAACATCCTCGGCGACGGGCGCTTGATCAACCTCGCCTCTGCCGAAGGGCACCCTGCCTCCGTCATGGATATGTCTTTCGCCAATCAGGCGCTTTCCGCCGAATACATGGCGAAAAATGCCGATAAACTGGAGAAGAAGGTTTACTCCGTCCCAACCGAGATCGATAACGAGATCGCCCGCCTTAAACTCGAAGCGATGGGTGTGAAGATCGATACGCTCACGGATGAGCAGTTGAAGTATTTGAGTTCGTGGGAAGAAGGCACCTAGATCGATATTAATTTATGAATTTAGCTTGAGCCTCGCGAATGAAGAATCCGCGAGGCTTTTTGTTTATGGGCATTGATTAGTGTGAAGATATTTTTTACATTCTTCCGTGGTCAGCGGACGGGTTGCGCGGGATTGAGCCAGTTCCAGCAGTTCATCCATATCCAGGAGGAAGACGCGCACAATGCCGTCCCCGCTAGAGACGACGAGGTGTTTATCTCCAGGTGCTGGATTGAATGCAACTCCTTTGACCCCGCCGCCGCTGCCCGGCAGGGTGAGGATTTCATCTCCGCTTGCAGCGTCCCATAACCTGGCTGTATTATCTTCGCTGCCTGTGGCGAGCATCGTGCCGTCCGCGTTGAAAGCCACGGATTGAACTCCCGCGCTGTGACCGGTCAATGTAAGGATTGGAGCCGCAGTGGCAGCATCCCAGATGATAGCAGTCCCATCCGAACTGCCGGTTGCAATTTTCCCGCCATCGGGGCTGAAGGTAATATCAGGAATCCCTAAGTTATGACCTGATAGTGTGAATAACAACTCGCCTGTTCCCGCAACCCAAATCTTCGCGGTGCCGTCCGTGCTGGACGTGGCAAGTCGCGTCCCATCGGAGTTGAACGCCACGCCCAGGACCAGACCCTGATGACCCGCGATCTCATGCAAAAGCGTTCCCGCTTGCAAGTCCCAGATCTTGGCGGTTCCATCGAAACCCCCGGTGGCGAGCAGGCTTCCGTCCGGGCTGAAGGCAATATCACGGACTCCAAACTCGTGCCCTGAAAGCGTGAACAGTTTCCGCCCTGTTGCAATATCCCATACGATCGTGTTCCCATCGAGGCTGCCGGTCGCCAGGCGCGTTCCGTCTCGGCTGAACGCAAAATTCAAAACCTCCAGATCGTGACCGCGCAATACCAGCCGCGGCTCACCGGTTTTGGCATCCCAAAGCATTGCCGAGCCATCCCCTCCGTTTGTTGCGAATTCCCCTCCATTTGGATTATAGGCAACCCGCGTGCCATACCCGGTCAGCGGGCTTGCAACGGTCACGGTTTCATGCCCGGGCAGGAGACTCCAGATTTTGACGGTTCCATCCAGGCTTGTGCTTGTCAGTTGTTTACCGTCCGGGCTGAAATCAATTCCCATCGCCCAGCCGGTATGACCGAATAACGTGAGCAATTCCCGCCCGGTGGATGCATCCCACACTTTGACTTCATTGCCGCTGACCGCAGCCAGTCGTTGACCGTCCGGGCTGAATTTCACATAGGCGCCGCCCGGAATGTTCAGTATTTCCTGGCTTGTAATTGTCGCACCGTCATTCAAATCCAGCCGCCAGACGTGGATTGAGCCGTCGGAGAAAGCGAACAGCGATCCATCCGGGCTGAAGGTAATGCTATCAACAACCCCTGTGGGTTCCGTAATATCCTGTAAAAGTTCGCCTGTGCTGACATCCCATATTTTTATTGTCGCGTCGTCACTGGAAGTTATAAGCGCACTACCTTCCGGATTGAAGGTTAATCCCTCAATGGCATCGACGTGTCCCTCCCGTTCGATGAGGGGGATGCCGCTATTCAAATCCCAGATAATGAATGCGCCTTTCACACTGCCGGCTGCAATCAATTTTCCATCACGGCTGATGGCGACAGCTGTGACATCAGTCTGATGCCCGGTGAGTTTGGCGATGATTTTTCCCGAACTAGGATCGTAAATCATGACATTATTACTGTCACTTGCGGCGAGCATTTTTCCATCTGGGCTATAGGTAACCCGTGAAGCGCTAACAAAATCGCTTGGGGTTGATGTTCCTGACAAACGGAGTAATTCATTCCCGTTTTCTGTATTCGAAATTATGACTGTCCCTGTGTCGTCAATGGAAGCCAACTCTTTACCATCCGGACTGTATGCCACGGATAATACACGACTTTCATGTCCCCATAGGGTTATCCGGATTGGAGAGGCGATAATGGCGTTGTGCAATGCCTCCAATGATTCTGGCATCACAGTCCCATCCACAATGCGGGTGGTGGACACGGATTGAAGGGCGAGCAGGATGCTGCGTTCAGGGTCAACATTGAGGTTGTTCAACGAAGCCGCGGCCAGCTCGCGAGCGGTAGCAATGCGGCGGTCATCCTGCGCGGTTTCGGCGATCTGGCGTGCCTGCGAACCGAAATACAACGCTGTGAATGCCATGAACAGAGCAACAATGAACGCTCCTGTCAGGTACATGGCGCGTTTGCCTAATTGACCTGCGAAACGTGTCTGTTCTTCGGCGCGTTGTTTTTCGGATTCAGCCAGTTTCTGCGCGGTTTCGAGTTCGCGTTGACGTTGTGCCTCGCGTTCTGCGGCTTCCTGCTGCGACCACGTTAGCGATGCCTCCAGGAACTCCCATTCCAATTCGTTCATTTCCTCCCGATGCTTCTCTGCACATTCTTGTGCCTGGGATAGCCGTGCGCCGCGATACAAGATTTCTGGTTCGCGGTTCATCTCTGCCCATTCCCGCGCAGTTTCGGTCAAATGGCGATGAATGCGCAAGTCTTCTCGGTTGTCCTCGATCCAGTTGCGCAGGGTTGGCCACTCACGGATCAACGCCTCATGCGCCACCTCGACCGTATCCTCACTGGTAGTAATCAACCGCGCGTCCGCCAACACTTTCAACACCGTTTGCGTTGCATTTCTTTCTCCTGGCTTCAAGATTAACTCGTCGAGTTTTGCGCGTCGGCGTGTGTCGCCGATTGTTGTGTTGTTGCCCAACTCCGTCAGGCGGAGAAAAATTCGGCGCGCAATTTCCTGTTGTTCATGTGTGAACTGGTCTGCAAAGACAGCCCCCGCTGTTTCAGCGATGGCGCCTCGGATGCTGCCGGATGCCGCGTATCCGCTCAATGTCATCATGCGTCCACGCCTTTTTTGCCATGTTTCCATCAGCGCATGTGAGAGCAATGGCAGCGCACCCGGTTCGTGACCAACCTCATGCAATAACAGGTCAACCAATCCAGGTTCGAACTCCCAGCGTCCACGCTGGGAGGGTATTTCAATGGCGCTGCGCAACTCCTCATCGTTCATCGCTCCAATGTATTCCTGGTTCTTTGCCAGCACTTCGCGCAGTTGGGTGTAGTTCGCGCAATAGGCATAGAAGTCCGCTCGCAAGGTGGTGACGACAATGACTGGACCGTCCGCTTCGGACGCTGCCGTGAGCAGGCATCGAATAAATGAGCTTCTCTCTTCCTCTGAGCGGCACAACGCAAAGAGTTCCTCGAACTGGTCAATCAACAGCAAAAGGCGCGCATGGTTCTCCGTGTGCAATTTCCGCTTTGCAAAGATTTGCAGACTGCGCGGTTCACGCGCCAGATCGTCCATTAGAGATGCTACGGCGGCGATGGGTTCGCTTTCATGGAGCAGGCTCTCCGCCAAGCTCTCCAGAGGATGTGCAGTGGGAGTGAGGATGTGAATGTGCCAGTCCACAGACTTCTTGTTCCATCGAAGGGCGGGTACCAACCCGGCGCGTACCAGCGATGATTTGCCGCTCCCCGACGCGCCGATCACGGCTAGGAAACGCGTTTCGCTTGTAGAGGCAGATCCGCCTGCGGTTAAGGAAAAGAGGCGGTCTAGGAGTTTGGCGATCAGCGCCTCGCGCCCGACGAATAATTCTGCATCGGCTTCGTCAAAGTAGTTCAATCCTTTGTAGGGGCAAAGACCGAGACCGGGCGCATCTTCTCGGCGCACATTGGCGGCAAGGTCCAACAGCCGTGCGAGAGCTTTGGGTTCATTTTCAAGATCCAGGGCGGAGACGAAGCGGGCTTCGAGGGTGGGGATGTCTGGCAGGCGTTGATTTTGTTCGAGACGGCTGATCTGCGTATCGCTGTAACCGACCGCAATTGCCAGTTCCATTTGAGTGATGCCGGCACGGCGTCTCAGGAAACGAAGCAGATCGCCAAATGTATTGAACTTTTCAAGTACGCTGGCTGGAATTGGAGCAGGCAAGGAAACCTCTTTTCTTCACTCTATTGTACGCGTAATCGGACATTTCTGATTGATTTGGGGAATTTTGTCAAGTTATGTCAATAAAGGCAGGTAGCTGGATGCTACAGTTGTTCATCAATGGCTGACGCGCACTGGCGCAAATTCAACAGCCTAAGGAGATCCAAATGTTTTCCAACCGATTGTTATATGTCATCCTTGTCTTTGCCCTGTTGTTAGTTGCCGGGCTGACGGTTCAAGGAGTTGCAGCGACCGCAAACTTAGTTTCCGATGAGAGCGTATGCAGAGGTGTAGCCTCTCAGACTACCTTCCACACGAAATATGTGGCGGAACGGGGAGCCTGGGTAACCTACACAGAAGATGGTCCTACCGGTGTGGATGGTGGGCTGATCTACCTTCTTTCAGAAAACCGCTGTGCGGAGTAAAGGATAATTGACATGAATCAGTTTTTCTATGAGACTCGCGGAAAAGAAAAGATCAATGAACTTAGGAATGAAGGGATGACGAGCCAGTCATTTTACAGGTCGGGCACTTCTAAACCGCGTGGCCTATCAAAACTTCCGCTGATTATCTTCATCGCCTTGGGAGTTCTGAGTACCTTGACCCTGATCATTCGCTAGTTCCCCATGATTATTAATCAAAGAGGTCTTGCAAGAAATTTCTTGCAAGACCTCTTATTGGATGATGCCCATTTTTTGCAAAGTCTCCAAATAAACAGCTTGTTTCTTCCCTGCCAGCCTGCTTAGTCTCGGCGCTTCGAAGATGAGTTGTTTTATCTTTCGCAGGGGATATACAACACATTCATGACTTTCCTTCAAATCTTCAAACACCACCAGACAGACCCAAGCATCGGGTGAATCGAGGATCGGGTCCCGGCGTTCGGGTGAGTCCTGAAACGTCCAGGATAGACCATACCTTTTGGCCGCGGATCGGCGTTGGGTCTTGACCGCCACCTCCAGCCCGTTGACCATCAAGTCCGCCGCCCATGACTTTCTCTTCGCCTCATATACGCTGTAATCCGGCCCTTCCACCTGACATTCCCTGCCCTCGAACAAAATCCGAACTGCTTCCTCGCCCAACTTGCTGACGAAATGATCGTCGCGTATCTTTTCCTGGATGGACTGGCGGCTGTCTTCATAGTTGACAGTCCTTGTCACTTCAACCGCAAAGGCGCGGGCGCGTTCCACAGCATCGGTTGGGATGTGGACAGTCTGCGGAGATTGAAAAGTTGGCATGACGCCGATTATACAAAATAATAGGGCTTGCAGAGACATTTCTGCAAGCCCTATTTGACAGATTGCTGGTCCGTTTATGGACAACCCTTTGATACGCTCTTTTTGGCAGCTTTCCCGGCGCCGTTGAAGGCTTCGACTTCAAAAATGGATGCGATGTTTGCCGCAAATGAGCCGAATGGAGCGACGTTATATGACGTGCTGTTCGCTGGGATGCTGGCAGCCAGTGCGCCATTGATGTAAATATTAAAGCCGTCTTCGTTGTTGGATTTATCGTCCCAGCTTAAAGTACCTCCATGCTGATAAGGAGCAGCGCCTCCGCAGGTTGTCATATTCATGGCAACATTATCCACTGCTGCTGGGCTGGCCAATGTGGGCGTTGCGGTGGGTGTGGGCGTATATGTCGGTGTGGGAGTGGGCGGAACTGGATACTCTGGTAAATTGGCGGTATTTCCGGTCACTGTGGCATATTCACCCCAGAGCCAGCAGGTCCCTGAGCCGTTGATGCGTTTGATGACCCAATAATTTGGCACACCAGAATTTTTGCCAACCACTTCCGCAACCTGCCCGACGACAAGCGCGTCAATTTGCTGATAGATCACGCCGGGACCTGTGCGGCAGTTGGTGTTCACGCTCACCGACACTTGCGGAACGGACGGTGTGGAAGTGGGTCCAGCCGTTGCGGTGAACTCGGGTGTGGCAGTATCCTGCGGTGCTGCGGGCGCGGCGGGGCTTTCACCTGCAAGCGCTGTGACAGTCAACGCCAGATCGGGAGTGGGGGTTTCGGTTGCCTGTCCGCTTGGGAGATTGCAGGCTGAAAGAACAGTGATCAATACCAAATACAATAAAGTTATTTTTTTCCTGAACATCACTCTCTCCTTTTCAGATGACATTATGACATAACTTGTAAAATGGTCAAGCAATTGAATATGCTATTGGTACTATTCGAGGATTGCTCGCCGGTACTATCGCCCGGCTTGATCTTTACTCAATACCCGCCACTCCTCGATGGAAAGCGTCTCCGCCCTTCGCATGGGATCAATACCCGCAGAAACGAGCAGGGCTTCTGCATCCCGCGGCTTGATGTGCAAGCCCGAAGAAAGCGAGTTCCTCAATGTCTTGCGCTTCTGGCTGAAGCCTGCCTTAATCAATTTGAAAAACGCATCAAGCAATTCAGCGGGGATGAGCGGCTCTTTGTGGATGTCAATGCGCAGGACGGCGGAATCCACTTTGGGGACAGGGTGAAATGCGGACGCCGGAATCCGCGCCGCGATTCGCGGCTGACCGTACACCTGCACGCTCAACCCAAGCAGACTCAAATCCCCGGGCTGGGCGCAGATGCGTTCCGCCACCTCCTTTTGGATGGTGAGGACGACGCGCCTCGGTTTCGGGTCGCTTTCGAGCAAATGACGAATGATGGCCGATGTGATGTTGTAGGGAATGTTTGCCGCAACGATGTAATCCGGCATGTCAACCAGATCGGTAATGGATAGCTTCAGAATATCGCCATGCACCACGCGCACATTCGGATACGGTGCGAGGACCGCTTTCAGCGGAGGCAAAAGGTCGAAGTCCAGTTCAACAGCTGTAACGGTCCGCGCAGAGGCGGCGAGATGGCGGGTCAGGCTTCCCAAACCGGGTCCGATTTCCAAAACACAATCATCCTTCATTATTTCTGCGGCGGCGGCAATCTTTTCAAGAATGAAATCATCCTGCAGGAAGTTTTGTCCGAGGCGTTTATCGGCACGAAGACCATATCGCTTGAGAACGGCGGTAATGTTTAATGGGGGAAGCGGAGTGTTTTTCATTCGCAGATCATGGGGGCATCGTCTTCTTCAATGGAAGGCGTTTCGATGACGGGCAGGGGCCATGTGCCTGCATGAAAACGGGCGACGTAATCGCGCAGGATGTTGAAATCGGCATCTACAATGGCGATTCGCTTGTCGAAGACGGGATCGAAGATACGGGTTTGGGTGAATAGTTCATCCGGGAAATGGGCAAGCACAATATTTTCCGGCGGCATTTGCGCGCTGATGCATGCCAGTTGACCGAGTTGTTCCGGGGTTAGATCGGTAAGGATGTTGTCATGAAACGATTCGATCAACGCGGGAACGCTCGCCACGATGGATGGGCTGGCAAGTTTGTCGCGCAGACCACACAAGACCATGTTTTGGTTTTCGCCGCGTTCGAATATTCCGCCGCTCCGGTTGCGGGCCAGTTTCAACGCTTCGTCGCCATCCAGGTGGTTGATGCCGACCTTCAAGCCAGTACTGTGGGCGATTTCGTCGTTTGGAATGCGGACTTCGATTCCGCCGACGGCATTAATGACATGGACGAACGTCCGCATGTTGACTGCGACGTAGTGATCTATTTGTGCGCCGAAGTTTTTGTTCAGCGTCAGCGAAAGTAAACCAGGGCCGCCGCTGGGATCGTCCCAGTATCCGAACCCGGGGTTGCCATATAAATAGGACTGGTTCAATAATTCGTGGTCTTGCCCGTTGATGTCATCTGCAATATGTGGAATTTCGACCCACAAGGCGCGGGGAAACTCGAGCATGGTGACCTTTGGCGTGGCAAAGTCCACGCGCAGGAGGCGGATGGCATCTGCAAGCCCGTAAGTGTAATTATCCCCTCGTGTGTCCGCTCCAATAACCAGCAGGTTCATCGTCATGGGTCCGCCGCATTTTACCTGCGAGGTGGCTGTTTGTATGGAGAATGTTGGGACGAGCGTTACCTGCCCCGCGGATGTGGGTGAAGGTCCTGGCGAAGCCGTCCAGGTTGGCGGCAGTCCCTGTGTGGGCATGAAAGGCAGCGCAGGACCAAGCGGCTGCGCTGCGAATGCGCGGTATGTCTGAAAGGCGTACGTTCCTATCGCAGTGACCAGCGCGACGATGATGACCGAGAGGAATATGATGACGCTTTTCTGGAGGCTTGTCATTTCAGAAAATAGGGAATTTCGGCAGGCGCAGGTTCGAGGAAGTACACCGTCACCCAGCCTGAAAGCCCGCCGATGTTGTTATCGTCGTAGCCGAGATCGATCCATTGCGTGCGTTGAACCCCAAACGCCGTTTCGATGATCGGACCGCCGCCCGTATCGCCAATGGTCGCCACACCATAACCGGGGATGTACACCCGCATCCCGGCCAGATAAGAATAGATGGAATAATCCACCGCAACGATGCCATACCCGGCGCGCGCGCCGCTTGCGGTTCCATAGGAACATCCGCCTGTTCCTGAATTGCACGGCGAATACCACGAAGCGTACATTTCGGCGGCATGCCAGTACGAATACGGGATTCCCCCTCCTGCTGGGTTGAGCACGATCTTTGAACCGCTGGCCACGATCTGTTTCACCGGTTCGCGCAGGATGGTCTCGCCTTCATTTTCGCGGCTGACTTCCTTGCCGTTCTCATAACGGATGCGCGTTCTCACCATTGTCAAACCGGGGGTGCCCGGCTGGATGATCTCTTCCTCGCCGAACGCGAGATCCAGCGAATTAATTTCTTCCACTGAATAGGGGATCGACTCGATATCCACGTCAATGGATTCGTATACTCGCGTCACAGCGATCTGACCATCGGGCGGCAGCGCCTCATTCTCCGCTGGGAAACTGGTGTCCAAACCCACGAGCGGAATCCCAGCCTTGGCAAGTGCCTCACCGACCGTCCCTGCATTCGAATGGATGCCGATCACATTCTCCCCAATGCGAATCTTCAACTCCCGCGCTGGGTGGAAGGTAATGGTCATTGAATCACGGATCGGCGTTTCGGCAGGCGGACTTATGTCGTCATTAACACTCAGCGGATACCCAAGCTCGCTCAACGCATCGCCAACTCTCGGCGCGGAGGTTTGAAGCGTCTGTTGACCCTGCGCTGTGACGAGAGTTATCGTCACGGCACGGCGCAACTCCAGTTGAATATGTCCATCTTCCGAGATGGGAGAATCAAGCGAAGCGGCAAATCCATTTACAAACACCCTGTCATCCGGCTGGACGGAGATTCCTGCTTCCGTAAATAAAAGCAGCGGAACCTCTTCGTTGGATTTGATATTGATGACGTTATCACCATCAATGATGGTGATAACGCGTGGTGAGACGGGCTGACACGCAGATAAAATAATAATTGGCAAAAGCGCCAGCCACCCGAGTCGTTTCATAAGGGCAATTATAAACTAGCGACATTCCTCGTCGTCACAGTCGCACTCCAGCCCTTTTGCCTTGTCGAACGATTCCCGTCCTTCATTGATGGAGAAATAGATCAAGCCCATAGCGCCAAGGCTGTCCACAAAACCGAAGCCGGTCAGTTCATAGATCAGGCTGGAAGCGAGCAGCACCAATGACATGTAAACGCAAACCATTGTGCAATTGGCGTCGGCAAGGATCGGCATGGAGTTCAATTCCCTGCCGACTTTGCGTTTTCCCGCCACCAATGCCCACATGACCAAGATGGAGATGACCGAAATGAGCAACCCCGGGAGGGTTGTTTCTGGTTTGTGGTTCGTGACGATGTTATAGACCGCTGATGCGCCCAACCCTGCAGCGAGGAGGTAGAATGCCGTTCCCGTAATTTGCAGGGCGGTGATTTCAAATTTTGTGCGCAGTTTATCCGGGTTTTGTCGGATGCGAATCACCATTGCCAAAATCCCAAGCCCCGACATGACCTCGATGAACGAGTCAACACCGAAGCCGAACAGCGTCAATGCCTCGTCACTGATACCGAAAAAGATCGAGATTACCCCCTCCGCTACGTTATAAGCTATTGTAAAGATTGCCAGCCATAGGGCGTATGTCCAGTAAATATTATCAACTGCTTTATTCGTCACGGTGGACATGTCATTTCCTTTCGTTGTTTGGTCTTGGAGTATACCCAATTTAAGAGCATATCCATTAAGAATCGCATCATAATTTTAGGGTACAATGCGGCGCATCATTCATTGATTTGAGGAAGCCATGAAATCGTATATCTTTTCAATTGTTTCGACAATGTTATTGCTCATGCTGACTTCTTGCAGCGGCCCGGCAATCTCTAACACGCTGGATGTTGTCATGACCGAATTCTCTTTCGAACCTTCCGAATTTGCCGTTCCTGCGGGAGAGGTAATCACGCTCAATATCCTCAATACCGGCGCAGTGGAACATGAATTTGTCATCATGAAACTTGGAACTTCAGTGGGAAACGATTTCGGTGACGAAGATGAAGAGAACATCTATTGGGAGGTTGAACTTCTTCCCAATGACAAGAGCACCGTTACATTCACCGCGCCTGCCGAGCCGGGCGAATATCAAGTCGTGTGCGGCACGCCCGGTCACTTCATGGCGGGAATGGTCGGAACGCTGACCGTTGTCGCGCCGTGACCTTCGCATGGAAACCATTACCAGCCTTTCGAACCCGCTCGTAAAACAGGTACGCGCGCTCCGTCAAAAGAAGGCCCGCCTCGAAACCGAGACTTTTCTTGTCGAAGGGATTCATCATGTAGGCGAATCCCTCGAAGCGGGCTGGGATGTGGAAGTCATCATTCATTCGCCGGATTTGCTGAAAAGCGGATACGCAAACGATCTGCTTGATCATGCCGCCCGCCTCGGACTCAAACTCCAGCCTGTCTCTTCTCAAGTGATCGAATCCATCACCGATAAGGAAAACCCGCAAGGCATCCTAGCCGTTGCCCGGCAAAGGCAATTTTCATTTTCCGACCTGCAACCTGTTTCCCGTGCGGTTGCCCTTGTTTCTCCGCAAGACCCCGGTAACCTGGGCACCATCCTCCGCACCATGGATGCCGTCAATGTGGACGCGCTTTTTCTCCTTGACGGCGGCGTGGAGTTGTATCATCCCACCGTTGTCCGCGCCAGCATGGGCACGTTATTCTGGAAGCCAGTCGTGCAAGCTTCATTTGATGAATTTGTAAAATGGACGCGGAGAGAGAAGGTACAACTTATCGGTACTTCTGCAAAGGCAGACAAGGACTATCGAGACTTCTCTCCTCAACGCCCCTGGGCATTGGTATTGGGCAACGAGCAAAAAGGGCTTTCTCTCGAACAAAGCGCCGCATGTGATGCGACCATCTCCCTGCCCATGCGCGGGCGCGTCAGTTCGCTTAATTTATCCGTTGCGGCGGGGGTATTGTTGTATCAATTTGATTCCCCGCCTCTTTCATCTCTGACCTCGTAATGTTGGGCGCGCTGGTCAAAACGGGATAATATGGCCCGGGCTTTATCCGGAACAAAGGCGGCTTCGTAATCTTCGCCTGCAAATTCGCGCACTGCTTCCAGAGAATCGAAGGACATGATCGTCAGGAATTCAACTTCGCCGCCGATGTCGCGGCGATTCAATTTTATCCCTCGAAAACCCGCGATCTTCCGGTTTTGTATAAAAGTGAATATTTCCTCTTTGAGAAGTGTCTCGTACTTGTCTGCATTTTCGGGCGTTGTCCATCCGTGCCAGATTCGAGTGATCATATTTTTTCTCCTTGATTATTAATCAGATTCGCAGGTCGTGCAAATGCCGGTATGGTTTATAACTTTATATAAGTCCTTACGGCTTCCACTCGCTCAACCGTTCGCCCAGTTTTGCGATCCTCTCGCGCAGTAGTACCGCCAGGATTCCCAGCATCAACAACAGTATACCCGTGCAGCCGATCAGAAAGATCGAGCCGATATCCTTGAAAGCCCCGTATACCACTGTCACCACACCCAGCGCCGCAAACCCGATCGGGAAGAACGTCAGGCTCCGCGAACGGATCACAATCCCATACACCAGTACAGCCAGCGATTGCAGGAACAACAGGAAGAAATATGCAATATCGCCCAGTAGTTGGATGTACGTCGTGCCCAGCAGGACAAACTGCGAAAGCATTCCCATGATGAACGCGCCCGTCCGGCTTCCCGCGCGCACCAGCAGATAATGCTGGATCAATCCCAACAGCGCCGCACCCATCGAATAAAATTGCGGCTCATCCACTTTTAGCTCCCACAAGATAATGAAATATCCCAACAGATACAATCCGTTGGCGGGGAACGCCAGCATCGCATTCCGTTTTGCGAACGCTTCGACTGCCCACAGCGTGGCGGCAATTGCAACGGGGATTGCCGCATCCAATCCGCCGAGAACTGGGGCGACAACCGAAACAAAAGATCCCACGCCGAGACCGCTGTTCAAAAGGACAGTATTCCACCCCTCTGCGCGTTTCGTAGTACGCAAGAAAAGCCCTGAGGCGTAATAGCCAACCGCCAGCACAATGACCGGGTGAATCCACTTCGTCACATCGAAAGTTCGGAAGACGAAAACCACGAAGAGGGGCAGAGTTAAGGTAAAGGCGTAGAACAAAACCGGTCTGCGATACAGCAGGCTTACGGTCAGGAAAAGAAGCGAATAAATCCCGAAACCGATTGAGGCAATGGAGGCGTCGCTTTCCCCAAAGAGAAATGCATAATTAGTCAGTGCCAGCAATCCGCCAATGATGCGGACAATAAAAGCCAATGGGCGCGGATTGGTAAAAGTCAAATGCGCAAGCAGATCGCCCAGAATCCAAACCAGGCTGTAGGCGAGCAGGTGATAGGTCGCATGTTCCACTTTGAAATCGCTCAAAATGAGAAACGCGCCCAGCGTAAACAGGATCGGCGCGCCGAGCTCGAACCAGCCGTTCCGGCGCAGGTACATCTCAATAATAAAAAGCAGACCGATGACCAGCGCATACCATCCGCCTGTTTCCTTCAACAGGGAAAGCGCAGCGATCGAAACAAAGGACCCAAGCGCCAGTGCGCTGTTGCGAAGCATGACTGACCAGTTTTCTCTTGAACGAATGGTCATTCCAAAAGCAAAGTAAAAAACAGAAAGTGCCGTCAGCACAGGAAGCCAGGAGTCCACATCGAACTGTCTGAGCGCGAAGACGAATGTCAATGGCAGGTAGGCTGCGGGCAGATAGCCGAGCCATTCTTTGCGATACCCCAACGTATATGCGGCAAAGAAGACCGCCAGCACGGCATAACAGACCGATATGCTGCCAAAAGTTTCTTCCTGCAAAAGAAGCGCGAAGGTTAAGTAGAAGACGAAGAACGCACCGAAGGCGCGAAGCGGCAGCCGCCATTCGAGATCTGCCCTCCAGTCTTTTTTCAACATCAAATCGGGAAGCAGGAACAGGATGGCGATTCCAAGTACACGGAAGCCGGGAAAGATATCCAATTCCTGCATGAAACTGAGGTTGAAAAACGCGAAGTAACCGATGGCGAAATTCAGCAAAGCAAGAACCCACAACCACCAGCGTGTGCGGAGAAAGTGCAGAGCGGCAAAGATGACGGCCGCGCCAAACGCGGCTGTCATGCCGAGCCATGTCTCGTGGGTAAAGCCGGTAACGAGTCCCAGACCGAGAGCGGGCAGAGAGGCGATTAGAATGGGCAGGCTGAATTTACGAGTCCATTCGAGCCGCTGCAATCCTTCACTTGCAATGGACAAAATCGCCCCCCAAACAAAAAGCACGATGGTCGAACCGAAGCTTTCCAAATCGAACGCGGCGGCAATGAACCAGGGCATCGGCACGAGCGCACCCGCCGCGAGCCACGCGAAAACGAAGAAGGAATACAGCTTGTCGGAGAAAACGTAGAAGACGCATGCCATTCCCCACACAAAGAATGGAATCAGATGCCAAATTGGCGGGTTGGATCCTTCGATCAGGTTCACGCCGAAAATGGTAATGGAGGCTGCAAGTGTAGCGGCTTGCGCGAATTGCGCCGCGAGGAAAAGAGGAAGTGCGAACTTTTCATCCTTCCATTTCTTTATCAACCACACGCCGCCCAATCCGGCGATGGAGGCAAGTCCAGCCATCAACGTGTGGAACTCCGGTTGTGTATCGAAGATGTCGCCGATACGCAAAAGGGATAGCGCCAGCGAACCAAATGCAGTAATGCTGAACAGGCGCGATTCATACAACCATGTGCTTCCGCCCCAAATGAACGCCATGAGCAAGTACACCACCACCCAGTACCCTGCGCTCACTGCGGCTGGATAATTCAATGCGGCTTTCAGGGTTTCTTCGAGACTGTTCGCAGTGATGGGCAGGAGAAACGAGAAGACAATGAAAAGCGCAAAACTTGGCTGAGGCAGCCGCTTCTTGATGGCAACGGCAAGCCCGCCGAAGATGAACGTGCCGAGGATCAAAATGGGAAGCCGTAGTTCCGGGATAGCAGCGGCAAGAATCGCCGCCGCGGCGATCACGAAGAACGCGCCGAGATACAAATAGATCTTGATGCTTGATTCGCTGGTCAACGTTTGCAGAAGAGTTGGGCGCGGACCAGCGGGTTGGGCTGGGGGAGGCTCAGGCACTGGTTTTGGAGTCGGCTGAAGGGAAGGGGCGGGCTGAACCGTGGTTTGAGGCGTGATGTCGAAATCATAACGGCGGCGGATCACATCCGCACTTTGTTCTTTGAGCAATCCGTCTTTTGCCCAGCCGTCAATTTCATCCAGTATGAGATGCCGCGCATTGCGATCGAGCCTGTTTGCTTGAATCCGTTTTTGAACAGTACGGTTGGAAGGAAGACCCAACGCGGCAAGCGCCTCCCTTCGAACCTCATCACTGCTGCTCTCCAGTGAAAGTTTTTCAAGCTGACGCCGCACCGCCTGACTGCTGAATTCGAGATTTTGCATCGAAACGATCCCATGCAGGATGACTGCTTCGTCCCCGCTTTGCAGTTTGCCGAGAAGTTCGGCAAGCACTTCTTTCGGATCTATCGATTCGTCTTTGGTCATGCTGCTCTCCACGTTCCTGAATTTACAAGTGTATTATCTGGAATATTTAACCCAAATCCCCGCCGGGCGTGTCACTGTTTTATCAAAATGGGCAGGCGTATTATTGCCTGACCATTTTGATTTATTTCACTACAATCCCACTTCGCGGCGGGATGACGACCCTGTTACCCGCGACCCCAGGCGATCCGAACAGGGGTTGAACTGCATTCTTCAAAGGAAGTTCCAGAGTTCGTTCTTCGTCTGACACGTTGAACACATTGAAAAGGGTCTCATTATCCAGTGTCCGTGAATATGCCACTACATCGCCCTCGGCATGCACACGCTTGTAGTCGCCGCGCCGCAGTGTTGGATGATTCTTGCGTAAAGCGATACATGCTTTTGCGTATTCAAGCAAGTCTCTATCCCATTTTGTTTCATCCCACGGAAAGGACTTGCGGCAATCGGGGTCGTGCCCGCCATCCAAGCCGATTTCATCGCCATAGTAGAGACATGGCGCGCCGGGTTGGGTGAAGAGGAACAACCACGAAAGTTTTAGCGAGGATTTATCGCCGCTGGCGCAGGAGAGAAAACGTGGCATGTCGTGACTGTCCAACAAGTTGAGTTGGGCGTAAGTAATATCCTGCGGATACAAATGCAAAATACGCTCCACTTCATTCGCAAAACTATTTGCGTCCATCGGGTGAACGCGGTCTTTAAGTCCGCCCGCCTGCGGGATGACGTGCATGTTCAAGTGAGAGCCCCCAAAAAAACTCAGCGAGGCGGCTGTCACCAGATAATTCATCACCGCATCGAATTGATCGCCCTGAAGCCATCTTTGCGCCTCGTGCCATATCTCGCCGACGATATATGCCTCCGGATTGACCGCCCGCACACGGCGGCGAAACTCACGCCAAAACTCATCGTCGTCAATTTCTGCAGGCACGTCCAGCCGCCAGCCGTCAATGCCGAATTTGATCCAATATTCTGCCACGCCGAACAAAAACTCGCGGACAGCCGGTGTGCCTGTGTTGAACTTCGGTAACGCCGGAATGTTCCACCAGGCGCGGTACCCGATGGCTGTCATGCTGTCTTCTTGATGGAGTAGTTTCTGTTCGTGGGGCGTCGGGTATGCGCCCCAATGTTTGTGTCCTTTTAAACGCTCCTCATCGAAATGGAACCAGTCCTTATAGGGCGAGCCAGCGCCTGTTTCCAAAACGTGATGGAACTGCCAGAACCCGCGTGACGCATGGTTGAACACGCCGTCCAAAACAACTTTGATGTCTCGTTTATGAGCCGCATCCAACAATTGCTTCAACGCTTCATTGCCGCCAAGCAGAGGATCAACATTGTAATAATCATAGGTGTGATAGCGATGGTTCGACGCTGAAGCAAACACCGGATTGAAATATATGGCAGTGATGCCCAGTTCCTGCAAATAATCCAATTTTTCGATTACGCCGTACAGGTCGCCGCCTTTGAAACCGAAATTCGTCGGCGGGTTGTCCCAGGCCTCGAATCCAAGATCGGGCATGTCATTGCCCCGCGCAAAACGGTCCGGGAATATTTGATAAAAGATCGCGTCTTTCACCCAGTCTGGTGTTGTCATGATTTCCTCGTTATTGTGGATTTACCTTCAAAACATACATTGCAAACGGACTCAAACTCTCGAATGGTTTATAAGCGACTGCTTCGCCGCCTCTTTCCCGACCTCGCGCCTGCTCTGCCCCAAAGACCGTTTCCACGCCGAAAGCGGACTCTGCCAATGCTGTGCCGTCAAGATTGATCCCGTACTCTGAAATTTCCATGCCTGTCAGATTTGCCAGAACGAGAAAGATTTCCTTTCCATCGCTTCGGAGGCTGGCAAAGATACCAGAATTTCCCGCATCCAACAAAGTGATGTTGCCAGTTTGCAAGGCAAGATTATCTTTTCGCAGTTCGATCAAAGCGCGGTAATGTTCCAGCAGGGAGGCAGGGTCGCCAGTCTGAGCAGCGACATTGACCTTCGCGTAGTCATTATGAGGCATACGCCAAGGCTCTACAATAGAAAAGCCCGCAAACTCGGATGCGTCCCATTGCATTGGCAGACGAATATCCTCGTCCGGCTTTTGACCCTGCATTCCAATTTCCTCTCCATAATATATGAACGGCGTTCCGGGGAATGTCAGCATCAAAAACGCTGCGACTTTCGCCATGTCCACGTTTCCACGGACGACAGACATGACACGATTCTGATCATGGTTGGTAAGGAAAGTGGCGAAGTTGAAATCAGGTATGTCCATCAGTGCGAATTTGACTGCGCTGTTGATTCCTGAATTTGCGCCGCCGTTCACGCTGTTTACAATTCCGCTGGAAATTTCAAAGTTAAAGACCTGGTCGAGTTCGTCACCCGTATACGACCTGACCACCGACGAGCCGGCATTGAATACTTCACCGACGGTAAAAGCCTGCGGATTTCGTTTTTTGTATGCTTTGTAAAAATCTTCCAGCCATTTATGCGTGGCGGGCGTGTTCTCGGTTTTGCCGTTTGCTTCGATAAGGTGCTTCACTGCATCCACACGGAAGCCATCCACACCGATTTCGTTCAACCAGTAATCAGTCACTTTGAGCATGTCTTCTGTCACGGCGGGATTGTTGTAGTTCAGGTCGGGCATTCCCTCCCAGAACAATCCGAAATAATATCCATGATCGCCTTGGTGCCAGCCATTGCCCTTATCCTTTTCTTCCCAGACGTAGTAATTACGGTACCTGGAATTGGGATCGCTTTTAGCTTCGATAAACCACGGATGTTCGCTGGAGGTGTGGTTGAGGACAAGGTCAATGATAATGCGGATGCCGCGTTTATGAGCTTCGTCAAGAAGATTATTAAAATCATCCATTGAGCCGTACTCTGGATTAACGGCATAATAATCGGTCACATCGTAACCGTGATACGAGGGGGAAGGGTGGATTGGCATAAGCCAGATGGCGGTTATACCGAGCGAATCGAGATAGTCCAATTTTTGAGTGATGCCGTTGAAATCGCCGATGCCATCATTGTTCGTATCGTAGAATGAGCGGACGAATATTTCGTAGAAGACGGCGGAACGCCACCAATCTTTCGGAGTGGATGCTGATTGGGAAACCGAATCAGCCGCCGGCGCGGGGGAGGCGCATGACGATAGAAAAATAAAAAGCAGCAGCGTGGAAAAAATCTGTTTAAGCATAAATTGGCCGGGGTTAAAAAATTTCCCCTTCCTTCTTTTTGCAGAAAGAAGAAAGAGGAATATTTTGTGTAGTTTAGGTGGATTAGCCTTTGACACCGCCAAGCGTGAGTCCGCTGACGATGTATTTTTGAAGGTAGAGATATATCAGTGAGACCGGGAGCGCAACAAGGATTGCAAAGGCAGCGAATTTTGACCAGGGTGTGTTGCCTGCAAATTGCCCGACCATGCCATAAAGCGCCATGGTGAGAGTGAAATCTTTCGGCTCGGTAAGGAACTGCCATGAGATGGCGAATTCAGACCATGTGCTCATGAAGCCGAGGAAACCCGTGACTGCAAGGGCGGGTAGGGCGAGGGGGAGCGTGACGCGAAAGAATGCCTGATTGGGCGTACAGCCATCAATAAGCGCGGCTTCTTCGAGTTCCTTTGGAATTGTGTCGAGGTAACCTTTGAGATTCCAAATAGCGAATGGAAGAAGCCCCGACAGAACTGCAAATCCAACCCCCAAAAGTGAATTACGAAGGTTGAATAAGTTCTGGCCTGAGCCAATAACAATCTTGTTGAGTAATACGAAAAGAGCAGGCAGGGTCGCAATGGCAGGTAGCATGAGAACGGTGAGAACCGTGACCATTAGGACCTGCCGTCCTGCGAAGCGAAGGCGTGAAAAAGCGTATGCCGCGAAAACCCCAATAAGAACAGAGGCGATAGCCGTTGTGAAGGATAATCTAAAACTGTTGTATGCCAGTGTGGAGAACGAGACAGGGTTTGGTGTTGGTTGTTTAATAACTTCACGGTATGAATTAAATGACGCGCCTTCAGGGATGATTACGAGTTCTTTGGGGCGGATATCGTCTACAGGATTGAGGGAAAGACTGAAAATCCACAGCATGGGATAGAGGACGGTGAATGCGATAAAGCCTAGGAAGAGTTGCAAGCCGAGTTGTTGCAATAGGTTGAGTTTGCGCCCTGCGCCTGAATTTCTTTTCAGAATGTGGGTGATTCTGGTGAGGAATTTTGATGGCTGGTTATGCATCGTAACTCTCCGTGGCCTTGCTGATGTAATTGGTTAATAGTGTGAGTCCCAATAGAATAAGGAATACATAAATTGAAAATGCAGCGGCCACGCCATACGCTCGTTGTTCATTAACAAGTCGAAATGCGACGGTGAGAAGAATTTCGGTTTGGCGCAGTGGTCCTCCCCCTGAGAGGAAAAAGATGAGCGAGAACAGGTTGAAGGTGACGACGATGCCGTAGACTGCTGCAGGGACCATGGCTGGTCGAAGCAGGGGTAAAGTGATACGCCAGAACTTTTGCCAACTCGTTGCACCGTCAATCTCGGCGGCTTCGAAGAGTTCCTTCGGGATGCTTTGTAAAGCGCCTGTTGCAATGATGGTCATAAACGGCCATCCCAGCCACACGTTTGTGATCAGCAGAGCGAAGTATGAGAGGGTGAGCGGGATATTCTGGAAGGGGTAATCAAGCTGATCAATCCAGCGAATTTGAAACATTTCTGGAGGAAGATGGAACAATGCGCCAACTAGCTGCATTCCCTGGGTCAAGGCGCCGTAATCGGGATCAAAAAAATTGCGAAAGATGCTTGCGATAATGATCTGTGGGATGATGATAGGGATAATGTAGATGACTCGGTAGAAACGCTTGAACCATAAGCCTTCCGTATTAAGGGCTACGGCGATGACAATACCAAAAACAACATGGAAAATGACGTTTGAAAATGTCCACCACAAATTAAATGCCAGTGTGCGCCAGAAGCTGAAACTGGAGAGACCGAGATTTGTGGTAAGGATGTTTATGTAATTTTTCAGACCCACGAAATCTGGAAGAGGGGCATCAACCCTGATGTTCTTAATTCCATAGTCTGTGAAAGACATCCAGACCTGGTACCCCATGGGATAGAAGGTAATCACGCCCATGATAATGAAGGCGGGCAACAAATACAGAAAAGGTGTGATTTTTTTGGCCACAGGTTTCCCCCCCGCGGCAGAGTCGAAGACTGCTTGAGTTTTTTCAGCCATGGTGTTTCTCTCCTTTTCAGCGATTATTTAAAATGTGTGAATCAAGAGGGAGCGCCCATATGTAGCGCTCCCTCTAATTATACTAAAACTTACTTGTTGTTTGCAGCGTTCATCGCGGCGCAGGCTTCAGCCGCAGCGGAAGCGCCATCTGCCTGACCTCCGAGAACTTTGGTACTTGCGTCATCGAATGCGCCCCACCAGTTGCCGAACTCAGCGCTTTGTGGGCGGGGAAAGCCCGCATTAGCGATGTCAGCAAAGGCTGCAATCATTGGATCGCTAATCTCAATGTCAGTACGTCCCATTGGGGCGCCAGCAACATCAGCATAGATTTTTGCGCCTTCAGGTCCAAATGCAAAGAGGGCAAAATCTATAGCGGCTTGTTGGTTGGCACTGTTCGGATTTAGATACCAGCCGTCAATACCGGTGAGCGGAGTGGCTATTCCGCCGGGGCCGGTAGGCAGGGGGATAGCTCCGAGATCATCACCAAGAGCTTCTTGGAAAGTTCCGAGCATCCAGGGACCGGTGAGGATGTAAGCGGCTGTGCCGTCAGTGAACATACTGTTAGCTTTGCCTTCATCAGGTTCGAAGAGCGCACCAGCGTCTTTAAGTGCTTTCAGGTAGTCGAAAGCATCTGCGAATCCAGCTTGGTCAGCAACGCACTTGCCAGTATCGTCCATCAATGTTCCACCGAAAGAACCGGTTAAGATGCCATATAGGTGGTAGGCATAAGGACGCATAACGAGAACATTGCCTTCCTCGACCTGTGCAAGAAGTTCATCAGTCGTGGTAGGGGCGGTTTCAACAAGGCTCTTGTTGTAGAACAAACCTACCGCCTTGGCGATACCGGGGATGGCATACATCTGATCCTCGTAAGTCACGCCGTCAATGGCGAGTTGGGAAAAGCCAGTGAGTTTGCCTTCGACGTATTGATCAACAGGGGCAACCAGCCCGCCGCGAATCCAATTGCCAAGGTCATCGTTCGGCATGGTAAACATATCAGGGCCGCCACCTGCTGCAACTTCGGTGGACCACTTGTTGGCGAGTTGGTCAAACGGTACATAAAGAACTTCTACAGTGGCTTCTGGATTTTGAGCCTTGTACAGTTCGAGAATCTGATTGAAGGCTTTCTCTTCATTCTCATCGGGGTGGTATGAATGCCAGACGGTGATGGTGGCGGGCTCACCCGCAGCCGCGCCGCCGCTGCCGCAGGCGGAGATTGCCAGCGATGCGATGATCAGCGCGCTTAACAAAACGAGCAAATTCTTTTTCATTCTCTTTTTCTCCTTAGGAAAGGTTATGGAAGGATTCTTGTTGCGTTGTGGCAGCGATGTGGTTTGAATTTATCGTTTTGTGTACCACCTCCTTTCGTTAAGAGTTATCGAATTGCTTCTTCCGTACTTGCGTCGAAAATATGGAATTTGTCCATATCGAACACCACTTGCATGGAGTCGCCGACTCGCGTGTTCGAGCGAGGGTCCACTCGCCCGACATATGTATTTTTTCCGCTGACGAGGTAAAGGAAGGTTTCGTTTCCCATTAATTCAGTGACATCCACTTTGGCAGCGACTTTTTCACCGTGGATATTGGGCGGCGCAAAATCAGGGTCATGGATGTTTTCAGGGCGGATGCCAAAAACGACGTTTCTGCCGTCCATGCTTTTGTACGGTCCCGCCAACGCCTCGGGTATCTGGACCTGGAAGTCGCCGGTGTCCACCGCAACTTTACCGCCGCTGACAGCGAGTTTCGCCGGGAAGAAATTCATGGCAGGTGACCCGATGAACCCGGCTACAAATATATTATTGGGATGGTCGTAGAGGTTTTGCGGAGTGTCCAACTGTTGAAGGCTGCCCTTGTTGATCACCGCGATTCTGGATGCCATGGTCATGGCTTCGGTTTGATCGTGAGTAACATAGATGAACGTAGTCTGCAGGCGCTGATGCAACTTGCTGATCTCCGCCCGCATTTGAACACGCAATTTTGCATCAAGGTTCGAAAGCGGCTCGTCGAACAGAAAGACCTTTGGCTCGCGGACGATGGCTCGTCCCACTGCCACACGCTGGCGCTGACCGCCCGATAGCTGGCGGGGTTTGCGGTCCAGCAGGTCGGTAATTCCCAGAATCTCCGCTGCTTCGTTCACCCGTCGCTTGATCTCCTCCTTCGGAGTCTTTCGCAACTTCAAACCGAATGCCATGTTGTCGTAAACCGATAGATGCGGATATAAAGCATAAGACTGGAAAACCATGGCAATGTCGCGGTCTTTCGGAGCGACGTCATTCACCACACGATCACCAATGCGGATCTCACCCTCGGTGATCTCTTCCAGTCCAGCCAGCAGGCGCAGGGCGGTTGTTTTGCCGCAGCCTGAAGGACCAACAAGGACAAGGAATTCCTTGTCCTCAACATTGATGTTGAGTTTTTTGATGATCTCAAGATCGCCGAATCTTTTTATTACATTGTCGTATGTAACGCTTGCCATGGGATGCCTCCAGTCTTAAGAATATGGTAATTTTATTATAACCACCAAGAGGGTTTTTAACCTATGTTTTTCAAAAACAAGTTAGTTGTCTAATTAAACAAAAGGCTGCTCAATCCGGATGGATTTCCCCGTTTCGGCGGATTCGAGCAAAGCCAACAGGGCGGCAATATTTCCCCGGCTGTCTGGTAGTGAGATACGCGGCGGCTGGTTTTCCAATATGGCGTCGCAGAGATCCTCCACTTCGCCAAGATATAATTCCTGCCCTTTTACCTTGATCGTTTTCTGTTTGTTGCCGTGCGCCAAATAAATTTCACATTTCCCGCCCGGCTTGAAAGGATTGGGGATGCTCAATACCGCTTCGGTGCCAACGATCTCGATGGAGGCGCGTGATGGAGATTTGAACCCGCAGTCGAATTGGGCATAAACTCCATTTTCGTACTTCATCTGCCCAAAGAAGGATTCGTCGCTTCCGTCCGGACCTGTAATTTGCCAGCCAAACACTTCAGTTGGTTCCCCGCCGACGACCATCCGTGAATACGAAATCGGATAGCATCCAACATCCCAAATGCTCCCGCCGCCCATTTCTTTGAAGTTGCGGTAATTTCCCTCGCGCGTAAGGGTGAAGGTAAATGCGCCTCTGATGAGTTGCAGTTTGCCCAGAACGCCCGAATCCACGATTTCCTTGACTTTCAATGTCTGGGGGTGATGGCGGTACATGAATGCCTCGGTAACGATCCCCCCGGTATCCTTTGCGGTGCTCATGACTGAATCTACTTCAGCGAGGTTTAGCGCGAAGGGCTTTTCGCACAGAACGTGTTTCCCCGCGCGTAACGCTTTGATCGTCCACTCTGCGTGCAGATGATTGGGAAGGGAATTGTAGATAACATCAACCTCGGGGTCGTCAAGCAGGGCTTCGTAACTTCCATGCGCGCGTGGAATGCTCCATTCTCGGGCGTAGGTTTCGGCGGTGGAAAGGTTTCGGGAAGCGACTGCCAGTAAGCGGGTCCGTTTTGAGGCGCGAAGAGGAGGAATCAATGCGCGGTTAATGCGGGCAGTCGAAAGCAATCCCCAGTTAAGGATTCTTTTCATGTCCATTGCTCCTGAAAAGGATGAGGATGGAGGTAAACATCAGGGAAACGAGGGCGAGGTTCACAGTGAAACCAATCTGCAAGTTAAAGATCTCACTGCCCCATGCCACGAGCCAGGGGCCTGCCACTCCGCCCAGCCCTGCAAACGTGAATAAAAGCCCAAGCAGGGTGTTGACATTCTGATGCTGCGTGTCCGAAACTGCGGCTGTAATGGTGGGGAAGATGATCGAGAAGAAAAACCCGGTGAGCGGCAATAGATAATAGAGATTGGTGAATACACCGACGGCTATGGTGAGGATCGAACAAAAGGATGCGATCAAGATCGAGCGGAGGTATCCCAGCCGATGAACAATAAAGCCGCCGATAAAGCGACCGAGCATGAGTGTGGCGAAAAAAAGCGCCAGCGCATTCGTGCTGATGGTCACGGAGACACCGCGAATCTCCTGAAGATAGAGTACAAGCCAGGAGGCGACTCCGATTTCCGCGCCGACGTACGAGGCGATGGCCAGGTAAAAGAGAGGCATTTGGTCCTTGAAAGCGACCCGCGAAATATTGGCAAAGTCGAAGACATTTCTTTCCTGTGACTTGGGGAAACGCAGGAAGAGCGCAAACAGGATGAATATGCTGATCATTGCAAGATCCCAGCGATAGATCTCGCGCCATGTTGCGTCCCGGCTGAAAAGCCATCCTGCAAATAACGGTGCAATTGTGGAACCCAACCCATGCATGACCGCCATCAGGTTAAGGTAAAGTCCCTTTTGTTCTTTATACAGGTTGATGATGACGGCATTCGGACCGAGTTCGAATGCCCCCAGTCCCAATCCAATGATGAAGAGGGAGGCGGAAAGGAGCAGGGGTGTTTTCAGTGAACTGTACCCGCCCACGCCGACGGCGAGAAATACCCCAGCCAGTAAAATGACAAGTTTGAGACCAAACTTGTCGGCTAGGAAGCCGGTGAGCAGGGTGGCAATGAAAAAGCCGATGTACTGCCCGGAAAAGATGTTGCCGCCGGTGCCATAATTGATATTCAACTCGGCGAGCATCATGGGCAGGGTGGGTCCCTTTAAATTATCGGTAAGCCCGAAGAGGAAGAACGCAAAAAAACTTCCAATGGTTAGCAGGATGACAGTTGATTTGGCTGAATTTTTCGGCATGAGCGTAAATAAGAAACAGGGCTGGTCTACCACGGGGAACCAGCCTCGCTTTTATGTGAGTGGATTTATCCCTTAAGAGAGCTGGCGAGCAATCCGCGCAGGAAGCAACTCCTTTTTGGGTGATTAGTTGACATACTTGAACACTAAAATGGAGCGGTATTATATTTTTCCTTGGGGAATCACGTCCTCTCAATATATATTGGATGCGTAAGGGCGTCGTCTGCAACAATCGCAATGGCTCCGATCAGACTCGCATCCGGTCCAAAGGGCGATAAAAGCACTTCGGATTGCTGATCAATTTCCGGCAGAGAGTGACGCGCCACCGTCTCTTTTATGGAAGGCAGTAAATATTCGCCTGCTATGCTGAGCGGACCCCCAAGGATTATTTTTTCCGGGTTGAAAATATTGATCAATCCGGCAAAGCCTTGTCCCATGGCGTGTCCTGCTTCTGTGAAAGATTCGATTGCTTCGATATCCCCCGCGTCTGCCGCCTGTTTGATCAGCGGGATGCTCAACGGACTGTTCTGTTCTGCCATCAATTTGGGGATGATGCTGCTGCGCTTTACTTCCAGCCGCGCTTGCACGCGCTGGATGATCGAATACTGGTTGGCGTATGTTTCCCAACAGCCGCGATTGCCGCAATGGCAAACCGTTTGTGATGGCTCCGCCATGATGGGGGAGTGGCCGATCTCTCCAGCGAAGCCGTTATTGCCTCGATACAACTTCCCATTAAGGAAAAGCCCGCCGCCAATACCCACTCCTGCAAACACAAACACAAAATTCTGACACTGGCGCGCCGTGCCGAAGAGATGCTCTGCGATCGCTGCTGCATTCGCATCGTTTTCGACGAACACTCTCAATTTTGTCTGCTCTGCGAATATTCTTCCAAAAGGCACACTGCGCCAATGGAGATTCGGCGCAAAAATCAAAAGCCCCTCTTTCAAATTGACAGTTCCGGGCGTTGCCAGTCCCAATCCCAGGAAATGGAAATTCTTCTTTTTCCCGAAAGACATTGCCTCCTTCACGATCCGCAATGTCTGGTTGATCATCTTTTCCTGGTCTTCGGTCGGGTCGGCATCTTCACGCCGGCGCCAGATGATATTCCCGAGAAAGTCAGTCACGGCTACGGAAACAAAATCCACACCCAATTCCACTCCGATAATGTATCCCGCCCGCGGGTTGACTTCCAATAGGGTGGCAGGTCTGCCGGTGCCGCCTGAATTACTTCCAATCTCATGGATAAGGTTTCTCTCGAGTAATTCATCTGCCAGGCTTGAAACGGTGGATTTGTTCAAACCTGTAATGGCGGCCACTTGCGCGCGTGAAACTGGCGACTGTGTGTGGATCAGCCGCAATACCAACGAGAGATTTGTCTCGCGAACAAACGCTTGGTCCGCTGTGGTTTTTGGATTCACGCTAATTAGTATGTTGGAGCAACAAACTAATTATAGCAAATCAGGGACGCTTGTCAACTTAAAATATTCGCAGGCTCGAAACCCGCTTCATGCCGGACCTCGAGCCTGCTTCTTGTTTCCTGATGTTTTCCGTATCCCCTTACTTCGATTTCAACGCATCCCAGCCCGCGTATTTTGCATCGCTTCCCAATTCCGCTTCGATACGCAGGAGTTGGTTGTATTTTGCAACTCTGTCCGAGCGAGCGGGGGCGCCGGTTTTGATCTGCCCGGTGTTGAGAGCAACTGCGAGGTCGGCAATGGTGGCGTCCTCCGTCTCGCCGGAGCGGTGCGAAGCGACCGCCCTCCAACCTGCGCGATGACACAAGTCAACGGCTTCGATGGTTTCAGTGAGCGAACCAATTTGATTGACTTTCACCAGCAATGCGTTTGCTGCGTTTTCTTTTATTGCTTTGCGAACGCGTTCGGGGTTTGTGACGAGCAAGTCGTCGCCAACGATTTGAAGTTTGTCGCCCAATTGTTTTGTCATCATTTGCCAGGAAGCCCAGTCGTCCTGCGCCAATCCATCCTCGATGGAGACGATGGGGTAATCTTTGACCCACTTCATCCAGAACTCAACCATCTGCTCGCCGGTGAGTTCCTTTCCTTCCCTGCGGAGGTTATACTTTTTTGTCTTTTCATCATACAACTCGGATGCGGCGGGATCGAGGGCGATTGCCACTTGTTCCCCATGCCCGGCTTTGAAGCCTGCCTTCTCGATGGCGGCAAGAATTAACTCAATGGCTTCATTGTTGGCTTTTAGGGAGGGCGCATACCCCCCTTCGTCGCCGACGAGAGTGCTGTAGCCCTTTTCTTTTAACACAGATTTGAGTGTATGATAAATTTCCGCACCCCAACGTAACCCTTCTGTAAACGATGGCGCGCCAAACGGCATGACCATGAATTCCTGCATGTCGGTGCTCTGCCAGCTCGTGTGCGCGCCGCCATTCAAAATGTTCATCATGGGTACGGGCAGGATATGTGCGTACACGCCGCCGAGATATCGGTATAACGGCATCCCGGTTGAATTTGCCGCCGCTTTTGCCACTGCCAAGCTGACTCCCAGGATTGCATTTGCGCCGAGTTTGGATTTGTTTGCTGTGCCGTCGAGTGCAAGCAATTCGGTATCAATTGCTTTTTGTTCGGCGGCGTCCCAGCCGAAGAGCGCATCTGCGATCACGCCGTTGACGTTTGCGACTGCCTGTGAAACGCCTTTGCCGAGATAACGCTTTTTATCGCCGTCGCGCATTTCCAATGCCTCATGCTCGCCAGTGGATGCGCCGGAGGGAACCGCTGCGCGCCCCAAGGAACCATCCATAAGGACGACTTCCACTTCCACGGTGGGGTTGCCGCGTGAATCTAGGATTTCCAACGCGGAGATGCTTTCGATTGTTGTGTCCATTTTGTGCTCCTGGAAAGATTATCGTTTCATAATTCACTGTAAAGGGGGAGGCGGATCTGCCTCGTGCTAAATCTCACAGTGACGTTCGCAAGTATAATCTGATTTCTGAAGCGGGACATGATACAGCGGCTAATTTTTTTTGAGAGAATCAAAAAGTGATGTAAATCTATATTAACGACTTCCCTCGAATGGATTTCCTGTTCGTTCGTGGTTCATAGCAGGCCCCAAAATATCTAGAACTCATCTCAAAAATAGTTACGGATAAAAATAACAATGCAAGCCAGATGAA
>CAZLWG010000006.1:0-88701 GCA_964563315.1 uncultured Anaerolinea sp. | reverse complement strand
TGTCCTCGGCTTTCATGAGGAAGAGGTTGTAGCCCGCTTCCTTGTGAGCCGCTTCCCGCGCCTCGCGAGGTATGAGGCGGATGGGCTCGACAACTTTGATGCGGAACGGTTCGGGTGGATAGGGGTGGGTAGTCATCTGTTCTCCTAATTTGAGTGTGCGTCAAATTTGGGTAGCGAGCCTGGCGTGTGCCCCTGTGTGATGCCATTCGGTCTCCAATGACAAACCCATTCTATAATTAATTTCCATTTTTTGGTTGTAACAAATGTCATGAATTTGATGGATATTAGATGAATAGGGAAAATATGATAGGAATGGGTCTCAAATCTTTGCTGGGGATGGCACGACGGCATTTAAGCCTTTGTCCACCAGCCACTCGGAAACCTCACGCCTGAACCGGCTGGATGAAAACCGCGCCGCATTTTCCTGTGTCATTTTGCTTTCAAACTTCATCTTTTGGGATCGAAGAACCGCCTCGGTCAAACTATGGGACGACTGCTCCTGAAATAACAAGCCTGTTTCCCCATCCCGAACGATTTCCGCTGCGCCGCCGTTTTTAAATGCAATGACTGGGCATCCCGCCGCCTGTGCCTCGACCATGGCAATGCCAAAATCCTCTGTTGCCATGTACACGAATGCTCTGGCACGGCTGAGCAGGTTCGCAATAACCTCGTCGGATTGGTATCCCAGCAGTTTGACGTTTCCCTTCGCCAAATTTTTCAAACGCGGCATTTCCGGTCCATCGCCAACGATGAGGAGTGGGAGTTTTAATTCGTTGAATGCCTTGACGATCTCGGCTGTCAGTTTGTACGGCACCAGCCGTGAAACATGGATGTAAAAATCCTCGCGCGTTTCGGCGGGAATAAACCGGTCCACCTCCACCGGCGGGTGGATGACATGCGAGTCCCTGCGCCATGCCTGTTTGATTTTTTCCGCCGTCCAATGTGAGATGGCAAGCAGGTGATCTGCTCGGTCGGCGGAAGTTCTGTCCCAGTGCCGGAGCAGGCTCAGGGTCAGGCGTGCGGCGCCGCCGAGGATCGGCTTGTCCAAATGATGCAGATGCAGGTAATCCTGTTGAAGATGCCAGGCATAACGCATCGGCGTGCAGACGTACGATATGTGGGTTTGGTTTTTATGCGTCTTGATACCGTGTGCAACCGCATGCGAAATGGATAACACGACATCGTAATCACGTAGGTTCATGCTTTCAATAGCCAGAGGCATGAGCGGCAGCAGCCCGCGATAAAGATTTTCCACACGGGGGATTTTTTGCAGAAAAGACGTTTTGACGTTGATATTCTCCAACGGCGTGCCCATGAGGTTCTTTCGATTGTGTATAAGCGCGTAGACTTGCGCCTGCGGATGCAAATGCAAAATTTCAGCGAGCAGCCTTTCCGACCCGCCATAGACATTCTGCCATTCATGGACGATCGCCATCTTCATGAAACGCTCTCCAAAACGACTTGTGTTTTGCGGGCAGATGCCTCCCACGAAAATTCTTCCGCTTTTTTCAACCCCTGCTCACGTAATCCATCTCCATACGGTTGATCTTCGATGATTTTTTTCATTGCATCGGAAATTTCATTTGGATTCTTTGGATCAACCAGTAAGGCAGCTTTTTCGAAAATTTCTGGAAAAACCGTCGAGTTCGACGTAATCACTGGCGTCCCGCACGCCATGGCTTCCAATACTGGCAAGCCAAAACCTTCATATAGGGATGGATATACAAAAGCTGCCGCGCCTGAATATAAGGCTGGCAGGTCTTCGTCGGGGACATATACCGCATTCGTAACATGCTGCGAAATATTTTCGAATACTGTTCCCTGCACTCCGGAAATGAATAATTCATGTTGGCTGAAATTTGAATTTTTCCAAGCCTGAAGCAGTGTGGACAGATTTTTTCGCGGTTCCAGTGTGCCGACGAAAAGGAAATACGGTTTCTGGATTCCATACTTTTCTTTTATGGTTTGGACATTGGTTTCGGGCTGCGGCTTGAATTGATCGCCGACTCCGTTATGGATCACATGAATTTTTTTGTGGGCAATCCCTAGGTGGTATTTCAGCCTTTGCTTTGAGAACTCTGAAACCGTGATGACGGCTTTTAATTTTCTTGCAAGGATGGTCCATGAAAGCCTCGTCCATGTCGCGAATTGAGGTTTGAACCATTCGGGGTGGTCGAAGACGCTTGCATCGTGAATGGTAAGGACTTGATTTGCCACGCCCCAGGCTCCGGTATTTGCTGGCGACCATAATAGTTCATCCGTTTCCAATTGGCGCGGCAGGACGAATTGCTCCCATAAGTGGCCTTTGATCGGACCCAAATTTTTTTGAGGCAAGAGAAATCGCTTGGGCGATCGCAGCCTGCTGGAAATCTCGTACGCATATCGTTCCACACCCGTCACACGCCTGTATTGAAAGCGCGCATTGATCGCAAGTTTCAAGGTCATTCAGAGATTATAATTACAATTAGGATATTTCTGGTCGGATTATTGATGAGATTACCTTTGCAGAATCGCATGTCTCGTTTATTCGCTGTTGGAGCGCGTTTCTTCTTTGCGTTGACGGTCGTCCTCATTCCGCTTCGCTGGCGGCTGGATGTGTGGACGCGTCCGATGTTCCCGCTCTACTCTGATTACACGGGTTTCCATCTGTTTGCCAGCGATTTTTCTCTCTTGTACATGATCGTCCTTTGGGTATGTTCTTTCTTATTGGAGCCGCGCACATTGAAGGCGGGTAATGCGCTTATTTGGCTGTGTCTGGTCGGTATGGTGATTGCCGGGTGGGTTTCTGTTTTGGGAAGTGAAGACTCGATTCTTTCCCGGTATCATGCCGTCCGGCTGACGGCTTTGCTGTTCTTTTACCTCTACCTCGTAAATGAAATCCATTCCCCTTTATGGGTGATTGCGCCTGTCTCGTTGGGGATTATGCTTCAATCCATGATCGCGCTTGTCCAATTCTTTGCTCAGACTTCGATTGGATTGCAAGCCTTCGGCGAACACGTCCTCGACCCGGCTCGATCCGGCGTAAGCATCGTCCCATTGGATGGGATCCGCCTCCTGCGCGCCTATGGCTTGAGCGACCACCCAAACATTCTCGGCGGCTGTATCGCCTTCGGACTAGTCCTTTTGCTGGCAGCGACCCTGTACGGGAAGGATCGTCTGCCGTTGCTGGCTTCGTCCGTATTTATGATTTCATTTCCTGCATTGCTCGCGACGTTCTCGCGTTCGGCGTGGATCGGCTTGATGGTGGCGGGCAGTTTCATGGTCGTGGGTGAGGCGTTGGTTTGCAGGTGGGATTCGATCAAACGCGGGATCGTGCTGGGAGCGTTGAGTCTATGTATCGCGTTTCCATTTCTAATCCAGAATGATGCAGCTTTTCAAGCACGGGTGAATTCAGGCGATATTTCCCAGGATGACCCGATGAAGGAAAGAGCGTTTTTGATGCAGGCGGGTAATACACTGTTCGTTGAGCATTCTGCGATCGGAGTTGGGTTGGGCGCTGCGCCGATTGCGATGAAGAAGCGTTTTGAAGATTTTCCGTTGAACTTTCAGCCGCCGCATTATGCGGTACTGAATGCTGCCATGGAAACGGGTGTAATTGGCGGCATTTTCTATTTGCTGTTGTCCTTTATTCCCGTGATAGCGTTCTTAAGTCGCTGGCGTAGTAACATCAACAATGCCTGGTTGATGGGGTCGTTTGCTTTGCTCCTCGCGATTTCGGTGGTGGGCTTGTTCGATTATTATACATGGATGTACGCGCCGGGCCGTTTGTGGCAATGGCTTGGGTGGGGTTTGTTTTCCGCCGCATGGACGAAGGCTGGCTGATATGAGCTTGCTTCAGTACCTGCTTGCGCCCATCGTGATCGTTTATACATTCGCCATGATGATTTTATTTTCCTACATCGCGAATATGGTTTATCTTGCGCTGATCGGATTGAAGCAAGGTCGTCGTTTGCACGAAAATAAGATTAGACCCCTGACAGAGTTTCCGTTTGTAACTGTCCAACTCCCGATTTATAACGAATGGTATGTGGCGGAGCGCCTGCTTGATGCCTGCGCAGCATTGGACTATCCGCGTGACAGGTTTGAAGTGCAAGTGCTGGATGATTCTACCGATGATACTGTTGCCTTGGTGGCGAAAAAAACGAATCGCCTGCGTGAGGACGGGCTGAACATCGTTCATATTCATCGTGATAATCGTGAAGGTTTCAAGGCGGGCGCGCTGGCAAATGGGCTTGAAACCGCCCGTGGCGGTTTCGTTGCCATCTTTGATGCCGACTTTTTGCCTCAGCCGGATTTTTTAGAGCGCATCCTGCCGCATTTTGATCGAGATGACATTGCCTTTGTCCAATCGCGCTGGGGGCATTTGAACCGCGATTATTCCCTGCTTACTCTTCTTCAATCTTTTTCGCTCGATGCGCATTTTGCCATCGACCAACTGGCGCGGTCAGGTGAAGGATATGTCTTCAATTTCAACGGCACAGCAGGAGTATGGCGAAAATCCGCAATTTTGGATGCGGGCGGCTGGCAGGCAGATACACTCACGGAAGATATGGACTTATCCTACCGTACCTTCCTGCGCGGGTGGTCGGCGCGGTTTGCAGCCGAAGTGGAAGCGCCTGCTGAACTGCCTGTCAGTTTTACGGCATACCGCCGCCAGCAATATCGCTGGGCGCGCGGCAGCCTCGAATGCGCCATAAAATATATTCCGCGCATCTGGCAGTCGGATTTCTCGTTTTCGCGTAAACTGCAAGCCACGTTTCATCTTACCGGCTACCTGCTTCATCTTCTTACAATTGTTCTCATCTTGCTTTACCCGCTTTTGCTTTTCCTTGCATTGCAATACCCCGTATTGTTGCAGCCAATCGGCATTGGTTTGACGATGAACCTGCTTGCGATCATGCCCGCGCTATATTTTTTGACCGCACAGCATCTCCTGCGGCGGCGCTGGCTGTTTGCATTTCCACTCATATTCCTGATGTCCATGTTTGCGTCCGGGATGGCGCTTAATACCTTGCGCGCCCTGTTTCAGATCGCTCAGAAACGCTCGGTTCCCTTTGAGCGCACTCCTAAGTTTGGAATTACCCGTCGCGCACAGTCATGGTTTCAGAATCGCTATCTCGTTGAAGTAGATTCCCTTGTGTTTTATGAGATTCTGCTTGCACTCTTCAATTTGTGGACTGCCTCTCTCGCATTTCGTTCGGGTTACTTATTGATGATGACGTATGCCTGTTTCTTTGCCTCGGGACTGTTCTTCTGTTCAGGCGTTACCTTATTCCAATCCTTCTCAGCCCGCTTCAAGCGTGACGTCGAGCCTGCTTCTGCTTAAGGAATATTATCTTGACCCTGACTCTTGATTCGCCGACCTCCGCTCTTCATGCCTTTCCTTCACTTGAGTATGCTGTTCTTGCCACATTGGCGTATTCGGATTTATTTGATCATCCCTTGACGTTGGATGAACTACATAGGTTTTTCATTTCCCCCGCGACAAGAGATGAGGTCGCGATCTGTGCTTCAAGCACAAAAGGAGTCGGTTATAGAGACGGTTATTATTTCCTTGACGATCGCCCCGAGATCGTCGACATCCGCAGGAGACGCGAAGCCGACTCGAGCATGGCGTTTCGCCGGGCAATAATCTACGGACGAATCTTCGGCAGTCTGCCCTTCGTCCGCATGGTGGCTGTGACAGGTTCCCTTGCCATGCTCAATCTCTCCAAGAATCGCGACATGGATTTCATGATTGTCACTGAACCTGGTCGTGTTTGGACTGCCCGTGCTTTCATCCTCGCCTTTGGCAGGCTGGCTCGATTATTTGGTGATGTCATCTGCCCGAATGTCATCCTCTCTGAGCGAGCGCTTGCCTGGGAAGTAAAAAATCTTTACTCCGCCCGGGAGTTTGCCCAGATGATCCCCGTCAGCGGCATGGAGGTGTTCCGTCAACTACTTGAGGCTAATCCATGGGTCAACGAAATTTTGCCAAACGTCTCATTGGAGCCAACCGGTTCGTCAGCGGTGGGGAAGCAGAATCCGATCCAATCCATTCTTGAGTTGTTTCTTTCAAACCCACTCGCAGCCCGCTTTGAGAATTGGGAAATGTCTCGCAAGATTCGCCGCTTCAAAGCTCAAAAAGGATATGGCGCCGAAACCAACTTCTCTGCAGACGTATGTCAGGGCAACTTCGACCATCATGGCCAATGGGCGATGAAAATGTACAGAGAGAGGTTGGGACAAATTTCATGACTTATATCCTCTTCGGGCAATCCTACTATCTTCGCTTCGATCCCAAACTATGGGATGCTATGATGCCCTATCCACCGCTTGGGACATTGTACGCTGCAAGTTATCTCCGCGAAAAAGGGTACGACGTGGCGCTCTTTGATGCCATGCTCGCCGAATCCGAAGAGGACTGGGCAAAAGCGCTCGATGAACAGAAACCGCAATACGCGATAATATATGAGGATAATTTCAATTACCTCTCCAAGATGTGTCTCCTGCGAATGCGCGAAGCCGCCTTTACAATGATTGGCATGGCGAAAGAACGCGGATGCACCGTCATCCTTTGTGGCGCGGACGTGACCGACCATTATGATCAATATCTCGCTCATGGCGCGGACCACTGTCTGCTGGGCGAAGGGGAGGAAACGCTTGGGGAGCTTTTGGATCAACTTTCGGCGGGGAAGGATGCGCGGGATGTCATCGGTCAGGTTTCAAGATTCACACTTCATCCCATCCGCAGACCGGATATCAAAAACGTCGATGCGCTTCCATTTCCTGCCTGGGATTTGGTGGACGTTGAAAAATACAAGAGGATTTGGTATGACCGTCATGGCTATTTTTCCATGAACATGGTCACTACGCGCGGATGCCCATATCGCTGCAATTGGTGCGCCAAGCCGATCTGGGGGCAGCGTTACAATTCGCGTTCCCCGGAAAATGTGGCGGCGGAGATGAAATGGCTCAAGGAAAATTTCGCACCCGATCATATCTGGTTTGCGGATGATATTTTTGGATTGAAGCCGAAGTGGGTGGAACGTTTTGCTGAATTGCTGATTGAAAATAATGCAGTCGTTCCGTTCAAATGTTTGAAGCGAGCCGATCTGGTGACCGAGAAAACTGCCTCTGCATTGGCGAAAGCAGGTTGCAAGACCGTGTGGGTCGGTGCGGAGTCGGGCTCGCAGAAAATTTTGGACGCGATGGATAAGGGCGATAAAGTGGAAGATATTTACCGTGCTGCTGAATTACTGCATCGGCATGGAATTGAAGTTGGCTTCTTTTTGCAGTTCGGTTACCCCGGCGAGACATGGGACGACGTGCAGTTGACATTGAAGATGGTGCGCGAGTGCATGCCTGACGATATCGGAATCTCCGTTTCCTATCCGCTGCCGGGTACAAAGTTCTACGAACGCGTCAAAAAGGAGTTGGGCGAAAAGCAAAATTGGGTCGACTCGGACGACCTTGCCATGCTTTACCATGGACCGTTTCCGCAGGAGTTCTACCGCATCTTGCATGGACGAGTCCACCATGAGTTCCGAATGCGCCGCGCATGGAAGAAGCGCGATACGCGCGGCGTCATCCGTACGCCGTATTATTTGCTGGGAATATTGCGTAGCGAGATGCAACTGAGAAAATTCATTGGCAATAAACATGGATAAAACGGATTCATCCGTGATCACGAAGATTTTGTTTTGGAGAACACATGTCATCTCTCGATCCTGCCTTTGAAATCGTCGCCGAAGCCTACAACCGCAATGCCGAAAAATATGACGAGTTCATCGAGAATAATCCCAATTTGATGCGGATGCGCCAGCGTGTGTATAAATTTGTCACTTCGCGGTTGGCGCAAGGCTCGCGGATACTTGACCTTGCCTGTGGAACCGGCACAGATGCAGTTTGGTTCGCCCAGCACGGCTATTCCGTCTTCGGGGTGGACATTTCCAATGAAATGCTTGACCGTGCGGAAGGAAAAACGAAGGAATTAAATCTTCAAGACCGGCTGAATTTCGCGCATCTATCCTACACTGAATTGAAAGATGCGGGCATCGGTCAATTCGACCTGACCTTTTCCAACTTCGGCGGTTTGAATTGTGTTTCGGATATGAAACTGGTCGCCGATAGTGTACGTCCGCTGCTTAAGCCGGGTGCGCGAGTCGTTTGGGCGCTCATGCCGCCCTTCTGTTTGTGGGAATCCGCCATGCTTTTGCGTGGAAAATTCAGACTCGCCACGCGGCGATTTTCCGGTAAATCCACCGTTTTCAAAGAAGGCTTGAACTATCCCGTTTACTATTTCACGCCCCGACAGGTCGCGGACGCATGGGGGGTAAATTTCAAACTTGAATCCATCGAAGCGCTTTCGGTCATTACCCCGCCTGCCACCAATAAAGAGTTTGCCATCAAGCGCCCGAAACTCTTCACCCTGCTCAGCAAATTGGACGATGCTCTTGCCCCGCGTTTCCCGTTCAAGTATTGGGGCGATTTCACCCTTGTTTCGCTGATTCGAAAATGATCAACGTGCAATCCAGCCTGCGAAGAAACTCATTCTGGCTGTTACTCGCCCGCTTCACTGCGCAAACGTTGGCGGTTCTTTTCACCATCGTTACTGCCCGCAAGTTCGGTGTGGAAGGCTTTGGTGAGTTTGCGTTTATTGCATCATTTCTTTTGATCGGCAACACCTTAACGAATTTTGGCACCGATACTTTTCTTGTCCGCGAGACGGCGCGCGCGGATCGGGTCACTGAAATTGCGGCGCGATCTCTCGCACTGCAATTATTTCTTTCTGCGTTGTACTGCCTTGCCATGCTTGCTTTTCGCAGCACGTCATTGACGATTTATTCTCTTGCCCTTTTTCCGCTGACGGTTTTTTCGGTCAACAATGCGCTTCTCCGCGCACTCGATCGCATGGACCTGTTTTGGTTTCTCAGTCTGCTCAATGGCGTCATTCAAATTCTCGCTGCGGTTTTTTCTGTGGATGTCTACACTCTCTGCATTTTCCTGCTTATCGGGCAATTTCTTCTCTCGGGCATTTCCTACATCATTTGCCGCGCTTCTCTCCCGACCTTTCGGCTGTTTCCAATTAAGGAATTTTCTCCCATCTTGAAACTGCTTCTTCCCTTCGCCGCGCTGACGATTCTTCTCGTTCTCATTCAACGGCTTGGGATTTTGACCGTCTCCGCTTTCCTCGGCGACTCCGCGACGGGCATATTCTCATCCGTCATCCGCATCGTGGATGGACTCAAACTGGGGCATTATGCCATCCTTGGCGCCTTGCTTCCCGCCCTCTCCCGTGGTCATGCTAACTCATGGAAAAGCTTTCGCAAAGCGTTTACTTTTCTCGTATCGATTAGCTTTGTTTTTGCCTTTATTCTCTTTTTGTTTTCCAAGCCCATCATTCTGGTTTTGTACGGTAATGAATTTGCTCAGGCAGTTCAGCCGCTTGCACTTCTCGGATGGAGTCTGTTGCCTTATACAGTTTCTTCCTTCATCTCCTATGATCTTATCGCCCGTGGATTTGAGAATGTTGTTGTTAGGTCAGCGTTCGTTTCGCTGGCTGTCTATCTTGTTCTATTCCTTTGGTTTATACCAAAACAAGGATTGAATGGCGCATTCTGGGCTGGGTTAGTCGGGGAATGTCTACAGGGAATTTTGTTCGCAGCGTTTTATTTCCAGACCAAACCATCTTTTGCATTCACGAGTGAATATGAATCCAAATGATCCCATCCTCTCCCCACAGGAATTGCTTGCTTATCGCCGCAAGACGGGCGCCTTGCAGGAATTCCCACCACCAGAGACGGTCATTTTTGCGGTGCAAAAAAGTCTTGCGGTTTATGCCCAGCGCAAATATTGGATGAGAAAAATCAAAGGCTTTCTGGGCGAGTTTTACTTGCTGAAAAAATTCAGCGGGAAGATCGCGCTCTCGACCGGTTTTGGTATCGGTTCGCCGGTCATTGCCGGGTTGACGGATGAATTCGCCGCTTTGGGAGTGAAGCAATTTGTATTGATTGGCATGGCGGGCGGATTGCAGGAAAAACTATCGACGGGGGATTTGGTTCTCTCAACTAGAACAATTCGCGGCGAGGGGACGACGCGCCATTATCTCCCTCAGGCAGAGACGGTTGATTCATCCCCTGAAATTTGCGGGAAGGTCGCGGATATCCTGTCCCAACGAAAAATATCTTATTCCGAAGGATTAACATGGACCACCGACGCGCCTTTCCGCGAACTGCGCCGGGATGTGCTGGCACATGAGGAGCGCGGCGTACTGGCAGTGGACATGGAGGCGGCGGGGATGTTGGGTGTGACCGCGTCTTATGGGCTTGCGGGGTTTGCCGCGTTTTCCATTGCAGATCAACTTTCGGGCGGCATTTGGCGTATGGCTGCTAATTTAAGAAATTCTCAAGCCAGCCTGGGGATTTTGTTCGATGCGGTCTGTGATGCTCTGAATTAGATCCAAATTTCCAGCAACCCATTCCTGTGTTCTGCGTATATGTACCTGGACTTTCAAATTCCGGCGAAAAGTTATACACTAATCTTGAAATCCACAACACAGGAGAGTGAATTATGAATAAAACAGGTCGTTCTCAACTAGCGCTTGGTGTGCTTTTGATACTGCTTGGCGCATGGTTCCTGCTGGACCAGACCATTCCAGCCTTTCATACCTTTTTCGATAAATATACTGAATGGCCCGTCAACCTGCTCTTGATCGGCGGAGCGATTTTCATTTTGGGTTTGGTGCTCGGTTCGCCGGGTTTATCCGTGCCCGCCGCCATTGTGGCGGGGCTGGGCGGCATTTTTTATTATCAGGAAACGACAGGCAGTTACGACTCCTGGTCGTACATGTGGACTCTCATTCCCGGCTTTGTCGGTATTGGGAGTATATTGGCAGGTCTGCTTGGGGATAATATGGCGCATAACCTAAAGCGCGGCTTGAATCTCATGGTAGTCAGCGCTGTTCTGTTCCTTGTCTTTTCCGCCTTCCTTGGCGGATGGAATATTCTGGGAAATTATGGACCTGCCGTCCTGTTGATATTGCTTGGTCTGTGGGTGCTTGGCAGCGGGTTGTACCGCACCTATCGCAGCAAAGGAGAATAAAATGCGCCGCAATCAATTGGTATGGGGCACGATCCTCCTGTTGCTAGGCGGTTTAATGCTTGCCAATGCAATGGGAATCACCCTGCCGAACGGCAGTTCCTTCATGAGCCTGTTCTGGCCCCTGCTTCTCATTGGTTTTGGAATTTGGGTGCTGATCGGCGTTTTTCTGCGCGGCAGTATGGAAACCGAAACTGCAAGCATTGATCTGCAGGGCGCAGAGGAAGCAAGTGTGAAGATAAACCACGGCGCGGGCGAACTTAGGATCCACGGCGGTGCAGGCATCAATGAAATTGCCCGCGGCACATTTGTGGGCGGGCTGGATCAGAAAACTTCTCGAACCGGAAACAGGCTCAATGTTCGCATGAGACCTGCAAAAGATTTCATGGACTTTCCGTTCTTTGGTCCGCGCGCCCAGTTGGATTGGGATGTGGCTTTAAACGGTGGAATCCCCACGTCTCTATATTTGGCTGTCGGAGCAAATAAATCCATGATCGATCTGCAGGATGTGACCATTACGGATTTGAAACTCGAGACCGGCGCGAGCGAGACCATACTGAAACTGCCCTCGCGCGGGCGCTTCCATGCCGACCTCGATCTTGGTGCGGCCTCTTTGACTCTCGTCATCCCTGAGAGCCTCTCTGCCCGAATTCGTGCCTCACTTGGCGCGGCAGATCTGAAGATAGACCAGTCCCGCTTTCCGCGTAACGGCGCGTATTATCAGTCGCCTGATTTTGACACCGCCGCCGACACTGCCGACATTACGGTAGATGCTGGAGCGGCTTCGATAAAAATCAGCTAACGAAAGGCGATCCAATGAAACGTTTTGACGCACGAATTATCTTCGGTCTCATGCTGATCCTGGGTGGTGGACTCGCGCTTGCGCAGGCAATGGGTTTCCTGCAAAATGCAACCGGACTTTTCTGGGGAGGCGTGTTCCTTGTCGTTGGGCTTGGATTTCTGTTTGTGATGTTTACCGGTCATTGGTGGGCGGCGTTTCCGGGATTTACGCTCGCGGCTCTGGGGGTGTTGATTCTCCTGCCTGAGTCTCTAAATCAATTTGGCGGAGCGGTATTCCTTGGCGGCATTGCCCTTTCCTTTTGGTATGTGTACTTTGCCAGCCGAAATGAACGTTGGTGGGCGATCATTCCCGGCGGTGTGTTGACTGCTCTCTCTCTGTTGATCCTTGTATCCGCCTGGTTGGAAGAATATTCCGGAGCAATTGTACTTGGCGGTATTGGGCTGACTTTCTTTATTGTATATCTCACCAGTCCAAAAGATCGCTGGTGGGCGCTGATTCCCGGCGGCGTGCTCGTCACTCTTGCGGGGGTGACAGTGGCAGCGGAGCGGTTTGGCGAATTTCAAACAGCAGGCTTCTTCTTTTTTGGGCTTGCATTGACCTTCCTGCTGGTAGCTTTGCTCGCGCGCATGAACTGGGCGTATTGGCCCGCGCTCGGTCTTGGCGTGATGGGTGTTTTGGGTATTGTGTCCCTGCTGGAACTTTCCGGTTATGTCTGGGCGGTTGTGTTGATCGCCGGAGGCGCTTTCCTGCTTATCCGTTATTTTTCAGGAAGGGCATAACGTCATTGATGTACGTAAAAAATCAGCCGCGCTAGCGCGGCTGATTTTTTTATTAATCCTGTTTCCCAATCACTGAAATATCCGGGAAGAATTGTCTCACTGTTCCCTCCACCCAGCCGTGCAAAGTGGATGGCAGCAACGGACAATTCAAACATGCGCCCCCAAGTTTCACCGTCAGGGTGTTGTTGTCAAGAGAAACAAATTCCACTGTCCCGCCGTGAAACTGTTCGATATATGCGTTTAATTTTTCGAGAAGATGACGGATCTGAGATTCGCGGTCATTTATTTCCATTGTGTTCATTGGATTGTTCCTGTTCATTGAACTGGCTGGCGTTCAAAAGCGTTTGGATCTGTTCGTGTGCTTTTTCCCATCTAGGTGAAACGATCTTTGCCAGACGGTCCACTATCATTTTACCGGTTTTTGGTTGTTCCTTTACCAGTTTCCACAAGTCTCCACCGCTCATGCGGATGGCTTCGATGGGAGTTTCACTTATTATGCTTGAAGTATACTTCGGACTTCCAATGACTGCCGACCACCCGAACACGTCTCCTTCGCGAAGCCTCGTTAAGATTATCGAAGGTCCATCATAAGGCTTGTAGCGGATGAGAACCGTGCCTTTTAAGATCAAATATAAATGTGTTGCAGGGTCGCCCTGCTCAAAGATGACAGATTCTGTTTGAACGGTAAAAGGTTCAAAGAGTGGTTTAAGCATGTCAATTTGGGCAGGCTCAAGGTCACGGAAGAGCGGGATGTACGGCAGTGAATCTAACATTTCTTGCATGGTACTCAACGTCTGGACAACTTTCCAGTATCATCCATCCTAAAGAGAATGACATTTATCCCTTTTTGGCAGGTTATACTTTGTGAAATACGTAATTTTTAATAAGCTCACCGCTTCATAATTTCGATGACTGATGAAAAAAGATTATCATCCCTTGAAAAACTTCTCCTTGGGATCGAGCAGCCGCCTGTTACAAACTCAACACCTCCGCTTCGCAAGCACAGTGTGTGCCCGCAATGCGGGGAAGGAAAACTCGACTATAACGGTCTGCTTCAATTGGAGTGCCCTGTCTGTGGATTTGTAAATGCGGAAGGCGGAGGCTGCACCTGATGATTTTATGTCTGCCCCGTGCGGGTAATTTTGGAACTTGAAATGAAGAAAAATACATCACACTTTTCTCTCGGGCGCATCCTTGTGCCGCTATTGATTGGGACCGGACTGATTGCGATTGGGGTTATGCTTGTCCTTTTGTTGAGTGATCAAGCCGCCGCCTCCACCCAGGACTTTTCAACTGTTCCCGTTCAGGTTGATTTTCCCGCCCCCGAACTGACTCTGACCAACCTGGATGGAAGGTCGGTGTCGCTTGCGGATTATCGCGGCAAAACTGTGTTGGTCAATCTGTGGGCGACCTGGTGCCCGCCCTGTCGTGAAGAAATGCCGACACTGCTCGCTTTTTATGAGAAGTATAAATCAGAGGGTTTCGTGCTGATTGCGGTGAATCAGGGTGACGCTGTACAGGATATCAATCCTTTTGTAGGAGAATATAAGTTGACATTCCCCATTTGGCTGGATCAATCCAGCTCGGCTGGGCGCGCATTCAGCACCATGAACCTGCCCAGTTCGTATGTGATTGACCGCGGCGGGCAGGTGCGCCTTATGTGGATTGGCGGAATTTCACAAAAGAATCTTGAGAAATACGTGCCAGATGTCATGTTTGATTAGCGCCAGAGTCTGGCAAGGAAAATATTTGATGGACGAAAAGCGGAATTAATTGCCCGCTTTTCGTTTTAAGGGTAACTGCCGCTGACGGCCGTATATGCGTCTCCGCATTCGCAGGCAATGACCGTGGCACCCCCTTTAACAAGTGTCCCTAAATATTCACGGCTTCCATTCTTCACGACCCAGCCGCTCATGGTAAGCGGAATTGGACTGTCTGCGGCAATCCATTCGCCATTGTATTTTCTTGCTACATGGACGTGAGTACCGGTCGAGCGTCCGCTTTCACAGGATGGATAGCCGATCATATCGCCGGCTTGCAAGTCTGCACCAAGAGGCGCGCGCCCTTTGGTTGCAAGGTGCAGGTAGTAAATCACCCAACCCGTGTGTTCGTTGCCGTCTTTATCCAAGTCCAGGGCAACACCTTCGGGTCCTGAGCGAACAACAAGTCCATCTGCCATTGCCGTTGCATAGTTTTCTGCTTTTGCAAGGATGCAGCCGGATTTTTCAGAAGGCGGGGCAAAGTCCACAGCGGAGAGTGGTTCGCCTGTACCCCAACCTGTGTGGGGACCGCCGGTATAGCTCCAGGTTTGGTTGGCGGGGAAGGGCAGGAGAAGGTCAGGTTGCTGTAAACTTCCTGGAATGAGTTCAAATTGGGTTTCCCATGGGTTGGAGAAAAAGGTTTGATATGTTTGAAACAGGCCTGTGGGTCCGACAGCGAGCGCGTACTTATCTCCTGTAAACATTTTGGAAAAATAATACTTTAACGCTGCGGAGCCTGCGTTTTGCCAGGGGTCGGGGCGGATCAGGATTTGATTCGCATCTTCGAATTCGATCAATCTGCCGAGCCGCCAGCTGTAATATCCATTATTGAGCGTGTTCGCGGCAATGACCAGTTGCAGATAGGGGGAGTCCCAAAAAGCGCGTTCGAACCCAAGCAGTTTTTTTTGTACAGGAAGTTCTGGTTGTGTGAGAGCGCCACCTTGGTATTCCAAGATGGCTAGCAGGAGGCGAGGATTGATGCTGTAATTCACGGCAACGTAATCCACCAGTTCGGCGCCGGTGCGCCATGTTCCACCGACATATGCGCGATAGTTTTTTAACCAGCCGGATTGGGCTGAAACAAATGCAGATGTATTGAAGCCGTCGCCAGCGGGTCCATTGACGAAGGCGTGGTCGGGAATGATCTGAAACTGGCTTCCCCATAGCGCCCGATAATAGATGGGGATGTTCATGGGCATGCCGGGCGGCATGGTGGTCGCTTCCCGGGGAATTTGCGGATTCGCTTGCAGAATTTCTTCTATGGTGGTGTTAAAACGCGACGCAAGCGCGGGAAGAGTATCTCCCGTTTGTGCGGTGTATTCCACCAATTCGCCCGGTTTATAAGCGGGGCGGGGCGGGGGTTGTGTTGCGAGATAGGCAAAATTGACGATATTCCCCGTTTCATTTGTAGGAATATCGTTTTGTGCGTCTGCCCTGGATGGGGACAGTCCACAGGATGTGACCAGCATTGCAACGAGTGAAACTGCAACGATGAATTGCCATATAGAGATCTTTTTATTCATTTTCTTCGCGGATAATATTCGACCATTTTTGGCTGAGGGGGTCGGCGACGATCGTTTGATCATCCCGGACCAGCTCACCTTCATACGCTTTTTCACCGGCGACGACGCGCCAGCCGCTTAGAACGAATGGGATGGGGCCATCTGCTGTGACCCATTCGCCGTTATATTTCCTTGCAAAATGTAAATGCGTGCCTGTGGATACGCCGCCTTCGCAGGAGGCGTGACCGATCCGGTCGTTGGTTTCAAGCCATGTTCCAATGGGTACACGGTCTTTGTTTGCAATGTGCAAATAGAGAAGGTTCCATCCGGTTTGTTCATAACCGTCGCCATCCAGATCCATCATGACCACTCCGCTTTCGGAACGGACGACCAAACCCGGGGCGGCTGCCGTTACCCATGTTGTGGTTGGGACGCATCCGCTCTTATCGGCGGCAGGCGCAAAATCTATCGCGGAAAAGACGCTGTGCGCCTGCCCATAAACATTAGGGCTGATCTGCCCCCAGCCGTTATGGGGACCGCCAGTGAAACTCCATTTGACGCCCGGTTCGAAAGGCAGGACGAGTGGCGGCTGGTTCAGCGCTGGCGGAAAGAGCGGCTCGATCAGGTCTGCGCGTGTCCACGGGTCGCCAAACATCTCTTCATACATGACGGGGAAGCCGTTATCCGGGTTGATGATTTGAGCCCATTGCGACTGGCTGTGCAGCCTCGAAAACAAATATTGAATGGCAACCGTGCCAGCATTGAGGCGCGGGTCTATTCGCAGGTTTGTCCCGTCGGGGAAATCCAGTACTGTAATTGTTCCTGCGCGCCAGCCGTAATACGCAATGGACATGGTGTTGACCGCCCAGGTTAGCTGTGTGCTCATTCCTTTATAGCGGTAGTGATTGAATCCCATCGGGAATTCGGTATGGAGCAGATCTATGGGCTGCCCGCGGACCCAGCGACTTTCGAACTCCAGCAGACCAAGCAGTAGGCGGGGGTTGATGGAATTCTCAATAGCGAGGCGGTCGATGGCATCGTAGCTTTCGATCCAGCCAGTAGATCCGAGATAATCTCTGAATGTGCTTAAATAACCGCCCTGTTCCTTGATGTATTTTTCCGTGTCGAAATCGAGAGCGGTTGCCGAATAAATGATTTCCGCATCGGGCATGATCTGGATGTTTGGCGAAGTCGGCTCGTTGATGCGGTTTGGAATGACGAGCAGTGTGCCGGGATCGATCAGCGTGGTCTTCGTCAAGTCTGCATCGGATATGATCTCCGCCTCGTCCACGCCGAAGCGTTTCGCAACCGCCGACAGCATGTCTCCACCTTGTGCGTAGTAAAGGAATGGGGCGGCATCGGATGGCGGGGGTAATTGGGTGGATGTAGGTGGATTTTCCCCGCTTTGCGGAGATGGCGCGCTGGCGTTCTCGGTTTCGATGAATGGGGGAACGGTTGAAGTGGAAAAACTGATCGGTTCGTTTGTTACAGGAAGCGGGTCCGAAAGAGGCGGGTTTTCATCCGATTGATTTGGAGTTGGGGTGGGCGGAACTCCCCATAGCGAAGGCGCCGACCCGCACGCGGATATTGTCATCGAGGCGATGATGAGGATTGCAAATGTGCGCTGCATACGTTGAGTTGATTATATCCGTATAAATTAAGAGAGGATGAATTTAGCGGGAGACGAGGTTGAAATCGTTTGCGCTGTCCCATGCCTGAATGTTTTGCGAACCTCGTGCAAGAAATCCGTCGTACTCGATGCCGGTTCCAGTGGAAACCCATCCGCTTAGGTTGAAAGGTATCGAACCATCCGCTGAAATCCATTCGCCGTTGTATTTGCGCGCAACGTGAATGTGTGTGGCGTTGGAAACGCCTCCTTCGCAGGATGCATGGCCTACGTATTCATTGGCGAACAGGTAATCTCCCGCCCGAACACGATCCTGTTCGGCGACGTGCATATATAGGATGACCCAGCCGGTCTGCTCGTATCCGTCATTATCGAGGTCTTGAATAACCGCGCCGTTATTTGCACGAATGATCAATCCGTCAGCCATGGCAGCGACCCATAATGGACTGGTTAAACAATGCCCTCCGGTGCTGTTAGGAGGAGCAAAATCCAACGCCGCCCATGCCGAACCGGAATCCCAACCCCCATGTGGTCCGCCTGTGAAATACCAGCTTTCGCCAACTGCATAAGGCAAATTCATGGCAGGTTGTGTCAGATTGGGCGGGACGAGAGGCTCGATGGAATAGTTGAACGGATTGCCAAAGAAAACGAAATATGTAAGGAGTGCGCCTGTCCCATTCACATCTCGTTCCCACGATGCCAGGTCGTCCAGTTGGGAAAAAAAATATTGGACCGCTGCGGTTCCGGCGTTGATGGTGGGGTCTATGGGAACCACCTGCCCGTCGCTTAATATCCACGTGGAAAGCGCGTTGACTTTCCAAAGGTAATACCCGCGGTTTAGGTTATTTGCTGCCCATGCCAATTGGCGATACAACCCTTCGCGGTTTTCGTCCACAAATCCCATTGGGTAAAGCGTATTGCTCGGAAAAGGATTCGTCACCCAGCCGCTTTGATATTCCAATAGAGTCAGAACCAGGCGTGGATTGACGGAATAATTGGCGGAAACAAGCGAGATGATCTCTGCGCCGTTCATGATGATGCCGTTGACTTCCTGCGAGTAATTTACAAGATAGCCATTCTGGCTCGCAATAAAGCTTTCGATGTCGAAATAAACGGTCGAAGGCCCGTATATCAATTCCGAATCGGGGATGATCTTCAGCGCTGACCCCCCACTGATCGGATTCGGCGCGGGGATAATGAGACTCATGCCGACATCCAGGAGATTTGGGTCGCTGATGTTATTCGCCTCCATCAATGCCTGTAGGCTGATTCCAAATCGTTGGGCAATGACTCCAAGGGAATCACCAGGTTGTACGATGTATTGGTCCGCATCCTGACGGGGAGTGGGCAGAATGCGCGCCGGATCGGGCGTGGGCGTATTAAGCAATTGATTTGAGATTCCAACAATGGGCGGAATGTTTACGGGTGCGCGGGTGGGAGTCGGCTGACGGGTGGGAGTGACACTTGGCGTATGGGATTGTGCCTCTGCCACATTTGTGGCAGGAGTTTGTGCCTGAGTGCCGCCAACTGGCAGGAATGGGTCGTAGGAAGGAAAGACCACCTGCGTTTCAACAGCAGGCGCGCACGCAGATAATAAAGAGACGAGCAGCAGAACGGAGGTCATTCTCCAAAAAGACATGAGCGTGATTTTACCAAATTGCCATTCGGGATTGGCATTGCAAATCCCGAATAAAAAAGCGCCGGACGAAACTCCAGCGCTTTTTTATGAATGTTCCAGATCCTATGATTGAAAACCCGAGCCCATGATGTAATTCTCAAGTCCGCGGATCTCGCTCTCCCGGTTTTCGATCGCCGCCAGCATTACATCACGCATCGAAACCATCCCAATCAACTGGTTATTTTCCACGACAGGCAGGTGGCGGATGCCGTATTGTTTCATTAGAGCAGTACATTGATCCACGGTGGTATCGTTGTCCACAGTCACCATCTTCTGGATCATCACATCTTTGATGACAGTATCTATTGCCACACGCCCCTCCAATTCACCTTTTCGCAGGTAATCACGCTCAGTATAGATGCCGACGATTTTTTCCTTTTCAGTGACCAGCACAGCCCCGATGTTTGCCTCCGCCATGACCTTGAGCGCCTCCATCACACTGGCTGTGGATTCCACCGAAAAATTTTCTGCGTGTTTTTTGGCTTCGAGTAATTTGCGGACAGTAGTCATAATTCATCTCCTTTGGATAATGTATTGTACAACCTGGCTTACGCCAATTCAACCTTTACGGCCGTAATTTTGTATTCAGGAATTTTCGCAACGGGGTCGAGCGAAGCATGGGTTAGCTCGTTCGCAGACGCTTCCGGGAAGTGAAAATTCGCATACACCATGCCAGGCGGCACGCGTTCCGTCACCCAGGCTTGGGCTTTGATTGAGCCGCGTCTCGACGTGATCCGCACGATATTCTTTCCATTCAGTCCAAGTTTGTTTGCATCATCAGGGTTCACTTCCACCAACGCCTCGCCGTACACCTGCATGATTCCCTCAGAACGCCGTGTCATCTGCCCGCCATGCCAGTGATACAGCACTCGTCCCGTGCTCATCACCATCGGGTAGTCGTCATCGGGACGTTCTGCCGGCGGCACGTGGTCAATCGGCATGAACTTGCCTTTACCGCGCGTAAATTGTTTGCCATGCAAGATCGGCGTCCCCGGATGCTCCGCATTCAGGCATGGCCACTGCAGGCGCTCTCCTGCTTCCAATCTTGGATGAGTGATTCCGCCGTAGGATGGAGCAACTGCATTGATCTCGGACATGATCTCCGCTGCGTCTTTGTATTCCCATTTTCCATGCGGCGCCTCACCCCAGACCCGATCACTGATCCTGCCCATCAACCTTTTTGCAATTTCAGACGTGATCCACCAATCCGGCTTTGACTCGCCGATCGGCTCAATGGCTTGATGGACCATCTGCACGCGTCGTTCTGTGTTCGTGAACGTGCCTGTCTTTTCCGCAAAGGACGCCCCGGGAAGTAATATATCCGCATACGCCGCCGTCTCGGATGGGAAGATCTCCTGCAATACAAGGAAATCCAATTCTTCAAGGCAATGCCGGATGTGATTTGTGTCCGGGTCCGACATCACCGGGTCTTCGCCGAGAATATAAAGCGATTTGATCTTGCCTTCGGGAATCCCGGGAATCATCTCTGTGATGGTGAGACCGACATTTGTGCTGCTCGTAGCGCCCCATGCTTTTGTAAATTTCTCATGCGCTTCTTCACTCGTCACCGGTTGATACGCCGGATAGACGTTCGGCAGACCGCCCATGTCACATGCGCCCTGCACATTATTCTGTCCTCGCAAGGGATTAACTCCGCCGCCTGGTTTTCCCATATTACCCAGGAGCATTTGTAGGTTGGCAAGCGACATCACATTGCGGACTCCGACTATGTGTTGGGTAATGCCCATTGCCCACAGAACAGCCGTCGGCTTGGATGAGGCGAGAATCTCCGCTGCTTCGTATAACTTCTCGACAGGTACATTTGTAATTTCAGCAGCTTTGTCCGGTGGATATTGCATCACAGATTGCTTGAATTCATCGAAGCCTTCCGTGCGCTCGTCAATGAAGGATTGATCGTGCCAGCCCTTTTCAAGGATGATGTGCATCAAACCGTTGAGGAGGGCAATATCCGTGCCGGGGCGCTGACGCAAATGCAGGGTGGCAAACTCGGTGATGTCGATTTTGCGCGGGTCTGCAACGATCAATTTCGCGCCGCGGAATTTCACCGCTCGTCGGATCATCGTCCCGAAGACGGGATGCTGTTCAGTGGTATTGGAGCCAATGATGAAAAACGCCTGCGCGTGCTTTGAGACATCGTCCATCGAATTGGACATCGCGCCCGAGCCGAAGGAGGCAGCCAGACCGGCCACCGTGCTGGAGTGTCAGAGACGGGCGCAGTGGTCAATGTTATTCGTTCCAATGACCTGCCGCGCCAGTTTGTTCATCAAATAATTTTCTTCGTTCAAGCACTTCGCCGATGTGAGGAAGCCCAGTGTGTCCGCGCCAAAATTTGCGCGTGTTTCTGCAAATTTATCGGCGACGAGATTAAGGGCTGTATCCCATTCGACATCCACCCATTCCCATCCGCCGCCTTCCCTTGTCTTTTCCTGTCCTTCCAATAAATACTTTCTAACTTTCGGTTTTACCAGTCTGTCTGGATGATGTATGTAATCGTATCCATAACGTCCCTTCACGCACAATGCCATTCCATTCACGGGCGCGTTCGGGTTCGACCCCACACCGATCACCTTATTATCTTTTACAAGCAGGTCGAATTGACAGCCCACGCCGCAATATGAACAGGTTGTTGTCACTTTCCTTACTTGATGCGCGCGCGCGACGCCGTAATTCATCTTGTTGGATAAAGCGCCTGTCGGACAATATGCCACACATTGACCGCATGACTCGCACCGCGCTTCCAACATCGGGACGCCTGCTCCCGCCGCCATGACTTCACTGAACCCACGATTTGCCACCCCCCACACATCGCGGACTTGAATTTCTGCGCATGCCGATTCACACCTGCGGCAAAGAATGCATTTGTTCATATCCACGCGGATAAAGGGATTCGGGTCGCTGTCCACTTGGTAACGCGCACCTTTCGCTCCCCATGTTGGAACCTCGACCTTGTATTCGTATGCCAAATCCTGCAATTCGCATTCGCCCGCTACATCGCAGGTCAGACAGTCCTGCGGGTGATTGGCGAGCATGAGTTCAAGTGTCAACTTACGATCGTTCATCACCTTTTCGGTGCCGGTCTCTATTTCCATGCCTTCCCAAACCGGAGTAACACATGCCGCCTGTAAAAACCTTCCACCTTTCACTTCGACCAAGCACATACGGCAATTGCCTGTTGGGTTCAAATCCTTATGGTAGCAAAGAGTAGGAATGCGGATGCCATGTTCTCTTGCCACCTGTAACACAGTTTTTCCGGTTTCGGCTTGTATTTCTTGACCATTAATTTTCAGGTTGATCATGTTTCACCTTAACTCTCTGCCTTTTCGAATTCCGAACTAAAATGAGTCAATGCCGATTTGATCGGTATTGAAGCGCTCTGCCCCAGCCCGCAAAACGATGAGTCTTGCATCAAATTGGCAAGAGATTCCAATTCTTTTACGTCCCCTTTGCAACCCTTACCTGAAGCCATCCGATCGAGAATCTCCAATGCGCGCCAGGTCCCCACGCGGCAGGGCGTGCATTTTCCGCAGGATTCCGCCGCGAAGAAATGCACCAATTCGCGCAACATAGCCGCTATCGAAACACTTTGATCGCAAATTAAAAATGCGCCGGCGCCCAGCGATATCCCTTGCTGCGCCGAGGTAAAGTCAATGGGCACATCGAGCATGGCCTCGCTGACAATTGTCCCCGCTGCGCCGCCGCACAAGGCGAATTTGAATTTTGAGCCCTTGGGCATTCCGCCTCCGAATTCTTTCATGATCTCGCGGAGAGTCAACCCGAATGGGGCTTCAAATAAACCGGGTTTCTTTACATGCCCCAACACCATGTACATTTTCGTGCCGGGTGTTTTATATTCCGAAAGAGATTTCCACCACTCTGCACCGTTTTTTATGATGTGCGGAACAGCGCAAAATGATTCGACGTTGTTTACCGCTGTTGGTTGTCCACGAAAACCGAACTGGGGCGGGTAGGGCGGACGCAACCTCGGTTCGCCGCGCTTGCCTTCAAGCGATTCGATCAGCGCCGTCTCTTCGCCGCAAATGTAGGCGCCCGCGCCGCGATGGACATGAATATTGAACGAGAAACCGCTTCCCAAAATATTTTCGCCTAAAAGATTTTTGGACTTTGCCTGTTCGATGGCATTCTCCAGCCGCCGGGCTTGATGTTCGTATTCACCCCGGATATAGATCCACGCCTCGGATGCGCCGCAGGCGTATCCTGCGATCGTCATTCCTTCGATCACTTGATGCGGATTCGTGTCGATCAGCACGCGGTCTTTGAAGATCAGCGGCTCGGATTCGTCCGCGTTGCAAATGATGTAGCGCGGTGTCCGCTTTTCGCTGGCAACAAAACGCCACTTTCGCCCGACAGGAAAGCCCGCGCCGCCGCGCCCCTGCAATCCGGAGGATTCCACTTCTGATAGAACGGTTTCGGCGGGGAGCTGAAGTGCTTTCTTCAATCCATCGTAGATGTGATTTGATAAAGCATCGGCTATCGAATCGGGATCGATCTTCCCTGCCAGTGACATCATCACACGAATTTCGCCTTTACGCGGTTTGCTGTAATCGGTTGGTGTGCTCCGCCAACCATCACAGACTTTTGCTGCGTCGCCAGTGTCAATGGGACCGGCTTGCTGATCTTCAACAAGTGCCGCAGGAGCTCGGTCGCACAATCCCAAACACGAAGTTCGTTCCACGCTGAATTCTTCGCCAATTTTATTCTGCCACTCCTGGATCAGCTGGTCGTTGCTTGCAGGTAATTTGTCATCTACCCTCTTAAGCCAGCACACCGGGCCGTCGCATACCCGCAATACTTTCTTCCGTTCTTCAAAGGACAACATGGAATAAAATGTTGCCATGCCGTACAGGTGGCGGGGAGGAAGGTTCAGCGCGCGGGCGGCCTCGGTGACAGCGCCCGTTGTCAGCGTGGAGTGATGCGTTTGAATCTCCTTCAACACCTCCAGCGCAGCTTCGCGGTCATTCCCATGCTTGCGCGCGAATTCCTGTATTTCGGGCGAAATCGGTTTATGAACAATTAGTTTGTGGGTCATGCTTTTGCTCCATTGCAATTATTCCTTGTTGTGTCAATTTAGGTAAGTTTCATTTCTCATACCTCAGTGCGACATTTGTCCCTTTGTAATGTGATAATTTTCACAATCAATTATAACAAAAAAAGAGCGGCTCTGAGCCGCTTTTATAATCACAAACCCACGCGCCAGGAATTTGAGTACACGTTGAAGCGATGTTTTCGCGCATAACCGATCAGAGTAATTCCATATCGCTCCGCCATCTCGATCGAAAGCGATGATGGGGAGGTGCGCGAGATCAGAATTGGCGCTTGAATACGCGCGGCTTTTTGCAGCATCTCAGAACTGATGCGTCCGGTTGTAATGAGGATGCGGTTCTTCGGCTGGATGTTTTTCATCAGGACCAAGCCTGCGATCTTGTCCAGCGTGTTATGCCGGCCGATGTCTTCCGCCACAAGGATGACTTTCTCTCCATCGCTCAAAGCGGATGTATGGACGCCGCCCGTTTCGCGGTAAAGCAATTGGGATTGGAACAGGCGCTCCACGAGATCGCAAATCGCCTCCGGTTCGACCTCAAGCCTGCTCTCTGCAAACGAGACATTTGGTTTCGCCAGGAGGTCAACAGCTGTCACGCCGCCGGTACAGCCGGAAGTCCTGCGCCAATTTGCCGGTTGTTCCACCGCCTGATTTAGCCAAACGTCCACATTGTCGCCGTGTTCGCACACGCGCACATCCGCGACGTCGTCCATGCTTTCGATGATCTCTTCATTGTAAAGGAAGCCCACAGCCAGCGCCTCCAGATCCACAGGCGTACACATGAACGAGATCCACACCTGACCGTTGACGGTTAGAGAGACGGGCATTTCGACAATGGTCTCGGAGTTGAAATGCTCCCATTTTTTGAATTCAAATCTTTCATATTCGATGGTTTTTTGCGGGAGTATCATGTCTTGTACCTCTAAATTTTGTTCCAATCCTCAGGAAGCTTTGAAGCGAGCCACTTTAAATCCGGTTTCCAATTTATCCAGGACCCATCGAGTGGGTATTCCCGTCTTTCAAGCCTACCAAATATCTCTTCTTTTGTAGTTTCGACCTTATGAATCCATTCAGGCAAGATCATCCCAACTTCGATGGCTTTTTGATAATCATCCAAATCTTTCCATTCAAACGAATAATCGGGGCGGATGATCAAATCGAGATCCAGATCCAGCGTATCAAGTATTTGCCCTTTTTTCTTAAACGGGGTTTGAAAATTAATGTAATAGCATAGAAATTCGCCGCTGGTATTATCCCAAAAATAAATTGTCGAGAAAAACTTGGCGGGCTCGAGTATCTGCAGTGCTCGAGTTGTATGCCATGGAAAATTTTCGAGACACCAGTCTTCACTCCTGAAATCCCAGCGGCGTCTTCCATTGTTTTTGCCTTGTGGATAATGTTCTTCTGTTAAACGCTCTGCACCAGGCAACACAGCAAGGACGATTTCCTGTGGAGAATCCTTGACGACAATCGCTGCCAAAGCATGCCAAACACGCCCCCGAAAGATCTCCCTCCATGCAATTACATCACCATATTTCCACATTGCTCTCAGAGTTTCTGTGTACTTTGTAAAATGTATCCGGGTCGGCGAGGTAAGCGCCCAGACAGGCATCTGTGCAAAAGCGGATGATTCGCCCATGGTGAACAGCGGAGGGGAAATATTGCGGATCGGCGTTGCGGAATATGCGCCCGCACAAAGTGACGAATCTGCGTTGGGACTTTTGTGTGGGGAATTGCATCTCAGGCATTTTCGTTTTCTTCGAGTCTGCCGATAACTTTCACGCATGGACGCGCAAAGACTTCTTCGTTATGCGGCGCCTCGGGCAGTTCGCTGCTCAAATCCTGCCCGGGGAAATGGAGATTTTCGTGCATCTCCAGCCGCCATTTCGGGCAATCAGTCACATCATATACGATGCCGTTGAGCGCCACAAATTTACGTGTGCCGCGCTGGCCGGTATTGCGTCTTAGTTCTGCCAGCGGGACAATTATGGAAGGCATCAAGTAACTTTCAGCGTCATCCCCTCAGGGAGATAGTGCTTGATGTATTCCAGCAGGGAATAGATGATGAAGGTGCAGCCGAACATCTCGACTGATTCCTCGAGACTTGCCACCACCGCATAAGTATAGTTCTTTTGACCGAGATTGGCGGCAAAATATCCGCTGACCATTTCTCCGCCTATCACACCCGATATATATACAGCCAGCGACAGGAAGAAAAGGATCTTGAACTTCTTTTCCAGGTGCAGGAAGAACATCAAAAACACCAACCCGAAGAGTACGACACCGATCATTCCGGGAATGACCCAGGCGAAATGGAATACGCCTCCGGCATCCGAGATGGCCCGCATGGGTTTGATCAATCGTTCATGCAGGACGGCGGCTTCATCGAAGGAAAGGTAAAGGAAGATCAATGCCAGCCCGAACCAATGGAGGCGGAATTTATCCTTTATCGAATTCTTCCATGCAGCGATGAACGCCAGCAACAAGGAAGGGATGAATAACAGCAGCGCATTGGCAAACGTTGGGACATTTCCCTCGGAATCCAAATAGAATGCTGACATGAGCAGATCGAGCAGAAATTCGTGCCAATATCCGCGTATGTCTGCCACGCCGAAGAAGCGGATGTGCTGTCCCCAGATGCTTAGAGCGACCAGCGCTGCGACAACGGCGATCAAGGCGATCAGGATATGCTTTGTATTATGTTTTATGGTCGTGGTTTGGTTTGTCATGGAAAGGTTTCAGGGAGATTATATCTTCTTTAATTGAACCAGATGCCGGGTTGGACTGAGGCGGAGCATTCTCAAAATGGACATTTTCATTCTGTCCCGTAGTTATGTTGAAAACGCCGGATGATGAAGCTATATGTGGAATAAGAATACGGCTTCATCAAGCCGATAGCCCGCTCCATATTGGTGTTATTCCACTGTCACACTTTTTGCCAGGTTGCGCGGTTGGTCTACATCCAATCCGCGGATCGCGGCGATGTGATAGGCAAGCAATTGCAGGGGAAGGACGGTCACGACCGGCGAGAGCATCCACGGTGCTTCAGGAATCCACAGGACATGGTCTGCCATGCCTCCGACCAGTTCATCACCCTCGGTTGCCACAGCAACGACAATTCCGCCCCGCGCCTTTGCCTGCTGGATCTGTGAGATCATTTTCTCGTGCCAGGGGTCTTTGGGGGCAATACAAAGCACGGGCATTTCTTCGTCGATCAGCGCAATGGGCCCGTGCTTCATTTCGCCGGCAGGGTAGCCTTCTGCGTGGATGTATGAGATTTCCTTGAGTTTTAACGCGCCCTCATAGGCGATAGGCATGTTTATGCCGCGCCCCAAATACAGACAGTTTCGGATGTCTTTCAGAACGTAAGCAACTTCTTCGATATTCGGCTCGGTGTCCAATACCCGGCCCGCCAGGTCTGGTACAAGGCGCAGATCAGAGACAAGCGATTTGCGTGTTTCTTCATCCATCGTTCCGCGCAAATCTGCCAGTAGAATGGCGAGCATGTATTGGTTCACGAGCGGGGCGGTGAATGCTTTCGTGGATGCCACTCCCACCTCGGGTCCGGTTTGCATGGAGATGAAGCCGTCGGCAACGCGCATGGCTTGCGACCCAATGGCGTTGACAATGCTCCACACAATGCCGCCTTTTCGCTTGCCTTCCTCCATGGCAGCGAGAGTGTCTGCTGTTTCGCCGGATTGAGAGATGGCAAGCACGACTGTGTTCGCATCGATGATCGGGTCGCTGTAACGAAACTCCGAACCGATCACTACTTCGACTGGAATTCGGGCGATCTTTTCAATGAGATATTTGCCGACCATGCCCGCATAGGCCGCCGTGCCGCAGGCTGTGATGTACATGCGCTGGATGCGTTTAGCGATTTCGGGCGTGAGTTTGAGTTCCGGCAGGCGGATGCGCCCCTCTTGAAAATCGATACGTCCGGCCAGAGTGTCGGTCAATGCGCGCACCTGTTCGTGAATTTCTTTCTGCATAAAATGGCGGTACTCGCCTTTTTCTGCAGAAACAGCATCCCATGCGATGGTATGGATTTCGGGATCTATTTCAATTCCATCGAGCGTCTGCACGCGCACACTGTCACGTGTCACCACTGCCATCTGCCGCGACTCAAGGAATATCACCTTGCGCGTATGTTCGAGAATGGCAGGAATATCCGACGCGATGAAATTCTCGTTTTCACCCAGCCCGATCACCACGCCGCCGGCATTCCCGATCCTGGCGGTCACGATCTTATCCGGCTCATCGGGAGACATCATCACCACCACGTTTGCGCCTTCGATCTGATTGAATGTTTTTCGCGCGGCATCTTCAAGATTGTTTCCCCCGGCTTTGAGATGCTCGGCAAGATGGACGATGGTTTCAGTGTCGGTCTCCGAGTTGAACGTCACGCCTTCGCTGGTCAATTCGTCCTTCAGTTCAAGAAAATTTTCGACGATACCGTTGTGAACCACAACGACCTTGCCCGAATTCCCGACATGCGGATGTGCATTCCTTGCCGACGGCGCGCCGTGCGTTGCCCAGCGGGTATGACCGATTCCAGGGGCGCCTTTAAGAGGGCTTTTGCCGACCAGGTCAACCAATTGCGACAACTTGCCCGCATCTCTCCGGACCTCGATCTGGTTGCTGTTAATGACGGCAACACCCGCCGAATCATATCCGCGGTATTCGAGCCTTTTCAAACCATTGAGTATGATCGGCGTCGCGTCTCGCGCGCCGACATAACCGACGATTCCACACATGGTAGGGGATCCTCCAAGTTAATAGATTTGGACGTCAAAACCCAGGCTGATAGGCCTTGCCTGAATGCCCGGGCACCGTCCTCTTTGTGTTGCCATTCCCCAGCCCTTTTGCTCCTGTGATCGCTCACGGGTGTTTCTGGTTGGGGTTGCTTCTGGAGGGAAAGAATGACGGGTCATGGCGTACCCGGAGGGCTTCCGCTGATCCTTCGATTTTCTGTTCCGCAGTTATGGGAACATTGGCTCCATTTTGCAATGGAGAACCCTCATCCTCGTCAACTTTGGCTGTTCGTTGCAAGTCAAAGTCCATGCGCTGTCTTTCCCGTATATGATTTTTGTGTTCACCTCCATTTTTACCGATGTCGGGGGAGGATTATAACTCATTAAACAGAATCAGGCTGAGGGGTCCAGCCTGAAGCGTGCAAGAGGGAAGAAACGCATTACTTGATTAGTTGGATTTCTGGCATGGTGTAGGTGTCGTAATTCTGGTCATCCTTATACTTGATGACGATGTTGCTCTGACCGTTGGATTCGATGCGGTAGCCGATGAATTGGCTGTGATATCCGATCGGCGAGTCGCCGCCGTTGAGGTGTATTTCCGCGCCTGGCATCAGAACCGTTCCTTTTAATTCCGACTCGATATTGCTGGTAAATACCATTCTGTTCTTGTTTTCGATGGGGGCGAAAAAGAGCAAACCGGCGCGTTCCCCAGTCAAGGGTGCGCCTAAATTGACGTATGAATTGCCGCTCCATTTCACTTTCCCGTGTTCCATTTTGAAAGTGACGCCGCCGCCCTCGAGAGAGGTGCCTCCCAGCAGGAAATCGCCGTTGATGCAATAGACGCCCGCTTCGAGGAAGTGAACGCCTTCCGGCGGGAATACGTCTTCGTCGTATGAGCCGGGGGACATGGTTACGCCGTCTTCCAGCACTTGCGCCATTTTACTCCCGCATCCGATCTCGGGCATGAAAAACGGGGGAGGGTAGGTGATGGGCATGGATTTTGTTTTTGGCGGGAAAGGTGTGATCAATTGAGGTTTTTGGATCGTCGCTCCGCCGACAATCGATATTTCGCCGCCATCAATACGAATGCTTCCGCTTCCGTTGGTGTAAAGGGCGCATTCAGGGTGGTTCGAGTTGATAAAGACCCCGCCTCCGCTTATATCGAGTGTTGATTCTCCGTGAACCCAGAAGGCGCGCTCGTTGTTGCAGTCGCTCGTAGGGGCAAGGCTGATGATCGCATTGCCGTCAAGGATTTCCTTGATCTCCGATTTCTTTGTTCGAGAGACTGCCTCCGCAGAGACCGTGATTTGCGGGATGCCGATTGCTCTTGCAAAAAATGTGGATACGTGCGAAGTAATCCGAACCTGGATGTATTCGATATCGCCTGCATATACGCCTGTGGCGGGCGGGCTGAAGACCTGTACGAAATTGGTGTTGCCATTGTTATCGTAGCCGTTTCCCTTTGCAATTTTAAAGGTCTCGTTGACCCAACCGGTGCCTTTAATTCTCGCCAATGCACCGCCAAGCGCTGTAATGTCGGCGGCGTTCTGCGCCCGCCGTCGTTCGAGAAAAGCATTGCCGCCATCCACCGCCAGTGCTGTAATACCCACCAATCCGATGATGGTAAAAACGATAAGGATGAGCGCCTGCCCGCGCTCATCCTTTTTTGTTCCCCTTTTGTTCCGAGAACCATGTCCGACCATTTATTCGGTCAACTCCACAGAAGGCGGGACGGTGATGATCTGGTTTTCGTTCTGGTTGTAGGTGATGTCAATATTCGCGCTGCCTGAAAGGGATATCGTAAAGCACATCAACTGGCTGTTGACATCATACGATGTATTTGTACCTTCCAGCGAGCAGTGCGATGTCGGTGCCCAAATGGACCCTGTAAAGGTGGAGCCCGCAGAGCCGTTCATGTTCAGTGGTGAAGTGTTCCCGGGCGGGATATAGAAGAGCAGATTTTGTATATCTTCATCAAGGTTTGGATCATTCATTGCGTGCAAGTCCAGGAATGACGTGCCGTTTAGTCTGATTCCTCCGTTTTCGACCATGATGAGGACGCCTTCCGTTGCCGTGTCATGTGTGTTGTTGTCATTTACATCTGTCGTAATTACCCAAGTGTTATTAAGGATAAAGTCATCGTCTATGCAGTAGATTCCCTTTTGAAGGATCAGTTTTCCGGATGGCGAAGTACTGGGAAAGTCACCGTTGTAATACCCTGGCGTGGCTTTGTAAACCCTTGGGGTGGAGGAGATTTGAGTAATTGAGCCTCTCTCTGAAGGTTCAATTGTCCCGTTACCGTTGTTGTCGCAAGTAGGATTCGGGAATATGATCGGCGGCGGACAACTTAGTTGTGTGCCGCATGATGATGTGGGAGGAGGGTCCACTGAACCGGGAGCGTAATTACTTGACCCTACAACGCAAACTCCGTATTCGGATTCCATGGACGCGCTGCCGTTTTGAGTAAATGCGTTTGCGCAGTCAGAATTAACAAATACGCCCGATCCTCCCACGATGGACACGGAATTGCCGCTGATTGTGAAAGGGTCCATGTTCCAGCCATGCTCGTTTTTACACCCGCACATCAATGAGACCATGGCATTGCCCAATAGAGTGGGGTCGTTGGTTGCTGGTTTTGCCTGCACAACCGAATTGACCCGATTGGTAACCTGTTGAACGCCGATTACACGGGCAAAAAACGTATCGACGATGGATGTAATCCTAACTTGCAAGTACTCGGGATTGCCGGCATAAACGCCGCAGGTTGAGGCAGCTTCCTCACATCCATACACTTCGACATTTATCAAGTCATCGCTTGAGTTGTCGTCTGCAAACAGGTCTGTGAATCCGTTTTCAGACGCGATAACCAACGCGGCGCCCTTCCATGGTTCCTGCCGTACCTTGGCGCGTGCAGCGGCAAGAGCGGCGGTATCCGAAGCGTTTTGGGCATGACGGCGGTTTGAATATGCCATGCCGCCGTCAACAGTCAGGGCAGTCAGGCCGATTAATCCCACGATCGCAAAAACGATCAGAATAATCGCCTGCCCGCTTTCAGGATTATTTTTCCTTTTCATGATGCCTCTTTCTGCTAGCTACTAGCGAACTGATTTGAAACGTTCTATGGATCGCAGGATGGGAATAGGATCGTATCGGTAACGCTGGCGGTCAAAGGAATCGTGTTTGAACCGATTGCAGGGCCAATTAGTGGAAAAGTAATGGGGTGGTTAAATGTGATCGTTACCGTGACGGCGTGGGGTACGCTGCTGGTCAAGCCCTCGCATTTTTTTGCCGGATTATTCCAGCTTACAGTTACATCTCCAGTGGTCAAGGCTACTACATCTGATGCTGCATCCATTGCACGCGCTTTCATACCAGCTTCATCCTCCGGATTGATCGAGCCGAATAAGGCGCCTTCCTGTGCAGCATCGCGGATGGTCACATATTGAAATAACGCCAGGCTGAACTCAATCGCGCCAAGGAGAAGGAGTAGAATGACGATAAGACTGATGGCAAGTTCCACTAAACTCTGACCTGATTCGTTTTTTAAAATCGGTTTCGTTACATTTTTCATCTTTGACCTATGGGTTGTTCAGCGGTCCGCATCCGTTTTCGTCGAACGTCAAATTCATGTCTGTGATGGTCGTGCTGGATTTGGTAAAGAGCATTACAAGTTGGGTGTTTCCGACGTTAATAGTCCATAGCCCATTGAAAATAGCGAACCCATCCTTATCACTGCCCGTCCAGATGGATGTACCCGCCGGGAGTTGCACCTCGGCAAGATAACGATTTCCGGAAGTGCTCCAGGTTACCGTGATCGAATTGATATGCAGGGTGGTTCCAATATTATTGGAGATCGTCCAGGTAGCGGTGTTTCCTGACATTACCGGCGCGCTCAGGGTCAGGGTTCCGGTAGTACAAATGGTCGATGGAACCGTGATGGATGGCAGGTTGGACGAGGAGACGGTAGCGGCTCCATCTTTTGCTGTGGCTGCCGTGATCGAATTTGTAATGGTATTCGAAGTTGTGTAAGAATTCTGACAGGATGTGGATTGGCCCGGGGCAAGCGGGGATGTGCCCGCGCAAGTGAACGTCCCCGCCAGGCTGGATGTAATTGAGTAGGGTGATGTCAGTGATTTGCCGCCTGTATTTGTGATCGTATAGGTGAAAACAACGGATGTTCCGGATTGGGTGATCGTCGCGGGGTTTGCACTGATTGCCATGCTGAACCTTGCGCCGGAATAAGTAATTACTGTCGCACTTGCAGGGCTGGATGTCACCGTTTGTGACCCGAATTTGGCAGATGCCGTCCCGGTGTTGGTGATGGATCCAGCGGCTACATCGTTGGCTGCAATCGTATAAGTCCCAGTGCAGGTTTTTGTTGCGCCGGGTGCGAGGTTGGACTGGTTGCCGCAGGTAATGGTTGTCTTGTCGTCCGAGACGGAAAAAGGCGACACAAGAGTTACGTTTCCGTTGTTGGATAGGGTATAGGTGTAGGTGACGACGGTTCCGGCGGGGAGCGATGTGGCAGGCGCTACAGGCTGCGAAGGAGACGCGGATACACTTGCAGAAAGTTGGGGGGTTTGGACGATGGCGATGGTGTTTGTTACGGTGTTCGATGAAACTGGCGACCCATTATTTGCTGTGGCAGTAGCCGTGTTGGTGATCATGCCTCCAGCGTCAAGATTCGCCTGCGTAACTGTATATGTACTGGTACAGGTAACAGTTCCTCCTGCTGGAATTGTTGTACTTGGGCAGTTTACCGGAGAAGTATTCGAGCTTGTAATACTTAAGGAGTTTGCAGTGTTACCGGTGACGTTCCTAACGGTATAGGTATAGGTGATGACTTGATTTGGAATGGATGCCGTTGCCGGTGACGGGCTGATGGCAAGCGCCAGAGGGATTGTAGTCACCATGGCGCTCGCGGTATTGGACGTTACTACAGTGGAATTAAATGTCGCGGTCGCAACTGCCTGATTGGTGACAGAACCATTATTGATATCCGCGTTTGTGAGTTGGTAGGTTGCAATGCAGGTTTTCGTTCCATTTGGAGGTAGCGGGTTGGCATCCGAACAACTGACATTTGCGATTTTGTTATCGCTCACAATGAACGGCGAGTTAAGAGTGACATTTCCCGTATTTTCCAATGTGTACGTGTAGGTAATCGTGGCGCCAACGGTGGACGCGGCAGTTGGTGATGCGCTTTTGGTGAGTGTCAGTCCGGGAGATTGAATTGCCGTTACCGTGAATGAATCATTGTTTGCTGACGGTCCGTTGCTCGAAGAGGCGGATGCCGTGTTCGTCACAGAGCCTGCGTCCAGATCGTTTTGCGTGATTTGATAACTCCCGGTACAGGTAAATGAATTGCCCGGAGCAAGGGTTCCCGGCGCACTGCCGCAATTTACGCTTGCTACTTTGTCGTCTGAAACGGAAAATGGAGCTGCAAGATCGCCCGAGCCAGTGTTTGCCAGCGTGTAGGTATATGTAATCGTTTGTCCGGCGCTTGAGTACGTGGTTGGCGAACCGGATTTATCTATTTCGAGAACGCCAGTTCCACTCCCCGGAAAGCCGACAGCAGGAGCCGTCACGGCGATGGAAACCGATGCAAGGATGGTTCGGGCGCTTTCGGATTCTATGGTAAAGGGTTCGAGCGGAACGATCGGAACAATGGGCACCCATTGCGTGCTGACGGTAACCTTGATGCGGTCGTTGTTGCTGATGGTATTGGAAGGCGGGCATTGATCGAAAACGGCCGTTCCCGGACCATCGTCGTACTCGATGTCGATATTATCGAATACATTTATGAACCCCACGCTGTGTGCCGCAGATTCGATTCCTGCACAATCCTGATAGTACGGTACCCCGTTGGGACCGTCGCCTGTGGCTGACCCGTAACGAACCGCCTGACGTGCGGCAGTGACGGTGGACGCATAAATGAATAGCAGACGCCCGGTTTCTAATACACCGTACAAAAGAGTAAGCAGGACGGGCAGCGCAAGGGCGAATTCCACCATTGCCTGTGCGCGGCTTTTTCGCTTGTCTGGGGATTTTCGGGTAATCATACGATTTTCCTGTTCAGGTCTCATGTGCTTTATTACCATAAAGGATGATTTCAAGTAATCTTACTTTGGGACTATGGCTGCGATTAGATTCGGCAAAAAGAGGATAAGAAATGCGCTTGTAATGAAAAAGGGACCATACGGCATGAACACCATAAGTACGTTTTCCTTGTACTTTCTAACGACGAGCATGAATAATACCAGTATTGCGCCGGAAATTCCGCCGAGCAGGATTCCCAATAACAGACAAAACCAGATCAGGGGCCATCCGAGCATCAAGCCTAAGATTGCGGCAAGGATGACGTCTCCGGCTCCAAGCGCCTCTTCGTCATCGGCTTCCCGTCCCTGGGCACGCATTCGTCTTGCCCGAAGGCGGGAAAAGAAGACTCCCATATAGTAAAAGATCAGCATGATGACGAAGCCGCCCAACCCGCCGAGAAGGGTGGGTAGTAGCCCGTGAGAAATCAGGCCAACTCCAAGTCCAAGTACAGAGCCGAACATACTGGTCGGATGGAGGATCAGGCGATGTTCCATGTCGATCACAAAAACCATTCCAAAATATGCAAGTACCAGAAGTCCAAGCCAGTACCCAAGGTTCAAAGGTGGTTGAATCCAGATATAGATGCTGAATGCGGTGATGATGAATTGGGTAATCCATACCCGCATCTTGCGCGCGTGTCCGTTATTGCACGGGCGGAGGAGCAGGTAGGTCTTCCACGAAAAAGGTGTATTGCACTGCGGGCAGGCAGGCTGGCTGAAACTCCTTGTGATGGGCAGCACATCCGCAAGATAGTTAGCCATCAAACCGGCGCACCATCCCATTAACAGAGGAACCAACAAAGACACATCCATTCAGTTTGATTATAATCCGATTGAAATGTAGTGCAATTCGTCTTTTGGTGTGTAAGCCAACTGTAATGTTTTTGACGGATTAATGAAACCACCTTACAATCCTGATTGTTGTCGAGGAGAACACAAATGGAAGAATTTGTCATTAAGGGGGGGATTCCACTGAAGGGCGAGATTACCCCTTCGGGAAATAAAAATGCCGCGTTGCCCCTGCTTGCCGCATGTCTGTTGACTGCGGAACCAGTTATTCTTCACAACATCCCCCAGATTCGGGATGTTCTTGCAATGCGAAAACTGATCGAGAACCTGGGCGCCGTCGTGGAGGAGATGGATGCCACGACCTGGCGGATTACAACCCGCGACCTCTCCGCCTCTCACTTGGACCCGGACCTGTGCCGCCGTATTCGGGCTTCGATTCTCATTGCGGGCCCCGTCGTCGCCCGGGCAGGTGAGATCCGCCTCCCTCCTCCGGGCGGAGATGTAATTGGCCGCCGCCGGTTGGATACGCATATTCTTGCCCTGCGCGGATTGGGGGCGGACATCTCTTACAACCGCGAGTTTGATATCCGATCGAATGGACTGCATGGCGCGAATATTCTTTTGGATGAGGCAAGTGTCACTGCCTCTGAAAACGCTGTGATGGCGGCCGTGTTGGCGAAAGGCGAAACGCTTATTCGCAATGCCGCATCCGAACCGCACGTACAGGAATTGTGCAATTTTCTAAATCTGCTTGGCGCGCGAATCGATGGAATCGGTTCGAATACGCTGCGGATCAAGGGCGTGGATCACCTTCATGGCGGTGAATATGCGATCGGACCTGATCTATTGGAAGTGGTCAGTTACATCGGCGCCGCTGTTGTCACGCGCGGGAGTATCCGCGTCCGGAACGCAGGCGTGCCGCATCTTGAAATGGTGAAGCAGGTTTTTCATCGCCTCGGAGTCCACTGGGATGTTGAAGGAGAGGATATCTTTGTTCCATCGGAACAATCCTTGAAAGTTCTCCCTGATCTCGATGGAGCTGTGCCGGAGATCAAAACAAATGTTTGGCCTGCTTTCCCCACCGATCTGACAAGTATTGCCATCACCGTTGCCACTCAGATATCCGGCTCGGTACTCTTTCATGACTGGATGTTTTCCGGAAGAATGTACTTTACCGATAAATTGGTGGGCATGGGTGCGCGGATCATCTTATGCGATCCTTACAGGTGCCTTGTCCAGGGTCCCACCCAACTTTATGCAGAGAAGTTGGAAAGCCCCGACATACGGGCAGGCATGGCGTTGCTTCTCGCCGCATTGGCAGCCGAAGGGACATCGACGATAAGAAATATTGTACAAATCGAGAGGGGATACGAAAAAGTTGACGAAAAACTACGCTTGCTCGGCGCCCACATCACCCGCGAAACAGAATAATAAAAAGATGATTAACTAAGAAATAGGGCAGCCCGATAAGAAGCAGACCTTCCGGTTAGGTTTTTTGTGAGAAACACGAACTAGACCGGAGGTCTGTTCATGGATAAGGGTACAAGCAGAGTAGAAAAAAACTAGCAAGTCGCAATATGGAGACACACAAAATCGTTTCAAGCATCTATTGTCTTCGCATTGTTCTTTCTTTACTTGGCTCGATGTTCAACCTCACTCCTCGCGTTCTTTAAATTTGGGGTGGTGCGCCTGATTTAAGTGGCGATCAAAATTTATCTATTGCTACACTCCCAGCCAATCGCCAGCCACCTTTGCCAACCCCGATACAGGGCCTTGGCGCGCAGTACACGGCGGCAGGGATTCGAGGAAGAGCCTGCCGTATTGCTTGGTCAGCACACGGCGGTCCAGGATGGCAACCACGCCCCTGTCGGACGCAGTGCGAATCAGGCGCCCAAAACCTTGTCGGAATTTCAGAATCGCTTCAGGGAGATAATATTCGTTGAATGAATCTTCGTACAGTTCGGAACGAGCCGAGATGATCGGGTCGGAGGGCACGTCAAAAGGCAGTTTGGTAATGACGACCACCGAGAGCGCATTGCCCGGCACGTCCACCCCTTCCCAGAATGAACGTGTGCCGAGCAGAACTGCTCTTTCTGTTGTTTTGAACGACTCCAGCAGGGCATTCGGCGATGCCCCTTCACCCTGTTCATAGACGAAAATATCCTCGCGCGCCAGAGGACCTGTGATGGCTTGCGCGGTCTTTTTTAAAGCGGAATAGGACGTGAACAGCACAAGCATCCGTCCGCCGGTGGCTTTGGCGGTGGAGATGATGGCGCGGTCGAGAGCCTGTTGATAATTGAAATTGTTCGGTTCGGGCATGTCGTTGGCGACGTAAAGCAAAGTGCTGGATTCGTAATCAAAAGGCGAACCGAGCGAAAGTACGTCCACTTCATCGGCGGCGAGCGTGCGGCGGGCGTAGCCGAAGTCGCCGTGCGTGGTCATCGTGGCGGACGCCATGATGACGCTGGCTTTTTCGTACCAAAGATGCTTTTGTACCAACGGACCCACCCGCAACGGCGCGGCGTTTAGAGATAATTTCTCCCCGCGCGGATTGACTTCGATCCAATAGATCAACTCATTCGATGGTTTATGCATCATCCCGGAGGCGGCGGTCTCTGCCTCCGTCATACGGCGGACGAGTGTGCCAATGCTGCCCATTACATCTTCCACGTTGTCATGACCATCGTTATACAGTTCGCCGAGAGACTTGTAAATCTCGTCGAGCGTTTTCAGCAGATGGGTCATTGTTTCACTGACCTGCCCCCATAACATTTCGAGGTCGTCCCAACCCTGCAGTGTCCGCGCGGCAGGGGTGATGCGCATTTGCCAGGCATAGTTATTCTGTTGCTGCCCCTCGCGCTGCACAGCGATGAATTCGCCCAGATAACTGAAAAATTCCTTCGAGAGTTGATCGAGCCGAAATGCCTGGTCGGTGGCTCGCTTTGATTTTTGTTGGAGCAACCCGAAGTCCGAAGGGCGAAGCGCGTCGTGCGTGTCTGTCAGCATTCTGCCGAGCAATCCCGCCGATGATCCGCCCAACTCCTTCAACATGCGATCCAGGTCGTTTTGAGTCATGCGGAATGAAAGCGCATTTGTCACTGCCGACTCCATGTGATGCGCTTCGTCGATGATGACGTAATCGTATTCCGGTAGAACTTTGCTGCCGGTCGAAACATCGGAAAGAAGCAGGGCATGGTTTACGATCAGCAGATGGGAATTTTGCGCCGCCTGTTTTGCTCGATGGAACGGACAAACGCCTCCCATTCGACCGAGGCAGGTTTCTGTTGTGCAGGCATCATCCTCCGCTGACAGCCTTGACCAGACCTCGCGTTCGATGGGTCCTGTGAGATTTAGTTCGTTCCGGTCGCCGCTGGTGTTCTCCAACTGCCAAACGATGATCTTTGCCAGAACGCGCATCTCGTTGGCGTTGGCGGGCCCATGCGAACGCATGTAACCAACCTTGCGCGGACAGAGGTAGTTGACGCGTCCCTTCATCACGGCGGCGCGCACTCTCAATTGGAGAGCGGCTTGCAGGTCGGGAATATCTTTTTTGATGAGTTGATCCTGCAGGTTGATGGTATTTGTGGAAACCACCACGCGCGTATTGTTGTTGTAGGCAAACAACGCGGCCGGCACAAGATAGGCGAAGGATTTTCCCACCCCTGTTCCCGCTTCCACCATTAAATGACCGCCTGTGGATAAGGCATCTGTAACTGCCTTGAGCATTTCCACCTGTTCGGTGCGGTGCTCATAGGATTCAAAATATTCAGAGAAAGGTCCGCCGTACTCCAGGATGGAAGCGACTTCTTCGGGGTCAAGCGGAAGCGGCTCTTCGGTGCGTTGTATCGGCGGGGAGTCTCTTTGGGCCGTTGGGTCAAGTGCAGGCTTGTGGGTGGAAGCGCGGGATGTCCGCTTGGGTTTGATTCCTTCCTTTACGCGGGCATGCAAGGCTTGTTCGAATGCCCACCCTGCATCCCAATCCACATAATTGCCAAGCTCGACGATCTCCTGCAGGGTTTCGAGCGGGAGTTCGCGAGCCAAGTCGAGCAGACGCACATAGCAGGCATGCGTGACGCGGGCGTCGTCGAGTGCGCGGTGTGTAGCGGGAAGCGGTATGCCCAGTTGCTGCCCGAGCGCGCCGAGGTTGTAACGGCTGGCAGCGGGGAGCAAGACGGATGCAAGTTCGTACGTGTCGAGGGTTTGTTGGAATTCGAATAGTCCCGCCTTGCGCAGGAATCCGATATCGAATTTGACGTTATGCCCAAGGATGGGTGCATCGCCTACGAAAGCAGTAAGTTCGTGGGCGATGTCGCGCAGGCGGGGCGCCTGACGCACCATCGCATCATCGATGCCTGTCAGCCCTGTGATGAAATCGGGTATGTGTTTTCCGGGATTGATAAGGGTGTTGAATTCATCTTCCACGCGCCGCCCGTTGAATTTGACGGCGGCAATCTCAATGATGGCTTCGCGGTTTTCATCCAGACCGGTGGATTCGATGTCGAGCGATACGATGGTTGTCATGTTAGAACAAGTGTACCATTAATGTTAATTTGCTTGTTCTTTTTGCTTATGAGACAGATCAAGGAAGGGCATCATGAAAATCCAAATAAAAAGCCGGAACATTTCCACGGACGGCATGATATGCCTGCGCAGCCCGGCAATGTCTCCGAAGTAGCTGATGAAGAGGGTTGCCGATGCAGTACCAACTACAAATACTGCCAACCATGCCCAGGCGGAGATTGCTGGTGTGCGAAGCTGGATGGAATGAATGATAAATGCAAGAAGTAAAAAGGAACCGATGAGGTAAACGGATGGTGTCTCGGGGTGGAGTATTGTGCCAATATTAAGAAGAAATTCCCTGTTCTTTACTTCCGGTGTGAAAAAATAGGGTTGAACGAAATCGGAACTGATCTGGTCCAGGTTTTCCCAGAGAGTTGTCACAACGAACCCAGGGTGGGTGACAAGGAACATTGCGTACGCTTTTGCGGCGTGTTCATCTGCCCAGGCTTGATATATCGGTGCCTTTTTATAATCCGGGTCGTCTTTTTCGGGCATACCATATTGTTTGAAAAAGTCCACGCGTGCTGGATGGGGCCAAATGTACTCATCCAATGAATTCATTAATGGAAAGCGTGTTGCGCGGAGGCTGTCGCGGGCAGAAGTGTATCCGATCACGAAAAAGAATAGCAAGACGGCAAATACAATAGGAAGTGTTTTTGATTCACGTATTTTATTTATAAAGAAGAGCGGGACAAGCAGAACCAGTATGACCGGGATGGCGTATAGATGCACATCCCTCACAAACACCCATAGCAGGAAGAAGACGATCAGGGCCGCAAGCAGGAGTTTTTCCCGCCCTGTTCTCAGCGGTGTTTCGGAATTTGCGGCGTGAAGGACAAGTTCCAGCGCGATTCCCAGCGTAATTGCAAACATCGAAAGCGAAAGCGACTCAGGACTGAGCACGCTGTCCCATTCGGCGATTTGCGGTGTAAAACCAAAAATGATGATGACAGATGCGGCAATGATCTTTATCAGGGGATTTTTCAATTGTTTGGCAACCATCCACGCCAGAAATGCCCATCCGATTATCGAAAGGAAATTTTGAAGCAGGGCGATCTTGTCGAAACATGGCTGAACCCTGCGAAAGTCCTCCTTTCCAAGCCCGGGTTGCCCGTAGGAAGTGATGGGACAATCGGCTGCATCGTTGGCCATTTTGAAAATCAAGTTTGTGGTAAACAGCCGCTGCCCTGCAAAGATCTGCCATGAAAACACCGGCGCCCTCGATGAGTTGATGTAACTATCTGTTTCGGCATTGGCGATGGAAAGGCGCAGATCGCCGTACCAGCTTGCGCGCAGCCACGAGCCGGTCACTAGTATCAATATGATTACAAGGTTTGCAGCCCAACCATTCTTAATAAACTTCATTATTGCTCTACGGGTTATTTGCAGCAGAAGTTCGTTCCACTGCTATATCCAGGATGATAATAGGGAACAGCCACATGCAAAGGCGATAGATCATGGTGGAAAAAAGAGCGTGACGGTTAAGCGCCCAGGTATCGCCAAGAATGGTTGGAATCATTGTGGCGCTCGCAGTGAGGAAAAGCCAGATGGCAATCCATGTCCAAGGGCGGATAAGGAAATCCGTATTCGGGATTGCAAGATATGAAATTCCTGCTAAAAGGAGCCCTCCTATCAGAAATGGTGTTGTTTCTTCTGGATGAAGAGCATCACCGATGAGTGACAGGGATTCGCGGGCCTTTCCCAACTCAGGCACCTTGAAATAAGTTTGTTTGATTTCAGTGAAAGTTTGAGGAAAATCACGGATGATTTTCGTTATTGAATACCCCGGGTGAGAGAGCATGAAGCGAAACAGTGTTCTCGCTCCATTTTTCTTGAACCATGCCCGATACTCGGCAGAATCCGGCTGCGGCATTCCAAGATCCTTGAAGATAGATATAAGTCCTCTATCGGAAAAAATGTCATCTTTGTAAATGTTGGCGATTTGTACTTGCGAACGTATGCTATTGGTTGAAGTTGCTATCCCAAGAGCGGTTATAATCACTAGTAAAATTATACCGGTGTATATGTATTTGTTCTTTCGATAATTTTGAAAAACTAGGGATCCTGAAAGGACAAATATTGTGGCAATGGCAGCCAGCAAGTTCGAGTCGCGCAGGAACACCCAGAAAAAGAAAACAACAGCCCAACTGATGAACCACGGTCTTATATCAGCATTGGGGTTTCTGTACAGCGAAAAGACTATTTTGATTGCAAAAGCAAGTTGAAGCGCAAATAGGGAAAATGTCAAAGATTCCGACATGAGGATGCTATCCCAGTCCGCCATTTGCGGCGTGAAGGCAAACATCAATACGAAAACCGACCCCAAGATTTTCATGAGCGGGTCTTTAAGAAACTCTGCAGTCACAAATGCCAGAGCGCCCCATCCAACAACGGATATGATGAGCTGAAAGATCGTGATCCGGTCGAATCCCGGTTGTATTGCCCGTCTTGTCGTTTCGATGGAGCCATTGACAGTAATCTGGTAGCCTTCCTCCGGCTCGAAGATTTTATACACAAGGTTTGTCGTGAGCAGCCGCCTGCCCGTCATGATTTCCTTTGAGAATAACGGCGCTTGGGATGCGTCCACATAGCTTTGAGTATCATTCCCAGCGATGGAAAGGCGTGGATCTCCATATAAATTGATGCGCAACATAATGCCAAACAGGATAATTCCAAGGACTGCCAGGGAATATTTATGGATTTGCAGCTTTAATCCAATTTCATGAATATTTTGCAGGATGTTTTTGAACTTCATTCTTTAACCAAAACTTTAGTGATTTCCGAGATCTGGCTGGTGGACAAAAAGCGCTTCTTTGCTTCCTGCCGCAGGAATTCCTTGAACTGTTTGAGTTTCATCGCAGGCAGGGGTGAGGCTCCCGCCTCCAACTCGACCTGGTCATTTGTGAACACTAAAATAGGCTTTACCTCAGGGACGTTTGTGCCTTCCACCTTTTTTTCGAGGAATCTTCTCACCGCCTGGACTTCGCCTTCCGCTTCAATGTCCGGGCGCCCAAGCCCTTCCTGACCAAAAACCCGCATGTAGGATTGCATGAAACCGCCGCCTTTTGCTTTCCAGCGGTTTTTTTCATAATAGATCCGGCCGCCCTGGTGAATGGGATGAACGACCAAAACGCCGGCTGGCCCCACTAACAAGTGAGGTGCCGGCGATGAATAATGATAGATGCTGAATTCGCTGTGTGTGCCTTTTAGCCCCGCATCCAGCTTTTCGTCGGGACGGGGGGAGCGCCCGTAACGGGTTCCCATGTACATGCCCACTTGGGTCATGATAAATCCGACAGCGAGACAGATCAGCGAATAGGTGAATAATTCAGGCTTGGTAAAGGAAATGTACATGCCCAGTCCGAGGACGACCAGCGCCCCAAGACTCATCCATTGACCGATTTTCCCGTTCCGATTGATGAGTTTTTCGTTTTTGATGATCTTCATTTTATTTCTTTAAACTTTCTTCAATGGCTGATTTCATTGCATCGAGCACTTTCACTTCCACGGCGTTCTTTGCCACGCGGACCGCGTTCTTGATGGCGTTCGCATCCGAGCGCCCATGCGCGATAAAGACAAGTCCGTTCACGCCGAGCAGCGGAGCTGCGCCGTGTTCGTTCGGATCGAGCAGTTTTTTGATCTCACCCAGAGCGGGTTTCACTAGCAGACCGCCGATCTTGGTCAGGATGCCGGCATTCTTGATGATCTCCTTGATCTTGTCCGTGATGAGCTTGGCAACCGCTTCGGATGATTTGAGCATGACATTGCCTGTAAAGCCGTCTGTTACGGCTACATCCACTTTGCCGCCGATGACTTCCTTCCCTTCGACATTGCCGAAATAATTCAAGCCGGATGATTTGAACAGCGGCGTGGTGGCTTTTACCAGTTCGTTGCCTTTACCCTCCTCTTCACCGTTGGATATCAAACCCACTTTCGGATTTTTCACGCCGCGTACTTTTTCAGCGTAAATGCTGCCGAGGATGCCGAATTGCATAAGATTCTCTGGTTTGCAATCGGGATTGGCGCCGATATCGAGCACAACGCACGAGCCTGTCGCTGTCGGGAAGACGGGGGCCAAGGCTGGACGATCAACTCCACGGATGCGTCCGAGGCGGAACAGAGCGGTGACCATGCCTGCACCGGTGTTTCCTGCGGAAACGAATGCATCCGCTTCGCCACTTTTTATCAGATCCATGCCGACTGCCATCGAATTCTGCGAATCCTTTGCGCGGGCTTTCAGAACCAATTCCTCGCCCTTGTCATCCATGGTCAACATCTCGGGAGCATGAACAATACGGACGTTCAACCCTTGTGTGTTTTGTGCGTCGAGAACGGGTTTTATCTTCGATTCATCTCCGACAAGAATGATCTCTGCTCCGTATTCACGCGCTGCCTGTACTGCGCCAACGACATCCGGCGTGGGATGGTCATCGCTTCCCATTGCGTCTACAACGATTCGAGCCATGTCTTTTCTCCTGTGATTCCATGTGCTTGACAAGAAAGGCAAGCCGATTATAATACTGCCTGCCCGCGCGCTGGTGCTGGAATTGGCAGACAGGCATGGTTGAGGGCCATGTGTCGCAAGACGTGGAGGTTCAAGTCCTCTCCAGCGCACTGGACAGATCCCCGAATTCAATTCGGGGATTATTTATTTCCATTCCTCCCATGCAAACTCCTGCAGATTCGATGTTTTTATTTGCCCGTACAGTTCACTGATAAAGGCGAACTCATACCCTTGAGATTTGAGCCCCTTTAGCATGTTTTCGAAATAGTCGAATGCGCGATTTGAATTTCTTGCAAGCGCCGCCCGCTCCAAGCCCTTGGTTGTATTGTTTGTAATCGAAGCGAAATAAAAATCATGCGGGTGTGAAAGCAAGAGGGTTGATTTCGGCAGCCCGAAAACCTTCAGCAGCATTGAATACATTCCCCAGCCAAGCAGTTTGGCATAACTCAAGGCAAATACAATGCGGATCCTTTCAATTGCAGTGAATGGAAACTCCACCAGCGACTTGCCGTCCTTGCGTACCACACGGAAGGGGATGTTTGGCATGTGTAAATTGAAGTAACCGAACTCTCCCGGGCGAATGGAGGGATACACGCTGGCATCATACTCAAAATTATGATCGAGCAGGTGATTTAAGCCTTGCTTGTCAATCCGTCCGATAGGGGCGCGGTACCCAAGCGGTTTGATCCCCGTGAATTTTTTGTAAGCTTCCTGTGAAGCGCGGACTTCATCCAGTGAACAGGCTCTGCGCGGATCATGCGTGTGGGAATGGACGGAAAATTCCAACGGTATGCGCGCAGCCAATTCATGGAACCCGCCTCCGTACTTCTCGAACAAACTCGTGACCGTAAACATGGTCACTTTAGCGCCGTACTTTTTTACGATGGAAACATAACGCTCAAAAAACTCCGGGTTTTCGAGCAGGCGAATCCGCTTTTCAGGATCGCCATAATCCGGCTCCATATCCAGTGTGACGCAGGCAAGTTTGCTCATACAGGCAGATTGGTGACGTAATAGAAATTATTCCGTTCGATCACGCGCAGATTTGCAAAGCCGAATGGCTCGGCGATGTTTGAAAACTCGTCCAGCGAATACAGGTACACACCGGGCAGGCGGTTCACGCGGATGTATACCTGCCGCAGGATCCAGGTGGGGAATTCCTTTTTGCGCCCATGATCGGGAAAATCGAGCAGAAAATATTTCGTCCGCAAATTGCCGAGAAAGGCGGACATATCCTTCGCGTCGAAATATTCGACAACACCCAGCGCTGTCACGAGATCGACCCGTGGAAGCGGCGAATTGGGCTGGACAACATCCATCATCGAAAACTCGGTCTTATCTTGAAGCCGTAACTCGCTGCTGCGCGTTTTTGCAAATTCCAATGCCTCGGTGGATATATCCGTGCCGTATACTTTTTGAGCGCCGGCTTCGAGCATTTGGAATGCAAAACGCCCCGAGGCGCAACCCACGTCCAGCACAACCGCGCCTTTGATATGCGGCGCGATCAGTTCCAAAGCGGTATTCATGCGCACATACATGGCGTCGCCGCGGAACACACTGGAAAGACGGTCCCACCAGTTCGCGTTTTGTTGACCCTCCTTGAAATACGCGCCGGCTTCCCAACTTTTTAGATGGTCTTCCCAATACTTTGCAGATTCGGATTTTGGATTCTTCATGGCTGGGGATTATACCCGCTTCATCCCCAATCTCAAGCCTGCTTCACGAAACGATCAGGCTGCAACACGTGACCGCACCCTCCGCTTTCGCCAATTCGCCCAATTCGACATTGGCCACGCTGTAACCTTTTTCTTCGAGTTTGTGCTGGGTCTTGGGGAAGGTTGTCGGGTAGATGATGTGCCCATTGACGGGCAGACAGTTTGCGGCGTAAGGTTCCGAAGCGTCCGTTTCGATGAGGTCATAACCATCGAAGGGGGATGCGTCCACCCAGTTTTTGTTTATGAGCAGAGTCCTGTCATCCACGCGCGTGACGGCTGATTTAAGGTGGAGGCAGCCTTTCAATGCAACGCCGGCTGCCGAGTAGCCATAGCTCTCCAGCATGTTCTTGATCTGCTGAACAGCGTAAAGGTTGCTCCGCGTGGATAACCCGATAAAGATGTTTTTTCCAAGCACCAGAACATCGCCGCCATCCACGGTTACGGGGCCGGCGATATGCAGGAGCGGGCGGTAGTGCGAAAGCACCTCGACCATCGACTTTGTTTCGGGTTTGCGGGAGTCTGCGCCGGGTCTGGTGATGACCGCGACTTCCGGCAGAATGAAGGCTGTATCCTCTACGAAGACAGAGTCGGGCAGGTCGGGCTCTTCAGGTAACTCTACGACCTGGCAGCCCAGATATTTCAGGGCTTGTGTATATCCATCATGCTGCGCCTGGGCAGTGATCAGATCTATCGGTACACGGCGGATGTGAGTGATCTCGCATTCGTTGCAGCGCGAACTGACTTTGCGGGTGATCGCAACAGGCATTAAGCTCCGCCGGTGCGGTAACGAACGATGAGCGCCTCGGTACGCGGGTCTTTGGGTGCGTTGAAAATTTCTTCCGGTTTGTTATCTTCGATGAGTTCACCGTCTGCCATGACGATGACGCGGTCTGCCACTTCGCGGGCAAAGCCCATCTCATGCGTAACCACGATCATGGTCATGCCTTCCAGCGCAACCTTTTTCATCACGTTCAGCACCTCGCCGATGAGTTCGGGGTCGAGCGCGGAAGTAGGTTCGTCGAAGAGCATGACGCGCGGTTCCATCGTCAGGGCGCGCGCAATGGCAACGCGCTGTTTTTGTCCGCCGGAGAGGCGGTTGGGGTATTCGTCCTTTTTGAACAATAGACCAACACTGTCGAGATTCTGTTCGGCGAGTTCGATTGCTGTTTTGCGGTCCATACCCTTGACGGTGACCGGCCCTTCGATGACGTTTTCCAGCACTGACATGTGCGGGAAGAGGTTGAATTCCTGAAAGACCATGCCGGTTTTCAAACGCACGTCATGGACAAGCTGGCGGCGGGCTTTTCCTTTTTCCCCTGCTTTGACCTGCACTCCATCCACTTCGATGATTCCATGAGACGGTTCTTCGAGAAAATTGATGCAGCGCAGCAGGGTGCTTTTACCGGAACCGCTGCGACCGATCAAGCAGACGACTTCCCGTTCCCCGACTTCAAGATCGATGTCTTTTAGGACATGCAGGCGTCCAAAATATTTATCGAGATTGTTGATTTTTACGATGGGGACCATGATTATCGGTCTCCTTTGGAAAGGCGTGCTTCGATGATGCTTTGTACATAGGTAAGAAGAAGGGTCATTACCCAGTAGAACACCGCCGCCATGATGAGCGCTTCGAGATTGTTGAATTGAGCGCGTCCCACTCTGGTGGCGCGCCACATGATCTCATGGACAAATCCCGTTGCAGAGACGAGTGCCGAGTCCTTTGTCATGGCAATGAATTCATTGCCGACTGGCGGAATGGCGAACCGAAGCGCTTGCGGAAGGACGATGCGGCGCATGGTTTGCGTGGGGGTCATGCCGAGCGCAATGGCGGCTTCCCTCTGACCCTTGCCGACAGATGCCAGCCCGGCGCGAAATATCTCGCTCATGTATGCGCCGTAGTTGAGCCCAAGCGCCAGCACGCCCGCGAACAGACCGGTCAGCACGATGCCGAGCTGGGGAAGCGCAAGGAAGAAGAAAAAGATCTGGAGATACAGCGGCGTCCCGCGAATGAGCGAAACATAGAACGTGCTGAGCGCGTAGAGCGGCGGGACGGTGGAAAGCCGCCCCAATGCTGCCAACAGCGCCAGGATCATGGCAAGTGTGATCGCAAGGATGGATACCAGCAGGGTCTGCGGCAAACCCTGTGCAATGAAACCGATTTGCGCGACAATGAAATCGGTATTCAACTCGATGGTTTTAATTCCCAGGAAATTTTGCCCGCTGAAAAAATATACGATGATAAGAAATAGAATACCCCATGAAACCCCCACATTCCGCTTGAACCTGCTCTTTTCCCGTAGTTGGGATTCGAATAACAGGTCGCCTTGTGTCTTTGCCGCGCCTGTTTTGCCATGGTCAAGTGCGCTCATCTCGTGTGACCTTCCTGTATCGAAAAAATGGAGGAAGACGGCACTTGGACGCTACCGCCTTCCTCCATTGTAATGCAAATTAGTTGGGAGCCTGGGTTAAATCTTCACCAAACCATTGGTTGGAAAGGCCGGAAAGTGTCCCGTCGCTGTGCATCTGACCGATGATCCTGTTGACTTCCGCAAGCAGGGTGGCAGTCGGCAGGGTGGAACTCTTGTCAACCGCTGCAGCAAGGTCTTCTGAATAGACCGCTGAGCCGAGTTTGACGACCGGGAAGCCGGCCGCAATATTGGCATTGACGACGGTGTCAGAAGTCACATAGCCGACAAAGTCCTCGCGTCCGGCCGCTATCGCCTGGGCGCATTCCTGGTCAGTTGGAAGCGGAACGACAGTCACGTTGGCGGGCGGTTGGGCGTAAATGGAGGACTCGGGCAGGCCAAGACCTTCAATATCGCCGTTCAACCATTGATCGTAGGTGGTTGCGCTGCCTACGCACAAAGCCTGACCTTCAAGATCCGCAAGGGTGGAGAGCCCGGAATCAGCGCGGACAGCGATCACAGCAGGGGTGTAGTAATAGGGAGTGCTGAAATCGAGAATTTGCTGGCGGGCGGTGGTGATGGTCATCGAACCGACACTGAGGTCCCATTTGTCTGCCCAGCTGCCTGCGGTGATGATGTCCCAATCCGGGGTGGCAAAGCAGGTTTCCACACCGATGCCATTACCAATGGCAATGGCGACATCCACATCGAAGCCCTGCATTTCGGCGGTCGTCAGGGCATCGGACGGGCACTTGGTGTCAGCGGGGCGCGAGCCAGCCGTATTGAGGAAGGACTGAGGTTCGTAGTTCGGGTCGGTAGAAACGAGGATGTAGCCGCGTTCCTTGATGGCGCCCAACAGGTCGCTGGCACCGGCTGAACTGCCCCCGCCTCCACAAGCCGCGAGAACAACGGCGGCAAGCACAAGGATGCTTGCCAGTGAATACAGTTTTTTCATTTTCTCCTCCAGAAAATTTGGATTGACAGTATCCTGTCACAGGACGGTTTATCCTGTCCATTAAGCATAGACCATTTTTTTCAATTCCGCAAGGATTAATCCGGCGATGCCTCGATGGTACAATTGAATAAAAATTGGAGGTCGGTTATATGCCTGCGATATTTCCAAGCGCGGAATGGTTACAGGGGCTGGAAATAAAATTGAATTCGGACGGGAAGTACAACGAAATCGCCAGGAATTGGGAGGGTGATCTGTTCTTTTTCATCGAACCGGAGGGGAACCTCAAGGAACGCCTCACGTTCTATCTGGACCTGTGGCATGGCACATGCCGAAAAGTGGACTACAACCCCGATCCCACCGCTTACCCCAACCCTGCTTTTACTCTGACCGCATCGTATGACAATATCACTGCAGTGCTTTCAGGGAAATTAAACCCAATGACAGCCATGATGACCATGAGATTGAAGGTCAATGGAAGCATGGCGTATATGATGCGAAACGTCCCCACCGTGCTGGACTTTGTCCGTTGCGCGCAGGAAGTAACTACCGAGATCAAATAACCATCCTCCAATGCAGCCCATCCTCAAAATTAACCTTACATCCGGCAAAACGGAGCAATTTTCCATGCCCAAAGAATGGGAACGCGATTTTCTAGGCGGCGCATCACTTGCGGCACGGCTTTTATATGATGCGTTGACCCCGGAACTGGATGCCTTCTCTGAACATGCCCCTCTTCTTTTTCTGATGGGACCCATGACCGGCACCTCAGGCCCGACCACCGGACGCTTCGTCATTTGCGGAAAGGGGCCTGCCACCGGTCTATGGGCAGAATCCAACATTGGAGGCTTTTGGGGACCCGAACTTCGCAAGGCGGGGTATGACGGCTTATGGATCATGGGAAAGGCGGCAGAGCCGGTTTTCCTCTGGTTAAACGGGAGCAGGTTCGAGGTCCGAAGTGCGGCGCATTTGTGGGGGATGAACACTTATACAGCGCAGGAAAAAGTCAAAGAGGAAATCGGCGAGAAGACTGCAAGGGTGTGCGTCATCGGGCCTGCCGGAGAAAAACAGGTCATGTTCGCTTCGATCATGTGCGATCATGGACGCATGGCGGGGCGAACCGGACTAGGGGCTGTGATGGGATCCAAGAATCTTAAAGCGATCGCAGTGCATGGGGTGAATGAAATCCCTGTTTTTAATCTGCCACGGTACAAAGCGCTGCGGTCCGAGGCGAACCGCAGGTTGAAAGAAGATAACGAGACCAAGGTGCTTCGGGAAGTTGGCACAGGCGGCGCGGCGAATTATTCGGAATACCTTGGCGCGATGCCAGCGAAATATTATTCGCGCGGATCGTTTGAGCAGGTGGATGAAATTTCCGGTGCAAAAATGGCGGAAACGATCTTGACAGGGCGAAGCGCATGCCAGGGTTGCGTAATCGCATGCGGGCGGGTGGTGAAACTTCCAGACGACAAGATGAAGCGAAAAGGCCCCGAGTATGAAACGATGGTGGGGTTTGGCGCAAACCTGATGAATTCGAATCTCGAAGCCATCGTGGATCTGGGCGAGTTGTGCGACCGTTACGGCATGGACACCATCAGTGCAAGCAATACCATTGGGCTGGCATTTCATTTGTATGAGAAAGGGGTCATTACAAAAGAGGATACGGGCGGCATCGAGTTGAATTGGGGCGATGTGGATGTCATCGAAGGACTTGTACGCCTGATCGGAGCGCGCGAGGGTATTGGTAATGTGCTGGCATTGGGTTCGCGGCGTTTTGCCTCTCATTTCGGTATGGAGAAGGAAGCTGTGCAGGTGAACGGACTCGAAGTGGCGTACCACGATCCACGCGGGGTTTCGGGCATGGCGCTTTCATATGCTACCAGCCCGCGCGGGGCGTGTCATAACCAATCGGATTATTTTTTTGTGGATTGGGGGCACACTCACGAGAAATTAGGGATCGAATTCTTCTCACGCCACGACCAGGCAGAAAAAGCGGGGAATGTCGCCAAGCATCAGGACTGGCGTACGATGTTCAATGCGATGGTGATGTGCATTTTTGCGAACGTGGATCCGCAAGAACAGGTGGATTTGATTAATGCCGCCTGCGGATTAGAATGGACGGTTAACGACATGATGAAGGCAGGGGAGCGGAGTTGGAACCTCAAACGCGCGATCAACAACCGCCTTGGGTTGACTGCTGAGAATGATACGCTGCCCAAAGCCCTGCTTGTGCCTTTCCCTGACGGCGGCTCAGAGGGATTCGCACCGGACCTGCAGAGCATGCTCGATGCCTACTACAAAGTCCGCGGCTGGGATATGGAAACCGGCAAACCTACGCGCGAGAAACTGATTGAATTAGGCTTGGTGGATGCGGCAAAAGATCTGTGGCAATAAAACAAAAGACGGCCGAAACGGCTGCCTTGAAATTGTCCTGCCATCATTGCCTGCGCCGACAAAGGCGGTCTCCCCTCAGCCCAGCAAATTACGAATAAGCTGCTGTAAACGCTGAAATCATGAAAAACCAAATCCATGAGATAAGCCCCATCAAGGCACTAAGAACACCAAGGATGATTCCCGCGACGGCGGCTTTCTTATTCACCGAACCCTTCGACATGATTTTGATTCCGGTCATGATGCTTAGCAAACCGCAAGGCGGCGCTGCATAGAGCACTCCAAAGAATACAGCTTTTTCGGTCGTTGTGTCGACGATACCTTGGCTTTCCGACATCCAGACCTTGATGACTCCTATGAGGATCAACGCGATTGGAAGGCTCGATCCAACGATAATCCAAACCGGCCAATTGATTTTAGAGATTCGCATGTATTTTATTTCCCTGTTTGACAAGATTCTTCCTTGAGCAATGGTGGGGATATCGGCGGCTTCCTCGCCGGGAGCGTTTTGTAAATGCAAGACTCGTGGGTTGTAAAACACGCCCAAGAAGGTTGGGCGGGAATTTAGAACGCAGTTAAGATTATACCGATAATTGCAGTGATGATTCCAAGCCCCTGAATTATTGTGATTTTATCTCTCAGGAAAATGACAGCCAGCAGGATGGTTACTACCGACAAGGCGGAGGCGATGGGCGTGATCAATATTGCATCCCCGAATGTCAACCCGTAATTAACAAGTGCCACAGCGCCAGCCTCAATGATGCCCATTATTGAAACCATGTATTTTGTTTTCGTGGAAGCCCGAGTGAGTCTGCTCTCTTGTTTCACGAGAAGGGAAAAGATAAATAGAAATAAAATAATCCCAAATTTTACATACAAGGTCGTTAGCAACCACCCGATTTTTTCGGAAATAATCTCGCTAACATTCCAAAAAATGCCAAAGAAAAAAGCCCCTACGAGCGTCTCTCTGACGCCCGCTGAAAGCTGGAGTTTTTGGCTTTCAATGTTCCTCCAATCCAAGGATGCTAATACAGCGCCGGAGATAATCATCGCCACACCTAGAGTTTGTACGGCAGAAAGACGCTGTCCCATAAATATGAAAGCAAATGCCATGGTAAAGACAGCCCACAGATTCATGGCTGCGGCAATGATCGACACATTGCCCGACTCAAAACCTTTGAAGAAAAACAAATACCCGGCAGAATAAAGAACCGCAGCAATGGGGAGCAGGATGACAGCCAGAACGGGAACGTTGAAGCTCGATCTGAAAACGACGGCAAGAACAAGAATGGAAACCAAGCCAGCCGCTTGCGACCAAAATAAAGACTTGAATGCCCCGATCTGTTTGGCGAATACGCCGCCTAGGAAATCGTATAGCCCCCATCCAAACATGCCGCCAACTCCCACCAAAATACTTAAGATGGTTGTATTTATGGAATCCATGAACTTTCTTTTTGCCTCAGAAGATTTTGATGAACACAGCCAAGGTGCGGAAAATGCTTGTCGAAGACGCTAATGAAAAAGAATAAGTCTATTCTGATATTTCTGAAATCAAAGAAACCAGTCATCTACTGCCAATCCTTTTCATGCCAACAATAAATACGCTGAAAAACAGCAACCTTATATTTTCTTCGTCAAATTTGCTATAACTGCGTTACTTGCCTTCACCAAATTTTCCGGGGTGATCATGATCTCCTCGCCCCACTGACCTGCTCCCGTACCAAGGATCGGCTCGTCCATTAATGTCGCTTCGAGGAAGGTGCGGAATCCCTCCGGTTGCCAGCCAAAGGCGGGGATCGAGCCGATGATATACCCCGTCACTTCCTTGACCGCTTCAGGCGGAGCCATTTGGATATTCCGTGAGCCGATTGCACGCTTCAAGTTTCCCGAGATCGCGTTTTGATCGCCGCCGAGCATGATCAACACACATTCCCCTGTATCCACTACACGGAAGATAAGGGTCTTTACCGCCTGCCGTTCGGGAAAGCCCAAGACCTTTGCGACGTTTGCCGCTCCCTTTTCGGTTTCCGGTGAAAAACTGCGGGCTTCGTAGGGGATATTATGTTTTTCAAGATGCAGATGAGCTTGAAGTTTCATGCATTTCTCCTCGATGCAAGGTAAATTCCCGCCAAAATTAAAACACCGCCGATGACCACTGTAATGGTTGGAACTTCGTTCAATATAAAGAAGGCCAGAATTGCAGACCCGATTGGTTCGCCCAACGTGGTCACAGCCACAAGTGCAGCAGGAAGGTATTTCAACGCCCAATTATATGTCGAGTGACCAACCAATTGAGGCAGCGCCGCCAGAAGGAAGATCCAGCCGTAGGTTTGTGGAGCGAAGCCAAAAGAAGATTTCCCTGCAACCAGCATCATGACGATCAGTGCGACTGCTGCCATGCCGTACACCAAAAATATGTAAGGCATCAACGACATACCCGCCCGCAGTTTTCTGCCGATGATGAGGTAACCGGTGACAGCCCATGCGCCAGCCAGTGCAAGGAAGTTCCCCCACATGGCGCGCCCTTGCAGAATATCTGCCAGCGTGGGGCAGGTGAGTCCATTGACCCAGGAGCACGCATCAGACAACCCGATGACTGTCCCGCCGACCAAAGCCAACGCCAAACCGATTATAGCTGTGCGTGAAATATGTTCCTTTAATAGAAGAGGTGACAACAAAGCCACCCAAAGCGGACCCGTGCTCACGAATACCACCGAACTCGCTACGCTGGTGTACTCGAGTGAGCTGATCCATGTGGCGAAGTGAACGGCGAGAAAAATGCCCGAGAAAACGCCGAGCAGGATTTCAGTCCGCGTGAAGCGACGAATTTCCTCGCGATGGCGCGTGAGGGTGATCGGCGTTAACAACAATGTGGCAAATGTCAGTCGTAATGCGGCTATGACAAGCGAGGGGGCGCCGTCGTTTTGTGCGAAGCGGATAAAAATGCTCGCGGTCGAAACCGCGAGTATGGCGATGGTGATCGCAAAAGGGAGCAGGAGTCGCGCACGCGCGTCAGTCATTCGGTCGCCTCAATTTATATGATTTTTGTATAAAAATTGTCCAAAAACTTGCGAGCTTGCAGGGAACAAGGTAAAATCGAATTATACCCATTGAAAAACGCCCTGCAATTTGATGTGACAATGTCCTTTGCCGGGCAGTCTGTATAAACCAACCTAAGGAGAGACTCTCATGGCTTTTGATCTTCCCAAACTTAATTATTCGTATGATGCCCTCGAGCCGCATATTGATGCGCGCACAATGGAGATCCATCATACCAAACACCATCAGGCGTATATCACCAATTTGAACGGCGCCATAGAAAAAACGCCCGAATTGGCAGGCAAATCCCTCGTGGAATTGCTCAGCGACTTGAACGCGGTTCCCGAAGGCGTGCGCGGGGTTGTTCGCAATCACGGTGGCGGCACATACAACCATAACCTGTTCTGGGAGATCATGGGACCCAAGGCAGGGGGCGCGCCAAAAGGTGACTTGATGAAGGCTATCGAGGCTTCCTTTAAGTCCTTTGATGATTTCAAGGCGGAATTCAACAATGCCGCTGCGACCCGTTTCGGTTCTGGTTGGGCTTGGCTTGTCAAAAAAGGCAGCGGACTGGCTGTGGTCTCCACCGCTAATCAGGATTCGCCCCTTTCTGACGGACTGACTCCCATCCTCGGTATTGACGTCTGGGAGCATGCCTATTACCTAAACTACCAGAACCGCCGTCCCGATTACATCGCCGCTTGGTGGAATGTGGTCAATTGGGATGCGGTTGCCGAGAAATTTTCCGCGAAGTAAATCTCAGATTTTCCCAGCCCCTGCAGACATGCGGGGGCATTTGTTATGTTTGGCTGCATTGAATTTGTGATGTTAATCATGTAGGTTGGAATTTTTTAAGCCTTGTCACGCTGATAAACGAAGTTATAATAGCCTCATTCGTTTGTCCATAATCCCACAAGGAGAAGAAACCCCATGACCCACATTATTACCAGTCTTTGTGTCCGCGACCGTGGCTGCATCGAAGTATGCCCGGTCGAATGCATGATTCCCGGCCAGCCCGTTGCTGAATGGCCCTGGATTTATATCGACCCCGATACCTGTATTGACTGCGGCGCGTGCGTTCCAGAATGCCCGTTTGCCGCCATCTTCCCGGAAGACGAAGTTCCCTCCGCCTATACTGCAAAAGGCGGTGAATACATCAGCAAAGTGGGACTCACTGGTCACTACGAGGCTACCAATCACCATGGCAAGCAGGTTGTGCTCGAAACCACCAAGCAGCTCGAAGCTGGCGAAGTGGTTGATCTGACCCCTGACATCAAGCCCAATTATGATTTCTTCAAGGAAGGCCCGGGCTACTCCGCAAAGGACAGCGACGACGGTATGTAAGCAGAATCAAAAAAGGTCAGGCAAATCAGCCTGACCTTTTTTGATTCTGCTCATTGAGTTGATACTGCACTGAGCAGATTTTCTCCAATAAAATTTGCCAGTGGAATATTATTCTCTTCCAGCACGATGACGAGAGAGAGCGGGGCGCCTTTCCAATCCGGCAATGTGCCTGCCAGCAGCCAGGTGACGATGGTTTCCTCCAAACTGGCCTGTCCGACGTGACTCCAATACGGCTTTCCTTGCTGGATGAAAGCCAGCGCCGTCTCATCTGCCGCTTTGGGTTGGATCGCCTCAAAGGGCTGACTCAATACTGGGAGCACCACCCATCCCTGTTCGAGTGTGTTGACCGCCGTTGCTATTCTTGGCGCAGGCGCAATTCCCTGGTTACTCAGCGCTGCTACAGCAAGACTCATTTGCAATGGGCTTGCCCGCAGTTTTTGCGGGTCTTGGTTTCCGGAATCGGATATGGTCGGAATATTCAGGAGGGGGGAATTATATAATCCGAGCTTTTCGTAGTACGCGCGCAGGTCTTCATTGGTTGGCTGGGCTTCTCCAAATCTGGCCCGGATCATTGGCAGGGTTGCAGTACCAATTGGGTAAAGCCCCATTGTGGCGCGGTTTAAAAGCGGTGAGCGCGGATTTTGTGCAAGAGCTTCGCCTTCCTCGCTTAGTTTGTTCGGGTCGTAAGTCGGGTGAGACACCATGACAAGGATCTCGCCTGTGTCTGCATTGAGCAGGACGATCGCGCCTCGATGTCCTCCCAGTAGTTCGTCCGCTACGGTTTGAAGAGTCAGGTCAAGGCTTAAGCGTACATCCAACCCGGAGGGAGGAGTGCCGTAGATCAGTTGATTCCAAAGGATCAAACTGGCGGGATTGCCTTGCAAACCGCGCAGATAATCGTCTAAACTTGCTTCCAAACCTGCCTGTCCGTATACGGGATGCGTATAGCCAGTTATTGGGCCTAGTTCAGGATATAGATAAACACGGGTGTATGTTCCACTTCTTCCTTCAGTAATATTAATGGGCAGATTGTTCTTGTCCACCAATTCTCCGCGAGGAACGTAACGATCCGCGATGGAGCGGCGCGGGTTATCTGTCCGTGTGAGAAGATCAGGCCCGCGGACGATTGCCCACCAGGCTGTGGTTAGGGCGCTGATGGCCAGCCCTAGGGCGAGCATGCCAGCCAAAAACGAATAAGGACTTGGATCGCGCAGTTCGGCAGGCTCCTCATCTTCTGTGCTGCTGATGACGAGCAGAAGAAAAAGGGCAATGAAGGAAGTCAGCAGGGAGGAGCCGCCATAGGAAACAAACGGAAGCGTGACGCCGGTCAGCGGAAGCATCCGCACGTTGCCGCCAATGATAAGCAGACTTTGGACGCCCAGATAGGTCACTAGACCCGCCGCAAGATAACGGCGAAACCTGTCTGCAGCGTGGAGAGAGATGATCAAGCCCCGGGCTAGAATCAGCCAGATGATGGCGATCAGTCCCAATGATCCGATGAGACCCGTCTCTTCGGCTATCGCCGTAAAAATGAAATCAGAAATGGCAACCGGCACAAGCAGGGGGCTGCCAATGCCAAGTCCCCTGCCAATGGTGCCCCCGTTCGAAACTGCCAGCAACGATTGAACGATCTGATAGGAGTTGCCGGTCGGGTCATCCCACGGGTTGAGCCAGCCTACCACGCGGACATGAATGATGTCTATGAAAAAATAACCGAGTAATAGCACAAGAAAAAGAAAGAGGATCGAACTTGCCAGTATCCGTCTTTTGCTGGTTGCAATGAAGATGATGACGGTAAAAATGCAGACAAATATGGATGCCGTGCCAAGGTCACGCTGAACAAGAAGTAGGAGCAATGCAAGCCCGGTGAGCGCCAGTGTGGGGACAAGAAGAGGAAACGAAAATAACTTGATGCTGGCGCGGTCTGCCAGATAGGCGGAAAGATAAACCACCAACAGGATTTTCAACGGTTCGGAGGGTTGGAAGTAAACCCCGCAGCACCCCAGCCATAAACGCGGACCAAATCCGAGCGGATTGGTCCCAAAGATGAGTGTCAGCGCGGTGATGAATAAGCCGCCGCTTAGTATGATGTATTTGTATCTTCGGAGAAGGGTCAGGTTTGGAAGGAAACGAAGAGCGAGGGAGAAAACAAGAACGCTGACGCCGATCCAGATGCTCTGCCGTATGCCAAAATTTTCATCGAGTCGCCATATGGTGAGCATGCCCCAGCCGCTGAGCAACGTCGCCGCCGGGAGGAGATAGGGATCACGGTCGGATAGATATTTTATGGAAATGCGGTGGGAAAGATAGGTCAATCCTCCCCAAGCGAGAAACCCGATCCAGTGTGAAAGCCGGTAATCCACATCCCAGGTGCGTTCGCGCACTGCTGGTGAAAGGGTGAGGATGACGGACTGGAGAAAAAGAAATAAAGCCGCCCACCTTAACAGGCGGCTTTGTGTTTGGTCGTTCATTATTTATAATATTTATTGACAAGCAGATCCAGTTTTTTGCGGGTTTTTGCGGGAATGACCTTTGGATCGGTGATCAAGGCTGTAGACAGAGCGGTTTCGCAGCTGCAGGCGCGTTCGGGTTTTATCCTGTGCAGGAGATTTCGGATGGCTTCCTGTGCGACGTCGGTGTTTTTGTTGAGGGTTTGGATGACCATTTCGACCGTCACAGGTGATTCGCTCACGTGCCAGACGTCGTAATCGGTGACGTGCGCCATGATGGCGTAACACATTTCCGCTTCACGCGCCAGGAATGCCTCGGGAGAAGCGGTCATGCCGATGATGGACATGCCCCATGAGCGATATGTATTGGACTCGGCCTTCGTCGAAAAGCGCGGGCCTTCGATGGTGATGAATCCGCCGCCGTGATGTGCGGTCGCTCCTGTCTCGCGGACGGCTGTTTCCAACTGCCCCGATAGATCTTCGCAGAACGGATCTGCCACGCTGATGTGAGCGACCAACCCTTCGCCAAAAAACGAACGCGCGCGGTCTTTTGTATGATCGAAAATATTATCGGGGATCACGATGTCACCTGGCGCATAATCTTCACGCAGTGAACCGCAGGCGCTGATGCTGATGATGCGTTCCGCTCCAAGCGATTTCAACGCATAGATGTTGGCGCGGTAAGGAACTTCTGTGGGAGTGATGAAATGCCCAATGCCGTGACGGGCTAGAAATGCGACGCGTTTACCTTCCAGCGTGCCGACAGTAATGGGTGCGCTAGGTTTTCCGAAGGGTGTGTCCACGACCAGTTCTTCCGTGGATTCAAGTCCTTTCATGTGATATAAGCCTGAGCCGCCGATAATCGCGATCTTCGCTTTATCCATTTTTATCTTTTCCTATTCTTTGTGTCGGTTCTATGAGTACATCTTCCGCCAGGTTTATGGTCAGCCGTGTTGAGCCGCACCGGATTTCATCGCCGGAGGTGATGACGGTAGGCATGGTGATTGGCGTTTCGTTCAGAAGAGTCCCGTTTGTAGATGAAAGGTCTTCCAGCCACCATTGCCCATGGTGGTAGGTCAATTCCGCGTGCCTCGTGGATACGGTATCATCCATGAGGGGGATGTCGCAACCCGGGTCTCGCCCGAGGGTGATCTCCGGTTGGGCGAAATGTTTGAGGAGGGAAGATGCTCCGCCTTCATATCTGACCGTGAAACTGATTCCTGGTGTGCGGCGTCCGGCTAGCGCCTGGCTTTGCCGACGTACTTCACGGTAAAGATAATACAACGCCCAGCCGAGAAAACCATATAATGCCAGCGCCGTCACCAGCCGTAAAGCCAATACGATTGACCCGCTCATTTTTTCTTTAATTTTGCTGTGGAATGGTCTTTTAACAAGGCAGTTGGGCGGTCGGATGCGGCGCTCGATGTCGATGCGGAACCAGTTCCACCGTGAGGAGGAGGCGTATCCTGCCCGAAGATGAGCGCCACGCCAGCCAGCGAGATGACATCCCCCGGATAGAGTACGCTTTGACTGGTGCGCTGTCCGTTGACAAAGGTGCCGCCCGTCGAGTTCAGGTCGAACAGCACGTATCGCCCTTTGATGGCCCGTAATTGGGCATGATTGCGGGAGACGCGCGGGTCGTCTATGACCAATTGATTGTCGAGTCTGCGACCCATGTTTACGACCGGTACGGTAAGCGGAAACACCTTTACCCCTTCCACGATCAGGAACGCGTTTTCAGGGATCTTTTCATTTTTACTCAAGTCGCCCGTTTCGAGGGGGGAGGGGGATGCGTTTGTCTCTGCCATGGTTTCAATTCTGTTGGATACTACGATTTGGGCGTCATTGACCGGAACATTTTCATCCGGAACGATGTTGATCGCCGGTGATATTGTAAACTCGAAACCCGCTTCCTGGGCAACTGTTGTGATCGAATGCAGAAGGATGGCAAGCAGCTTCTCGTCCCGCCAGCGTTCAGAGGTTTCTGGATGCATGTTGAGCGTATATACATCGGGGACCGCTGTTTTGCCGTCAGTAGTGACAATTGTATTTTGATGGATCGCCGCCGCCAGTTTTTGGATGATGACGTCTTCCACCTTCCTGCCCGGCAGGGCACTCAGCAGATCGATCTCGATCAGGTTTTGTAGGCGAGCCTCGAGTTCTCTTAAATTCATGATCACCAGTCCCGGTCATTATAGAATGCGCCCATTAATTGTGCAAGAGAAACGGCTGGGCACGCAGCGGCTACATTAACTGCCCGCAATTGGGGCAGGTTTTTTCCTCTTTCCGGACGACAAACCCGCAGTTTTTGCAGGTGGTGGGTTGCACGCCGCCAAGAGGCGCTCCGCATGCGGCACAGGATGGAGCGCCAACCGGGTTGGCCACATGGCAATACTCGCAGGTTGTGCGCCTCAGATTTTCAGAAAGTTCAGCGGATGCTCCCGCAGCCCTCGCTGCTTTCGAAACGACCTGCCACATGCGTTCCCGAAGCTGGAGATTCTCAATATCCTGGGCGATGTCATCCAGCCGCCCCAGCAAGCTGAACGGATTCTTGAGCGCCGACAGTGCGCTCACGCCGAGACTTGCAGCAACACCAAGCCAGGCTTGCTGTCCCATTTCCACCATGATTCCTTCTTCCAGTGTTTGAACAGTTATGGTCATGGCTGTTTGCCCGCCGGACATCGCGCCCGGATGTGTTCCCACTTGTATGATGATTTTATCGCTTTGTCCGAGGGTTTGCGCGCGAAGGTTCCCCCGATTGAACTCGCCGATCAATGCTTGCGCTATGTCCAGTGGTTTGATCTTGCCGTGAAAGATTCGTCGCTCCATAAACTCGATTATAATCGCCTTTGCGATTCTCCTTGGAAGATCATACGAAATGATACAAACCCGGTTTCAATTCATCATTGCCACACTGTTGGCTGTCTTTTCCGCTATTGGAGTATGTACCGCCTCTCCTTCGACGCCAGCCCTGGCGCAACAACCCACAGCCGACTCGACGCCTGGGGCCGGCATCTTTATCACGGTATTATATGATGAGCCTCAAATAAATATTCGCATGGGCCCGAGTTCCACGATCTATCCGATCGTGGGTACGATGGTCTCTGGCGCTTCTGCTCCGGCTTTGGGCAGGTCCCCTGGCGGCGACTGGATACAGATCGAATTCCCGTCTGCGCCCGGTGGAAAGGGTTGGGTCTACTCTCCGCTCGTTCAACTTTCGCCGGGTACGCTGCAGGTTGTCGAACCTCCGCCCACTCCCGTCCCTCCATCCACATCCACTGTTGACCCGACGCTTGCTGCACAGTTCGTTGTCCAACCGACAAACACCCGTTTGCCGACGTTTACCCCGCCTCCGACTTTGGAGATCATGCCAACATTTACCCAACCGTCTTCTTTTTACACGAAAGATTCCGTACCCCTTGTTGTCATCATTGCGGCATTGGCGGTTTTGGGTCTGATTGGTTTCCTACTTTCCTTTATCATCCGCCGATAGTGTTGGCATGAAGAACCTTAAAGCAAGGCTTGCATTTTTTCTCCTTCTGTTAATCCTTGGAATGGGAATGTCTACGCCTTTGTCTTCCCGTCCGGGCGTGTTTGCCCAGCAGCCAACCGGCTCAATTCCCACTGTTACCGGTACTCCATCCGGCATGATCGTCCAGGTCAATCTTGATTTGGATGTGATCAGTGTTTACTCGGGACCCAGTTCGTACCTTTACCCTGCCATTGGCGTTTTGCTGAAAGGGCAGCAAGTCCCGGCGTTCGGCATTTCCGAGGATGGAAATTGGATTCAGGTTTACTACCCGGGCGTCCCGGATTCTTTTGCATGGGTTTATGGACCTTATGTCACCATTATAAAGACGGGGCGGTTGCCAGTGTTAGGCGCTCCCGCCACGCCTACGCCAGCCTCGACGCCTACCATTGACCCCACCCTGGCGGCGGCGTTTATAGCACCAGTCACTCCGACCCGCCTGCCTACATTCACTCCTTCTGCGCCTTTGGTCGTCCCCACCTTTTTACCGGCTTCTTCAACTATAAGCCGTGTGCCCATGGGGCTATTAATATTGGTGCTTGGGTTTATCGGGATTTTCGGCACAATCATTTCATTTCTGCGCGGGCGTTAAGATTTGTTTCACTTTGAGAAGAATATATATAAAAAAGAGACGGGCAACCTGCCGTCTCTTTTTGTTCTTTATGCTGCGGACACTAGTTGTTGCAACTGCATGAGCCGCCGCAACCACATGAACTACCGCCGTCACTGCCGCACGCGCATCCGCCTTCGCCATGACTGTGTCCTTTGACATGGGGGCTGTCCACAGCGAATCCTGCCCCGCGCTGCGGGTCGTTGACGAAGTCAACAGTGGCATTGCGGAGATACTCGATTGAGACCTCGTCTACAACAACTTTGACGCCGTCGGCTTCGAATGTGGTATCCACGTCACGGAAATTATTGTCAAGAGCCATACCAAAATTGACGCCACAACACCCTCCTCCTGCAACGTAGACACGCAGGGCGTATCCTTCGAGATTACGCTCTGTCATGATGTCCTGGATTGCCTTGGTAGCGGCGGGAGTCAGTGTGAAAATTTGGGTATTGATTTCCTGGAGCATGGTTTTCTCCTTGGTATACATCTAATTTTGATGGATGTTATCAGGTTTTTCAGGGAGTGTCAACTTAGTTTGTAAGGCTGTGCAGCTTTCCGACTTATATTCTTGACACTTTCCAGTGGCGCCTGTAAAATCCACCTGCTATTTATCGGCTTTTGCCGATATTCTTTATGTCTTGGAGGAATACGATGCAGTTTGATGTAATGCTAGATTCAACAAGCAGACCGCCTTTGCCCATGCTGTGGTGGTTGGGCCCTATAGCGGCTCTGCTTGCGCTTGGTTTTGCCTTCTATCTATATCGCCAATTAATGGGGTTGAGCGAAGGCAATAAAAAGATGCAAGGGATTGCCCAGGCGGTCCGTGAAGGAGCGATGGCTTATTTGCGGAGTCAGTATCGTGTCGTGACGATTATCTTCGCCATTCTATTCGTGATATTTCTGTTGCTTTCCTTCTTTAAACTTCAAAACCCGATCGTTCCATATGCCTTCCTTACCGGGGGTTTGTTTTCCGGTTTGTGCGGTTTCATCGGGATGAAGACAGCGACCAACGCATCTGCTCGCACCACTTTTGCTGCCACAAAAAGTCTGAACAGCGCCTTGCAGGTGGCATTGCGTGCAGGAGCGGTGATGGGTTTGGTTGTGGTCGGTTTTGCCCTGTTGGATATTACAGCTTGGTTCTATCTGCTGTATAACGTTTTTCCAACGGCTTTTCCAACCGCTTTTGAATTTTTGACCGTTGCCAACCCTCTCCCGGAAATTACCGCGGTCATGCTTAGCTTTGGCATGGGCGCTTCGACCCAGGCTTTGTTTGCCCGTGTAGGCGGCGGTATTTATACCAAAGCGGCGGATGTCGGCGCAGATCTGGTTGGGAAGGTCGAGGCAAACATCCCCGAGGATGATCCGCGCAATCCCGCTACGATTGCAGACAATGTCGGAGATAACGTGGGTGATGTGGCCGGCATGGGTGCGGATTTATACGAATCCTATGCGGGCTCTATTCTTGCCACGTCTGCCCTGGGTGTTGCGGCGATTGGTATGCAAGGCGGCGATTTGAGTCAAGGCATGTTGTTCGTCTCTGTGCCGATCGTGCTGGCGGCGTTGGGCGTTTTTCTCTCGATCATTGCTCTGTTCTTTGTGCGCTCGCACGAAAAAGCCACGCAAGGTGAATTGATCAACGCGCTCAGCCGTGGTTTATACATCAGCTCTGCTGGTATCGCCATTATCTCCCTGCCTTTGTTCATCTACATGGGTATGCCCAATCCGTGGGCACTTTGGGTGGTGATTTTGACGGGGTTGGCGGTAGGTATTGCCATTGGCAAACTGACCGAATACTATACTTCGCACGCATTCCAACCGACACAGAGAATTGCTGAACAGGCGAACACCAGCACCGCTACCGCGATGATTGAAGGGATTGCCCTTGGTATGCGTTCCAGCGGCGCGCCTGTGCTCGTGGTGGTGGTCGGTATTGTTCTCAGTTTCTATGCTTACGGCGGTGCTGTAAACATCCTGATGGGGCTGTATGGTGTGGGCTTGGCGGCTGTGAGTATGCTCTCTACACTTGGCTTCACGCTTGCCACCGATGCCTACGGTCCGATTGCGGATAATGCTGGCGGTAACGCGGAGATGTCAGGTCTCAAACCCGAGGTCCGGCAAAGAACCGATCAACTGGATGCAGTTGGCAATACCACTGCTGCAATCGGAAAAGGCTTTGCCATCGGTTCTGCCGCCTTGACAGCCATGGCTTTGCTGGCTGCCTACCTGGAAGAGATTCGCCTTGTATTGGGTCATTTGCGCGGCGTTAAGGAACTTTCCATTGGCGGCGAGATGATCCCGATTGCCCAGGTCACCATTGAAAACTTTATGGCGTATTACAACGTCAACCTTCTTAATCCTGCTGTGCTGGTGGGGGTGTTCAGCGGCGTTGCCACAGCCTTCTATTTCTCTGCATTGACCATGAGTGCGGTAGGGCGCGCTGCGGGCGGCATGGTGGAGGAAGTCCGCCGTCAGTTTCGCGAGATTAAGGGAATTCTTACGGGCAAGGCCAAGCCTGATTACGCCCGTTGTGTGGAGATCAGCACCAAAGCTGCCCAGCGCGAAATGATCGGACCGTCGGTTCTGGCGATTGTCATCCCGGTGTTGATCGGTTCTGTGTTTGGCGTAGCTGGGGTGTTGGGCTTGCTTGTCGGCTCATTGGCGGCGGGTTTCTCGCTGGCGGTCATGATGTCCAATGCTGGCGGTGCTTGGGACAATGCCAAGAAGTATATTGAAGCCGGCGCCTATGGCGGCAAAGGTTCGAACGCTCACAAGGCGGCTGTGGTCGGCGACACAGTAGGCGACCCGTTCAAGGATACCTCCGGCCCTTCGCTTAATATTCTGATTAAACTCATGTCCATGGTCTCGGTGGTTTTTGCCGGCTTGATCGTGGCGTTTGCCAATGGACAAGGTTTGTTGATGATCTTGCTAGGCGGGTAGGGGCACGGCAGAACACATGGATACAACCGCCGATTCGCCCTTGTGGCGGGTCGGCGGTTTTGATTAGACTAATAGGGCAAATTCTCTGAAGTATTCCTAGAAGTATTTTAGGATAAAATGCTTCAGACTCTTGTATAGTATGGTAGCGTCTCAGATTATCTAATTGTGCTTAAACTATGAAAAGTTATCTTAAAAGTAAGTTGCCAAGACCCTTGTTGGGTATTGCGATACGAGGATCTCGTTTCGTGTTCGAGATGCGGAATCGTTCCATGGCTCTGTTGGCAACTTACTTGGTCGCTATTTTAAGGGTCTTTTCGACGCAATTGCTTGTAGAAGTCAAGCAACGTCTATCTGTTGTTGTCAAAATGGATTATCGCCCGCATGATGTTTACTTGTTCGCTGATTCGCATGTGGAATACATAACTCGAAGGAATTCATGCAAAAAGGAGCCGGAGACGATCGAGTGGATTGAATCCTATTTTAAACCGGGAGATGTATTCTACGATATTGGCGCGAATGTAGGCGCGTACTCCCTCGTTGCCGATCGGCATACTAAAGGGGAGGTAAAAATCTATGCATTTGAACCAAGCTTTTCCACTTTTGCGCAATTGACTCGGAACGTCTTCTTAAATTCGTGCCAGGGTCGAATTGTTCCGCTCTGCGTGGCTCTTTCTGATAGAACAGATATCATCGCTTTGAATTACAGTGACCTCGCTCCTGGCGCGGCATTGCATGCTTTAGGGCGTTCGGTGGACAACCTTGGGCGCGCGTTTACTCCTGTTTTTACGCAGCCTATTCCAAGCTACCGTATAGATGACCTGCTGGAGTTATTTCGACTAGAAAAACCAACCCACATCAAACTGGATGTTGATGGCATCGAATGGGAGATCTTGAAAGGTGCTGAGAGGACCCTTGAAGGTCCTGGACTAAAGAGTATTTTGGTGGAGGTTGAGCCCAGTCTTGATACTTCTACCCGAATTGTTGAATATTTACAGGAACGTGGCTTTGCCATTTCGATGACCCGTAGCCATGGCAGCGTTGATGACTTCACAACCAATTACCTTTTTGTTCGTGGAAGTAGGTAGTTGTTTTATGTTGAAGAATAATATCATTGCCAACTTTATAGGACGTATTATTCCGGGGATTTTGAGCATAATTCTGGTTCCGGTTTTACTTCGGCACCTGGGTGTAGAGGCTTATGGGCTGGTGGGTCTTTTCGTTTCACTTCAGGCGATGATCAGTTTTTTGGATATGGGGTTAAGTACCACCACAAATCGTGAAGTGGCAATTGGCTTGAATACGGCCGATAAATCCCAGAGAACTCGAAATCTTGTCCTTACTTTTGAAGCGCTTTATATAGCAATTTCCCTGTTTATTGCTCTTGGAACATATTTCATCTCGAATTGGCTGGCATCAGATTGGATTAAGACAGTGGAATTGTCGGTAAATACTGTTCGATTTGCTGTGATAGTGTTTGGTGTGACCCTGGCGATTCGCTGGCCCCTTGCTCTTTATAATGGCATTCTCCAAGGTTCGGAAAATCAGGTGCTTTACAACATATTGTCAGTGGTTCTGGCTGTAATGCGTTTTGGCGGCTCAATTGTCATTGTAGTGTTTGTTTCCAGCACCATTCTCGCCTATTTGCTCTGGCTGCTTGTATTTGCTATTGTCGAAATTGCCGTGTTCAGAGTTGCCGCTTGGAGGGTAATGCGTGGGATTATGTCACAAAAGCCGCGATTCGATTTTTCTTTATTTCGCCAGGTTTGGAAGTTTAGCGTTTCAATCAGTCTTAATTCTTTATTGGCAGCGCTTTTAAAGCAATTGGACCGCTTTCTAATAAGTAATTTACTGCTTTTGAAATATGTTGGCTATTACACAACGGCACACATTATTTACACAGCAGTATCAATGCTAGCAATACCGTTTGCGTCTGCCGCTTTCCCCCGGTTTACAGCCTTGTTGGCAATGAATGAATTGGATCTGCTGGCAGCCACTTATCACAGGCTTGCGCAAAGTGTCTCCTTCCTTGCTGCGCCGGTTACGAGCATACTATTCTTTTTTTCATACGACATCATGTTAATTTGGACCCGATCTCAGGACGTTGCGTCCAATGCCGCCCCAACTTTATCGATATTGGCGCTGGCAGCCATGTTCAATTTAATGATGCATATCCCTTATATGTTACAACTTGCAGCCGGTGTAACATGGATTGCTTTGTGGAATAATGCTTTTAGTTTGGCAATCCTTTTGCCTTTTATGTATTATTCTATTTCTCGCTTGGGAATTGCGGGCGCTGGTATGGCATGGGCAATTTTTAATGTATGCTATTATTTGATTGTACCCCAGGTTATGCATCGTTACATTCTAAAGGGCGAAAAACGCGTCTGGATATTTCAGGATACACTCCCTTTTCTACTATTGGGTGTACTGATCTATGGAAGTATATATAGACTCAGCCCAATGCTCGGAACGCCGTTTATTCTTTTTTCGGCTATTCTTGTAGGCACAATACTTTATGTTCTGGTATGCCTTTTTCTGTACCCCATGCTCCGTAGGTCCGCAAGGGGACTTTTCTTAAAAATAACCTGATTTATACCCTTTGTCAGGCGTGAAACCAACCGTATCATAAGGAAATACTCTCATGATGAGCGAAATCGCGTCATTAATCAAGAAATTTCAGCATAAAAATAGATATTTCGGCAGACAGGTCAAGTTGTTTAAAAAGTGGTATGCGTCGAGAACGAACGGACACCCGGATTGGGCTTCGATTATCGAAGGAAACCGCGGGGTGTGGCATGCGGCAATTAACTCTTCGAAGCAGGGTCCAAAAATATTGATCGGCACAAGCATTGGGCAGTATTTTTCTGGCACAACTCTTGAAAGCATGCTTGCTGCTGCTTTGACTCTGCGCGGTGCGGAGATTCATGTCCTTCTTTGCGACTCTTTTCTAACCGCATGTATGGCCTGCGAGTATACATGGTATCCTCAGGAAGAGCGGTTCGCGAGAGATGGACCTCAAGCAGACGTATGTCGCCATTGTTATCTGCCGGCGCGTGATATGTTTGAATCACTCGGCGTTATGCTGCACAGTTACAGTGAATTGGTGACGAAAGATGAAATCCAGGAAGTCGAAAAAATAGCATTGGAGACGGCTATAGACCACATCTTGGGTTACAAATTTGATGGCTGTGCTGTGGGAGAACATGCCTGGGCAGGTGCGCTTAGGTTCTATGGGCGTTGTGATTTGGATGGAGAGCCATATGCGAATCAAATTCTGCGGAGATATTTTAAAGCTGCATTGTTGTCCACATTTGCTGTCCGTAACCTCCTAAGAAAGTTTAACTTTCATGCAGTAGTTTTTCATCACGGCATTTATGTCCCACAAGGACTGATTGGCGAGGTTGCCCGTCGGGAGAATGTTCGAGTGGTCAATTGGAACCCCGCCTATAGAAAGCAGTGCTTTATCTTCAGTCATACCGATACTTATCATCACACCTTGATGTCGGAACCTGTCGGGAAATGGGAGGGTATCGAATGGAGCAGTAAAATTGAGGATGAATTGGCGGTGTATTTGAAAAGCCGATGGCAGGGTTCACAGGATTGGATCTGGTTTCATGACCGACCCAATTTTGATCTTGCTGAGATCGAAAATGAGATCGGCATTGATTTTTCCAAGCCGTGCATTGGAATGTTGACGAATGTGCTTTGGGATGCTCAACTTCATTATCCAGTGAACGCGTTTCCAAACATGGTGGAGTGGGTTTTGCAGACGATCAAGTATTTTGCCAACCGCCCTGAACTAAATCTTCTCATACGAACTCATCCGGCTGAGATTCACGGCGCGTTTCCCGCCAGGCAGTCGATAACAGAGGAAATAAAGAAAGCCTTTCCCGATCTGCCTGAAAATGTTTTTGTTATTCCGCCTGAAAGCCACGTCAGCACATATGCCGCGATGTCTCAATGCGATTCCGCCATAATTTACGGCACAAAAACAGGGGTGGAATTAACAAGCATGGGAATTCCGGTTGTGGTTGCCGGTGAGGCGTGGATTAGAAACAAAGGTATCACACTTGATGCGTCATCTGTGGATGAATACTTTGCCCTTCTTGATCAAATGCCTATGAATGAGAAGATGAGCGAAGAAAAAAGACAACGCGCACGCAGGTATGCATACCACTTCTTCTTTAGAAGAATGATACCTTTGAAGTTCATTGAGCCGACAAAAAAAAATCCGCCCTATCGGCTGAGCATAGGAGATCTGGAAGAATTATTGCCTGGCCGCTCATTGGGCCTGGATGTAATTTGCAATGGGATCTTGACTGGTAGTGACTTTATTTACCCGGCTGAGCGAGAAAAAACAAGATTGACTAGAAGTCATCTCAAAAACGGTTAAAGTACCTCAAATTGGCAAATTTCCTTGTAAATTTTGGGTTTTTGCCTAACAAAGGTATTTTGACACAAGTTCTAATATATTTAGCGAAAAGCCATCTATGGACTCTCTACGGAAAGAATAGATCATTAATGAGAATACTAAAAGTCCATAACTTTTACACTCAGTCAGGCGGGGAGGATACTGTCTTCTTGGCGGAAACCGCCCTTCTTCGTTCGCGGGGTTATGAAGTGGAAGAATATCTTGAATACAATGACAAAATTTTCGGTATGAATAGGGCGTCTGTCGTCGCTCAAACACTTTGGTCATATTCATCTTATCAGCGTTTGAAGCATGTTCTCCGCGAGGTAAAGCCTGACCTTGTCCACTTTCACAATACGTTCCCCTTGATTTCCCCTTCTGCATATTATGCGTGTCAGGATCTGAGCATTCCGGTTGTGCAAACTCTGGATAATCAAAGGCTGATTTGCCCCGCTGCAAGTTTCTACCGAAATGGAAAACTATGTCTTGAGTGTATTGGTAAAACCCCCCCCTTGCCTAGCGTTCTGAATGCATGCTATCATGGATCGCACTTGCATACCGCTGTTGTTGCCTCCATGTTGACTCTTCACCGCTTGTTACGCACATGGCAAACAAAAATTGATATATTCTTTTGCTCGACTTTTTTTTATCGCGATCTTTTTTTGCAGGCCGGCTTTCCAGAAGATAAGCTTGTTGTCATGCCTCATTTTGTGGCTCGGACAGACGTGCGCGAAAATCGTTACAAAAAGAAAAGCTATGCCGTCTTCATTGGGCGTTTGTCTCCTGAGAAGGGGATAGCGAACCTTCTGAAAGCTTGGCAAGTGGTCGATATTCCATTAAAAATCCGCGGCAGCGGGCAACTGGAGGAATGGGCTAAAACGTTTGTTCTCCAAAATAATATGCGACATGTTGAATTCGTCGAGAAGATGAGCGAAAGTGAATTATCTGACTTGATTGCAGATGCCAGCTTTCTCATCATGCCTTCGGAAGGTTATTACGAGACTTTTGGCATGGTTATCATCGAAGCGTATTCAAGGGGTGTTCCTGTGATTGCATCCGATATTGGAGTTGCGCCGGAATTAGTGGCTGATAAACATACGGGATTGCTTTTTGAAGTAGGAGACCCCCAAAACCTTGCAGATAAAGCATCATGGTTATGGAACCACCCTGTTGAAGCGGAAGAGATGGGAAGGAACGGGTTTGATCTTTGTCAGGAAAAATATACGCAAGATCAATGTTTTAAGATACTGACCGGAACATATAAGGCATTGATAAGGAAGTAGTGATGTCGGTCATCAAAATTCGGGTTGATCCTGTGGATTACACATCTGTTGCACGACAAGTGCTTCATTGGTCGCACGTTGGAGAAAGCCGTTACATCTGTCATGCCAATGTTCATATGTTAATGGAAGCTTATGACTCGTTTGGTTTTTCCCAAGTTGTCGATGGCGCCGACCTCGTTACGCCCGACGGCATGCCTCTTGTATGGATGATGCGCTTGAAAGGCGCGAAAAGGCAACAGCGTGTGTACGGGCCAACCCTCATGCTGCATGTGCTTGAATCTGCGGCGAAAGAAGGCATCCCGGTCGGGTTTTATGGTAGCTCTCCTCAAGTGTTAGGCACCCTCGTTGATAAAATGAATGCTCGCTTCGACGCACTGAAGATAGTGTATTCTTATAGTCCTCCATTCCGCGCATTAACCCGTGAAGAGGATGAAGCGCACATCGATGCCATCAATCGTTCGGGCGCGCGGATTCTTTTTGTGGGCCTTGGGTGCCCCAGGCAGGAGATATGGATGGCGGAGCACCGCGACAGGATCAATGCTGTTATGCTTGGCGTGGGCGCAGCTTTCGATTTCCATGCTGGGCTGAAATCGCAGGCACCCCTTTGGATCCAGCACCTGGGTTTGGAATGGCTCTTCCGCCTTCTGACCGAACCACGCCGCTTGTGGAGACGTTATTTCTATCATAATTCACGCTTTATTTTTCTTGCAGTTGCAGATTTGTTGGGATTTCTTCGATAAAATGAATATCAATTATGCATAGGAGACGCCTGAGATGCCTACCCTGTTTGAACGCATTGCAGACAATCGAAGAAGCGATTCCCTCGCGGCGAAACTAAGAAAAAAGCGAGCGGCTTTTTTTGAACATTTGATTGAAACGCTTGAGAAACCTATCCGAATACTTGACGTTGGCGGAACTGAAAATTATTGGCAATTAACAGGCTTATCCGACATTAATGGTGTAAAAATTGTACTGATGAATATGAATGTTTTGCCGGTCTCACTCCCAAATTTTGTAAGTGTTGTCGGCGATGCCCGCAAGCTTTGCTATCCCGATAAAAGTTTCGACGTGGTATTTTCCAATTCAGTGATCGAACACGTTGGAGGGTTTTCAGACCAGGCGCACATGGCAGAAGAAATTCGTCGTGTCGGACGAGTATATTTTATCCAGACCCCCAATAAGTATTTTCCTCTTGAGCCCCATTTTCTATTTCCGCTTTTTCAATTTCTTCCAATCTCACTGAGAGTCTGGCTGATGGTGAATTTTGACCTGGGGTGGTTTTCTAAAACGAAAGACAGAATAAAGGCGCGCCAGATAGTTAAGAGCATCCAGCTTCTTAGCAGGAGTGAATTTGCCCGGCTTTTTCCAGGAGCTTCGCTTTATGAAGAGAAGCTCTTTGGCTTGACCAAGTCTTTGATCATGTATGGCGGTTGGGATAAGGATGCCTTGCCGCCCTTGTAAGTGCTTTTGAGAATCTTGCTGCTGTCAATTTATGCTTCGCCGTTTCTCGATTAATCTTGCGCTTTTTTCCATGCTTCTGGATGGTGCCACAGTATCATTTTCTCTATGGCTCGCCGCATGGCTGCGCCCATGGTTGAATCACCTCTCCTCCATCACTCCAATTCCAGGTACCATTATCGTGCCGCCCTCTTTGTATCTGGTGTTTCCTGTGATATGGGTGCTGGTCTATTCTTCTTTGTCGATTTACGACGGCAGAAAATATTTACGCATCGTAGATGAATTTACCGCCTTGACGCTGGGGGCATCGATCGCGTCGGTATCCGCTGCGGGTGTTTTGTATTTTTCATATCGCGATGTTTCCCGTGCGCAGTTTCTTCTGTTTGTTTTGCTGGTTTATGTTCTTCATTTTTTCTGGCGCGCGCTCATCCGTTATTATTTCAGGACACAAACGGTTTTTACCGACAAACCGCGGCGGATCTTGATCGTTGGTTCCGGGCCATTGGCGCAGAACGTGCGCGATCATATGAAGCTTGCCGAAGCGCCGAACCTTGAATGCATCGGTTTTGTGGATAATCCGTCTGAGCACGGAGACGCTCCGGCATTGATAGGCGACAGTGGGAACATTCGTGAGCTTGTCGGCAGGCATCAGATCAATGAGGTTGTGATCGCTCTTCCCCATTCGGAATATCATCAAATGAGCGATATCGTGCAAAAACTCGAAGACCTCCCCGTGAGGGTATGGGTGGCGCTTGGCTTCTTCGATTTGGCGTTATATAAAACGGATATCGAAGATTTTGCCGGGATACCCATGTTGGATCTGCGCGCCTCTGCGATCAACGACTATCAGCGCATGATAAAACGCGCCTTTGACGTGGTCTTCGCTCTCGCCGCGCTGTTGCCTGCCTTGCCTCTCATGGCGTTGTCCGCACTGCTGGTTTATCTTGATGACGGTGCTCCTGTCCTGTTTCGCCAAAAGCGGGCGGGGGAGAATGGGCATCTGTTCGAAATGCTCAAATTCAGGACAATGGTCAGGGATGCCGAGCAGGTTCAAGGTCAGGTGGCGAAGCGCGATGAGTCTGGCAATGTGATACACAAATCAAAAGAGGACTCCCGCGTTACAAGAGTCGGGCGTTTCCTCCGTCGGTTAAGTCTCGATGAATTGCCTCAACTGTTTAACGTCCTTCGCGGCGACATGAGTTTGGTGGGTCCGCGTCCGGAACTGCCTTCGCTCGTGGAAAAATATCAGCCATGGCAGAGAAAACGCTTTGCAGTGCCGCCCGGCATCACCGGTTGGTGGCAGGTGAATGGGCGCAGTGATAAACCCATGCATCTGCACACCGAGGATGATCTTTATTACATTCAGAATTATTCGATATTTTTGGATATACAAATATTGCTTAGGACGATCTGGGTGGTATTTATTGGAAAGGGTGCTTACTAAATGAACAGCCAAACGAATTTCTTTGAACGTTTTGCCAGTGGGGTGTTTTTGGCCATGTTTTTCTTTCTGATAAACCTGCGCTCTTTTGTGTTTTGGACCCTCTATCCCAGCACAACGCTGTTTACTGGTGTGGCGTGGCTGGAGGTTGTTTTATGGTTCCCTGTTTTGTTTTCGGCGGCTTATTTGCTTTTTAAACAACAGGATGTTTCAAAGTTTTGGTCCAGTATCCAAAAAAAAACCCTCATTATCGTGTTTGTTGTTTTTTCAACGGCTTCGATTCTCTGGTCGAGTTCGCAGTCTGTGACGTTCCATAGAGCATCCATCTTTGTCTTTGCGACGATTTCAGCCTTCGTGGTTGGTTCGCGTTATTCATTGGATGGCTTTCTGAGAATATTGTTCCGGCTCGGCGTTGTCATGGTCGGATTGAGTTGTTTGTTTATCGCCGTGTTTCCTCATCTGGGTACGGACTTGAACCCTCCCTACAATGGCGCATGGCGCGGGCTGTTCTGGCATAAGAACCACCTCGGCAATTTGCTCCCGCTTTTTTCCGTTGTGTTTTTGCTTGGATTTGCAGATTCCTTGGCGCAAAAAAACAAGCCGGGTATTTTGAGCGCGGCAGTCGTTTATGCCGTGTCCATGTTCATGCTGATGAAGACCGACTCGGCAGCGGGGTACATTCTTGCGGTCATCCTTCATTTATGTTTGCTTGTTTCATGGCTGTGGATCAAATTTTCGGCGCGGTTGAAAAGCGTCCACTATCTAATTCTGGCAGGCGTTTCGTTCCTTGTGCTGGCATTGGTTTTATTTAATCTCGATTTTGTATTTGGGCTGTTTAACCGCACCCCAACCCTGACGGGCCGGCTGCCTTTATGGTCTCACCTGCTTCAAACTTCGGTAGTGCAGTCGCCATGGGTTGGACATGGCTTTGGCACGATCTGGGCGGAGTTGTCCTTCCGTTTGGCGACCCAGGAGGTGGTTAAATGGGGATACCCCGTAATGATCGGAGATAACGGCTTTCTGGATATTCTGTTAAACCTCGGTGTTGCAGGGCTGGTAATGTTTCTCGCCGTCTACCTACGGGAGTCCGTGCGTTGGGCGGCACAGTTCATCGAAAAACGAAGATTATTATTTTCGTTTCCCTTGATATTTTCGATTTATGTGTTTTTTGCCAATCTCAGCTTCAGTTTATTGATGGAAACGGAATTGCTAATCTGGACTACGTTCGTGATTCTTGCGTCGGTCAGGAGCGGAAGGACGGAGGTTGTATGACATATGTTTTCCGGTTACCTTCTTTCGAAGATAACAGCAGAATCAGTCCGGTGAATGTCCGTATATTCGGCTGAAGCTTGAAGATCTGATAGTAGCAGGCGAATAGTATCCGGCGTGGACTCCGTCGGTTCGCAGTGGACAGTTGTCGGGTTGTGCGAGGCGTAAATGTAGTCGGGAATGCCGCCCAAAATCTCGGCTTCCTTTTCAAGGCATCCCAATCCCAGATCGAGACATGATTGTATTTTGCCGGCGCTTCGGATGAAGTCGTTGAATCCGTTGCCCAGCGTCCATTCGCGCCCCTGCAGGGTGGCAATACTTTTCCTTTTCGTCAGAGCGGGAAACCATTCTCCAACAGAGTCGCAAAATGGATTTGGCTCGCCGGTGACGACCAGGAACGTTGCGTCGGGCGGTGTGTTTTCCCTGATCCATTCCATGGCGTCGCGTTCGGCTTTTGGCGCATGTTTTTGTGACAGGACGAGACCATGAAAGACCGAATTGCTGAATATGAATGGGGCAATAACGAGGAGGATGACCGGCGCGCCAAACTGCATTGTTCTTGAGTTTTGAAATGCTGGATATAGAATATTTGCTGTGAAATATCCGGCGGCGATGGCAAGCGGGATATTTCCGACAGTGTGGGCGCTCCTTGGCTGGACAAGAAAAATGACAAGCAGCATGACGGGAATTAAATAATCACCTTTAACGGCGAGAAAAACAATTCCAAGCAGCCCCAACACCCCAAGCAGATCGACAAAATGTTCTTCGGTGAGAAAATCAATGTTCAGGATTCTTAAGAAGGACGTGTTTGAATGCAGCCCCGTCTGAAATGCGGATTCGAATGGAGCCATGCCATGGGAATAGATGATCCATGCAAACCAGCCGCCTGCCAGAATGAACACCCCAAGCGCGATTTGCGCTCCCAGGAAAACCCCTTTCCCGGTGCGTGATTTCATCAGCCAGAAGAGCACTGCAATTGCAATGGTGTAAACCGGCGCTTCCGTGTGGCTGAGCGTGGCGAGGCCGCCGAATATTGCAGCAGGGAGAACGCCTTTGCGATCCCCATGTGCAAAGACTCTGTGGGTATGGACGAGAGTCAACAGCATGAACAAGCCGCCCAAGCTGCGCGTAATGCCGCCGCCCATGGAGAACCAATCCGTCATATGAGGGACGAGCGCGAAAACCAGCGCCGAAACGGACGCAGTCAATTTGTTGTTTAAGATTTCCCTGGCAAGCAGATACAGGGCGGGGATGCACAAGCTGTTGATAATTCCCGGAAGCCATCGCAGAATTTCCGTGATTGGGATGTTGAATAGATCACTGATGAGCGCGCCCAGATAAAGCCCAAGCGGCGGGTATGCAAAGGGGATGTGTGCGTGGTTGTAGGAGGTGAAGAGCGGAGGGAGATATCGGTTGGCTTGAATGTCCGCAATCATCGAATGAAAGAGCCCGCCGTCGTTGATGGGAAACCCCGCCAGCCAAGCTGGCATGAGGCGGAATAAAGCGCCGAAAAGGACCGCCGCAAGAAGAATTAGAATGCTTGCTTTATCGGGATTCAATTTTCGTTTTTGCATGGTTATTTCGTAAATTTCTTCTGCCATTCGAATAGTTTGTTCAGCGCTTCGATGGGCGAGAGCGAGTTGACATCCAATCTCTTCAGGTCGTCCAATAATGGACTGGTTTCAGGGAACAACGCCGCCTGTTGCGCCGCCTGTGGGTTGATGCTCACGCCGCGCGCCGGCGATCTTTCGAGTTCTTCCATGATCTCATTGGCGCGTTGAATGACTGGAGATGGAAGCCCCGCCAATTGGGCTACATGGATTCCATAGGAACGATCCGCGCCGCCGGAGATGATCTTATGCAGGAAGACGACCTTGTTATCCGCTTCGCTGACCGCCACGTTGTAATTGCGCACGCCGGGCAGCAAATCGGCAAGTTGCGTCAGTTCGTGATAGTGCGTGGCAAACAGGGTCTTCGCGCGCAGATGCGGATGATTGTGAACATGCTCGATGATTCCCCACGCAATCGAAAGCCCGTCATACGTCGAAGTGCCGCGCCCAATCTCATCCAAAATCAGCAAACTGCGAGAAGTGGCGTGATGCAAAATATTCGCCGCCTCCACCATCTCCACCATGAACGTGGATTGCCCCGCGTGAATTTCATCCTGCGCACCGATGCGGGTGAAGATGCGATCCACCATTCCGATCTTTGCCGAAGCCGCTGGCACGAACGAACCCATCTGCGCCATCAACACGATCAACGCGGTCTGCCGCAGGTACGTGGATTTACCGCTCATGTTCGGTCCCGTGATGACGCGCACGATCTCCCCTTTTTCGAAAACGACATCGTTGGGGATGTAACGCTCCGCCTTTAACCATTGCTCCACAACCGGATGCCGCCCTTCGTGAATTTCCAGCCCGCTTCCTTCATGGACTTCAGGCTTGGTGTACCCGTTCAAAGCCGCCACTTCGCCGAGAGCGGAGAGCACATCCAACTCCGCAATGGCTCTGGCCGTGGCAAGGATCTTGTTTGCTGCCTTCGCAAGATCGGCGCATACTTCCCTGAACAACCGCGTTTCGATTTCTTTGATACGCTCTTCCGCGTTCAAGACAAGAGTTTCGTATTCCTTCATCTCCGGCGTGATGAACCGCTCCGCATTGACCAGCGTCTGTTTGCGGATGTAGTTTTCAGGAGCTTTATCTGCCGCGCCTCGCGAAATTTCGATGTAATACCCGAAGACCTTGTTGTAACCGACTTTGAGGGTCTTGATGCCTGTCTTCCCGCGCTCCACCGATTCGAGATTGGCAATCCAATCCCGCGCATACTTGGAGGCATCCATGACCGAATCGAGTTCCTGTGAATATCCTGTGCGAATAACACCCGTATTTTGAAGTGTGGCGGGCGGGTCATCATCGATTGAGCTTTGCAGCAAGAAGAGTTCTTCTTCGCAGGCAATCCAATCATTGTTTACTGACTCCTGCTTATTGAGCACTTCTTTTACTTTCGGCAGTTCCATGAAGGTTGCCCGCATTGCCACCAGATCCCGAGGCTGTGCCTGCCCTGCAATCACGCGGTTGATAAGGCGTTCCAAATCTGCAATGGGTTTCAGGGCTTCACGTAATTCCGCCCGTGCCATGCCGTTTTGGACGAAATATTCCACGCCGTTTTGACGTTTGTTGATTCTCTCCACGTTAAGCAAAGGCTGGCTGACCCACTGGTGGATCATGCGTTTGCCCATCGGGGTGATGGTGGCGTCGAGCGTGCCCAGCAGGGAACCTTTGCGCTCACCCCGTAAAGTTTCATCCAGTTCCAAATTTCGGCGGGTGGGCGCATCCAGCGTCATGAATTCGTTCAGACTGTAGGAGCGGAGTGAATTCAACAGGTTGAGCGCGTCGGGCTGGGTCTCTTTGAGGTATTGAATGACGGCGCCTGTCGCCCGGACGGAGAGGCTGTGTGCTTTCAAGCCGAATCCATCCAAAGTGGAGGTTTTGAATTGCGTCGATAAAACCTCGCTGCATTTACCGGGCTCGAATTTCCATGCGGGCAAGGCAGTCAGGTGGCCCGTAATGCCGTCGGGCAGGGTTTGATTGTCAGGGTGGATGATCTCGGCGGGATGCAGGCGGGTCAACTCGGCGCGCAGGGCTTCGAGCGGTACTTCTGTGACGGCGAATTCTCCAGTGGTGACGTCGGTATAAGAGACAGAAGCAATTGTCCCTGAATGTGAGGCGGAAGAATCCAAAATCACGCAAGCGAGATAATTATTTGCATCCCCCGGCAAAAGCCCGGGTTCTATCACGGTCCCCGGCGTTACCACGCGCACTACTTTGCGTTCGACCAACCCCTTTGCGGGCACTTCGCCGATCTGTTCTGCAATGGCAACATGGTAGCCTTTTTCGATCAGGCGCGAGAGATAATTTTCAACGGCATGGTAGGGAATACCTGCAAGCGGCACTCTCACGCCGCCGCCTACTGGTCGTGATGTGAGGACGATATCAAGTTCGCGCGCGGTGATCTCTGCGTCTTCATCGAAGGTTTCGTAAAAATCGCCGAGGCGGAATAGAACGATCGCATCGGGGTGTTGTTTCTTTATATCCAGATATTGTTTGCGAACAGGGGTGACATCTTCGTTGGGCATTCCCTGATTTTACTATGAGCGAATGACATGAGCTATAATTTGTGGGACAAAGTTTTTAGGAGCGTACGATGCATAAACTCGTTTTTGTCCGTCATGGACAAAGCACTTGGAATCTCGAAAATCGTTTTACCGGTTGGACGGACGTAGACCTGACCGATCTTGGAATGACCGAAGCCGCCGATGCGGGCAGGTTGTTGAAGGATGAAGGCTATGACTTTGACATCGCATACACTTCTGTTTTAAAGCGGGCGATCAAGACCTTGAACATTATTCAGGAAGCGATGGACCTGCATTGGCTTCCCGTCATCCGTGCCTGGCAGTTGAACGAGCGGCATTATGGCGCATTGCAGGGTTTGAACAAAGCCGAAACTGCAAGAGAATACGGGGAAGATCAGGTAAAGATCTGGAGGCGCAGTTATGATGTCCCGCCGCCCGCGCTGGATTTGGAGGATGAGCGTCACCCGCGTTTCGACCGCCGTTACGCCTCATTGACCCCCGGACAGCTGCCAGCCACCGAGTCGCTTAAGATTACCCTGGAGCGGGTTCTACCTTACTGGAATTCCACGCTTGCGCTGGAGATCAAATCGGGCAGGCGCCTGCTCGTGGTTGCGCACGGCAACTCGATCCGCGCCATGGTGAAATATCTCGACGATATGTCCGAGGCGGATATTGTCGGGTTGAATATCCCAACAGGACTGCCGCTCGTTTATGAGCTTGATGCAGATTTGAAGCCTCTTAATAAATATTACCTCGGCGACCCGGAAGAGGCCGCAAGGAAGGCGGCAGCGGTGGCGAATCAGGGGAAGGCAAAGAACGCTTAACGCATGTCCGAGCAGTCTCCCGGTATAAACAGAATTCTTTTGGATCGCATCCCCGGCATAAAACAGATCATGAGCGTCTTTGCGGTGATTGTCTTTGCCGTGTATTCCTGGACGCTTTTTGTTTCTTTTTACAATCTCCCTTCGTGGGTGTTCTATCTGTCTGCCGGGCAGATAGTGTCCATCTATGCCTATGCCTTTCTTTCATGTCTTGCGGACAGTACTCTTCTGCTGATAAGCGTCTTGTTTCTGGACTTTATTATCTTTTTCGCATTCAAGAATCGGGGCGAATTTCAAGCGCGGACGATACTGATCTCGATCATCATTCTGGCTTGCGCCATGCTGCGGTTGTATCTGTTTGGCGGGTATGAAGATTCTGTTGAATTTACCAGAAGTGAACTTGTTTGGTGGATGTCAGTTGCAATTGTCGGCATTCCTCTTGCGGTTTTGTTGTCCAAGATCGGGCGGCTCCGCGCCTTCATCGAAGCGTTTTCGGAGCGGGCTGCCATCTTCTTGTACGTTTATCTTTTCCTGAGCGGCGTTTCGTTTTTGATTGTGTTCTTTCGGAATCTGGGCTGAAGGCCATATGAAAAAACTATCGAGACGAGATTTTTTGAAGATCGCAGGGGTAACCCTTGCAGGCGCTGCCGCTTCCAGGCATCTCTCCCCGATCCGTGCAGACAGCGGGCGCCCAAACATCATCGTTATCGTGATGGATACCCTCTCGGCCCGCCACATGTCCCTGCATGGGTATCCGCGCCTCACCACCCCGAATATGGATGCCTTTGCGGACCGCTCCACGGTCTATCACAACCACTATAGCTGCGGCAATTTCACCACGACCGGCACTGCCTCCATGTTGACAGGGATGCTTCCCTGGAAACATCGTGCGATCAATTACGGCGGATTGGTGAGGTCAGAGTTTGCTGAACATAACCCCTTCGCACTGCTTGCGTCCGATTATCACCGTTTTGGTTTTGCCCAGAACGCTTGGGCAGATCACCTGCTGGGGCAATCGTCGCGGGAGATCGACCGTTTCCTTTCGCCGATTGCATACAGCCTCGTTAGGGAAAACCCAGTCATGGCGCTGTTCGATAAGGATCGGGCAATTTCGTCCATTGCGATAAATGACTTCCTGCTTTCTATGGATGGGCAGGAAAACCGCCTTGCCGCCGGTTCGCCAATAATTGGGTATTTGAATAAGAGCCGTATGTTCAATAATTCTGAAGGACTTACAGTGGAGGGCTATCCAAAAGGCGTGACAGAGTTGATGGGCGGCGTTCCCTTCACTAATGAAGAAGTGTACGAGGGTGTGCGTGCGGAACTGCTTCAGCTTGCCTCGGGGCGCCACCCTTTTTTTGCCTATGTCCATTTGTTCTCGCCGCACGACCCCTATCACCCTCACAATGATTACCGGAAGCTTTTTGAAGACGGATATGCATCGCCTTTGAAACCGTCACATCCTTTTTCATATGGCCTGAACGATGAATATCTAATGACTCGAAGAACCTTTTACGACAGGCTGATCGCGCAGGTTGATGACGAGTTTGGGAAATTGATTTCGAGATTGGACGAGGAGGGCGTTTTGGACAACAGCTACCTGATATTGACCTCGGACCATGGAGAGCTGTTCGAGCGTGGCTTCCTGGGGCACGGCGCTCATTTTATGTACGAATCAGTGCTGCGGATTCCGTTGATCATCCATGCACCCGGACAGGGAGTCCGCGAGGATGTTCGTTCCCTGACGAGCAATATCGATCTTTTACCGACCCTCCTATCATTTACGGACAAACAACCCTCCTCGGACATGGATGGAAGGATACTCCCGGGGTTTGGCGGCAAGCCTGACGATGACCGCCCCATCATCTCGATGATCGGATGGGAGAACTCTGCTTTTGCCCCGCTTCAAAAGGCGGTCTTCGCCATGCGGAAACGGGAACATAAACTTATCGTCTATCTCAATTACGAAATGCCCGGACACAACTTTGAATTGTACGACCTTGAGAACGACCCCGAAGAATTGGTCGATCTGTATTCCAAAGATGCAAAAACAGCATCTTTGATGAAGGATGAATTCTTTCTGTATCTGGACGAAGCGAACAAGCTCTTCTCGCATAAATGACATCATCGACTCCGGCATTCATTACGTAACCTGATGCGATATGTCCACATGACACTCTCTCCCGATTTTCTCGGCGAATTGAAAAAGCGCTTCACCGGGGACCTGCGGCTTGATCCGGCTTCCAGGGTTTTATATTCCACGGATGCGTCAATGTATCAGATCGAGCCGCTGGGAGTTGCCATCCCAAAAACACAGGATGACCTGCAGGCGGCAGTCGAGTTGGCGGCGAAATACAAGATTCCCATCCTCCCGCGTGGATCCGGCTCTTCGCTGGGCGGACAAGCCATTGGCGAAGCCCTGATTTTGGACTGCTCGCGCTATCTCGATTCCATTATAGAGATTAATCCCAAAACCCATTCCGCCGTCGTGGAGCCCGGCGTCATCCTCGCGGACTTGAATCGCGCTGCCGCAAAATACGGGCTCATGTACGGTCCCGACCCTGCTTCGGCGGAACGCGCTACGATGGGCGGTGTGGTCGGCAACAATGCCACGGGAGCGCATTCGATTTTATATGGCATGTCTGCGGACCATTTGCTCGAGGCTGATGTGATTTTGGGAGATGGAAGCCTTGCAAGATTTGGCGAGGCGTTAATAACTGATGTTCCCTTTTTAAATGCCCGAACATCCAAAATCGTTGCGGCAGTCAACGAGATCAGGCTTAATTATTCCGATGCCATAAAACAGAATTCCCCCAAATCCTGGCGTAACTCTGCAGGGTATCGGTTGAACTACCTTCTTCCTTGGAGTCCCTCTGAGCCGCCGCAATGGGTTGGCGATGGTTATCCCGCCAACCTTGCGCCTGGAAGTTGGAACCTGGCGCATCTCCTGGCTGGCTCGGAAGGCACACTTGCAGTCATGCGGCGCTTGAAGGTCAACCTTGTACCCAGGCCGGAGCATACGGTTCTGGGTGTGCTTGCCTACGAAAGCATCGCATCTGCCTGTGACGACGTGCCGCGTTTGTTGGACTTCAAGCCGAGCGCCATCGAACTGATTCCGCAAATGATCCTGCGCCTGGCGCGGAGCGTCCCCTCCTATGCGCGTCAGATGGGGTGGGTGGCTGGAGATCCGTTGGCGTTGTTGGTGGTCGAATTCAGCGGCAGCCAGCCGTCGGTGTTGAAGGAGGCGGTGCGGAAGATTGGCACTGTGCTGACGGTTGCCGAGTCGAGCGAAGAGCAGGCCCGCGTCTGGAGCGTCCGCAAGATGGGTCTGGGAATTTTGGATTCACGCCCGCAGTCGGCGCGCCCCGCTGCGTTCATCGAGGATTGCGCTGTGCCTGTGGAACGGCTGGGTGAGTTTGTGCGCGAGGTCGAGAAGATCCTCTCGGCTCATAATACCGAAGGCGGTATTTACGCCCATGCCTCGGCAGGCTGCCTGCATATCCGCCCGATATTGAATTTGCACAAAGGCGAAGGTGTGCGGGCCTTGCGGAGCATCGGCGAGCAGGTGTTCGCGTTGGTGATGAGTTTGGGCGGCTCGATGAGCAGCGAGCACGGCGATGGGATCGTGGCAGGCGAATGGATCGAAAAGACCTACGGCACCGAAACGACCGAAGCCATGCGGATGCTGAAACGCGCCGCCGACCCGCATAACATTTTGAATCCCGCCAAGATGTTCGATGCCCCGCCAATGGATATGCATTTGCGTTACGGTGAACAGTACCGGACCGAGGCATGGAATCCAGTCATGCATTTTGATCATGAGCGCGGCTTGGCGGGCGCGATCGAACAATGCAATGGACAGGGCGTCTGCCGTAAGTCAACCGGCGTGATGTGCCCGTCTTTTCAAGCCACACGCGACGAGGCTTTTAGCACACGGGGCAGGGCAAATTTACTGCGCAGTTTCATATCATTGCGGTTGGAAAATGAATCGATTCCTCGCGATGAAATATTGAAAGCAACGTTTACTGCCCTCGACCTTTGCCTTGCCTGCAAGGGCTGTACTTCGGAGTGCCCCAGCGGGGTGGACATGCCGAAATTGAAATACGATTTCATGAACGAATATTTCAGGACTCATCGTCGTCCCATTCGTGATTATTTGTTTGGTTATTTCCACGTGGTTGCAAAATGGATGAGCCCGATTGCGCCGCTGGCGAATCTGTTCATGCGGATGGACTGGTCGCGGAAGTTGATCGCGCGTGCGACTGGAATAACGGTGGAGAGACCGTTTCCGTTGTTTTCACATTCGCGCTTCACACCTGATCTGCAAACCGGCTGTGCAAACTCGGTCATTTTCCTGTCCGACGTTTTTTCGCATTACATCGAACCGGACGTGGAGAAGGCTGCCATCGAGATCTTGAATGAGCTTGGGTACGACGTCAAGATATTGCCTGTCATTGGAGCGGGCGCATCCCTGCTCTCGAAGGGATTTATCCGGGCAGCGCAAAAGCACGCGCGGAAGGTTTTGGCGGAGATAAAACGGTTGGATGGCGGGGCAGGCTTGAGCGTGGTCGGATGCGAACCTCCCGAAATATATTGTCTCAAACATGAGTATTCGTCCTTGTTGCCGGATTGCCGCGAGGAAATTGGATCCCTCGTGAAGCGGGTCTGGTTGGCAGATGAATTTATTTTGCGTATAGCCACTTCGGGGAAATTAAAGCATATTGAAGAAAAAAGAAAAAAAACAAAAGTCCTTCTTCAACCGCATTGCCACCAGCGCGCGGAGGGACTCGCCGATGACGGCTTTCCCGCCGGGCTTTCCGCGACGGTTGAACTGTTGAAGTTTTTTGGTTTTGATGCCGAAGTGATGGAAGCGGGTTGCTGCGGAATGGCCGGCACGTTCGGTTACGATGCCGAACATTATGATCTTTCGATGCAGGTGGGGGAGTTGGGTGTCCTGCCGAAGATCAGGGAGAATATATCCTCCTCAAAATTCGGCAGCATGGACGCCGCAGGTGAGAGAGGACGGGAAGGGGCGGGGGTGGTTTCCACGGGAGCAGCCTGCCGGATGCAGATATCGCATGGCGCGGGTGTGCAGGCGGCGCATCCTTTAAGGATCATACTTGACACTTTGCGGAAATGAAACAGGGACACCGGTCGGCATCCCTGTCCTTGATCTCGGGGAGGTGAAATTAACCGCCTTCCAATATCTTTTTCAAACGTTGACCATCCTCTGCGATTGATTTTTCGAGCTGGCTGGCGACCATCCCTTCCGCCATTTTGAAAAACCCTGTCGGTTCGCCTTCCACGCGGGTGGTCATTTTCGCGCCTTCGCCGGACGCTTCGAACGTCACTGTCACCTGATACGGCACGGGTCCCTTGACCACTTTGGCAGCCCATTTCGCGTTAAGCACAACCTCCGTGATCTCCAACGTGGTTTTCATTTCCTGGCCGAGGAATTTGCGGGTTTCGGTGAACTTCGATCCGACCGTGTTCGGCGGTCCCTCGTTTTCCACCGACACCACGCCGCCTTGCCATTCGGTGGAATGCGCGCCGTCTGTAACGAAGGCATACACCTCCGCCAGCGGCTTGTGGATGACGACTGAACTTTCGACTTGTATCATTTTTCTCTCCTTTGGCTGAACAAAAAGAAAACGACAATTCGATTGTACATCACCATGCTTGCTTTGCCGCATGGTTTTAAGGCATTGGATTTGTGCATTTTCGCCGTATAATTGAACCCATCCCAATCATGAGGTGGGCTTTGCGCCGAATTAGTGAGGAAATGACCCGCAAGGAAATGATAGACCCGCAATTGGAACAGGCGGGTTGGTACTTGCGCGACCATTCCAAAGTGAAGGAAGAAATCCCTGTGGATGGTTACGATGCCGAGCCGTGGAATGGGGTTTCTGATTACACGTTGTATCGCGAGAACAGGGAAGTCTTAGCGGTAGTCGAAGCCAAGAAGACGGCAGAGGATGTCCGCCTGGCGGAAGCGCAACTCACGCATTACGTCACTGAAATTGAAAAACACCAGTCTTTCCGTCCGTTTGGATTTTTAGCCAACGGGCTTGAAATCCATTTTGTGGATGTGGGACATGCCCCCAAGCGGGAAGTATTCGGATTCTTCACACGCGAAGATCTGGAGAACCTGCTTTATATTCGCCAGAATGCGAAGCCGCTTAGTTCGATAGAAATTAATAATGAAATCGTTGACCGTTCCTACCAGCACGAAGCCATTCGCCGCGTGGGGGAAGCCTTTGCCAATGGGAAGCGCAAAGCACTGATCGTCATGGCAACCGGGACAGGGAAAACGCGCACGACGATGGGCTTGATCGATGTGTTCATGCGTTCCAATCAGGCACAGATGTTGTTATTGTCGCTGTGTAACAGGAGGATTATTCGATGAATGACAAAATTGAAATCATGGATGCAACAAGAATATGCAGAAACTTTCCAATTGAACCACCACAAGAAATTATACGTGAGAGCTTTCTCGATACTATACATCAATTATTCGAAAAGTATTCCATTGTCATTATAGAAGGTCGAGAAGGGATTGGCAAAACGACGTTGTTGGCTCAATTTGCAAAACAATCGCCTGAATTGTCTATTTCAATTTTTATTACACCTGCAACACAATCTTCTTATGATCCAGACTCAATACGTACAAATCTTTTGGAACAGGCATGGTGGATTCTCAACCAAAAGGTGATAGAAGACGATGAATTAGAAAAGAAGGATATCAGAATTGAATGGGGATTTAAACAATCAAGTCTGCAACGTAAGGCAAAGTCATTTCGAAAAAAGATATATTTTGTTGTTGATGGTTTGGGCGAAATTCCAGATCACCATGCCAATTTTAGAGACTTAATACTTGATTTGCTTCCTTTAGGGCGCGGGGATGAATTTCGTTTTTTGATCTCTGGGGATGCAGAAAAGCTTCCAAAACAAACACTTGAGCTTATTGCGAATAAAACTTTTCCGATGTCGCCATTTACATTTTCTGAGGCATATCAGAATTTAATGGATTTAGCTTTTTCAAAAGACGAAGTAACTGAACTCTATAAAACGTTTAGGTATCCTGGTCAATATGCAAGTATTCGACGCTTGATTCAGTCTGGACTAGTAAAAGGTGAATTGCTCGAGGATGTTCCCGCGAAGGCAGCGAAATTGCTTGAATACGAATGGCAAAATGTTGACTTGCATGATGAATTGCTTGCGGAAATTCTAGCTGTAGTTGCGTTTTCGTCGCTTGAAATATTGCCTGAAGATATAGCGAGCATGACGAAAACCAATATAGATATTGTAGATGAGAAGCTTAAGCAAATTTCATTTGTGCTTAAGGATGAGCAACGAAATATTCGTTTCGTTAGTGACACACACCAAAAGTATGCACAACAAAAACTTTACAAATACAAAAACGAGGTAGAAAGCAAATTAATAGAGCACCTATTCGGATTAACGTGAATTGATTTACAATGGCAGGATGATATGGAAGCCAA
>CAZLWG010000005.1:0-91594 GCA_964563315.1 uncultured Anaerolinea sp. | reverse complement strand
TGCCGAGAGAGGAGAAGCGTTTCGAAAATGGGTGCAGGAACTTTCATAAAAGAACATCCATACAGCCCTGCCAGGTTCATTCGCGGCTTCGACATGCCGTTGTTGGTGGCGGTCATTGCGCTGATCGTGTTTGGGTTGGTGATGTTGTATTCCGCGTCGTGGGATTTTTCGCGCGCGGCATTCGACGGTGACCCGATGTACATGTTCAACCGCCAGGTGATGTGGCTGGGGTTGGGAGCGGCAGCCGCCTTGATCATGGCGTTCTTCGATTATCACCGCTGGCGCAGACTGGTTGTACCCGCCATGGCAGTGACCATCATCATGCTTATTGCCGTTTTGTTGATGAGCGAGATTCGTTTCAACGCAAAACGCGCCGTGTTCGACGGCTCTGTGCAGCCTTCGGAATTGGCGAAGCTGGTTTCGATTTTATATCTTGGCGTTTGGCTGTACGCGAAGCGGCAGTTCTTGCAGGATATTTCGCTTGGTTTGATCCCATTGGGCGTGATCCTTGGAAGTGTGGGCGGCTTGATCTATCAACAGCCGGATTTGAGCGCCGCCGCAACCGTGCTGGTGCTTGGAGGTCTGCTTTTTTTCCTTGCAGGCGGTGACTTGAAACAGATCGGCGTATTGCTCGTGATTGCCGTGATCGCTGCGTGGGTGGTGGCGTCGGTCAGTCTGACGGGGCGCGAGCGCGTGACCGATTTCGTAGCGGGTTTCAAAGACCCGTTGCAGGCTTCGTATCATGTCCGGCGTTCGTTCGAGGCGATTGTCAACGGCGGCTGGTTTGGCGTGGGCATTGGCAAGTCGCTCTCAAAAGTGACCGGTTTGCCTGTGCCTCCCACTGACAGCATCTTTGCTGTTGTGGTGGAGGAACTTGGCTGGTTTGGCGCAGTGGTTTTGATCGGCTTATACTCATTTCTCGTCTGGCGCGGATTGGTCATTGCGCGCCGCGCGCCGGACATGCTTGGCACGCTGCTGGCTTCGGGTCTCGTCATTTGGATCGGCATGGAGGCTTTGGTCAACATGGCGGTCATGGTCGGTCTTTTACCGTTTGCCGGAAACGCCCTGCCGTTCGTCAGCGCGGGCGGCTCAAACCTGGTCACCACGCTTGCAGCATTGGGAATCCTTTTTAACATATCGCGTCAGGCAGGCGACGCGACAATTTCAGATGAAGAATGGAGGTCTTACAGTGCGGTTGTTAATTTGCGCTGGGGGAACGGGCGGAGGCGTGTATCCCGCGCTCGCCGTTCTCGAAGCGTTGAAGAAGAAACATCCAACCGTTGAAACCTTGTGGGTGGGCGGTAAAGGCGGCATGGAAGAGGAACTTGTGACTCGCGCGGGCATCCCGTATCAGTCCGTGCCTGCGGCAGGAGTGCATGGCGTCGGCCTGCGCGCGCTGCCGGGCAACCTTGCCAAGCTCACGCGGGGCGTGATCGAATCACGCCGTCTGCTCCACACTTTCAAACCGGATGTTCTGTTCTTCACCGGTGGTTACGTCGCCGCTCCAATGGCGGTCGCCGGAAATCGAATTCCAACCGTGTTGTATGTGCCGGATATCGAGCCCGGTCTTGCGCTCAACTTCCTTGCTCGTTTTGCGGATGTCATCACCGTGACTGCGCCTGACTCGAGACGCTATTTCAAAGACCCAAAGCGGATCATTCTCTCAGGCTACCCGCTTCGCTCTGACCTCGAGGCCTGGTCCCGCGAAAAAGCGACTTCACACTTTGGGCTTGATCCTGTCAAACCCGTACTGCTGGTTACCGGCGGGAGCAAAGGGGCGCGCTCCATCAACAATGCCGTGATGAATCATTTGACTGAACTGCTCGAAATCACACAAGTGATTCATATCACTGGCTCATTGGACTGGCAGGCAATCGAAGAAAAATCCCGACGCCTCCCTGCAGATTTGAAGGCGCGTTATCATGCCATGCCCTATGTTCATAATATGGGCGCTGCGCTGGCGGCGGCAGATCTTGTCCTTTCGCGTGCGGGCGCATCCACGCTGGGCGAATATCCGTTCTTCGGTCTGCCTGCCGTACTTGTGCCTTACCCATATGCGTGGCGTTATCAAAAAGTCAACGCCGATTATCTTGCCGGGCATAATGCTGCGGTCATCCTGCAGGATGAACTGCTGGAAGATAAACTATTACCTGTGATAAAGGATATCATGTTGAACGAACATAAACGGGAAGCCATGCGGACTTCCATGAAACAATTATCCAACCCCCGCGCGGCGGATGTGATCGCCAGCCAGTTGGTCGAACTGGCAGGAGAGCAAACCCCATGATGAGCATCGTTTATATATTTTGGATGTATGTCCTTCTCTTTGCCGTGATCGGTGCCATGCGCGGCTGGGCAAAGGAATTGCTGGTTGCTTTCAGTCTGGTGACTGCACTGGCGGTAAACCTTCTGTTGGAGAAATACATTCCACTCGTGCGCGACTTGAAAGACCCCAAGTCGCTGTTCTGGATCAGAACCATTATCACCGTCGCATTGGTCTATTTTGGATATCAAACCGTTTCCCTGGCAAGACTGGCATCCAAGGCGGCGCGTGAAAGATTGCAGGATGCCCTCTTTGGCGCAGTGCTGGGCGGCTCCAACGGGTATTTGGTCGCCGGGACTGTCCTCTATTACAACCACGTGGCGGATTATCCCTATCCCGATATCATCAGCCGCGCCACGGACCCTAAAATCGTCGAAACGGTGGAAAGGATGATGACTTACATGCCTCCGCGCTTTCTGGGCGAACCGGGCATCTACTTTGCCGTCATCATCATTCTCATTTTCATCATTGTTGTGTACATCTAACGGTTAATCGCGAAAAGGCTAATACATGACACGCGTTCACTTCATCGGCATTGGGGGTTCGGGGCTTTCTGCCATCGCGCGTCTGCTCAAGGAGAGCGGCTACGAAGTGACAGGCTCCGACCAGACGCTTTCCAATTTTGCCGTGGCCTTACAGAATGTGGGCGTTTCGATCTACATCGGTCATCATCCGCGCAATGTGACAGGAGCGGATTGGGTTGTGCGTTCGTCCGCGATCAAGGATGACAATCCCGAGGTCGAAGCGGCGAAGCGCGCCGGTATTCCCGTCTACAAACGTTCCGATTTCCTTGGCCAATTGATGTCGAATAAAACCGGCATTGCTGTCTCTGGAACGCACGGCAAGACCACCACCACTGCCATGATCGCATGGATGCTCTATGCGATGGAACGCGACCCATCTTTCATTGTTGGCGGGACCCTCGAAAACCTGAAGGTGAATGCACATGCAGGTCAGGGTGAGGCGTTCGTGATCGAAGCGGATGAATACGACCGCATGTTCCTCGGCTTGAAACCTCGGATCGAAATTGTGACGAGTCTCGAACACGATCATCCTGATTGCTTCCCAACCTTCGATGACATGTATTCCGCCTTCCAAAGTTTTATAGACCTGCTTCCCCCCGATGGCACGCTGATCGCTTGTGCTGAAGATGAGGGCGCAATCACGTTGTTGACTCATGCGCGCCGTAAAGGATTGAATGTCGTTTCCTACAGCGTGCAGGGCGAAATGACCATCAACAGCCCGCAATGGATGCAGGCGCGCACATTAAAACCGAATGACCGCGGCGGTTTCGATTTCTCCGCGATGACGAACATGGCATCCATCGATATGGTCCATGTTTCATTGCAAGTGCCCGGTGAACATAACGTCCGCAATGCGCTTGCGGCATTGTCTGTTGCGGCAACGATGGGACTCTCCTTGCAGGCGGCGGCGGATGCGCTCGGTCAATTCAAAGGTACGGGACGCCGTTTTGAAATCCGCGGCGAGCACAAGGGCGTGATTCTTGTTGATGATTATGCCCATCATCCCACGGAAATTCGCGCCACGCTGGCAGGTGCAAAAGCGCGTTATCCCAATCATCGTATTTGGGCTGTTTGGCAGCCGCACACGTATTCGCGCACGCAGGCATTGTTCTATGAATTTTCGCGCGCTTTTGCCGACGCGGATGAAGTGTTGGTCACCGAAATTTATGCTTCGCGCGAAGCAAAACAGAATTTCTCTTCCGCCGAAGTCGTCAGCGCCATGCCGCACCCCTCGGCTCACTTCAGCGGTACGGTGGCAGAGACAAAAAAACACCTGTTAAGGAATCTGCGCTCAGGCGATGTGGTCATCGTGCTTTCCGCCGGTGACGCAGACCAGATCAACACGGAACTATTGAAGGAAATGTGAGGTTGACATGGCTGAAAGACAGGAACAAACGCTTCAAATCCGGACCGATGTGATTGCCCTGCCGCCATTGAAGATGGTCCTCGTCCATGCAAAGGACGATCTTGAGAACACCTTTACAGAAGAGACCCAGCCTGTGAAATCACAGGAGCAGATCGAACCAAAGGTTGTGAAAAAGTTGATCGAATATTTGGAGAAGAAACCTTAGACGAAATGCTTATGGAAAATATCATGTCCGCTGTTGATATATTGCGCCAGAAATTTGGTGATGCCGTGCAGGAGAATATTTCTCTTGCCCCATATACCTCTGCGCGCATTGGCGGACCTGCGGATGTGATGGTTACGGTCAAATCAGCTGATGAGCTTGCAGATGCCATGCAGTTGATTTGGGAACATGACCTGCCGTATTACATCCTTGGCGGCGGGTCGAATGTACTGGTCAGTGATAATGGCGTTCGCGGCGTGGTGGTTTTAAATCGAGCGAAGGAAGTTCGCTTTGAGACTGGCGACCAGCCCCACGTCTGGTGTGAGGCGGGAGTCGTCATTGCAAATCTGGCGAAGCGCTGCGCATCAAAGTCTCTGTCCGGACTCGAATGGTCTGCCACTGTCCCCGGTACGGTGGGCGGCGCGGTGTACGGCAATGCGGGCGCGTTTGGCGGCGATATGAACGGCAACCTGGTCTGGGCTGAGGTATTGACGAAAAACGGACGCGGGAATTTGTCGGTCGAGCAAATGGGTTATGGCTATCGCACAAGCGTTTTGAAACGCGGCGAGATGAAGGGCATCATATTAAGCGCATTGTTGAAGTTAAAAAATTCAACGAAAGAGGAAGTGTCTGTTAAAATCGGACAATTCAGCGAACGCCGAAAAGCCACGCAGCCGCCCGGTGCGAGCATGGGCTCCATGTTCAAGAACCCTGAAGGCGATCATGCGGGGCGTTTGATCGAAGCCGCGGGTTTGAAAGGGGCGCGCATCGGCAACGCTGAAATCAGCACGCTGCACGGAAATTTTTTCATCAACCATGGCGAGACAAAGGCGGAAGATATTCGCGCCTTGATTCAGGTGGTGCAAAGAACCGTGCTCGAAAGATTCAATGTGAATCTGGAATTGGAAGTTGAACTTGTCGGAGAATGGAACGCTTAACGAAATGACGAAACTACGAGTGGCAGTTTTATTCGGCGGACGTTCAGGCGAACATGATGTTTCGCTGATGTCTGCGCGTTCCGTTTTATCGGTGCTCGACCCCGAACGGTATGATGTGACTCAGATTGGCATCACGCTCGATGGAAACTGGCTAACAGGCGCAGACGCGCTGGAAGCCTTCGAAAAAAATGACATGGATGATCTGGATCGCGTCATTCCGCCGACCGAGCCTGCTTCGCGCCAATCGCTGTTTGTTCTACGTTCCACCAAAGTAGGCGAGAAGTTTGAGACCCTGGCGAAAATAGACGTCTTCTTCCCCGTCCTGCACGGCCCGTTCGGCGAAGACGGCACGATCCAGGGCTTGTTCGAAATGGCGGATGTCGCCTACGTCGGCGCAGGTGTGGCAGGCTCCTCCGTAGGCATGGACAAAGGCATCTTCAAGGATGTGATGCGCGCGAATGCTATTCCAATCGTCGAATCGATCCTTGTCTTGCGGAGCGAGATCGAAACTGACATGAACGCTGTCATCGAAAAAGCCGAAGCGATGAGCGCATACCCGCTCTTTACCAAGCCGGCCAACCTTGGATCATCGGTCGGAATTACCAAATGCAATTCGCGCTCCGATCTTGCCGAAGGATTGATGGAAGCGGCTCGTTATGACCGGCGCATCCTCATCGAACACGGGGTGGGCAATGCGCATGAAGTGGAAGTGAGCGTGCTGGGCAATGAAGAGCCGCAGGCATCCGTATGCGGTGAAGTCCTGCCGAGTCGCGAGTTCTACTCCTATGAATCGAAATACATTGACGGCACATCCGGTCTGCTCATCCCTGCACCGCTGTCCGCTGAAGTGACCGAAAAGATTCGCGAATACGCCATCCGCGCCTACAAAACCATTGACTGCGCCGGCATGGCACGCGCTGATTTCTTTGTCGAAAAGGAAACAAACCGGATTTATCTCAATGAATTGAACACCCTGCCTGGCTTTACATCCATTAGCATGTACCCAAAACTCTGGGAGGCAAGCGGGCTGGAATATTCAAAACTTGTGGATCGTTTGATCGAACTGGCGCTCCAACGCAAGGCGCAGCGCGACCACACTGAACGCCGGAGGATGGCATGAGCGATAAACGCAATTTGACCCGTGCCGAACTCGTCCGACGCCGGCGAGCGGAACGCGCCAACCGGGAATTTGAGCAGATCACGACGCAAGCGATCAAGCCTGTTGTGAAAGTCACTTCGCGCACGCCTACAATTCCTCTTTCTGCTGTGCCGCAGCGCCAGCAGAAACGTCGGCGCTTCAACGTTTTATTTGGCGTGCCAGATATCCATCTGCACCGACCGAAATTTTCCATTCCGCGCTTCCACGCCAATTGGAGGCTGACATCCTTCCTATTTGCACTTTTGCTTGGCATTGGCGTTTACCTTGCGCTCACGCTCCCCTATTTTTACGTGCCAGGCGCAACCGTGCTTGGCAACAACCGTCTGAGCAGGGAAGAGATCACCTCCGTGCTGGGCGTCACAGGTCAATCCATTTTTACCGTCCAGCCGCAGGTAGCTCAAGCACGCCTGCTCATGAACTATCCCGAATTGCTTTCGGCGGAAGTCAGTGTCTATTTGCCGAACCATGTTTACGTCACGGTGGTGGAGCGTCAGCCGCTCATCTTTTGGCAGCAGGCAGGCGAAGGCTATACGTGGATAGATCAAAACGGCGTGGCCTTTGTCCCGCGTGGTTTTGTCGAAGGACTTATTCCGGTCATTGCACAGGATGCGCCGCCCGCAGGCGTTCCATCTTCGGATAATCCTCTCAGCCCGCCTCCATACATGACCCGCGAACTGGTGGATGCCGTCCTCGCTCTCGCCCCGCTCGTACCTGCGAATACGACCATGATCTTTACCTCTGCCGACGGTTTAGGCTGGACTGATCCGCGCGGATGGCAGGTTGCATTTGGCAAAAGCGCGCACGATATGCCTTTGAAGATGCGCGTATATCAATCGCTTGTGGATTCATTGATATCACAAGGCAAGACTCCTGAATTCATCAGTGTGGTTCACCCCGATGGACCATACTACCGCCTGGCGGAAGCCGAAGTTGACGAATCAACAGAAGAACTATTTGTGGACAGCGGACAATAAGATGGATGAGATTGTAGTTGGCATTGATGTAGGCACGACCAAGGTTTGCACCCTCGTTGGGCGCGTGGAGGATGAAAAGAACCTCCGCATTCTCGGCGTGGGCATCGAACCGTCTGAAGGCATTCGCAAGGGAATCATTGTGGATCTGCCTGCTGCATCTCAGGCGATTAAGCGCTCGGTTGAAAAAGCGGAAGGGACATCCGGCTTGGAGATCACAACCGGATTGGTCAGCCTTGCTGGTGCGCATGTGTCGTCCGTGAACAGCCGCGGCGCGGCAGGAATCCCCGGCGGCATCATAGACGTCTCCGATCTTGCTCGCGCGCTCGATCAAGCGCAGGCGATTGCCATTCCGCATGATCGCGAGATCGTGCATGTCATCCAACGCGGCATCTCAGTGGATGGACAGGAAGGCGTCAAGACGCCTGTTGGAATGCACGGCTACAAGCTTGAAGTGGAAACCCATATTATCACCGCCGCCACAGCCACAGTGGATAATCTTCGCCAATGCGTGGGCGCGGCTGGAGTTGAAATCCAGCAATTCGTCCTCAACCCGCTAGCTTCCGGTGAAGTGGTGTTGACCGAGCAGGAACGGGAGATGGGCGTCGCTGTCTGCGATATTGGCGGTGGCACAACCGACCTTGCGATCTATGTGGACGGCGATGTATGGCACACGATGGTGCTGGCCGTGGGCGGCAACCACGTCACTCAGGATATTGCGCATGGCTTGCGTCTGCCGATTGCACAGGCGGAGGAAGTTAAAAAACAGCAGGGATATGCCGTGAGGTCCGATGTTGGAAGCGAGGAATTTTTCCTCATCCGCCCGTTCGGCGAAGATCACGATGTCCGCATCAACCGCCAGGATTTGGCTCACATCATTGAGGCGCGCATCGAAGAGACGTTCCGGCTGATTCTTCAGGAGATCAAACGTTCCGGCTACGATGGACTGCTCCCCGCTGGAATGGTATTGACAGGCGGCACGGCCGCCCTGCCCGGCATCAACCGTGTTGCAAGCGAAGTGCTGGGAATACCCGTGCGAACTGCAAGACCCGAAAATCTTAAAGGTCTTGTGGATAAACTTTATTCACCCGCATATTCGACCAGCGTTGGATTGTTGAATTGGGCAATTGCCATGCATGGTCAGGATATTGCTCTTTCCAGCGGCGGGAAACGACGCCGCAGATCGAGAGGAGATAGATCCATGAATTTTGATGCCGTAAAGAATTGGATAAAACGATTGCTGCCTTAAGATTGACTCTGGTCTCATGATTACGGTGATGAAACCGGATGATGGCAGTCAATGAGAAAAGAATCACAATGGTCATTTATACCCTGTTAAAAAATCGCATTATCGTTTAAGATTGGCATATTCCTTGCCAGGAGGAACAAATGGACACGAACAAACGAAACCTGCAACACGAAACCTTTGCCCGCATCAAAGTCATCGGAGTTGGCGGCGCCGGTCAAAATGCCGTCAACCGCATGATGGAAGAAGGCATTCAAGGCGTTGAGTTCATCTCCGCAAATTCAGATGCGCAAGCGCTGACGCTTTCCCGGGCGCCTGTCCGTGTGCGCCTCGGCGACAAGATCACTCGCGGACTTGGCGCAGGCGGCGATCCCGAAGTCGGGCGTAAAGCCGCGGAAGAATCATCCGATGAACTCTATAACGTGATGAAAGGCGCGGACATGGTCTTCGTTACGGCGGGCATGGGCGGTGGCACAGGCACGGGCGCGGCGCCTGTGGTGGCGCAAGTTGCCAAGGAATGCGGCGCGCTCACCATCGGCGTTGTCACTCGTCCCTTCACCTTTGAAGGCGGCAAGCGCGCGCAATCTGCTGAAACGGGTGTTGCGAAAATGAAGGAACACGCGCACACCCTCATCTCCATCCCCAACGACCGTTTGCTCCAACTGGCGGATAAAAAATCCTCGTTGCAAGATGCCTTCCGCATGGCGGATGAAGTTCTGCATCAAGGCATTCAAGGCATCTCCGAGTTGATCACCATCCCCGGCTTGATCAACCTCGACTTTGCCGACGTCCGCGCCATCATGTCCGAAGGCGGCGCGGCGCTTATGGCGGTCGGTCACGGCTCTGGTGAAGACCGTGCAAAAGCCGCCGCTGAGCAAGCCATTTCCAGCCAACTGTTGGACATCACCATTGACGGCGCGCGCGGCGTGCTCTTCAACGTCACCGGCGGACCAAACATGACCCTCTTCGAAGTCAACCAAGCCGCCGCCATCATCCGTGAAACGGCGCATCCCGACGTCAATATGATCTTTGGCGCGGTCATTGATCCTGACATGGGCGACGACATCCGCGTCACGGTCATTGCGACGGGATTCGAACGCAGCGGAGTCCCGCGGCGCGCCCTCGAACGCCTCCCCCGCACCGAGAAGCCTGTTCCCGTTTCGACGCCTTTCACACGCCCCAGCGAATCCGTGAGCGTCAATGCGGAACCCCGCTCCTCCTCCGAGGTAAAATCGCAGCCCGCCCCCAACCTCAACGACGACCTCGATGTCCCGACGTTTTTGAGAAACAGGCGATAGATCAAATCGAAGAGACCCCGGAGGTTGTATGAAACTTTCGGGGTCTTTTTATTTTGGTACAATAGCTTTGATGAAAGCCAAACTTCCGCATCCCGAACACTACTCTTATCTGCGACATCGCAAACAACGCAACCTGCAAATCATCCTGCCTGTCGTTATAAGTGCCTTGATTTTCGTCGGCATGATTGTCCTGATCAGCCTTGCCACTTTCAAATCCGGCGGCGACGTGGGGCGCTGGGCGGCAATATCCACAATCTGGATTGTCATTCCGATCATGATTGCAGGATTGATCTTTCTTGCGCTGCTTCTCGGTCTTATCTATTTGATGGCGCGCGCGCTTGGAGCTTTGCCGCATTACACAAGTATTGCACAGGATTATGCTTACAAAATGCGCGGGTATGTCACACGCGGGATGGAGATGCTGATCAAACCCATCCTCGCCCTGAACGGTTGGCTGGAGACCATCAAGGCTTTCTTTGAAAGGATTACTCCATGAACAAGAGCAGAATAATATTGGGCGGGGCGTTGATCGGCGCCTTGACGGGCCTCATTGCCGCCTTGCTTCTTTCGCGCCGCGCCGAACGCAACGAACGTGAAACTGCCCTTACCACGGGGGAAGGGCTGAAGATCGGCGTACTGGTTTTCGGTCTGTTGAGGGCGATCGCCTCCCTAAATGACGATTGACCCCAAGCCTGAAAAAAGACCGATAATCCATTACGATTATCGGTCTTTTTATCTTTATAATGTGCATACCCTGTGAAATCCTTTGTAAACCGAGGAGCGCCTGATGGCGGAAGAATCTTCTAAAAGAAGCGATTCGTTTCTTGAATTTTTCAAGAAACACGATTCTGTCATGCTCATTGTTGACAGTTCTTCTGGAAAGATTCTGGACGCAAATCCGGCGGCAGAAGCCTTCTACGGTTATACCCTGGCACAGTTTGCCGGTTTTTACTTCACCGACATCCATTTATTATCTTCTGACTCTCAGGCTGCTGAGTGGCGGAAGATTTTCCACGAGGGGCATGGCAGGCATGCGTTTCTGTCCAAAAGTGCAACTGGGGGAACTCAAATGGTTGAAGTCAGTATTTCCACAATTGATTTGGATGGGGAACCTGCTCTTGCCTGTGTCGTCCACGATGTGAGTGACTCTGTCCAGCGGCACAGCCAAACCAGGATGGGGGATCTCAGATTCCGTATGCTTGCGGAGCACGTCCCTGCCGTGATCTATCAATGTCTCAATGATGAAAAGTTCACCATTACATACATCAACGACGCCGTTTTGCAATTGACGGGTTATTCCGCAAAGGAGTTCATGGATGGGGAAATCAGCTTTATTGATCTTTACCACCCGGACGATGTTGTAATTGCCATTTCACCGTTCCAAAAAGACTTTCACATCACCTATCGCATTCGTCATAAATCGGGGGAATGGCGCTGGGTGGACGAGTGGGGTGCGGGGATGTTCGATGAAGAGGGACAGGTTGAATATTTGGAAGGGGTTATGCTCGACATTACCCCGCAGAAATTTGCAGAGGAAGCGCTGCGCGAATCGGAAGAGCGCTATCATTCCTTGTTCGATGGCATGATGGACGGCATCTACCGAAGCACCCATAATGGAAGGTTTGTGGATGTCAACCCTGCCATGGTGAAGATGTTCGGTTACTCTTCAAAAGATGAAATGCTTCAGGTGGATATCAAGAACGAACTGTATTTTTCGCCGGAAGAAAGAGGCAGCCACATTCTGGATACGGGCAAGGAAGAGATCGAAGTCTACCGGATGAGGCGAAAGGACGGATTCGAGATCTGGGTGGAGGATCACGGCTATTACGTTCATGATGAGGCGGGGAATATCATCTACCACGAAGGTATGCTGCGCGATGTCACCGAGCGGGTCCGGGCAATGGAGGCGCTTCGCGAAGGCGAGAAATTACTTAAAGAATCGCAGATCATTGCCGGACTAGGCAGTTACATGTTGGACATTTCCACGGGAATATGGAAAAGTTCGGACGTTCTAGACGAGATCTTTGGCGTTGACGAGTCTTACGATCATTCGGTGGAGGGGTGGCTCAATCTCGTTCACCCCGATGATCGGGAGGAGATGTTTCGTTATTTTAATGAGGAGATTATTGCAAAGCGCGGCAGGTTCAACAGGGATTATCGAATCATCCGCCAGAATGACAGAGCTGAACGCTGGGTGCATGGCATAGGAGAATTGGCTCTGGATGCCGACGGGCGGGTTTTGTCTATGAAAGGCAGCATTCAGGATATTACCGATCGCAGGCAGATGGAGGAGGCGCTGCGACAGCGTCTCCTTGAACTGGAATCACTTTATCAAGTCTCCACTTCCCTGCGTACAGTGCAAAGTTTCGAGGTGGCTCTGCCGGTTGTTTTGGATGGAACGCTTTCTGCCTTGGGAACGGACACGGGCGCGATCCTGCTTTATCACCCTGAGACGGGGGAATTACGCGTCACATCACCGCGAGGCTGGTTCACGCACATTCAAGATGTTCCTGTCAAGCCTGGCGAAGGTCTGCCCGGCAGGGTCTTTTCGACTGGTCAACCTTATTTGTCTGTTGAATTCGCGCAAGAATCATTTCCACACTCTTCTGTCCATCATCGAATTCCCAATGGATGGGGCGGCGCATGCCTGCCGATCCGAGCCGGGATAGAAACGGTTGGGGTGTTGTTCGTGGCAGTGAAATTGCCGCGTCAGATCACGCCGGAGCAGATGAAACTCCTTCATTCCCTTGTCGAAATCGCGGGCTCTACACTGCATCGCACTCGGTTATATGACGAGACAGCGCGCCGCGCCGTGGAGTTTGCTTCATTATATGAAACCAGCCGGGCGTTATCCGAACAGATGGATTTGAAAACGTTGCTGCAATTAATTGTGGATACGGCGAGGAAAATGCTCGATTCCGATTCCAGCGGCATGTACCTGTATGATCCCTCCACAGATGAACTGGGGCTTACCGTCAATACAAAGTCCTACACCAATATTGGCTCGCGCTTAAAAATGGGCGAAGGGCTGGCAGGACGTGTTGCCCAAACCCGAATTCCGCTTCGCATTGATGATTATTCCGTATGGGAGGGGCGTTCCCTCCAGTATGAAGGGATTCCCTTGCGTGCAGTGCTGGAAGTGCCCATGCTTTACGGCGGAGAACTGATCGGTGTTCTAACCGTTGATGAAGTCGGCGATTCCGAGCGCAAATTTACAAAGGCGGATGAACGCCTCCTCTCGCTTTTCGCTTCACAGGCTGCGGGAGCCATCCATTCGACGCGCCTGCGCGAAGAAGCCTTCGGACGCCTGCGTCACTTGCAGACTCTCCGCGCAATTGACAAAGCCATTACCTCCAGCCTAGACCTGCGCATCACGCTGAACATTCTGCTTAAGCATGTTCTCGATCAATTGGATGTGGATGCCGCCGCCGTCTTGTTGATCCATCCTTACGATAAAACCCTGCGGTACTCTGCAGGGCAGGGGTTCCTTACAAGCCATATTGAAGGCGCCGAAGTCCACTTGAACGACGAATTTGCAGGGCGCTGTGTCATGGAACGCCGCATACTCAGAGCCTCCAATCGCGAAGACGTTCGTGGAAATGCTCCCTTTCACCGCCTTTGGTTGGAAGAGGATTTCGTTGATTATATTTGCGCCCCTCTCATTGCCAAGGGAGAGGTAAAAGGCGTCTTGGAAGTTTACGGACGTTCGAAATTCAATCCGGGCAGGGAATGGTTCGAATTTCTGGAAACCCTTGCCGGGCAGGCTGCCATCACCATAGATAATTCACAAATGTTCGACAATACCCAGCGCGTCAACATGGAACTTGCTATTGCTTACGAAGCTACCATCGAAGGCTGGTCTCGCGCGTTGGATCTGCGTGAAAAGGAAGCAGAGGGGCATACCCAGCGTGTTACAGAACTCACCATGGTGCTTGCAAAAGCAATGGGAATCAAAGATAGCGAACTCCAGCATATTCGTCATGGGGCGCTCCTGCATGATATAGGCATGATGGGCATCCCAGACCGCATCCTGCTCAAAAAAGGTAAATTGACGAAAAAAGAATGGGAGGAAATACGCAAGCATCCCACTCTTGCCTTTCAAATGCTTCATCCCGTCCACTACCTGCGACGTGCACTGGAGATTCCCTATTGTCATCACGAAAAATGGGACGGCGCTGGCTACCCCAATGGGCTTAAAGGGGAACAGATACCGCTCTCCGCGCGCATCTTTGCCGTGGTGGATGTCTGGGATGCCCTCAACAGCCCGCGCTCCTATCGCGAAGCATGGACGAAGAAAAAAGCAATGGCATACATCAGGGAACAAAGCGGAAAACATTTCGATCCTCGTGTTGTCAAAGTCTTTCTAAGGCTTATCGACAAATAGAGAGATGCTTGACAATATCGAACATCAGTTCTAAAATTTTCTCCGATTGACCCATCTCAATTTAATGGTGTGCCCGTTCATGGATTCCATTTCCAGACTAACCTACCGCCGTTTCCTACTCGCCTCACAAGGACTTTGGCCTGGTCGCCGCTACCGGGGCTTGACAGGCGCCGAAGCCGCTTTACGCCAGATGCAAGCGTTGCAGCTCGACCCGCTTGTCATGGTCGCCCGCAGTCAGGATATCGCCATGTACGGGCGCGTCCTCGATTACAAACCAGACCTGCTGTACAAGATGGCATATGAAAAACGCAAAGCCTTCGATTACGGCGGCTTGTTGATGATGTATCCCATGCATGAATTTCCTTACTGGCGTTTGCACATGAAACACCGTAAAGAGAGCGGGTTGTATTGGGAGCACTTTACTCACCCACCGAAAAAAGTCATCCAATTTGTATTGGACGAACTGCGCGAGAAAGGTCCGCTCAGCAACCGCGACATCGAAGGCGATGCTGTTAAAGTGTGGAGTTATCGCGGGCGAAAGGAAACCTCGGTGACGCTGTTCTATCTCTGGTTGATTGGCGAAGTGATGATCACCAACCGCAAAGGCTTCGACCGCATCTACGACCTGCGCGAGCGCGTGCTGCCTGCCGAGTTCGATTATGCCGCCCCCGAAACGGAAGCGGAAGACTACCTCGGCAAAAAGAGCATTGCTTTTTATGGCATTGCGCGCGAACCTTCGTGGAAGACAACTTTTGGCGAATACATCCACCGCAAAGTGCCGGCAAAGGAGGCGTCCGAACGCATCGAGAGACTCATCGAGCAGGGGGAGATCACTCGCGTGCGCGTGGAAGGCTTCAGGGAAAACTTCCTTATCCGAAGCATCGACCAGCCTTATCTGTCCGAGTTGGAAGCGGGGCGCGTTCCGAACATTTGGAAGCCGAAAGGTCCCACTACCGAAGAGGAAGTCACGCTCCTTGCCCCGTTGGAAATCGTCAGCGCGCGGGGACGGGCGAAGAAGGTTTTCGATTTCGATTACATCTGGGAAGTGTACAAACCCGCGCACCAGCGCAAGTGGGGGTATTACACGCTGCCGATCCTATACGGCGACGACTTGGTTGCCCGCCTCGACCCCAAATTAGACCGTGCGACAAACACGCTTCACATCCTCGGCTTTTGGCTGGAGGACGACGCCCCAAAAGACGGCGCTTTCGCGGACGCCCTTGCCAACGGACTGAAACGCTTTGCTGACATGATTGGCGCAAAGGGGATTGATTTGAGCAGTGTCAAACCTGTAAAACTGCGAAGCCATTTGAAATCGAAGATGAAGCTTTAGACAGTCCTGTGCTGCCAAAAGGATGTTCGTCATTCCCCCGGAAAGGGACGCAGACGCTGCATCCAGTTTTCAGGCTCTTCGATGGTTTGGAAACCGAACTTGCGATACAAGTCGTGTGCGTCGCTGGTGGCGAGCAGCCAGCGACGGACGTGTTTGAGGTCGGGATGATCGAGGACGGCTTGTACAAGCCACTTGCCAAGACCGAGCCCGCGATACTCTTCATGGATGAAAACATCCATGAGATAGGCGACAATATTGTAATCGGTGACGATGCGGGCAAAGCCGATCTGTTTTTCGATTTCATAGACACCGAAGACAAGAGAATGTTTAATGGCATCTTCCGTCCGTTCACGCGGACGCCCCTTTGCCCAATAGGCGCGTGAAAGAAAATCATGGACGACACTCAAGTCGAGACGGACGGGGTCGGTGCTTATGGTAAATGTTTCGCGGCTGGTTTCGATGATTTGTGCCATGCGGCGAGTGTATCACAGCATCGATTGCGTGCGTGGTATCTGGTATCATCGGAACGCCAAAGGAGAACTATGTTAAAACCCGTTCGTTGGAACACTTTTATTCGTGATTTTTTCGTCATACAGATCGGTTTTGCTTTGTATGGATTGTCCATCGCATTGACCATCCGTGCGAACCTCGGCACAGGGACATGGTCCGTGTTTGAAGTTGCGCTGGCAGATATTACCAGTTTGAGTGTAGGCACCATAACCGTCATCGTTGGTTTTTCCGTTCTGTTAATTGCGCTGGTTATGAAGGAAAAGATCGGTTGGGGCACACTTGGGAATATTCTATGCATCGGTCCCTGGCTCGATCTGGCGTTGTGGATCATCCCCTCAATAGAAGGAAATATTCTTTTGCAAAGCGCCATGCTGTTGAGCGGCGTAGTGACGCAGGGCGTCGCCAGCGCCGTATACATTGGCGTGAATGCGGGTGCGGGCCCGCGCGATAGTTTGATGCTGGCATTACACCGCACATTGAAGTTAAGTCTGCGCATGGCGCGCGGTTCGGTGGAAATTTTAGTTTTCATCGTCGGTTGGCTGCTGGGCGGGCCGGCAGGCATCGGCACGCTGGTCTTCGCCGTGTTGATTGGTCCGGCTGTGCAGTGGGCGTTTAAGATCTTCAAGGTTCAGCCGCATCGGGAAGACGAGGAGATGTTATCTGAAAGCGGCGCCGCCGCTGATTGAACTCTGGAGGAAAACCATGATCGAAGAACCCATGCAAAACGCACCGATCGTTGAACCAAAAAATAGAAATTCAGGCGCGCTGATTCTCTTTTTGCTGGTTGCGCTTCCCATGCCGCTTTGTCTGTTCGTCTACCACATTATTCTGTGGTCCATGGAACAGACTGCCATCGCATCTCTGAGTTTGCAGAATCTGGCATTGGCAGGCGTGATCGGACTGGCATTTCAAGCGGTTGGTATGGCGTTGATCGCAGGGCTGCTTTGGCGTTTCAACAAGGACGAACGCTTCACTTCGTGGTATTTCGGGTTGTTTGTCGCTTCACTGGTTGGAATTCCAGCCCTTTCCCTGCGCGCGCTCGGTCCAAATAATGATCAACTTGGTTCGATCATGCAAACCCTTATTGCATTGATTGTGTCTTTTGTTGTCATTCGCTTTCGTAAAAAACAATGGACTTGGAATAGCGAAACGCTTCCGTTCGGATTGTTGATCGCGGGGATCGGCGTTTCGCCTCTGGTTGTCTACGGGGCGTTTGGCTCGTTTGCCGATGCCTTTCTCAGCCTGCTGGCTGGGTTGGCATTTGGTTTCCTAACGGCGGTCTTGCTTTCGGATGAGTCGGAAAACGTTTTATTGAACGGTGTGGGTGCGGGCGCCTTGCTGGCATTGCTTGCATCCGGGCTGGGTTATGACGGAAGCCAATTGATATTGGTTGTGATTCTTCCAGCGTTCTCTTTTGCCGTTTCAGTTCTTCTACCTTCGCGTATGGCGGCGGGTGCCGCGGTTGGTGTGCTTGCATTTGCCGGACTGGCATTCTTCGACCCCACCGAGCTGACCTTTTTGCTTGGCGATATTCTTAATCTTGCGACAAAGGCAGCTGGCATTGTGCTTTTATTCGGTTGGGGAATCAGCATCAGCGCGTTGATCCTGCGTCAGATAACAGGAGCAGGTTCCGGCGGGAGGACGAGGCGGGCGGTCGGCTGGGCAGGCTCTGGAGTTGTCTGGATGGTCGTTGTTGCGATATTTTTCATCTTCGGTAATCCAGGCAATTACAGCGACAGGCTCTTTATCATCTTCAAAGATCAGGCGGATATTTCCGACATTGCGAGGATTTCCGACCGTGATAAGCGTATATCTGCGGCTTACGAGCAATTAACCGAATTTGCGACCAAAACGCAATATCCTTTGCGAAACGTTCTTGATAAAGCTGGTGTGGAATACACGCCATATTATCTACAGAATTCGATGGAAGTACATGGCGGATTATTGATGCGCTTCTTTTTGATGACCCGCCCAGAAGTGGACCGCGTCATTCCAAGCCCGCGCCTGCGCGCCGCTCCCGAAGATTCCCCTCAGCCAGGACCTTTCACCATGCCTGCGGAATCTGTGGCGTGGAATATCTCCATGATCGGCGCGGACAAGGTGTGGGATGAGTTTGGCGCGCAGGGCGAAGGAATCATTGTTGGGCAATCCGATTCCGGCGTGGACGGGAATCATCCAGCGATCCAAAAACAATACCGTGGTTTTTTCACGGGCGGTGATTACAACTGGTTCGACCCTTGGGATGGCACAACCGAGCCGAACGATGAAGGCGGTCATGGCACGCATACGCTTGGAACGATATTGGGCGCGAACGGGATCGGGGTCGCGCCCAAGGCGCAGTGGATCGGCTGTGTGAACTTGGACCGCAATCTTGGCAATCCCGCCTTGTACCTTGATTGTATGCAATTCATGCTTGCGCCGTTTCCTCTTGGCGGCGACCCTTTCCTCGACGGCGACCCGACCAAAGCTGCGCATGTGATGAATAACTCATGGGGCTGCCCGCCCATCGAAGGGTGTGACCCAAATGCCCTGCTCTTTGCAGCGGAGAATTTGCGCCATGCCGGGATATTTGTGGTGGTTTCAACGGGCAATGATGGGCCAAGCTGTGAGATGGTTGTTTCTCCGCTCTCTTTGTACGATTCCGTGTTCTCCGTCGGTGCGGTTGACCAGCGTGGGAATATGGCGGAATTCAGCAGCCGCGGACCTGTCACCGCAGATGGGTCGGGGCGTATCAAGCCGGATATTGCGGCGCCCGGCGTGGATATTTTCTCCGCCTTGCCGCAGGGTACATATGGTCCGAACAGCGGTACATCCATGGCGGGACCACATCTCGTCGGCGTGGTGGCGTTGATCTGGTCAGCGCAGCCAGATTTGATCGGAGATATCGAAGCGACCGAGCAGGTGATCATTGACACGGCCCAGCCGTACAGAGGTGTCACTTCATTGGGATGTTTTTCCGACGGCACACCCAACTACGCCTATGGTTATGGAATTGTGGATGTATATGAAGCAGTCAAAAAAGCAATGGGAGAATAAACATGCCGAAGACCTCTCGTCCGAAATTACCGAAGGGATATGTGGATAACCCGGTTTCCGAAGTTCCGTGGGAATACGTCGAAAAACAACTCACTGAATCCAAACATTACTGGATGTGTTCGGTCCGCCCGAACGGGCGTCCGCATGTTGTGCCGCGCTGGGCGGTTTATTTGGACGGAAAAATTTACTATGACGGAAGTCCTGAAACCCGCCACGCGAGGAATATTGTCGAAAACCCTTACGTCACAGTAAACCTTGAGGATGCTCAAAAGGCGATCATTCTTGAAGGGACTTCCGTGCCCGCCGAAAAGCCCTCGCCCGAATTTGCCAAACGACTCTCTGAAGCCTATCGGTTCAAGTATGCGGAAGACGGGTACGCGCCCGAGCCGAATCAATGGGATGAAGGCGGCTTGTACGTATTTACTCCGCGTCAGTGCCTGGCGTGGACAGTCTTCTTCGAGAACCCGACCAAATTTGTATTTGAATAGACCCCATGTGGATATACCTTCTTCAAGGTCTCGGTTTTGGACTTGCCGCCGCCTCACAACCCGGACCGTTTCAGACGTATCTGATCTCCCAATCCCTGACCCGCGGCTGGAAGCGGACTCTGATTGCAGCGCTCGCGCCTTTGGTCAGCGACGGGCCCATTATCCTGTTGTGTGTTCTGGTATTGAGCCAGGTCCCCAATTGGCTTGAACGATTCCTCTACATCGCCGGCGGACTGTTCATCCTCTATCTGGCGTATTGCGCGTTCAAGGCTTGGCGTGATTTCGATGTCAACGCGGCGCAGCCCGAATCGAAAATCGGCGGACTGCCCAAAGCCGCATTGATGAACGCGCTCAGCCCGGGTCCCTACATTTTTTGGACGCTGGTAACGGGTCCTATTTTGGTGCGGGGCTGGCGTGCAACACCAATGTATGGCATGAGTTTTCTAACAGGGTTTTACATCGCCATGATTGGGACATTGGCGGCGATCATCATCGTATTTGGAACGGCGTCGAGCCTTGGACCGAGAGTCAACCGCGCATTGCTTGGCATCTCATCCATTGCGTTGTTTGGGTTTGGGATGTACCAATTATGGCGGGGAATAATGATTTAAAAACAGCCCGTCTCGACATCAGACGGGCTGTTTCATAACCTTCTCTGTCCACTACTCGTTCTTTACCTTTTTCAACACTTCCATCATTGCAAACACGATCAAACCTGCTCCCGCCGCAATGATCAGATCAAACGCACCAAGCGGAACGACTTCAAAGAAGTTGCCGAACGCGGGGATGTAGATCACCAGCACCTGCAAAACGACCACCAATAGGATCATACCTGCCAGCAGGGGATTGCTTAACACGCCAGTTTTGAATGCGGATTCTTTTTCCGAACGCGAGGATAGCGCCTGAAAGACCTGCATAAATGCCAGAGCAGTAAAGATCATCGTCTGCCAGGCAAGGTTTTGGGAAAAGAAATACCACGCGCCAATTCCAAGCGCGATCGCACCGATCAGCACACCGACCCAGATCGTTTGCGCTCCTGCCCCGCGCGAGAACACGCCTTCGGCGGGAGCATATGGCTTGCGCTTCATGGTATCCGGTTCGGGGTTTTCAACGCCCATGCCCAAACCAAGCAAACCATCCGTCATCAGGTTGAGCCAGAGCAGTTGCAAAGGCAGTAAAGGCAAAGGCTTTCCTAAAAACGGCGAAAGCAGCATCACCAAAACCTTGCCGATGTTCCCCGCCACGCTGAAGCGGACGAACTTGCGGATGTTATCGTAGATCGTGCGCCCTTCCTGCACAGCCACCACGATGGTTGCAAAATTGTCGTTCAACAAAACCAGGTCAGACGCTTCCTTTGAAACATCCGTGCCAGTGATCCCCATTGCTACGCCGATGTCCGCTTTGCGAAGCGCGGGTGCGTCGTTCACACCGTCGCCGGTCATCGCCACGATATGTCCCTGCTCCTGCAATGCCTGCACGATCTTCAGTTTATGTTCGGGTGCGACCCGCGCGAAAACACTGACTTCGTTCACAACTTGTTTCAATTCATCGAAGGATAATTTTTCGATCTCAACACCAGCCAGCGCGCGCCCGTTTTCTGTGATGCCCAATTGACGTGCAATTTCGAGTGCTGTCAACGGGTGATCACCGGTGATCATCACCGGTCGGATGCCCGCGGCTCGGCAAGTTGCCACTGCGTCCTGCACCTCCGAGCGAGGCGGGTCGATCATGCCGAACAGCCCAACCATCGTAATATTCTGTTCAAGGTCGGTTTCGATGATCTCAGGGATGGAACGAAGCAGACGGAACCCGACAGCAAGGACGCGCATCCCTTTCTTTGCCAGACGTTCATTTGCCGCCTCAATTCTGGACCGCCAGCTTGAATCCAGCTTCTCGGACTTTCCCTCCACCCAAACATGACTTGTGATGTCAAGCAGACCATCCACGCTGCCTTTGGTGAAAGCGATGTAACGTTTGTCGCCGATCTCCAGACCCGAAAGGACGGTCGGGTCGTAGCGGTCAAGGTGGTGGACGGTGGTCATGCGTTTGCGTTCCGAGTCAAATGGGAGTTCTGCAGTGCGCGGAAAGGATGAATCCAGCGACGATTTCCAATATCCCATTTTTGCGGCGGCAACCACAAGAGCGCCTTCGGTCGGGTCGCCGAGCGTTCGGAAGCGGTCATCGCCAATGTCTATTAATTCGGCGTCGTTGCAAAGCGTGCCGCCAATCGCTGCCAGCGAGAGAGAGGATTGGGCTGGTGCGCCAAGCCCGCGGGTGGCTCGAAGCGTACCGTCGCGTTCCACTTGTTCGGTCAGGTCAATCGCATGTTCCGCCACATCGAGCATCACCACAGTCATCCGATTCTCAGTGAGCGTGCCGGTTTTATCCGAGCAGATCACTGTGACCGAGCCAAGAGTTTCAACGGCGGGTAGTTTGCGGATAAGCGCTTCGCGTTTCAGCATGCGTTGTGCACCAAGCGCAAGGGTGATGGTAACAACAGCGGGCAGACCTTCCGGCACGATGGCAACTGCCACGCTGACTGCCGTGAGAAGCATGTCGTCTATCTGGCTGCCCCGCCACACACCAAGACTAAAGATGAGCGCTGCGATGATCACGCCAATAATGGCTAGTGTTTTGCCAAGCGCATCGAGCCGGCGTTGAAGGGGTGTTTGCTCCTGTTTGACTTGTTGAATGAGGTCGGCGATCTTGCCGAGTTCGGTTTGCATTCCCGTCGCAACGACGACTGCCAAGCCGCGTCCTTGCGTGATGATGGTCCCCATATAGGCCATGTTGCGCCGGTCGCCGAGGGGCAGGTCATCATTGGAGAGCGCAGCGGTATGTTTGCCGATGGGTTCAGATTCGCCTGTGAGCGCGGCTTCCTGAATGCGCAAATTAACGGCTTCCAGTAGACGCAAATCTGCAGGGATGAGGTTGCCGGTTTCCAGTTGGAGGATGTCGCCTGGCAGCAGGTCGCGCGCGGAGAGTTCCTGCAACTGTCCATCGCGTAATACCCGCACATGCGGCACGGACATTTTCTTGAGAGCGGCTATTGCCTGTTCTGCGCGGTATTCCTGAATGAAACCGAGGAAGGCGTACAGGACGACAATGGCAAGAATGGCGACTGTGTTTTTTGTGTCGCCAAGAAAACCTGCAACCGCTGCCGCCCCAATGAGGATCAATACCATTGTGGCAGTGATCTGTTCCCATAGAATTTGCAATGCGGTGCGCCCGCCGCGTTCGATGAGTTCGTTTGCGCCGTATTGGGCGGAGCGCTCGTTAACCTGTTGCGCGGATAACCCCGTGCTTTGGGATGAAGAAAACTCATCCAACACGGTTTTGGTTTCAACGGTATGCCAGTTCATATTTTCCTATAAGACCCTAAAGGCATTCAAAACCTTTAGGGTCTGTGAATTTTTTATATCCCATTTATACCACCTGCTGCACTTCTCAACGCCGAGCGGATCATGAGATATTCAGTGATGTTTTCGGAAGTGACAATTCCAACCAATCGCCCTGTATGAGTAACGGGCAGGGCAGGCACTCCCGATTCTTGAATTCTTTGCAACGCAGTCTCCACCATTTCATAGGAATCCACTTCGGGCAGATTTGTTTTCATTACAGCCGATACGGCGATGTTCTGTCCATGCTGGGTGAGCGCAGAGAGAAAGTCATCGCGGGTGAGGACACCGACCACGCGGTCTTCATCTATGACTGGGAAATCGTGCTGCGACCCTGCCAACATCAACTGCGCCATGCGCGAGAGCGGGTCACGAGGCGAGAGGAATTGATATTCTGTCAGCATGGCGCGCCCAACGGGTATCCCGCTGATGGCGTTCTTCATCTGCACCATGCTGGCTTCCTGCGATGCGCCGATCCAAACAAAGAAGGCGATGAAGAGCAGGAAGGGATTTCCAAACAAGCCGATGAACCCGATCAGGAACGCAAAACCCTGCCCCACATTTGAGGCGATCTGCGTTGCGTGGACGTAATCCATGTTCATGGCAAGGATGGCGCGCAGTACGCGTCCGCCATCCATGGGGAAGGCGGGGAGCAGATTGAACAACACCAGCGTGATATTCACCACCATTATACGTTCGAGAAAACTACCCGAAGCGACGGTCAACTGATTAAGCGGAACCAGGTTTGAGGTCAGGTAAAGATATGCAAACAATCCCGCTGCAATGACCATATTCACGGCGGGTCCCATGATCGCCACCCACAACTCCTCGATGGGTTTTTCCGGCATGCGTTCCAGGCGCGCCACACCGCCAATCGGATAAATGGTGATGTCGCGGGTCTTCACGCCATACTTGCGGGCCGTCAATGCATGGCCGTATTCATGCAGGATCACGCACAGAAAAAGTGTGAGGATGAAGACAATGCCCATCAGCACTTCGCCCCAATCCTGGTGCTCCAGCCAATACGTATAACCGACCCATCCGATCAAAAGCAGGAAGGTCGTATGAATGTAAACATCGATCCCTGCGAATTTTCCGAGTTTCCACTGCCATTTCATGATTTTCTCCTTCCGAATGAGCCGGATTTTACACAAGCCATGTTAGAAAATCGTTATAAACATTCTATCAGGAACTATCAGGATGAAAACACCGCCTCGGCTCTCGCCTTTACCTGCTTCTCCTCCCTGGCATTTTCCACACTGATAACAAAAGCCGCTCATCTTCCAATGAGCGACTTTTCCATTTCCATAATCCCATGTTCCGGAGTTTTTACTTGACCATCCCCATTTTCTTCCCGGCTTCATAGATGACTTCCATCGCCTGCTCGATATCGGACGGGTCATGCGCCGCAGTAACGGTTGCCCGCAGGCGGGACATACCCTCCTGCACGGCAGGCGAAACCACCGGCAGTACAAAAACATCCTGTTCTTGGCAGCGCTTCGTCAGTTCGAAGGCTTTTTCGTCCGTACCGCACAGCACAGGGACAATGGCGGTCTCGGTCAGCAGGGTGTCGAAGCCCATGCCTTTCAACCCGCCAATGAACTGCTTCGTATTGGCATTCAAGCGTTCGATCCGTTCCGGCTCATCGAGAATGACCTTGAACGCTTCATTTGCGGCGGCGGCTTGTGCGGGCGGCAACGCTGCAGAGAAGATATACGCGCGGCTGCCATGACGCAGGAAATCTATCAACTCCTTTTTGCCAGCCACATATCCGCCCACGGAAGGGATGGTTTTGCTGAGCGTACCCATTTTGATGTCTATCACATCGCCCATGCCGAAATGCTCTTCGATACCCGTGCCTTTTTTCCCCAGCACGCCTACCGAATGCGCCTCGTCGATCATCAGCCAGGCATTATATTGTTTACACAACTCCACAACCTTGGGCAGATCAATGATGTCGCCGTCCATGCTGAAGACAGAGTCGGCGATGACCAGTTTGGCAACATCTGCTGGAGCGTTCTTCAACAAGCCTTCGAGATGCTCCATGTCATTGTGACGGAAACGGCGAAACTCCGCGCCGGACATGAGACAGCCATCCACGATGGAGGCGTGGTTGATCTTATCCGAGAAGACATAATCGCCGCGTCCCATCAAGGTGGAGATTGTCGTGAGATTGGTCACATAGCCGGAGGTATAGGTGATCGCGGATTCTGTATGCTTAAAATTCGAAATGGTCTCTTCCAGTTCGTTGTGAATAGTCAATGTCCCCGCCAGAGTACGCACACCGTTCGTGCCAGTGCCAAATTTGTCCACAGCTTTTTTCGCGGCCTCGTTGATGCGCGGATGACCGACCAACCCCAAGTACGAGTATGAAGCGTACATCCCCATTACGCGCCCGTTCACGCGCACTTTTGAGCCGGGCAGCATTTCCTCCACGGCCTGGTTATAGAAATAGAAATCGTGTTTCCGAATCTCGTCCACGCGTTGTTTGAGAGCGGCAATACGCCGGGTGCTGTTGTTGTCAACACTATGAAAATCCATGAAATTGCCTCCGAAAAAGAATGGCTAAGTTTAGTACACCGATAGGTTTCTGTCTAGTTTGGAAGCGGCTGGCACTCTTGAACACAGCCAAGCCTTGATCCTAGCCAGCCATTTTTTTCAATTCTGCTTCGTCGATGATTTTTACGCCCAGCGATGTTGCCTTATCCAGTTTGGAACCGGGGTTCTCGCCAAGCACAAGGTAACTGGTCTTTTTGCTTATGCTGTCCGTTACCTTGCCGCCGCGGCTTTCGATGAATCTTTTCGCATCGTCACGCGAAAAATTTGGAAGCGTGCCCGTCACCACGAAAGTCAAACCGGTAAAAGCGCCCTCTTTTGCCTTTTCTTCTTTTTTCATTTGCGGGTCAACTCCCGCCGCTTTCAACTTTTTCAACAACTTTTGATTTGCAGGACGTGAAAACCAATCCACGATGGACTCGGCAATATTCGGCCCCACGCCCTCGATTTGTTGCAATTCATCGGTGGTCGTTTTCGATAACGCGGATAGATTACCATGCGTCCGCGCAAGATCGCCTGCCATGACTTCCCCCACACCATGAATTCCAAGCGCTGCAATGAGACGGTTCAAACTCCGACCCTTTGCCCGGTCGATGGACCCGAGCAGATTCTCCGCCTTTTTTTCAGCAAAGCCTTCGAGTTCGAGTAATTGATCCTTCTTCAGCGTAAACAGATCTGCAACATCCCTGACCAATCCCACTTCGATCAATTGCTCCACGATCTTGATGCCAAGCCCAACAATATCCATTGCGCTGCGCGAGACGAAGTGCTCCACGTTACGGACCAACTGAGCCGGGCATGCGGCATTGACGCAGTACCACGCCACCTCGCCTTCGAAATGTTCAACATCCTGATCACATGCCGGGCATTTTGCGGGCGGCTTATACTTCTTCTCTTTGCCGGAACGCGCATCCACTACGGGACCAATGACATAGGGAATCACTTCGCCTGCGCGTTTGACCAGTACCCGGTCTCCAATGCGGATGTCCTTCTCTGCGATGAAATCGAAATTATGTAGGGTGGCGCGTTCCACGATTACGCCGCCGATCTCGACGGGTTCTAGCATGGCATACGGTGTCAACACGCCGGTGCGCCCGACTGCCACTCCGATGTCATTGAGAGTGGTGGTCACTTCCCGTGCCGGAAATTTAAAGGCGACAGCTCCACGCGGGTCTTTGCCAACGAAACCAAGATCTGCGGCGAGGGTCAAATCGTCTATTTTTATGACCATGCCGTCGGCTTCGTAAGGAAGCGTGTCGCGTCCTGTGTTGAAAGTTTCAGTGTAGGCGATTGCCGAGTCCAGATCTTCGAAGCGTTTGGCTATGTCCGTGACCGGGAATCCGAGCGCTTTGAGATATTCCAAAATATCCCATTGTGAGGTTGGGACTTTGCCGCCTTCTGAATGCACGATCTGATACACGAGCAGTGTGATCGGACGTGAAGCGGTAAGTTGTGGATCGAGTTGGCGAAGCGATCCCGCTGCTGTGTTGCGAGGATTAAGATATGTTTTTTCGCCAGCTTCTTCCAACTTGCGATTGAGCTCTTCAAAGTCCTTTATGGGAATGAATGCTTCACCGCGGACAACTAGATGTGCCGGAGGTTTTGGTCCTTTTGAATCCACTGGGATTTTTAAGGGGATTGCTTTGACCGTCCGTAGATTGCTTGTAATATCTTCGCCAACCTCGCCGTCGCCGCGTGTGGCTCCCTGCACAAACATGCCATTCCGATAATGAAGGACGACGGAAAGACCGTCTATTTTCGGCTCGACGACGAATTTTGCCTTTTCCACACGGTCGTCCAACTTTCGGATACGCTCAAACCAGGCGCGGGCGTCATCTGCACCAAAGGCGTTGGCAAGGGAAAGGATGGGTGCGGGGTGGCGGACTTTTTCGAATTTGTCGGCAAGCTTGGCGCCGGCGCGCTGCGTGGGGGAGTCGGGGGTGATCCAATCTGGATGGTCTGCTTCGATCTTCTTCAATTCATTAAGGAGGCGGTCATATTCGAGATCGCTGATGATGGGCGCATCCAGCACGTGATACCGGTAATTGTGGAAATTGACCTGCTCTTTGAGTTCTTCATAACGAGAGATGGTTTTATCTGCCATGTTCCAAATTATAAATGTAAAACCCGCCCGTTATGCGGGCGGGTTGATATCATTCGTCTATCTTTTTCCAAAGATCCAGCGGGGGACGTTTCAGCGGGCGTGTCATGGCGGAGAGATGCGCCTCATAATAGGGTTCCGTTTCGGTGGAAAAGCGCGAGAGTTCGAAAAGATTCCGTTTTATCAATAGATCGGCAATTCGCTTCACTTCTTCACGGGTAAACGGCAGGTTTTCCGCCAGTTCAGTCAGGCTGAAGCGTTTGAGGCGGATGACCGTGTTCAAAGCGGAGCGAAGCGGCTCGGAAAACAAGACAACATCGGAAGGGCGGATGTCGTCCTTGCGTTCCTCCAATTCTTCGATTGCAACTTGATACGGTGATTTGCCCATCACGCCTCCATCCGAACGGAGACCAACTCAACCTTTGACCTGATCTACGAGACTACGCAGTCCTTTGGTTATGGGATGGTCGGGGAAGCGAACTGCAAAAATACCCGAACTGGCGAGAGTCATCATTTCGTCAGAGTGGGGAAGCACTGCGCCAACCTGCGCCTCGTAGGTTTGTTCCACACGCGTGCGAACGTCGTCGAAATCGAAAGCTGTGGGAGTTTTATTGACCAGCATGACCATCTTTGGCACGTCGAGTTTCTTGGCGACATCCACGGTGACTGCTGTTCCTTGATAATCCTGCGAATCCGGGCGGAGGATTATGATAAGCGCGTTCGAGATGGCAATGGAAAGCAGGGTCTCTTCATTGAGTCCGGGGTGGGTGTCAATGAGCAGATAATCCAGTTTGAGTCTTTCCACCACATCGCGGAAGCCGTCGTTGAGGAGTCCCACATCGTAGCCTTCCCGGAGGATTCGGGCAATCTCGCCCGGCTTGATGCTTGAAGGGATGAGGAATATCTGTCCTTTTATTTCGCCGCCGACATGTCCGGTTACATCGTGTGCTGCTTCTTCTATGGAGCATTTCCCCCATAGATAGTCATTGAGAGAATGACTTATCTCGGATTCATCGAGATTAAAAAGGACGTGAATACCCGGTGACGCAATATCCGTATCCACTACCCCGACGCGCGCTCCATCCATTGCCAGCAGTGCGGAAATATTTGCTGTCGTATTCGACTTTCCCGTCCCGCCGCGGAAGGAGTGAATTGAAATGATTTTGGACATCTTCCCTCTCCAGTTTTGTGATAACCTTACAAGACATCTTTAAAGGATGATTTCCATTGATTATAGCCTAACTATACTGAAAGTCAAATCCCTGCTTTTCCTTTCCCGTTAATATGTTATATTCCGGCGAGACTATTTCCCGGATCATCGCACGGGAATCAGTCAACCCTTTTTTCAGCATGACAGCCACTAATTCTATGGAAAACACTTTCAAGCCAGTTCCAGAAAACTCCAGTGATGAGACGCTTATCCGGCAGTTCAAGCAAGGCAGGAAGGAAGCGTTCGACATTCTCTACCGCCGTTATCTCCCGAGTGTTTACAAGCGTGTAAGGTACGTAATACCGGAGAACGACATCGAGGATGTCACCCAGGAAGTCTTCATCGCGGCAGTGAAATCGCTCCCCTCATTTCGCGGCGATTCTCAATTCGGAACATGGCTTCGCACCTTAACAAATCATAAAGTAGCCGAATTTTACAGGAAGCGCAACCGCAAACAGGAACCACTTCTTGCGCCGCTATCCGAGGCTTCTGGCAGGACGGAAGATAATGCCTCCAAAGTATTGGAGGAACGGGTCCTTATTCAACGGGCATTGCAGAAATTGCCCCAGAATTATCGTGAGGTAATCCTCCTGCGCTTTGCCGAAGACCTGCAATTCAACGAAATTGCGGATCAGATGGAGCAGAACCTCGAGGCAACCAAGTCTCTGTTTCGCAGAGCAATCTCTGCGCTTCGTACTCATCTGGATGGATGAAATGAGCCCAATCAATCAACACTCAAAATCAAATCTGGATGACCGGCTGGCGGAATTTACGGATGAAGTGCTGGGAGGGCGGATGCAGCACAACGCCTCAGACGTGGACGAGGAATTGTTTCAGCTCGAAGAGACGGTTCTACACCTAAGAAAAACCTACCCACCCATCTCGCTGGATGAAGCGCGCATAAAACAGATGCAGGTTCGCCTGAACAACCGCATAAAGCGACAGGCTTTGGATGACCGACAACCATTCTGGAGAACCTGGTTGACCCGTCCACAAACAAGGATGGTGATCGGAGCGCTCGGATTATTGCTCGTATTCTTGCTGGTATCGCCATATCTTACAGCCGCCGGGTCATCTACCACTGCCACTGCATTCACCCCTGCCGGAGGAACTATCTTCCTGGCTTTTGGGTTGGTTGTCGTAGCAGCGTTGCTATATTGGATAATACGCCGCAGGTAAAAAGCGAACAACGTACGGCGTTGCGATTTATTGTATATTTTGAAGGAGGCAGAAAACTGCAAATAAATTTGAAACTTTGTTGGACCGTTCAATTTATTTTTGAAAGGAGAGAGTTAATGAATACCTTAAAGAAAAGAACTTGGCAGAGGACCTTATTTACCCTGCTTGCTGTAACGATGATTTTGTCACTCTTGTTGTCTGCTTGCGCTGCAGTTCCCGGTTTGGAAGGTGGCGCTGGCGGCGGTGGCAATAATAACAACAATTCCGGTGGTGGAGGCAACTCTGGCGGCGGCGGAGGCAACTCTGGCGGCGGCGGAGGCAACTCTGGCGGTGGTGGAGGCAACTCTGGTGGAGGCGGAGGCAACTCTGGTGGCGGCGGAGGCAACTCTGGTGGCGGCGGAGGCAATTCCGGCGGTGGCGGAGGCAACTCTGGCGGTGGTGGGGGTAACTCTGGCGGTGGTGGGGGTAACTCTGGCGGCGGCGGAGGCAATTCCGGCGGTAGCGGAGGCAACTCTGGTGGCGGCGGAGGCAACTCTGGCGGCGGCAGTTCCAGCAGTGGCGGCGGCGGAGGCAACTCCGGTGGCGGCAGTTCCAGCAGTGGCGGCGGCGGAGGCAACTCTGGTGGGCCTAGCGATCCCGGTACAGGTGATCCGAATGTTCAGAACCCGGGTGGCGTAGTTGTTCGCGGTTCCAAGCAGGATTCGTCTGATCCCTGTCTGGATGCGGGAGAACTCCCTTGCGGCCAAGGCGATCATGGACGCGGTAACCCGGTAAACGGCAGTCTGCATGCGAACTGCCGCGCGGCTCAGGGCGAAGTGGATCCCAATTGTACGCCGGATCAAATCTTCCCCCCACCAACTGTGCCTCCGACAAATCCTCCTCCCACAGAGCCTCCAACGAGTCCTCCCCCCACAGAGCCTCCAACGAGTCCTCCTCCCACAGAGCCTCCAACGAGTCCTCCCCCCACAGAGCCTCCGACGAGTCCTCCTCCCACAGAGCCTCCACTGCTTCCTCCCCCAATCACGGAGGTGAAAGCAAAGCAGACTCCTCTGGCAGGTTCTTGCCCGAACTGGATCATGTTCCACTCGTTCCGTTCCGGCACATTGGATGTTTTCCGTTTGGACGGTTTTGAAGGCGTGGATGGAGTCGAAGCGATTAACCTGAGCAATGGCAAGGCAATGGATTCCCGCCCGAGCCGCTCACCGGATGATCAATGGGTGGTCTTCCAAAGCACCCGCGACGGGAACGTGGAACTGTATCTGACGGACAGCATGGGCAAATCGCAGAACCGCCTGACGAAGACACAGTCGAACAACATCAATGCCATGTTTGGACCGGACAGTCAGATGGTGCTGTATCAGAGTGACCGAAACGGTAACTGGGACATCTTTATCCTGAACAAGAATACGGGCGAGGAATTGCAATTAACCTCCAGCGTATATGACGATGTCAACCCATTCTGGTCTCCGGATGCGAATTGGTTCGTTTTCCAATCGAACCGCAGCGGTTCTTGGAACGTCTATCTGTTCGATATCTCGACCGGTACGGAATATCAGGTGACCTCATTTGCAACGGACGTCCTGTTCCCGAGCTGGTCCCCGAACGGGAAGCAGTTGGCATTCTTCATCAATGTCAGCGGAACATGGGATTTGTTTGTATCTGATTTGAAAGGTCAGAGTTTCCAGCAGGTTTCAATTAACGGTGACGCCGGAAATGCGACTTGGTCGCCGGAAGGTAACCGCCTCGCCTATCAGGTGACGGTTGGAGAGAACACCGATATCTTTACTTACGACCTGGAGAGCAATACCGAATACCAGCTGACTGATTTTGGCGGTGTTGACTCAGCACCGACGTGGAACTGCGGCGGGACGGATGTATCCTTCACCTCGACGCGCGAAGGCAACCCGAACATCTACTCGACGTGGTGGCAGGGCGGCAGTGACATATACGGTATCACGGCACACCCCTCCACAGACAAGTGGTCGCAGTGGTCTCCCTCCAAGGAGCCTGGCTCCCGGGGTTACTAAACCCAATTTTTAGCGAAGTGGTGACAGATAGCAATGTCTGTCACCACTTTTGTCATGTTTTTGCCTTGCAGGGGATGTCCAGTTACGGTAAGATTCTTTCATGGTTCTTTATGTCGCTTTAGGCATCGCGTTTCTTATCCCTTTGGGATTTTTATATTTCATTAACAAGCGGGATCTATTCGATACTGGAAAATTTTATTTTGTGATCGTTTCGATGATGTGGGGGGTGATGGCTTATCTCCTTGCTGCACGGACAAACCCTTACATCATTGATGCAGGCTGGGCATCCAGAGAGCAGGTAATCCGAATCGCCGGTCCAATTCTTGAAGAATTACTAAAAAGCCTGATCCTCATCTACCTGGTTCAGCGCGCGGATTTTAATTATGTGGTAGATGGCGCTGTGTATGGATTTGGAGCGGGCATTGGATTCGCCATCATTGAGAATTATGAATATATTGTTGGCAACCCTGAAATTGCGATCGTTGTGGCGGTGGCGCGCGTCTTTTCCACCAATCTTATTCACGCAGCAGGGAGCGGTGTTATTGGCGTGGTGCTTTCTGTCAGACGCGCTGAAAAAAGCGCGATAAAAGGATGGCTTTGGGTACTGTTTGGCTATCTGTTTTCGATGTCATTTCATATGATCTTTAATACTGTGGTGAGCGCAGGGGTTGCGGTAGTTTTTGCCATTGTTTTTGGCGGAACGGGGGTTAGCCTGATCTATCTTGCCATCCGGCGGGGATTGAATATTCAAAAAGAATTTATCAGTGAAAAACTGGGGGAATTGAACCGCGTTACGAAAAATGAAGTCAAAGCGTTGAACAAAATAGAGGAACTGGATAAGCTGTTGAAGCCCCTTGCATTGCAGTTTGGCGAGGAAAAGGCTGAAAAAGTAAAAACGATGCTGAGCAGGCAGGCGGAAATTGGGATCAAGACCAAATTGCTCGATACAACTCCGAGTGAAAGCAAGAAGCGGGAAATGACCAACATTATTAACAACCTGCATACTGAAATGGAAATGCTGCGCGATCAAATAGGTCCTTATTGCATGTTGTTCGTCCGCCAGGTATATCTTTCCCAAGATATGAATCTCTGGGTGGCGATCAATGACCGTATCGTTGAATCAAGCACGGGTCAAAAAGGAGGCGGGTTGTGGGACCGGGCAACGAGTCGCGTGCAATCATCCAAATCAGAGGAGGATGAAAGATGAGCCAGGATATCCTTGAGCATTTGAAAAAGACGAGCATCTTTAGCGGGCTTACTGACGAAGCCTTGACGGATGTTGCCCGGAGCGCGTCCACACGCAAACTTGCAAAAGGGGATATTCTGATGAAGAAAGGCGATGTTGGGGATTCGCTTTTTCTTATCCAGCACGGTTGGATGAAAATCGTCACCGAAGATTCCAAAGGAGATGAGTTAATCATCAATAAATGTGGGCCTGGCGAAACGATCGGTGAGATGGCCCTGTTGGATCAAAGCCCACGTTCTGCCACAGTGATTGCTTTGGAAGATGCGCAGGTGGTTGAACTGAAGCAGGATGTATTTGAAAAAGTATTGAACCAGCGCCCGGATGTTTCACTTTCGATTATCCGAAGCTACTCGGACCGCCTCCGATTTTCCACCACATATATCGAGAAGGCGATTGATTGGGCGCAAAAGATCGCGGAAGGCGATTATTCATTCATTGATCAGACCCAACCCACCTTATCGAACACCAAGTCGGATGATGACAAGGCAACGCAGTTGCTTTCTGCATTCTTTACAATGGTTCGCAGGGTGAAGGAACGCGAAGATGGGTTGAAACAGCAGTTGGAAAAACTATCGTTTGAGATCGATCAGGCGCGTAGAAAACAGGAATTTGAAGAGATAACCAGCACCGAGTTTTATACCCGTCTTAAAGAACAAGCCAAAGCGTTGAGACAGAAGCGCTTGGATGAATAATATTCTGGAGGTTTCATGAAAGGCAAAATCGTTTCCATTCATTCCTTTCGAGGCGGGACGGGAAAATCGAATACCACTGCCAATCTTGCCGCGCAGGTGGCAATGGCAGGTAAACGGGTGGGCGTTGTAGACACGGATATTCAATCTCCTGGAATTCATGTTTTGTTTGGTTTGGATGAAGATAAGATGGGCAAGACCCTCAATGATTTTCTCCATGATAAAGCCACCATTCGTGAGATCGGTTTTCTGATTGGAGAAAATACAGGCGGCGCGGAGGGACGCGCAAAACTGGCTGGCAAGAATTTGTGGCTGTTCCCGTCCAGTATCCGCGGACGCGAAATCAGCCAGATTCTCAAAGAGGGCATCGATTTCAACCGCCTCAATGAAGGGCTGCAAAGCACGATCAAGGAATTCGATCTCGATTACCTCTTTATTGATACGCATCCCGGTCTGAACGAGGAGACCCTGCTATCCATTGCAACATCGGACATATTGATCATCATCCTTCGTCCTGACCAGCAGGATATTCAGGGAACGTCCGTTACTGTGGACATCGCTCGAAGCTTGGACGTGCCGAACTTGATACTCATGGTCAACAAAGCCCTGCCCAAATACGATTTTGTTGAACTTAAAAAAGACATAGAAAACAAGTTCAATGCGCCTGTGGCGGGCATTCTGCCGCTCTCCTTCGATCTCGCAGACAATGCCAGTAATGACCTGTTCTCTTTGCGCTACCCCGATCATGAGTGGTCCAGGTCTTTGCGTGAAGTGGCTCAGGTGGTTCTTAGTTTGGGATAGGAGTCTATTACATGAAATGTTGGCATTGTGAGGAACAAGCCCGCGCTTCGTGCGCTTTTTGTGGGCGGTTTGTCTGTAGAGATCATGCGGCGACCATGTCCACATTTATCACGATGTTTGTAGGAGCAAACAATACGCCCAAAGGCTTGGCGGTTGCGAATGTCATCTGGTGCGGCGAATGTGAGCCTCAGCCGGAGCCGATAAGCATGCCTGAACTGTATTAGAAGGAAGAGGTTGCCATGCCCGGTGTCTTCGATCGATTAAATAAGGAAATTGAGGATAAGCAGCAGGAAGGTGGGATTACTCCACTGGACCTTGCTGATTTGCCGCCTGCCCTGCGGAAGATCATGCGTCTGATGTTACGTGAACTGCAGATGAACTACCCCAGCCTATGTGAAGCCGTGGACGAAATGCCAGAGAAGGAACGCCTCACACGCGACGAATTGCAGGATGCCCTTTCGACCCTGACCAGCCAGTCTTGGCTGATTCGAATCGGCGAGGGGGAGAAAGCCATTTATAAGGTGAATTTACGACGCAAGGCGGGCAGTACCCTTGCGGCTGGCATTTGGTCTTCTTTGGACGAGAAATTAAAAAAGAATCCGAAGGATGCTTGATTACACCCGTTCACTATCATTGGTATTGAAATAGCGGATGGATTGAAGCCAGTTTATGAGAGTAAGGCGAAATTAATCTGCCGCTATTTGGCCTGAAAGTTCGTACAGGGGGACCGGCGCGCTTTTCCCCTTAAGGGCTACATCGCCCAGATGAATACATTCGTATTTTGAATCGATCGCCCTCTTTACCTTGTCGGAGATGATGATCTGATTCTTTTCTGCGCGATTCATCAAACGCGCCGCCGTATTGACGGTATCTCCAAGCACGTTGTACTCGCGGCGTCCGCGTGGTTCCCCGACTTCGGCAACGAATGCCGGACCTGTGTTGATCCCGATTTGACAATATATTTCCGGTTGGATGTTTCCGATTGTGGGTGCTTTTTGACTAAGGGTTTGTATGACCTCGCGAATGGCAATTGCCGCCGAGGCGGCGCGCATTTCGTCGTTTGTATGGGCGGTCGGCACTCCAAAATAGACCACGATATCCGACCCGGCAAGATGATAAGTCACCTTCTTGAGTACTCCGCCCCGCGACTCCACCGCCGCATTGATCAACGAAAACGCGCGCGAGAAACTTAACGCCAGTTTGCGTTCTTCTCCGGGCAGGGCGCGGTCAGCGGATTCAGGAAGCCCGATGAAATTGATGAACATGATCGTCGGCTGCGGGAAATCCGGGGGGATTCTTCTATCTGCCGCACTTTCAACCAACAAAGATAAAACTGGTGATGGAATGAAACTGGCAATCGGTTCGATATCATTAAGAAGGGAAATGATCTGCTGTAGTACTGCGTTCTTGTCTCGTTCGATTACAATATTGCTTGCCATGCGCCTTTTAAGGGGCGTGATCTCATACTCGCCCAGTTGATCGTCAGTCAGGTTGTCGGTTATTAAATGATAGCCGGTTTCTCCATCTTCAAAATGGAATTGATCTGCCACCCTCTCATATGCTTTTTGTGACAGGTTCACCCGCCCATTCTTTCCATTGCTTTCCGTCAACTTTGCTTGCTGTACATCCCTTCCCAGCAACACATGTTCCATGCGGCGTGGTGTGCCGATATCTGCTGTCAGGAACCTGCCCGGGTGGATTCCGATCCGCATCATCAAATTGACAATACCCGTTGGCGTCTGGATTTCTGCAAACTCCTTCATCGCCCTTTGCATGCGTAGCCCCGCACGGACGGCGCGCAAGGTATCGTCGTTCCTTTCAGTCTTCGGGAAGACAACCAACATGGCATCGCCCGTGAACTCGACCAGTTCCCCGCCCGATTTGCTGATCACGGAAATCATCGCGGAGAAATATTTCGTCAATTGTCTTAAAAGATCTTCCGCGCCTTTTTTCCCCTTGGCGGCATTAGCCTCCATAAGTTTCGTGAAACCCGCGAGGTCGGTGAACATCATGGTCCCGTATTGCCAGTCGGTCTTAACGTCCCCCGGCTTTAATTTGCTGATATCAATTTGCTTTGAGGTGTAATCATGTAAAATTCGTTGCAATGTCCGCAAATGCTTGTGAACTTCAATCATAATGTCCACAGACGGGTTGCCCCACATGGACGCATACATCTCGGCAGGAAGTAAATATCTTAATCGGCTTTCAATAGTGGTAAGCGGCGACTCTGGAAGCATAATTCGTATTATACTTGAAACACCCAGCGAATAAGATTATTCATAATAGGTATCGCCCGAACCCAGGCGCGCCTTGGAAATTCAAAACTAATTCAGAGGAGATGAAGAAAATGAAATACCAAAAAGTCCTTTTCTTAAGTCTGTTAGTAGTTATCGCTTTATTGTTGGCAGCATGCAGCGGAGATGCAGGCACCGAGACGGATGGTGCACCTCAACCCACCCAATCAGGGTCAGGCGATTCAGGATCATCAGGTGGAGATGATAACAGTTCTGCGCCCGCCTCCAGCGATGCCCTCGTGCTTGATCCTGCTAACGTAACCAGTGATGAAGCTCGGGCATTGGTCGGCTACTTGTATGAAGGGCTCGTCCGCATGGATGGCGATAACGTAGCGGGTGCGCTTGCAGAAAACTACACTGTTTCCGAAGACGGACTTGATTACATCTTCAATCTTCGTCCCGGCATCAAGTTCCACGATGGCGCGGATTTAAACGCTGACGCGGTCATTGCAAATTTCAATCGTTGGTTCGACCCTGAAGATGCCAACCGCGGTTCAAGCGAATTCGAGGCGTGGGCTGCCAATTTTGGCGGCTTCAAGGGTGAAGTGACCGAAGATGGACTTGCCAAATCCGTTTACGATGGCATCGAGAAGGTCAATGACTTTACTGTGCTTGTGCATCTGAATACGCCCGATCCTGATTTCGTGAAAAAACTGACTGACCCTGCATTCTCCATTGTCAGCCCAAATGCCTTTGAGCGTGGTGATGGTGGTACTGGCGCGTACAGATTCTCCGCTTTGAATGGCTCAGCCGTGACCCTCGAACCGTTTGCTGGCTACTGGAATCCCGCTGCAATTCCCAGTGAGAACATGGAAGCCTCATTGGAATAAATGAACCTGAATGAATCAAAACAGTCAGCCCACAAATGGGCTGACTGTTTTGATTCCAGGATATTTGGTCAGGTTAATGTTCAGACCAGACCGGCTCTCCATCATATGCCACAATGGAAGTGATGCGGGTAAATTCATTGGTTGGTATGGTGACCAGATATAACTCCATGTCTCCGCCGGCAAGCGCCTGGAAGATAAGCCTTGCCCCGTCCGGTGACCAGGCGGGAGTGCCGCGCGGCTCGACACCTTGTTCGAACAATTGGATGACAGTCTCATCTGTCATGCTGAAAACATTGATTCCATAACCGACGCTTTGTTTTGCGTTTGCGGCAATCCACATGCCATCTGGTGACCAGGTGGGCGAGCCATATTCCGAAGGCGCTGAAGTGAGGCAACGTTGGTTCAATCCATCCCGGCCAATGAGGCACAGGTTGGAGAGATCGCCGACAGAAGTTTTATAGACGATTGTGCTTCCGTCTGGCGACCAGGCTGGAGTGGAGTCTGGGGCGGCGCTTGTCGTCAAAGTAGAGACTGAGCCGTTCAATCCAAGCAACAGAATGTCAGAATTCCCGAATCGGTTGCTGACGAATGCGATTTCATAACCATTGGGAGACCATACGGGGTTGCTGTCACCTGCTGCATCGTTCGTGAGGCGGGTCTGGTTTGAACCGTCTATGTTTGTAACGTAAATTTCCAAATTCCCGTCGCGGAACGATTCGAAGACAAGCTGCTGACCGTTCGGCGACCATGAGGGCGCGGCGTCTCTTTCAGCCGTATCTGTAACACGTGTAATGTCAAGCGTGTTTAGATCGAGAATATAAATATCCGTATTGTCATCGAGCGTGGAGACAAATGCCACCCGGGTCCCATCGGGCGAGATGACAGGATTGCCGTCTTCTGATATGGAAGTTGTCAATCTGATCTGTTGAATTCCGTCGGGCGTGGTTTTATACAGACTCATTTGCCCGTCCCGATTGGAGACGAAGATTATGCTTCCAACAGGGGCGGGTATGGGTGTGGCGGTAATGGACTCTTCCGGCACTTCCACGAGTTCTGTTGTGGCAGTTGGCTCATCTTCAGAGCCAAGTCCGCCTGTGCCGGGCAGAATGTCTGCTGTCGAGCCGCACCCGCTTATGACGATTGATGCAAGCAATAAAATTGCAGGAAGAATGGTTTTACGCGTGGTTTGAATTAAATTCATTTTCCTCGTTTACCTGTTGTGTTTGATTTAGTGATTTTCGTTGCGCCAAATAAAACCGTAGTCATGTTCGCCTTTGAGCATTTCACCGCGTTCGAAACGGTTGGGGTCAAAGCCGGAAAGATCGACAGTGCTGGACTTGCCATCCAGGATCAGTTCGCTGACGCACAAGCCGACAGCGGGGGAGAGTTTGAATCCGGTGCCGCTGAAGCCTGTGACAAGATAATATCCCTCGGGTCCTGCCGCGCCGATGATTGCCCGCTGATCCGGAGTTAAACCGTCCCTGCCAACGTGAGTGGAATGAAGCGAGCCTTCCTCCATGGACGGGATCCGCATGCAAATACGGTCAATGGCACGCTCAACAAAATCCTTGGCGACATAGCCCAGATCGGCTTCGGGAGATTCGCCGAGACGACTGTCATCTTCGAGGGCGATCAAGGTCAGATCACCCGAATCAGGCCGAAAGTACATGCTGAGCGAACTGTCGATCACAGTTGGATGATCGGCAATCCGGGCAGGTCTGCGGACGTGAACAACATCGTGAGTCCACGTATCCAGTGGAATCACGACGCCGAACAGTTCGCTTATTTTTCCAGCCCATGCTCCTGCCGCGTCGATGACAACAGGGGCGAAGAAGTCGCCTCGCGTGGTTTGAACGCCCTTGACTTTACTTTCTGTGAGGTGGGCATTAATCACCTCACAGTCCTGTGTATAGCCAACACCTAGTGATTTTGCCGCCTCCAGAAAAGAATTCGCAGTTAACGTCGCATCTGCATATCCGGATTCAGGCTCATACGCAGCGATCTCAATATCATCTGTATTGAAGTGTGGAGCCAGTTTTTTAACCTCATCCCCGGTAATCACTTCAGTGGGAATGCCAATCTTTTTGTGCATCTCCACATTGGCGCGAAGCTTTTCACGATGTTGCGGCGGCTCGATATGCAGGAAGCCGGTACGGCGGAAACCGCATTCGCCGCCAACACGCTCGCTCCAATTCCGGAAGTATTGAAAACTTTCCCACGCAAGGCGTGACTCCAATTCGAGATCATAGTGCATGCGTACGAGTCCACTGGAACTCCCTGTGGCGCCAAACCCGACCTGTTTGCGTTCCAGAATCATGGGTTTCAAACCGCGCTTTGCCAGGTGAAAGGCAATACTTGTGCCGATCACGCCTGCCCCGATGATGATTGCATCAAAAGTTTTTGGCATCTCGTCGTCCTTATGGGTTAATGCGCAAACCCTGTATCTTTAGTAGCAAATGTACGCCTAAACGGGTCAGCGCGGAATATCCATTTATTTACAGTTTTGAAAGCAATTAATTTGCCGAGAACCAACCATTATTCTCCATTTTAACCGAACAGAAACAGAAATTTATGAAAGTAATAATGACAATGTTTATATCCACTCATCTGCATTACGAAACCATTCCATTTTGTCTTTCCCCTATCTGGAATTGCAAAAGGTAAGTAAAATCATTGAAGTAACTTTGCATGAATCGAAGCATGGATTCCTTGCGGAGGGAAAGCATGGAAAAAACCAGATACATTATTACAGTTGACCTTGATCTGCCTCCATTGAAATCCGGAGTGAAACCGTATTATGCCTTTAAGCAATTCCCCCATGCAAGTAATTTAAAAGAGGAACTTGTCATATCAGCCAAACGTTTGTGGACCTTGTTGAAATGGGCGCGACATTGTGATGTAATGATTTTAGATAGTGTCAGCGGGAAAACCCATCCGGATTTATTGGCTTGTATTTTTATCAGATTTCTTCCAAAACGACCTGTAATAGTAATGGCGGATGACATGTGGAACAGGGGAGGGACACTTAAATATCTTTTCCAAAAAATGATCATTCGGCTGGCGGACCCCGCCATTCAACGTTATGCTGTCCACTCGTTGGGAGAGGAGAAAATATTCCCCCGGTTATGGAGTGTCTCGCCGAACAAAGTACGGGCATGTATTTATAATTACACATTTACCGACGAAGAGATTAATGCCGGAGAAATAACCTCCAATGGTTATATCTTTTCTGGAGGAAATCCTGCAAGGAATTACGAATTGTTGTTGGAGACCGCGCGCCAGCTCCCACACCGCCGGTTTGTTATTGCCACGCGCGTATTGAATGGGCATGAAAATATTCCTGCGAACGTACAGATTGTCCAAGTCTCGCATACGGAGTTTATTCGACTAATGCGCGAATCGGATATGGTGATAACTCCTCTCGTTTCCGGTAGCACAAGGTCGGCGGGCCAGCAAACCTACCTTAATGCCATGAGAATGGGAAAGGTCAGCATAGTAAATGGAAAAGATGTGCTTGGTGTAGCCGACTATATCCAGAATAAAGTTAATGGAATCATCACAGATGGCACCTCACAAGGGTTCATTGAGGCAGTTGAGTGGGTATATGACCCTGCCAATTTGGAAGCGGTAAATAAGGTCAAGCGGCTCGCTCAGGAAACCGTGAAGGAATTCTCCTATGAGCGTTATCTCAAAACAATGGCAACGATCATCGAAGAAGCAGTTGCGGAAGCAAATGCGTAATTATTCCTTACTTTTCCTTCCTCGTTCGCATGTCCCTGGCTTTCTCCCGTAGATCCTGGAAAAACTTGGACTCGGTAATTTCCGCCACCTGGTGAGACCGGCGCGATTCATCGATCTCGATTTTTAATTTGGCAATTTCCTGGCGCAGGGCCGCCTCGCGAATATAACCATCCAGCGCGGCAGTGGCAAGCAGGATGAGCGCTTCGAGTGCATCGTCGTTTGCGAATTGGATGATCTCGCCAGACTGCTGATCCTTTGCATTGATCAACTGTAAAACGCCGATCAATTCCCCGTCTTTATTTTCAAGTGGAATGGTGAGGAAAGATTTCGAGCGATAAGTCGTTTGCTTATCGAAGGATTTCGTGCCGGAGAAATCGAAACCATCCACCTCATAAGCATCAGCGATGTTGATGCGCTTGCGGGAGAGTGCCGCGTACGAAACCACATTAGACCGGTTTTCGCTTCCATCAGCATTACGCAGGAGGACTGGATTGAAAGGAATTGGATTTCCGCTTGTGCCGCCCATCGCCATATTCAAGGAGGTGTTCCGCAGAATCACGAATTTCAACAGATCGTCTTCCACAAGATATAGCGTGCCGGCATCCGCATTTGTTACTGCCTGCGCTTCCACCACCAGTGATTCGAGCAAGCGGTTAAAATCCTTTTCCGCGGATAGCGCAACACCGATTGGGATTACCTTCCTCAATAGACGCAATTGATTGTCCCGCAAAAATATACTGTGCGCCATGGCATCCAACATGCGCGCCAGTTGACCAATGTCCCCGGTATCCTCCCGCAGATCTTTCAGGAGTTCAGAAGTATATTCCCCTGACTCCACTGCGCGGACTGCCTGCATGATTCGTTTGAGCGGAGAAGCGGAACTAATTACTGTAAGGTCCGGCATTTTTTCATCCTGTCTCGGAGAGTATACCACCACAGCCCGGATGTCCTTCCAAAAGTTTGCGATATACTTCGCGCATGTCAAAATATAAAATCGGACTTTTCGGCGGCACCTTCGACCCGCCCCACATTGGTCATCTCATCCTTGCGGGTGAAGCAATTTCCCAATTCGATCTCGACCGCCTGCTCTGGGTGCTTACCCCGGACCCTCCGCATAAACAGGAAAATATCATTACGCCCTTGGAGCATCGGCTGGCCATGCTGCAAAAGATGCTCGTGTATAGCCCGATTTTTGAACTGTCAAGACTCGAAATGGATCGCCCCGGCCCTCACTATACCGTTGATACAGTCCAACTCCTTGCCCAACAGGAACCTTTGGCGGAGGTTGTTCTGCTCATTGGCAGCGACTCGCTTCAGGACATGCCAAATTGGCGCTTCGCCGCCGACCTCGTGGCGGCAGTTTCCAAAATCGGCGTGATGCGCCGCCCGGGCGAGCCCACAGATTTAGATGAAGTCGAGGCGGAACTTCCCGGCATCACAGCTAAAGTTCAATTCATAGATGCCCTCCTTCAGCCTGTGTCCTCGCGAGAATTAAGGAGGCGAATCGAAACGGGGGAGATGTATCGTTATTACGTTACGCCTGAAGTGTACGAATATATCGAATCGCATCATCTATATCGCAGAAAATAAACGGCATGTCCCTCTTTACAGATTCCATCTTTTCGTCCATTGCGCTTAGCCACTTCATGGTGGATACCTTCAATGCCAGCCGTCCCGTTTTGCTGACCTACCTCGGTTTAAGCGAATGGGAGATTGCCCTCTTCTCCACCATCTACATTTGGGCATCCGCCCTGACGCAGCCTTTCTTCGGATGGATTTCAGACCGCATGGGACCGCGCTGGCTCGCTTCCGGCGGCTTGTTGTGGATGACTGTCTTTTATTCGGCGGCGTTGTTCCTTCCCGGGAAAGTCGGCTTGACGTGTTTGATTATTGCCGCGTTGGGATCCTCTGCGTTTCACCCGGTTGGCACTGTGCAAGCCACTCTGCGCGGACGCGACCTCCTGAAAGGGCGGGAGACCACTGCTGCTTCCCTCTTTTTCATGTCGGGGCAACTCGGTCACTTTATTGGTCCGATCATGACGGGGCTGATCCTTGCCTCTTATGAAATCCCCGGTATGTTCATCGTGCCTGTGATGTCCATTCCCATTGGGCTTGCACTGCTTAGACAATTACGCGCCAATCATCCACACCCGAAACCGGCGCACATAAAACATACGAACAATACGCATGCTGGCGTTTTCTTCATCCTTGTGTTGGCATTGGTCGCTGCATTGCAATCCTGGGCGCAGGCAAACATGGTCAATCTCATTCCTAAATACATCAAGGATTTGGGGCAGGGAGCAACCATTTATGGCAGCATGGCAGGATTGTTCATGGGAGGTTCTGCGCTTGGTAATGTGCTGGGTGGTTACTTTGGCGATAGGTATTCAAAACGCTTTGTGGCCTCACTTGTATTGTTCCTTGCCGCTTTTCCCATTTACCTTCTCGGCGTGATTGGATGGTCGTATTGGTTGTATTTTCTCATCCCTCTGGCGGGAGCATTGACTGGCGCAGTCCATAGTATCATGGTGGTCTTCGCACAGCGAATCATCCCCGGAGGGATGGCGCTGGCGTCCGGCTTGATACTCGGATTCATCTTCTCATCGGGCGCATTGGGATTGCTTTACACAGGTCATCTTGCCGAATTGTACGGCTTTCCATTGGTATTGACATTGACGACTGGAATGGTTTTACTGGCTTCCCCACTGGCATTGTTGTTGAAAGAACCGGAAAAACAAGCCATATAAAAATCAGTCCCTGAGGGCATTTGCCTTCAGGGACTTTTCTTATGGTCATGCATTCAAGTGATAGGTATGGTATGCGTTTTTGCAGGGATTGCCCCACGTGATGTGCAATTCACGCGAGGTCAGATCCATCACCATTGCGCTGATGGTCTTCTCGCGGTCGAGCGGATCCAGACCAGCGATGTTATGGTTACAGATCGAGTTGGGGATGTTGACGTGATCTTTTTGTATGGCTTGCAGGCTCTTTATCGTATGCTGTTCCTTTTGACGGATCAGCCGTGAAGCGCGGAAATAGCGCACGCGGGACGAAAGGAGTTCTTCTGGTTCTTTTTCGATCTGTTTCATGTGTGGATCGAGGTAATGATTTGTGTGAACCATATAGCCATCGTGACCATAGAGGATCTCGAATTTACGCGCCGAGACTTCAATCGAATAGATTTCACCGCTTTCGTGAACGAGTAAGTGGTTATAACCGGCGGCACGGTGGGGGACGAGAGTACGCCCGATGGCGCCGGAGATTCGGCGTGAAGCAAGCACGGCGCGGGCAACCACGAGTCGGGGGATTCCGATGCGCGAGTCATTCGGGTAGACCGAGTCAATGAGTTGGGCAATGCCGTGAGCGTTGAATCCGACGTTGGGCAGGAGTCCGCCATAGGTCATTGCAAGGAAGGGCGGTTCCTTATCCGGTTTGGCCGAGATGATGATGACATCTTCTTCGTCTTCCGGAATCCAATCCTCGTTGTGCGCTGCCAGCACATGACCGTCCGCTGTGCGCTCGTCATTGACCGCCATACTGGTACAACGGGTGAGGTGAAGCGCATCCACGGTGACGGCTTCCATCGCGTTTAAAATGACGATGTCGTCGAACGAAATATTTGCGCCTTCGGCAATGCCGCGCATCTCTTCCACGTATTGAGGATAGCGCTCTTCTGCAAAGGGCAGGTATTTCCGCGCTTGAATTTTTGCGCCGTCCCAGGTAAGTTCGAGTGTGTCGTAGGCGGCGTCTATAAGAACGTGCGCGTTTTCGATGCTGTGTTGAATTTGGATCCGGGCGGCTTCGCCGAACTGGCGTCCCATCTCGCGGTGCGAACCGGAGACTTCAATGAATAACGGGGGGGTGTTGTGAACAGGGGTGTTTGGAATTTCCTGCTTGAGCATATAATACTTCCTCCAAAAGAAAACCGCCCCGGGAAAAGTTCCCCGAGGCGGGCGGATTATATCACGGTCAATTGGAGGTCACGATGTGGGCGGAATTTCTTCCACAACCGGCGGTACAGGCATGGTTCCGGGCGGAGTGCGCGTGCCAAACCAAGTCATTGCTACTCCACCCATTGCAACCAGAGTGACGAGGAAGGATGCGATCCAGCCGACACAGGGGATCAAGTCTAGGAAGCCGACAATCAGCACGAGCATGAAAGTTCCAAACCCCGTCGCAAGGACTGGCGCCCAGGTCTGGTTGATGGCTTTGGTGAAGCGGTCTCCAACTTCCTGCCCCAGTGCGACCATGCCGAACAGCCATGCCAATGGAATGACCAGCGCTGCGAGCAGAGCAATCGGGATGAGGATGATGGTGATTGCCAGGAGGATGATTGCCACAGGAATGACGATCACGGTCAAAAGGCCGTACCCTCCGGCGACAAAGGGTTGACGCGTGACCGCATCACTGACGCGCTCCAACTGGGGTTGGAGGAAGAGAGTAAGCAGCATGCCGATGGCAGCAACTGCCAACGCCCGTCCGAGCACGCTTGCGATCTCCCAGAACGGATTTACATTCACTCTAACATCGGGATTGCCGGGTACGTTAGGCACATCTGGAACGTTGGGGACATCCGGCACATTAATGATGGGCGGGGCATTGTTCGTGACATTACCAGTAACTTCCGCTCCGGGCTCTCTTTGCACATTTCCGCCAATGGCGGCGACATTACCGTCCACCACGGCTGTATTAGTCAGCAATAATTGACCGCCGACGATGACAATATCACCGTTGATTTCTCCGGAAATTGTCAGGTTCCCGCCAACCAACGCAACATCGCCGTCAATGTCACCGCTTATGGTGAGATTCCCTCCGACCAATGCAACATCCCCATTCACGGAAGCGCCATCTTCGATGGTGGCATTGCCGCCAATGACTGCAAGACTGCCGTCCAAGGTTTCGCCGCTTGCCAGCGTATAGTTTTGCCCAAAGAGGATGACATCACCCCCTGGACTTTGTGCAAATACCTGGCTGGTCGGCAATACTGCCAATGCCAGTAAAAGCACAACTCGCGTTGCAATTATTTTTGCTCTCATACAATAACTCCTTGTGACTTGCGGCTAAACCGCCAAATTGAGACAGCCCATAACAGTCCCATTCCCGCAAGCGAGGAGAAGATCACCATCCAGGCATAGGGGGGGATGAAGTCGGGCAGAATTCGCGCAAACACTCGGAGGATTTCACTGAATGCTTGCAGGGATGTAAACATGAATAGAAAATAGCCGAGAGTCGCCGTAAGCCACTCTATAGGCGCAGAAAGGAACGCATAGATATAGGGCGCGGCTAGAAAACCGAGCAAACCCAACCCGCCGAAGATCAGCACAAATAAGCCCCACAATCTGCGGCGGCGTTCGGCGACTTTATGCGCGGCAAGCTGCTGTTGGAATCGGAGAACGAATCCGGCTTTGGGAGAGATAACTTTCGCAGAGCGCAGGGCAAGCTCGGTTTCGGCAAGAGCCGAACAGGTGCGGCATGTCCGCAAGTGAGCGTCCAAATCCCGCTTCTCCGTTTTGCTCAAGTGTTTATCTTCCAACAGCCAGGTTTCAAAAGGCTGGTGATTCATGGTGTCTCCTTTCCATTTCGGCGAGCAGGTCGTCTTCCTGATCCTGCCATAAGCCTGCCAGTTCCTTGCGGGCGCGGTGCAGACGGCTCTTCACCGCGCTCACCGTCAGCCGCAGGGATTCGGCGATTTCCTTTTCTGAATAGTCGTACCAATATCTCATAATGATCGCTGCACGGTCGGTCTCATCGAGGTCTTGCAGCAACTCATGAACCCGTTCTTGTGTCTGCCCCATGATGGATTCCGCTTCGGGGTTTGGGGCATCCACATCTGGATATTCAAACGTATTGCCATCCTCGTCTTCCGCGTCCATCGAAAACATCGTGAACTTTCGGCGGCGCAGACGGTCAATGCAATAGTGCGCGGCAATCGAAAGAATCCACGTGGCAAACGGACGTTTTTGATCGTAACGGCTCAGGTGCTGGTATGCGCGTAAAAACGTTTCCTGTGCGGCATCCTCCGCCGACTCAGGCTCGCCCAACATGCGGTAACACAGGTTGAAAACGGGGGTCTGATAGGTCTCGACGAGCCTGGTAAACGCCTCGTCATCGCCTTGTTGCGCCTGGGCGACCCAGGCCTGTTCTTCGTTCACGTTGCTCCTTGATGAGACTTTCTACACATCCTTTACGCTGGAGACACGGAAAAGGTTGCAGGGTTTTGGCTACCCAACTAACGGACTAACAAACTACCCAACTAATGATGATGCCCCTCCCCGCTTCCCACCGGACCGAGAACCTGCTCCCACCCCCCGAGCGACTCAGCCCTTTGAGCGAGGAAGATGGCAATGCTGGTCGTGATCGGCACGGCGGCTATCAATCCCAGCGACCCGACCAACGTTCGCACGATTTCCTCTGCGATAAACGAAAAATTGACCAGATAACCGTAATCTCCCCGCCCCAGCGAAAACATCAACATCATCGGGAGAGAGGCTCCGGCGTAGGCTAAGACCAACGTGTTGACTGTGGCAGCTACATGGTCCTGACCGATGCGCATGGCGGCGTTGTATAGTCCGCGAAAGCCGAGTGATGGATTCGCATGGTGCAGTTCAAAGACTGCCGAGGCTTGCGTCGTCACAAGGTCGTCGAGCACGCCGAGCGCGCCGATGATCATCCCGCCGAGCAAAAGTCCGCGCAGGTTGATCGGCGTTTCCATCAATTGCATCAGGAACATAACGTTTTCATCGCCCGTGCCGTTGAGTTTTGCAATGACCATGAACAACCCAGAAAGCGCGCCGGTAAGAAGGAGTACCAGCACCATGCTGATGACTGCCGCGTGGGTCTTCAACGTCCAGCCGTAGGTTAAATAAAGTGTGACGCCCAGCAAAAGCGCCGAGCCGACGATGCTCACGCGGAGGGGATCGTTTCCCGTGAGAATTTGCGGAATGATATAGCCGATGATGATATACAGACTGAACGCCATGCTGATGAGCGCGCGGACACCCTTCCATTGACTGATGAAGATGATGGCAAGGGCAAAGATCACGGTCAGCCACAGGATCGGCGTCGTTCGGACATAATCCACGAAATAGGCATTGACCACATTTTCCGGCGTCTTGCTGATGGAGACGAGGATTTTATCGCCGGGTCTCAGGAGGTAGTCGTCCGAACGCACCTGACGCCTGCCGTAATCTATTTCCATCATGATGCCTTCGTATTGACCCTCCAGAATATTCACCCGCGCAACTTGATAGGTTTGCAAATTCCCGCCCAGATCCAGTTCACCCTCCTCGATGATCTGCGTCACCTCCGCGCGGACCGTATCCGCGCCGAAGGTGGCAAAGCCTTCACCCGGTAATTGCACTTGGGTTAGCAGTGTGTATGTCAAAACCCCGATGAGCAGTAGAAAAGGAAAGAGCCATGATCTGTTTTTCATGGCTCTGATTATATACCTGTAATGATACTGGCTAACTGCTAAGAGCTATCGTCCATACGGATACCAATAATCCTTATCTTCCATGTTGAAATCCCAGTGGACGTGTTTCACTTCGCGGAATTCATCCAGACCGACTTCGCCGAGTTCGCGCGCGCCTCCGGAGTATTTCATCCCGCCAAAGGGACCAGCGTAATGATCCGTGAGCGGGTCGTTGATCCATATCGTACCTGCCTTTACGTCGTCGAAGAATTGCTTGATCTTCTTTGGGTCGTTCGAGATCAGCACCGCGCCCAAGCCGTATTGACAGTCGTTCGTCAGTTTGATGGCTTCGTCGAAGGTGGTGTATTCCATCAACGGTACGGCCGGACCAAACGTCTCTTCACGCATGATGACCATGGAATGATCAACGCCGGAAAGCACAGTCGGTTCGTGGAAGAAGCCTTTGCTCAATCTCTTCGGTCTCCCACCACCGGCAAGAATCTTTGCGCCTCGTTCTTTTGCATCCACAATATGCCTTTCGAACTTTGCGCGGTAGGAATCCCCGATCATGGGACCGATATCGGTGGTGGATTCAAGCCCGGGGCCGAGGCGAAGCGATTTGATATGCTCCACAATGGCTTCCGTGAATTTCGTCCCGCCGCGCCTTGGGATGTAGACCCGCTCCGTGGATGTGCAAACCTGCCCGGCGTTGATCAGAGCCGCGTAAGCCACCGCTTTTGCCGCGATCTCAGGGTCGGCATCCTCGGCAATGACTGTCGCATCCTTGCCGCCCAATTCCAGATGAAGCTTTTTCATCATCGGACCGGCAATGGATGCGATTTTTTGTCCTGTTGCCAAACTGCCCGTGAAGGCAATCACCGGCACATCAGGATGTTTGACCAATGGCTCGCCTGTTTCAAGCCCATAGCCTGTGATCACATTTACCACACCCGCAGGCAATCCATCAAAACAGTGTTCGGCAAGATACAGCGCCGTCAGCGGCGTCATCTCGGACGGTTTGATGACAACCGTGTTGCCCGCCGCAAGCGCGGGCGCGACCTTCCAAGCCAAAAGCAAGAGCGGGTAATTCCACGGCACAATGCAGCCGACCACGCCATACGGCTCCTTGATGATGAAATTGAACTGCGACGATGCCCCTGCCGTCAGCACGCTTCCGCGATGATGCCGCCCCAACTCGGCATAATAACGGAACGTGTTCATTACCCATTCCACTTCCTCTTCGTTTTCGGAGAGCGGCTTGCCCTCCTCCAATGTCAGCAGGCGGGCGATCTCTTCACGATGGGCATGGACCTTCTCCGCGACTTCATGCAGGAGACTCGCCCGTTCATTGGCTCCCATTTTTCGCCACGCTTCAAAAGCGGACCTCGCGGCTTGCACCGCCTCTTCGACATCTTCCGGCGTCCCACGCGGGACACTGTCCAATACTTCTTCGGTGGCGGGGTTTTGAACCGGAATCTCTTCCTTTGCATTTCCATTTGTAAATTTACCGTTGATATACATTGGGCGCATGATGACTCCTTTGGGTAAAGTGTATGTGCCTCCGACCATTGATGATAGACCATTTCCCATCGTCCATGGTCACTCTTTCGGCATCTGCGACTCTTCGATCAAATCCTTCGGGGTTGCCGCTCCACAGCTGGGACAAATATATTTATGTTCGATGGGCACATACGACCTCGAGCAGAACGGACAGGTGACTGGCATCGGTTCTTTCGGCACTTCCTTGACGACTTCCTTCGTCACTTCGCGGGTTTCCACTCGCGTTCTGCTTCCGCCGCCGAGGACGAAGACATCACCGCCAGAACGATACGATCCGCCTCCTGAAGAGGAACTTGAAGCTTTCTTGCCAATTGCGCTGGCGGCGGCGCTCCCAGCCAACCCGCTTTTACTGACGGATGGCTTTGCCGACCCCGACGATTTTGAAGATGACCTGGAACGCGATGTAGATCTAGAAGACGACGAACCCGACCCGCCTTTCATGTTTCCCAGAACAAGGAACAAGACTGCCACGATTACCACTGCCGCAACCGTGACGAACACGATGATTGCAGTCAATCGGATTGCGCGCGGAATGTTGTACAACTCGTAGCCGTAACTGAATAGGAACACGCCGCCCACATAGAACGGCGCAAGGACCAGCATTAAGATGATCCCCAATTCCTGAGCAAGACTTTCCTCGAAAAAGGTCAGGTAACCGATAAAGATGATCAACGCCAGCGCAGCCAGCGCGATCAACCCGCCGGGGATGAGGATGTGAAGCGGCTTGCCGGGTTTGGTCTCGTCGTGGTCATACTCATAAACTTCGTGTGTCTTCGCGCGCACCTGACGCGCCTTATATTCCGACTGCGGCATGTTCTCTCTCCTTGATCTACAGTCATTGCGGGAGGGGCTTTAGCCCGATGGAGCAATCTCCAATTTTGTATGGATATTGCTTTGGGAGTAACGCCCTCAACATGACGAAAACTACTTGCTCAAATCCTTTGCCATCAATTCCATCTGTGCGAGGATCGCGGCGACCTGTCCGCTGGCAACGTTCACGCGGTACATATGCCTGAACCCGTCACCCAGCATTATTTTAACTGTACGCCACGATGCCAGTTGCGGTTGCAGTTCGCCCTGCGGCAGCAGGTCAACCGCCTGCTTCCATTGTGGATGGGTCTTTTCGTAATCGCCGAGCAGGCTCAAGGTCGAAGAGCGAAGCGGGAAGAGATGGGTTGTTTCCACCCAGCGGGCATCCTGTTCATTCTCCAACAGCCAACGGACGAACAGCCACGCGGCAAGCTGTTCCTCGTCCGTTGAATTCAAAACGACGTAGGACGAGCCGTATACGGTCATCACACCGTCGTTTTTGTTTGGAAAGGGAATGACGCTCCAGGTATCAGTATTGCCTGCGCTGGCGAACGCGCGCGCAATGGAAGGCAGGTCGCTCAAGTTTGCGGTGATGAATAATGCTTCACGGTTGACAAATGAAGTGATCGGGTCCGGCGCTTCCTGCCAGGCACAGTTCGATTCGGACAGTTCCCGCAGGAATTTGAAAGCCTCCACATTCTTCGGCGCGAGGAAGCGGTAATTGCCTTCTTCCAAAACGCCGCCGCCAAAGGCGCGCATCCATGAATATGCGGTCATCGGGTCGCTGTCCACAAGCCAGCCGCCAAGCGAATCGTTTTGCGTCGATTCGTCCTTTAACATTGACTCATGCGCTTGGCAGGCTTGCCCACGAAAATCTTCCGCGGCGTTGGGTGCGGATGAAAAACCAAGTTCATCCGCCCAGCCTTTGTTCCATAATAAGAATTGCGCGGTGCGTTGTGCCGGAATTCCGATCCGCGCATCGCCCGAGAGGTCCTGGTTCCAAAATACAAATGGAATGTCGCTTGCATCCATGCCGTACAACGGATCTGTCACGTATTCTGTCAAGTCGGTAACTGCTCCATTGTCGTGCCACTCCTGGGCGTGTTCGGGCAGGGCGATCACAAGGTCGGGCAGTTCCGCTTTCGAAAGGGAGGCTGTCACTGTTTCATACAGGTTCGAAAAATTCACCCGGCTTTGGGCGGTGACTTTGATACCCCATTCGTTCTCCGTGTTGAATTCATTGACAAGCGTATCGAAAAAACTTGACTCGACGCCATACCAAGGAGTCCAAACTGTGATTTCCAGCCCGTTCAACGCCTCTTCTTTGACCCCAAGCCTGGTCGCTGTTTCGGCAGCTGATTCCTGCGTCGGGTTGGATTCTCCACTTCCTGTTGCTGATGGCTCCACAGTGGAGGTGGCGGTTTCATTTCCTCCACACGCCGAAATGATGAGTATTACGACTAAAACGAGCGGCAGAAGTTTTTTCATGGTTTGTTTGTCATTTTATGAGGATACCGTTTTATGGGGCTAATAGCATAAACGGCACGGGAGTAAAAACCAAAACGAAGACAAGGATCATCGCATAAGCGATCAGGCGTCGGGTGGGGTCGAGCGTCGTGATCTGGTCCAACGGCTGCGCGTTGACCCGTCCCAACCAGAAGAGCAAGGCGGCCCACAGCCACCATCCGTTCCAAAACCATCCGAGTACGATTAATATTCCGATAATGAACGGAAACGCCTTGCGCGCCTTTTCGCCAAACAGAGAGTAGATGACATGCCCGCCGTCCAGCGTACCGGCAGGGATGAGGTTCAACGCGGTGACGAGTATCCCAGCCCAACCTGCAAACGCGACTGGATGAATGAACACGTCCACCCCACCAAACGGCAGGGGCTGACCGGTGAATAAATATCTCAGCCAGTAGGTGATTCCCTGTGGCTCGGCAGGAGCCGGGAGCAATTGCCCAAAAGTGATGTATTTTGCAAACAGATAGAGGAGTGAATTGCCTTCGAGAAAACTGTTTGGGTTTGGGTTGATCGTTCCCAATTCTGAAAGAGACAGACCCAACAATAGCACGGGAACAGCGACCACCAATCCGGCAATGGGACCCGCCACGCCGATGTCGAAAAGAATGCGTTTGTTTTTCGGTGTGCCGCGCATGAGAATCGCCGCGCCCATCGTCCCCAGCGGACTTAAAGGAAAGGGGATGAAATACGGCAGGGTGGCGGGCGTCTTATGATAACGGCTCATGAAATAGTGACCAAGCTCATGCGCCAGCAAAATTCCCAGCAGGCTCAATGCAAAGGGCCAGCCTGTGAAGATGCTTTTTGCCAAAGCAAGCAGTTGTCCAAAAAAGTCATTTGGAATGGGTCCCTCAGGCTGGGCGCCCGCCAGCATCACGCTGAACACTGTCAATACAAAGAGGATGATATTCGTGGAGACCTTTTCCCTTTTGGGTTCGGGCTGTTTCGGCGCGAGATAAATGACATGTTGGTCGTTTTCGATGCGGAAGATGGGGGTGATGTTATGCGGGGATAACGCCTCAGCCAACTGGTCGTATAACTCCGCTGAGTCCTCATTCAATAATTCTCCTCGATAACGCAGGAAGAAACCTTTGCGCGGGTCTTCACTGGTCACATCTTCGATCCGGAAAACGCGCGAGACGAGCCTGTTAATGACTTCAGTGTCGGGGAATGACATATGGAAACACCTTGTTTGACGCTGTGGATAACGAACAATGGACGATAAAAACGGTCAATGATCTATCGTCCATTGTCCATGATAGGCGGGAGTGGATGGGAGTCGAACCCACCGCGGCCCGCAACGCGGCCCGCCACAGGTTTTGAAGACCAGGAAGCCCACCGGGACCTAACCACTCCCGCTGGCAAGGATAACCGAGAGGGAAGGGTTGCGCAAGTTGTAGTTAAACTAGAGATGAACGGAGATAAACAAAAATGTGCTGAATATCCAAAACCCCATCATGACGTTATTTTCAAATAGGCTGGGGAGGCGTATTATTCAGGGTAACTTTGGTTGCCTAACAATTTAACCTGTCATGCTGAGCGAAGCGAAGCATCTCTATGACTGTTCCAGGGAACCTTCGCTGGCGCTCAGGGTGACAATTTGTAAAGTAATTTGTGTTACTCTGAATCTAGGTTGTTTTCTAATTTGAGGGTCTTATTTTGTACTTCAGATCGCTATCGTGCCATTGACCGTTTTTTGTGTATTTTTTCAACAAATCTTCAACAATGATTTCGGCTCCCTCGCTTGCATGAGGGCCAAGTGTTACTATAATATTATCGAGCTTATTGTGATCAAGTGGGATATCAAAGTAATGTTTATCATGATCAAGCTGAGTGTCAAGATTGTCTATGTTTTTAACCCATTGGGTCGGAATTATTCCTATAATGTATCTAATCTCTTGTTCGAAATGCCATCGTTCGGTTTTGTAACCAGCCAATTCCGAAAAGGCGGCCATACTTTTAGCGTAATCCTTTCTTGATAAATTGACCATGGTGTTGCGCCTATGATGAAATTTCTCGTCGCTCATATACTCTATTTTTCTGATGAACCTCTCCTTCTGATAAAAAATGCTTGGATCAATGAAATAGTTTTCGGTAACAAATTCTTGTGGACTAAAAAAAGATTTGGGCTCTTTCTCCAATTTAGCGGGGTCAGCATTTGTTGGGGCTAGGAATTGATAGCTAAATGGATCTGTTGGAAGTGTAATTTTCACACCCTTCATTTTTGAGTAAATATTCCACAAAGGAATACTTTCCTTATTTGAGTATGTCCAACAGCTAACATAGATTAGTTTTGATAGGTAAAAATCCCCATGCTTCTCAGCTTCCATAAGGTCGTTAACTTTATCAAGACGATTGAATCTTATTTGCCCATTTTTCAATATCAGTGCTAGAGTTTCAATACTTGTGTAATGATGGAGAAGATTGCTTTGTTCCATGGTGCTAGCCTTGCTTGATTTGTTCATGAGTTGTGCAGTCCGCTTAAAATATATTTATTTCGATATGAAAAGGAGACAAGCACAATATTTCAAATCTGGTGGTGAGATATATTTCTGTTTTAGGATTTCATTATAAACAAAAACCACCCTCCCGGCGAGGATGGTTTCCGTACTCTCTGTCGGGGCGAGAGGATTTGAACCTCCGACCTCTTGCACCCCATGCAAGCGCGCTAGCCGGGCTGCGCCACGCCCCGATTGAGCGAAACCGATTATAGCCGTGTTTCACATTTATGGCAAATCGAATTTGTTATCGTAATTCTTAACTTAAACCCAGTGCATCCATCAGCCTTTATGCTAAAATAGATGCATTGGAGCCCCATATGTCTGAAATGATAGAAGTGGTTATAGACAGCATCCGTGTGCATTTGATGGCGCCGCAGCGCGTGGTCGTATTAAAGCAGGCGAATGCTGATCGTTATCTTACCATTTGGGTGGGACCCTATGAGGCGGAGGCGATCACGGTGGCCTTGCAGGAAGTCGAAATGATCCGCCCCCTTACGCACGACCTCATCAAGAACGTCTTCAACGCCTTCGATGCCCGGGTCATCCGCGTGGAGATCGTCAAATTGCAGGATGACATCTTTTACGGAAACATCGTTGCTGAAGTGGGCGGGCGCGAAATGCACATTGACTCTCGTCCTTCCGATGCCATTGCGATTGCCGTGCGGGCACATGTGCCCATCCTCGTTCATCAAAGCGTCATGGAGGCGGCGGGCATGGAACCTGACCACGAAGTCTCTGAAACGGAGCCGGGCGCATCCTCCCGCCGGGAACCCCCGCCGCCGTTATCGGAAGACGCGAATGACCGCCTCTCTGTGTTCAAAGATTTTCTGGACAAACTCGACATAGACGATTCGGATAAAGACAAAGACAAACCCGATTCACCCTCAACCTAAACCTGATACTCCTCGATGACAGATTTCCAACCCTTGGAAGAATCCACCGCCCCCGCCAGCCCAGGTGTACCGCACAGCCGAGAAGCCGAAGAAGCCGTCGTAGGGGCGGTGCTGATTAACCCTGAAGTCTACTACGACATCGCCCAGTTCCTTGCTGCGGATGATTTCTATATTCACCGCAACAAATGGATATGGGAAGCCTTCATACGCCTTCATGAAGCGCGCACCCCCGTAGATCTGCTGACATTATCAGAAGAACTCGAACGCGCTGGTCAACTGGCGGAGATAGGCGGCTCGGCATATCTCACCTCGCTCATCAATCAGGTTCCGACATCGCTCAATGCGGAAGCGTATGGGCGCATCGTGGAGGAGAACTCCGTCCGCCGTAAAATGATCACAGCGGCGAATCAGATCGCATCACTCGCGTACAAGGGGGATACTATTGACCAGGTCATGGGGGAGGCGGAGAAAGCCGTTTTCAACGTCAGCGAGAGGCGGCTGAGGCACGACCTCCAGCCCATTCGCACCGTTCTTTCCACGTACTATGACCGCATTGACGATCTCTCCAAACGACCGGAAGATTTTCATGGTGTGCCTACCGGATTTTATGATTTGGACAAAATGCTGAACGGTTTGCAGCCTTCCGATCTATTGATCGTGGCAGGGCGTCCTGGTCAGGGTAAGACCGGTTTCCTGCTTTCCATTGCCAAGAACGCCGGGCTGACGCATAAAAAACATGTCGCCATTTTTTCCTTGGAAATGTCCAATGACCAGGTTGTGCAGCGGTTGATCGCGCAGGAAACAGGGATCGATTCCCAGCGTTTGCGGACGGGCAAACTGCTTGAAAACGAGTGGCCTCTTTTTACACACGCCATCGAAGTATTTTCCGATACGCATATTTACCTCGACGATACGCCTGCCATAACGCCGCTTCAATTGCGGACGAAATGCCGCCGCCTCCACATGGAATTTGGCATTGACCTTATTATCGTGGACTACCTGCAATTGATGGGCGGCGACACGCGCAACGATAACCGCGTGCAGGAAGTTTCGCATATTTCGCGCAGTTTGAAGGTGCTGGCGCGCGAGTTGAACGTGCCTGTGCTGACTGCCGCGCAGTTGAGCCGTGCCGTGGAACAGCGCACCGACAAACGCCCCGTCCTTTCCGACTTGCGTGAATCCGGATCGTTGGAACAGGACGCTGATATTGTCATGTTCATTTACCGTCCCGATCAGTATGAAAAAGACAGTGACAAACAAAATGTGGCGGAGATCATCGTGGCGAAGCATCGTAACGGTCCAGTCGGCAGTGTGGAGTTGATCTTTCGCAATGCGCTGGCGAAGTTCGAGAACGCGGCGACGAAGGTGTTCCGACCGAATGAGTGACCATGTCATTGCGAGGGCGATAGCCCGAAGCAATCTTCCCATACGCCATGAGGTTGCTTCGCCGGGAAGATCGCCCTCCTCGCAACGACATTAAATATTATGACCACATTCCCCGGCTTCACCTCCTCTGAAACCTTCACGCAGATTCCCGATTCGCTCCTTCGTTTATTAAGCGAGATTGACGACATCGCGGAGTTGAAGGTGACGTTGTTTGCCATTCATCGCATCGAGCATATCGAAGGGAATTTTCGCGGGCTGAGTGAGGCGGATTTCGAGTCCGAGTCGCTGGGGTTGGGCGTGGATGAGATTCGGCGCGGGCTGGGAAAAGCCATCGAGAGGCAGACTATGCTCAAGGCGGAGAATGAGGCGCAAATCTTCTACTTCCTCAACTCTCCACGCGGACGTTTGTCCGCGGAAGCATTTGCGAATGGTCAAATCAAACCATCGCAAGGTTATGTGCCGAACAGGTCGAATGTGTTTAAGTTGTACGAAGAGAATATCGGTCCGTTGACGCCGCTTTTATCGGACATGCTGAAGGAGGCGGAACGGAATTATCCGGGCGCGTGGTTCGAGGAAGCGTTCGAAATTGCCGTCAGCCGCAATGTGCGGAATTGGAAGTACATCGAAGCGATCCTTTCGCGCTGGAAGGAAAACGGAAAAGATGAAAGAAGAGATTCAAAAGACGTTGTCAAAGATGCAAAACGATACACCGAAGGCGAGTTCTCCGAATTCTTCAAGCGGGATTGAACCCGTGAAACCGCTCGGCGACCCGGACTGCCTGCATTGCGGGGGGGCGGGATATATTCGCTATGATGTTCCGCTGGGGCATGAGAAGTTTGGCAAAGTGGAAACGTGCGTCTGCCGCGCAAAGGACGTGGCGGAGACGGCGCGCGCGCGTCTGTTTGCGATGAGCAATTTGAACCGCTTGAGCCACCTGACGTTCGAGAACTTTGCACCCTCTGGAAATGAAAAAGCGAAATTTATGACTGCGCAAGAACGCGAAAACTTGCGTGTTGCATTTGAAGCGAGCGAGGAATTCGCGCGCGCGCCGAAAAGCTGGCTTTTGCTCGAAGGCGGCTATGGCTGCGGCAAGACGCATCTCGCGGCGGCGATTGCGAATTTTGCCGTGAATAACGGGATGCCGACCCTGTTTATCACTGTGCCCGACCTGCTCGATTCCCTGCGGTTTTCTTATGATGATCCCGAAACAACTTTCGAAAGGCGTTTCGAAGAGATTCGCAACGCCGGGTTGTTGATCCTTGACGACTTCGGCACGCAGAACGCCACTCCGTGGGCGCAGGAAAAATTATTCCAGATCATCAATTATCGTTACATCAACAAACTGCCAACGGTTATCACCACCAATCTGATGTTGGATGAAATCGAGGCGCGTATCCGCTCGCGCTTGCAGGATGAAGGGTTTGTCAAGCATCTAAGGATTCTTGTGCCGGATTACCGCCGCCCCGAAGAGACAAGCAACCCGGGTATTTCGATGCTATCTCTGCCTGAGATGAAGGTGATGACCTTCAAGACCTTCCAGCCGCGCGATGACGAGGTTGGTACGGAGGCTGTCACAACGACGACAGTGGAAAAGGCGGACAAGTTCGGGAACAAGGTCAAGAGCAAGGAAATCATGCGGGTGAAAGTCTCAAAAGACGATGTAAAGACCCTGCACGAAGCGCACAACGCAGCCGTGGAGTTTGCGGAAAACCCCGAAGGCTGGCTGGTATTTTTGGGTGATTCGTTCTGCGGAAAGACTCATCTCGCCGCCGCCATTGGTAACTATCGCATTGGCTTGGGTGGACAGGCTCTTCTCGTAGAGGTCACTGCCCTGCTCGATTATCTGCGCCAAACCTTCCGCCCCAATTCGGACGTTTCCTTTGACCGCCGCTTTCAGGAGATCAGGACCACGCCGTTACTGATTCTGGACGACTTAAAGGAAAGTGGCGCAGGTTCCGCGTGGGCAGAGGACAAGTTATACAGCGTGCTGAACTATCGCTACAACGCTCATCTGCCAACGGTCATCACTTCCACCTTGCGGCCTGAAGCTTTCGCGCTTAGTTATCCGAACCTGTGGAACAAATTGCTCGACCCGGCGAAATGCCGCGTATTGGCAATCAACATGCCGCCATACCGACGAACGACAAAAGGAAGCAGGAAAAAGAAGTAAAATTTTAGGTGACAGTTGCCCTCAAAAATGACTGTCACCTGGTTTTATTGGTATAAGGAGCATTCCATGAAAAATCGTTTTGGCGGTGTCCTTGCAGGGCAGATTATTGGATTGATCATCGTATGCGCGATCTCTGGCTTCATTGCGCTGACCACGTTTGGCGGGTTTGCCGGCGTTTCGATGGCGGCGTATCCCGAACAGACTTTCGAACTGTATGCCCCGATCCTGTGCGAAAACGGCACAGAACTGCGATACCGTTCCGAACGTTATAGTTACCATGAACCCGGCGAATCCACGCCGTTCGTCGAATGTATCGCCTCCGATGGAAGCGTCGTCAAGGATGTTACCGGCACAGCCATCCTTGTCTCAATAATCGGATCGTTCCTTGCTTGTTTCCTGCCGCTTTGCATTCCGGGCGGCGCCATTGCCCTTATCGTTCCGCCCATGCTGCTTCGCAGAAAGAACAAATCTCCAAACCTGATCGATTGAAAATGACCGCAACTCACATTCCCTCTTTTTTTGACCCTGCCCGCGTGTCCGAAGTTTGGAAAGTGGACTACGCCGCCCGCGCTGAAGACGCCCGCCGATACGCGCTTCAACACGACCTCAAGCCTGCCTCCGCTTCGAAAGAGCGCATCTCCCTTTTGATTGTGGACGCGCAAAACACGTTCTGCATCCCCGGCTTTGAACTATTCGTCGGCGGGCGCAGCGGAAACGCCGCCGTCGAAGATAATGTCCGCCTGTGTGAATTCATCTACCGCAATATCGGAAAAATAACCCACATAACCGCGACGATGGATACGCACACCGCGCACCAGATATTCCATCCCGTTTTTTTTGTGGATAAAGACGGCAATCACCCCGTCCCGTACATCGACATCCACGCGGATGAATTGCGCGCGAACAAATGGGTTTTCAATTCCGCGATTGCTCCGCACTTTGGCATTGCGCCTGATTATGGTCAGCAGATGATGATCCATTATGCCGAGACTTTGCAAAAGAAAGGCAAATATGCGCTTACCATCTGGCCTTATCACGCCATGCTCGGCGGGATAGGTCATGCTCTGGCCTCCGCGTTGGAGGAAGCCATCTTCTTCCATTCCATCGCCCGGAATGCTCCGCCCGAATTCGAGATCAAAGGGAATAAGCCGTTCACCGAGAATTATTCCGTTATTGGTCCCGAAGTGTTGACAGGCCCAATGGGCGAGAAGCTGGGCGAACGCAGCTCGAAATTCATTCAGCATTTGGATGAAGTGGATCGTTTGTACATCGCCGGGCAGGCCAAGAGTCACTGCGTGGCGTGGACGATTGCCGATCTGCTCGAAGATATTCAGTCCGCCAACCCTGAACTTGCAATGAAAGTCTGCCTGCTCGACGACTGTTCGTCGGCGGTGGTGGTGCCCGGGGTGGTGGATCATACTGAGGCGGCGAATGAGGCGTATCAACGCTTTGTAGAGGCGGGGATGAAGATCGTCAAATCCACGGATTCGATTGAGTAACGCAATGTCCATTTTCGACAACAAACGCCTGACGAACGAAACCTTTAAGCTCGACATCGAACGCATGAGGCACGGATGGTATTCTGACAAATATTTCGAGAACATCAACCGCATGTTGGTCGCGCTTGCAAAGGAAGGCTACACTTATTCTGGAAGCCACCATAATTTACCTGACGGCATTTCGCCTGAAAACATTGGGGTGGGCGATATCGAGGTGGAGATGCAGTGGTTTACACGCCGCATGGGCAAGACTACTGTGGTGGGCGTGGACAAGGCGCTGGCTATGCTGCGTCATTGCACGGGGTATTTCGACGGCGACACATTTGTGGATACGTCCGATAAGCTCGAAGTGTGGGCCGTTCATGACGGGACGATTGTAAAGTACGGCGGGGATCCGTTGAAGATCCAGCCAGTTATCAAGGTGCGCGGACGCTATCACGACTTTGCCTTGCTTGAAACGCCCACACTCGGCATTCTCACCCGCTCCAGCCGTGTGGCGACGAACGTCTATGAAACGCTGGTGGCTTCGCGCGGCAAACCGGTGTTGTTCTTCCCTGCCCGGTTCGATGTGCATGAAGTACAGGCTGCCGACGGCTATGCTTACAACATTGCATTGCAGAGATTTAATAAGGATCATGCACAGGAATTAGGGGCTTTTGTTTCGACCGACGCACAGGGGGATTGGTGGGGCGGCGCCGGCGGAGGGACGGTGGCTCACGCCGCAATTGCATCCTTCCTCGGCGATACGGCAGAGGCGATGATGGCATTCTCGCGTATTTTGCCCTCTCGAATTCCGCGCATCGCGCTGGTGGATTTCAACAATGATTCCATCGAGGATACTTTGCGCGTGCTGGATGCAATGTTCGCCCAATATCGTGAACTGACCGATGCGGGGAAAAAGGATGAAGCAGAGAAGTACAAACTGTACGGTGTGCGCCTCGATACAAGCGGAAGTCTGCGCGACGTATCCGTGCCGCCGTTGGGCGACCCCGCACTAGATTTGGGAGTCAACCCGCGGCTGGTGTTCAACGTCCGTTCGGCGTTGGATTCAGCCTGGGAACGTTGGAGCCTGCCGGGGTCATGGAAAGAGGCGGCGCGCGAATATTGTCACAGCGTGAAGATCGTCGTTTCGGGCGGGTTTAATCCGGAGAAGATCCGCAAGTTCGAGAAATTAAGCGTGCCCGTTGATATTTATGCCGTAGGTTCGTATCTGTTCAACAACAATGGGGCAACTGTCACAGATTTCACGGCGGATGTGGTGCGTGTGAAGGTGCATGGCGAGTGGATTGACATGGCGAAGGTGGGGCGCAAGGTGGGTGATAACGAAAATTTGCAAAGAGTTTGGTAGAAAAAAGAGACGGTCACTCAAACGTAACCGTCTCTTTTTAACCAAACCGTCCCATCACATAATCTTCGGTCTTCTTTTCTTTGGGGGTTGTAAATATTTTTTTGCCGTCGTCGTATTCGATCAGTTCCCCCTGTAAAAAGAAGGCGGCATAATCGGCCGTACGCGCGGCTTGCTGCACTGAGTGGGGGACGAGGATGACCGTGTAATTCTTTTTCAATTCCTGCAGGGCGGCTTCGACTTTTCCGGTGGAGATTGGATCAAGCCCGGACGTGGGTTCGTCGAGCAGGACGATTTCGGGTTGAAGCGCCAGCACGCGCGCAAGACAGACGCGCTGTTGTTGTCCGCCGGAAAGGGCGATGGCGGGATCATCCAAACGGTCTTTGACTTCATCCCAGATGGCGGCGAGTTTCAAACTGCGTTCCACAGCCTCATCCAAAACGGAGCGTCGCTTTTCGCCCGCAAGTTCGAGTCCGTAGGTAATATTCCCGCGAATGCTCATGGGCAATGGGACGGGACGCGCAAAGACCATGCCGACTTTGCGGCGCAGGGCGATCACATCCGTTTTGGGATCGAGAATGTTTTCGCCGTCGATGAGGATGCGCCCTGAACTGTTTTTGATCTCTGTCAGGTCATTGAGGCGGTTCAGGCAGCGCAGTAAGGTGGACTTCCCGCCTCCCGCCGGACCGAAAAGTACGGTCACGGTATTCTGACGGATTCCCATGCTGATGTCCCGCAGAGACTCGGTGCCATCTGCATATTGAAGGGAGAGGTTTTCGATGATGATCTTGTCTACCATTGTCGCCTCGCTCTTGCCCGCGAACGAATAACGGTGGCAATGATATTCATGGTCAACACGAACACAAGCAATACCAGCGCGGTTCCATATTGGATTTGGATCGGCATTTCAGGCACTTGCGTGGAAATGACGAAGAGATGATAGGGAAGCGCCATTGTCGCATCGAATGGGGATTGGGGCAGACGCGGGAGGAAGAACGCCGCGCCCGTGAAGAGGATTGGGGCGGTTTCGCCTGCGGCCCGTTCCAAGCCGAGGATGACGCCCGTGAGGATGCCGGGCAGAGCTTCCTTAATGACGATCCGTCGTATGGTCTGCCAGCGGGTTGCGCCGAGGGAGATGCTCACCGTCCGGAAGGCTTGCGGCACAGACCGCAATGCCTCCTCTGCAGTGCTGATAATGATCGGCAGGGTCATGATCGAGAGAGTCAATGACGCGGCAAGGATGGATGTGCCAAATTGCAGGAATAGCACGAACAAGCCCAAGCCGAACAAGCCGTACACTACCGAAGGAATACCTGCCAGGTTGATGATCGCCAGGCGGATGAGGCGGGTCCATTTGTTGTCGCTGGCATATTCAGAGAGGTAAATCGCTGCGGCAATGCCAAGCGGAACCGAGAAGATCGCCGTGCCGATGGTCAGATACAGTGTGCCGACGATGGCGGGTAGAATGCCGCCTTCGCGCATCCCATCGCGGGGGAGTCCTGTCAGAAACTCCAGTGAAATGGCAGAGCCGCCCTGATAAACGATGAAGATGATCACGCCGACGATGGGAATGACGGTCATCACTGCAACGAGTGTAATGAGACTGAAACCGAGCTTTTGAACGGTGTGGCGATTGCGGGCGAGGAGTTTCATCATGACAGTATCCTCTCCGCGCGTTTCTTTGCGCGGAAGACAACAGAGGAAGCGAGGACGTTCACGATCAAAGAGATCAAGAACAATACGATGCCGATGAAGAATAGGACATGGTAATGCGTGCTTCCGTTTGCGACTTCGCCCATTTCGGCGGCGATGGTGGCGGTCATTGTGCGGACGGGGGAGAAAAGACTGCCCAGTTTTGTAGCAAGCACGGGCGCGTTGCCTGTCACCATCATCACAGTCATCGTTTCGCCAATAGCGCGTCCAATGCCAAGCATGATGGCGGTCAGGACGCCGGATTTTGCGGCGGGGAGCGTTACCCGCCAGATCGTTTGCCATTTGGTGGCGCCCAATGCCCACGCGCCTTCACGATACGAGCGAGGAAGGGCGTCCAGTGCGTCTTCCGCAACCGAAACGACAGTCGGTACGGCAATACCGCCCAAAAGCAAAGACCCGGTAAAAGCGGTCAGACCAGTTGGCAGGTCCAGAAGGATGCGCAGATATGGCGAGACGACGAGGATGCCGAGGAATCCCAATACAACGGAAGGAAGCCCGCCAAGTAATTCCACCAGCGGCTTGAGGATTTCACGCATCCAGCGCGGGGCGATCTCGGAGATGTACACAGCGGTGCCGATCCCAAATGGGACGGCGATAAGCGCTGCGCCGATGGTCACCACGAGCGAACCTGTGATGAGCGGCAGAATTCCAAAATGATTCTCGATGGGATACCAGCGGGTGCCGAGAAGGGAGAACACTTCCACTTCGCCGAGCGTTGGCAGACCTTCGCGCAAAAGGAAAACGAAAATGAGCGCCACAAAGATAATGGCGGAATATCCGCTTGCTTTGACGGCTCTGGTGATGACGAATTCACGCCAGTTTAGTGATTTTTCCATACAACTCCGTATGTCATGCGAGGACGCAGTCCAAAGCGGTTATTAGCAATCAGCGGTTGTTTTGGCACAACGCGCAAATATGCGCCTCGCAGTGGCATGGTTTACTCCACAGGCACGAACCCCAAGTCTGCCACGATCTGCTGAGCCTCGTCGGAAAGGATCCAATCGAGGTATTCCTTGACAATGCCCGCCGGCTTGCCGTTGGTATACATGTAAAGGTCGCGCGCAATGGGATAACTTTTGTCGTTGACTGTGTCGATCGAAGGCAGGACATATTCGCCGCCCGCTTCTTTTGCAATCGCGATCATCTTTACGTCATGCGGAACATAACCCAAACCGTCATATCCAATTGCATTTGGGTTCTGGCGGACTTCGGCGATAATGCCTTCAGACGATGGGAGAAGCAATGTGTCCGTTGAGAACAGGGTTTTATCGTCGCTCTTTCCGAGGCGCAGAACCGTTTCCAAAAAATAAACATGCGTGCCTGAGTTCGTCTCGCGCGAAAGTTTCACGATAGGCCTGTCTTCGCCGCCAACATCGTTCCAGTTGGAGATCTTTCCGCTGTAGATATCCGAGATTTGTTGAAGCGTCAGTTCCTTGACAGGGTTTTCCATATTTACGATGACCGCAATCGCATCGCGGGCGATGATGTGCTCAAGCGGTTCGATTCCCTGCGAGCGTGCCGTTTCCACTTCTTCGGATTTGATCTGTCGTGAAGCGTTCGCCAGGTCCACGGTGCCGTTGATAAGCGACGCGATGCCCGTTCCCGATCCGCCGCCAGTTACGGAAATTCGCACGTCAGGGTGATCCGCCTGATATTTCTCCGCCCATGCCAGCGCGAGATTGACGATGGTATCGGAACCTTTATTTTCGATGTATGTGGCGGATGCGGGGGAATCGGAAGCGCTGCTGGCGGATGAAGAGCCGCAGGACGCGACAAGTACGGAAGCAAGAAGAAAGACGATCAATACACGTTTCATCAAATCGGGATTATACCGCCTCTGACTTGCCCAAGCCTGTTTCTGTTATAGGGGTTTTCTTTCCCCTTTCCTCCTTCTTTTGATACAATCGACTCATGGAACCATCCCAGCTTGCTTTCTCCGTCCGGCAATTGGACTTTTACTACGGCGCGTCGAAGGCGCTTTCGGACATCAACCTCGAAATCAATCAAAATCAGGTGACTGCGCTCATTGGCCCGTCGGGTTGTGGAAAGTCCACTTTTTTGCGATGCCTGAACCGAATGAACGATACCATCCATGGCACGCGCATAGAGGGGAAAATCCTGCTCCAGGGTGATGACATCTACGATGAAAATATGGATGTGGTCAACCTGCGCCAGCGAGTTGGCATGGTTTTCCAGAAGCCAAACCCTTTCCCGCAATCGATCTATGACAACGTGGCGTTCGGCCCTCGGGTGATGGGTATGGACGTGAACATGGATGAAGTGGTGGAGAAAAGCCTGCAAGCCGCCGCTCTCTGGGACGAAGTGAAGGACGATCTGCGATCTGATGCGATGGGATTGTCGCTTGGACAGCAGCAGAGATTGTGCATCGCCCGTGTCATTGCCGTTCAACCCGAGGTCATCCTCATGGACGAATCCACATCAGCGCTGGATCCGATTGCAACCCTGCACGTGGAGGAACTGATCGCGGAATTGAAACGGGATTACACCATCGTTATCGTCACACACAACATGCAGCAAGCCGCGCGTGTTTCCGATCATACAGGATTGTTTTGGCTTGGCGAGTTGGTGGAATTTTCTCCCACCAACGAGATGTTTACCCGCCCCAAACAGGAATTGACTGAGGCATATATTACGGGAAGAATGGGGTAACAGATAGAGGGTTCTAGAGCGTTTAAATGAACGAGTGGATGAGTTTGGTTCTCATCCACTCGTTTTATTTACGTATCATGTATTACGTTTTTTGGCTTTTCCAAAACTCATCGTCGCTGGATTTCAACTCGCCGAAACTGCCTGTTGCGATGAAGATCGTCCGCTCGCAAATGTTGGTGACGCGGTCTGCCACTCGCTCCAGGTTGTGCGCCACCCAGAGAAGCCAGTTGGCGCGTTCGATATTTTTAGGATCTTCGATGATGAAGACCATCAATTCACGGTAGATCTGATTATAAAGCGCATCCACTTCGTCGTCTTCCATTGGGATGGCTTTCGCCGCCTCCACATCTTCGTTGACGAATGCGGTCAGAGCACGATGGAGCATGTCTGCACCTTTTTGCGCCATGCGGGGGATGTCGATCAATGGTTTCAGGAGCTTTTCGTCGCCCATGCGGACATTGATGTTGGCGATTCCCTTGGCATAATCACCCATGCGCTCGAGTTCGGAAATGATTTCCATCGAAGAAGCCAGCAGCCGCAGGTCATGCGCCATGGGCTGCTGCGTGGCGATCAGGATCATCAATTGGTTTTCGATGGCGAAACGCTTCCTGTTGATTTCCTTGTCTTCCGCAATGATGGCTTCGGCGGCTTTTACGTCGCGTTTTTTCAACGCCTCCACCGAGCCGATAATGGCGTGCTCCACCATGGAGCCGAGCAAAAGGATCTCATCCTTTACCTGTTGGAGTTCGTTTTCAAATGTTTTTCGTATCATAATTGCCTCTGGCTTGTCACCGCTTTGATGATTGCGTTGAATGATTGTTCGCGTAACGATGGTATTTTACTATGTAACGATATTTTTCTGGCGCAATGCTCGAGCAGTGGATAATGTCCGGGTCCGCTGGGCAGGTTTTCGGGGGGGGCGAAGCGGAGCGGTTATCCAAACCTTCCTGTTACATAATCTTCGGTACGTTTGTCATTGGGGCGGGTGAAGAGCGTCCGGGTATCGCCGAATTCGATCACGCCGCCGGAGCGTTCGTCGTCTATCATCATCATGGCGGTGAAATCGGAGGCGCGCGCGGCTTGCTGCATGTTATGCGTAACGATGATGATGGTGTAGTTCTTCTTGAGTTCCTGCATGAGCTCTTCGATGCGCAGGGTGGAGATCGGGTCGAGCGCCGAAGCGGGTTCATCCATGAGGATGATCTCGGGTTGAATGGCGATGGTGCGCGCAATGCACAGGCGCTGTTGCTGTCCGCCTGAGAGGGCGTAAGCGCTTTCCTTGAGTTTGTCTTTCACTTCATCCCATAGCGCCGCACCGCGCAGCGATTCTTCGACGAGCTCATTCATATTGCCTTTGAAACCGTTGATGCGCGCCCCCCAGGCAATGTTTTCATAAATGGATTTCGGGAACGGGTTCGGTTTTTGGAATACCATGCCGATGCGTCGGCGGGCTTCCACGGGGTCAACATTCTTTCCATAAAGATTGTTCCCATGCAAAAGCACTTTGCCTGTCACATAACTGTTCGGGACAAAATCATTCATGCGGTTGAATGCGCGCAGGAGCGTGGATTTGCCGCAGCCTGAAGGTCCAATGATTGCGGTGATCTTTTGACGCTCGATCTTTATGTTGACATTCTTGACGGCCGTGAAAATGCCGTAATGAATGGAGAGATCGTTCGTTTCGATTGCGTAATTATTTTCCATGTATCACATCCAAAAGACGGAGAGTTACCATTTCCGTTGAAAGCGATTCCGCAGGAGGATCGCAGTTGCATTGAGGGACAGGAGGAGAGCCAGCAGAACGACGATGGCGCTTGCGGCGATGGCGTGAAATTCGGATTGCGGGCGCGTCGTCCATTGATAGATTTGAATGGGCAACGCGGTAAATTTCGAGAATGGGCTGCTCGGGTCAAGGCTGATGAAGGTGGAAGCGCCGACTACGATCAGAGGCGCAGTTTCGCCCAAAGCGCGCGAGATGGCGAGGATGCTGCCTGTGAGGATGCCGGGCAGCGCATTGGGCAAGACGTGATGCCAGACGGTTTGCCAGCGCGTCGCGCCTACGCCGTAGGCTGCCTGCCGCAATGAATCCGGCACTGCTTTGACAGCCTCCTGCGCGTTGATGATGATGAGCGGCAGGACGAGGATGCCCATCGTCAAACCGGCGGAAAGGACTGTGCGCCCGTTGGAGTCTGTCACTCCGAAGGCTGCGCCGCTTGTCAGCGCTTCCATTGCGCGGACGAAAACTGCCAGTCCCAACATCCCATAGACGATGCTGGGCACGCCTGCGAGGTTGTTGATATTGGTTTGAATAACTGACGTAAACCAGTTCCTAGGCGCATATTCCTGAAGATAAATTGCCGCGCCTGCGCCCACCGGAAGGGCAAAGAGAATGGCAATTCCTACCAGCCATAATGAGCCAAGGACAGCAGTCCTCACACCTGCAAACTCGGCTTTGGAAGACATGGGTGTGGTCAGGAATTGCGGCGTGAGCCATGAGCGGAATTCCAACTGCGCATCGGGATATTTTTCAGCGGTTTCGGCGCGGATCTCGGCGCTGTGCAAGAGCGAGTCGGTCATGCTCCAAGTGGCTTTGGTATCGATCTGAACGAGGCGTTCGAGAAAAAGCGTATACAGTTCCCCATGCGTCCGGGTTTCCATTTTTTTCTCGTTGTCGAGTTTATTGTACGCCCCGGAGGAAAGGTTTCCCTTGAGGATGGCGAGCAGGTCTTCCTTCGTTAATTCGTTGACTGGGATGGAGGTGAATTGTGCCGGGTCTTTTTTGTAATCATATGCCACGTAGCCGAATGCGCTGTCCATCACATTGTAGAGAAGGGCGGTCAGGCTGATGATGGCAAGCAGAAGCGCTGAAAAGAAAAGAAACTGCCAGATGGCGGCAACCCGGTATCGGATCCGTAGTGAGGCGAAGAAAGCTTCGCCTTCGGGAAAGTAGTCGTGTATTTGATTCATTCGTATCTCTCCCGGAAGCGATTGACCACCCATTGGCTGATGAGGTTCAAGACCAGCGTTACAAGAAACAGCATCAATGCAATGGCAAAGAGGCTGGTGTAGTCAATCGTATTGTAGGAAAGGTCGCCGCCGCTGATGCGGGCGATGTGCCCGGTCATCGTTTCAGCGGCGGCGAGCGGATTAAAGGAGAAATTGGGACCGGCTCCCGCCGCAACCGCGACGATCATGGTTTCGCCGACGGCGCGGGAGATGCCCACGATCATTGCCGCCCCAATACCGGACAAGGCGGCTGGCAGCACGATTTGCAGGCTGGTTTCCAGTTTAGTAGCGCCCATGGCATATGCGCCTTCGCGCAGGGATCGCGGTACGGCAGTCAATGCGTCTTCGCTCATCGAGGCGATCAGGGGCAGGATCATGATGCCCATCACCATCCCGGCGGATAACATGTTGTACACTTGAATACCATCCTTAAAGATGGTTTTAAGAACGGGTGTGACGAATAAAAGCGCGAAATAGCCGTATACGACTGTCGGGATGCCTGCAAGGATTTCAAGGATTGGCTTGAGGATGCTGCGCGCTTTCAGGGTGGCGTATTCGCTCAGGTAGATCGCAGAGGCAAGCCCCAGCGGCAAGGCAATCAGAATGGCAATGGCGCTTGTGGTCAGTGTGGCGGAGACAAGCGCCCAAATGCCGTATTGACCAATGCCCGGCTGCCATTTGGTCGTTCCGATGAATTTCACAAAGGTCACGTCCGGGTCGTTGAAGAATAAAAGAGCTTCCTTACCCAATTCGAAAACAATGGCAACCGTCACAAAGATGGACAAAATCCCCGCTGCAAACAGCAGGGCTTGGATGATGCTTTCGCCGGGGCGGGGCTTTTTGGATAGATCGAAAGATCGCTTCATAATGAAAAGCATGAAGTGACAGCCACCATTAAGGTGGCTGTCACTTTTAAATTGTGGAAACTACTTGGCAACGGCGGCTTCCCAGGCAGCCATCGCGGCATCAATGTCCGCAGCGGGAGCGGGGAAGTAACCAACATCTACGATATTGTCATCGAGGTTGGTCAGGTAGAAGTAGATGAAAGCGGCAACCTGCGACTTCTCCTGCATGATGGCAGCATCGGAGTAGATGAAGAGCGGGCGGGCAAGCGGGTACGTGCCTTCGTCCACGGACTGTTGATTTGGCTCCACGCCTTCGATGGCAACAGCCTTGAGCGTGTCCGAGTTCTCGACATAATAGGCATAGCCGAAGTAACCGATGGCGTAGGGACTGCCGACCACGCCTTGAACGAGGACGTTATCGTCTTCAGAGAACTGGGCGCCTTCGCGGGCGAGCAGGGCTTCTTCACCGCCATGTTCTTCCATCACTTCTTCGACGAAGTAATCGAACGTGCCGCTGTCCGCGCCGGGGGAATAGATTTGGATTGTTTCGGCGGGGAAGGAGGGGTCAACCTGATTCCAGGTGATGTATTCACCGGAGAACATCTTTCCAAGTTGTTCGATGGAAAGTTCGGTCACAAATTCATTTTCAGCGCTCACCACCACAGCCAGCGCGTCCGTGCCGACTCGGAATTCGATGGGCTCACGTCCGATGGCAGCGCAGGCTTCCTTTTCACTATCCTTGATCGGGCGGGAAGCGTTGGCGACATCCGTTTCACCCGCCACGCAGAAGCGTTCAAAACCGGCGCCGGAACCAATACTATCCACGGTCACATTGCCTGTAAAACCTTCCTGCTGAAAGAGTTCTGCCATGCGTTCAGAGACCGGGAACACCGTGGAAGAACCTGCAGTGATTACATCGCCAGTAACCGCATCCGGGGCATACATTGCCATCGGGTCCTCAGCGGGAGCCTCTGTGGCTTCAACAGATGCCTCAGTTGCAACCTCGGTCGGAACTGGCGTTTCGGTGGCAGGCGACCCACACGCAGCAAGCAACAGGCTGAAAGCCGCAAAGACGAACATAAACGAACGAGCAAACTTAAACATTTCTCAATTTCTCCTTGTTATATTTTTACAACGCTGAGATGGTAACAGGCGGGTTTTAAGGTCAATGAAAGGATGGGTTAACGTCCTGTTAAAGGTTTGGGATTAAAAAAGGAAGTCCGCCATTACTGACGGACTTCCTCAAAACCATCGCCTCACTTTTGACCTGAAACCTGTTTGCCCTCCCAAGCTTTTTGCCTTTTCAAAACGAATCTGAACTATGCGCGCGCTAATCCCGTCATACGGACAAAGGCGCTTTGCACATAGCGCATGCCCCAACTGCCCAGAACGCGGAATGTACTCCATTCATTCATTTTCTTGGCGCGGGTAGTGCGTTTCCGTAATGCCTTCAAAACGTCGGCGGCGGTATTGCCTTCGAACTCGGTTGCTCCAAAACCGATCGTGTCCACGATGTGGGCGTCGCTGCTTCCGGTTTGTGCGATCCTCAATCCGTTGGCGAAGAGGCGGGCGGAATGATTACTGACCCGGTCAATGGCAGTTCCGTTATACGTTTCGATGCCGATCAGGGTCTCGTTCACAAGCGGATTCCGCAATGCCTTCAAGATCGAAAGCGGAGTAAGACTTTTCATACCCATTCCGCCCGCCAATGGATGCGGTGCGATACAAATACCGCCCTGGTCACGAACACGCAATACCGACTCGACCAATGAAAGCCCAGGCTCTACTTTTTCCGTGATGAACAGCCCGAGCAAGTCGCCTTCGGCGGTGGTGATCTCGATGCCTGGAATCACCTCGATTCCGAAGCGAGAAGCGAGTTGGACGGCTTCCCATGCGCCTGTGATTTCATCGTGATCCGTAATGGCGATCACGTCCAACCCGATTTCCTTGGCGCGCCGCAAAACTGCAGGAACGGCGGCTGTGCCGTCGTAACTATAAATCGTGTGCAAGTGTAAGTCTGCAAGTCCCATTTGTTTTTCCTTACATCTGTTTGGACAGAAAATCTGCAAAAAAGTTTCAAACCATATTCTTTAGTGTAGCGCAGTCTTGTTAAAGGGACTTGAATCAATGGTTTTGGTTTCGTTAACGATTCCACCCGCCTGAGACGGCGGGCGGCTTGGAAAGAGGAGAAGGATGACATCTAACTACGCGCGATTTTGTTTTTGGAGAAACTCGCGTCGTTTGCGGGATGCGTCAACCGAGAAGACGATCAGTAACAAGACAAACAGGAACGATGTGATGATTGTTTCCATGCGCCCATGATACAACTTAATCGTTATTTGGCACTTAAGAATCAGTTAACAACCGGTAAACGATTCTGTCATGCCGCGGGAACCGTAAAGTAAAACGAACTGCCGCGCCCCGGATTGCTTTCCGCCCAGAGCCTGCCGCCATGCGCTTCCACGATGTGTTTTGAAATGGATAGGCCCAACCCCGTACCTGATCCTGTTCGCGATGAATCTACCCGATAGAATCTTTCGAAAATACGAGCCAGACTCTCCGCTGGGATTCCAACTCCGGTATCCCGCACAACGCATCTCACCCCGCCGACATCTGATTCCGCTTCGAGGAATATTTCTCCGCCCGGCTTCGTGAACTTGACCGCGTTATGGATCAAGTTCACCAGCACCTGCTCCAGCCTTGCTTTATCCGCACGGATGAGCGGCAAGTTGTCCGCACACTTAACATGCATTGTCAAGTTTGCGCGCTCTACTTGAGCTTTCATCCTGTCCGCCGCATCGCTTAACAACCGTTTCGGCGAAAGCGGCGCGAAGACCAATTCCACTTGCCCCGATTCGATGCGCGATAGGTCGAGCAGTTCCTGCGCCATTTGGGTCAGTGCATCCAGTTCAGTGTGAATTCGGCTTAGGAAACGCGGACCAGCTTCCGGGTCCGATAATGCGCCGTTTTGCAGGGTTTCAGTCAACGCTTTGAGCGAAGCCAGCGGAGTCCGCAATTCATGCGACACGTTGGAGATGAAGTCCCGCCGTACGGTTTCCAGTTTGCGGACGCGGGTCAGATCCTGAGCGAGCAAAAGACTGCCGCCGTCGAATTCATCAGGAATGACGATGAGTTGCAAAAACTGTTTGCGGGCAGGGAGTTCCACCGACTCGACCTGCAACTCGCGGGTTTGCTGGCATCGCCGCCACGCTTCGATAAGTTGATGGTTTCGCACTACTTGTGCAATGCTGTAGTGGATGGGGTGGGGAGCATCGAATAGTTTCTGTGCCGCCGGGTTCGCAAATTGGACTCTTCCATCTGCATCGGCGATGATAACGCCATCGGTGAGTTGTTCGAGAATTGTGGCAAGGCGTGAATTTTCTCTCTTCATCGCCGAACGTTCGGCATCGAATTCGCTTTGCATGGATACGACCATGCTGGAGAGGTTTTCGAGCTCTTTCACGTCGGAGGGAGGTTTACTTCGCTCACGTATCGATTGAGCGAACTGGTCGATGCGCTTCTTTAAATCAAAATACCGCCATGCAAACCAGAGGGCGGCAAGAAGGAACAAAAACGCAAGATACGCAGCGGGCTGATTCATGTGCTCGGCAGGCAATTCATCCCTCGAACCGGTACCCGCCGCCTCTCACTGTGACGATGCGTTTGGGTTCCCCGGGATTGGCTTCCACCTTCTGCCTGAGCCATCTCACGTGGACGTCCACCGTGCGGCTGTCGCCGATGAAATCCCATCCCCAAACGCGCTCGAGGATGAATTCTCGCGAAAGCATTTGTCGGTGATGTTCGGCGAGAAAGAGCAGGAGTTCGTACTCCTTGGGTTTGAGTTGAACAGGCTGATTATTTAAGATGACTTCACGGCGTGTCAGGTCAATGACAAGGTTGTCGAAGACAAGTTTTTCGTGAGCGCGCGGTGAGGCGCTTTTCATACCCGCTTCCTCGCGGATGTAACGCGCGCGGCGAAGTTGGGCTTTGACTCGCGCGATCAATTCGCGCATGGAGAACGGTTTTGTCAGATAATCGTCTGCGCCCACTTCGAGACCGACAACGCGGTCAATTTCGTCGTCCCGCGCCGTAAGCATGAGAATGGCGGTGGACATTTCCTTGCGGAGGATACGCGCCACTTCGAAACCATCCATCTCGGGGAGCATGATGTCCAGCACGATCAAATCGGGCTTGCTCTTGCGTGCAGCTTCCAGCGCGGACCGCCCATCGCCTGCCGTTTCCACTTCATACCCTTCCTTCTTTAAGTTATAGGCGAGTGTTTCCTGCAGGGAGAGTTCGTCTTCTACAACGAGAATTTTTTCGGGCATGGCTTCGACTATACCATCAAAGAAATGGAACGATTGTTAATGGGATGTTACTGTCGGTTAAAACGATGTTAATAAAATCAGCCTGTCTGAATCGGACAGGCTGATTTTATTTGCCTCTTTTGCGAAAGAGCAGCGGCAGGGTGACGATGAGTACGATCACCACGCCCATGAAGAGGATGCCGCTGGTCGAGCCGATCTCCGATATCCCTTGTGAGGCGGGTGTGGCGGTCGTTTGCTGGGAGGATACCGCATCCTGCATTGCCTGTGCGGGTGAGGTATGGAAGTTTGCAAAGCCCAACACGATTGCAAGGAGAAAAATGAGTATGCTGAAAATAAGGGTTGTTTTCATCGCTTCATTCGTTATAATTGTATCACGCTCGAAAGTGTACGAATTTGCCCTTGTATGTACTTTTTTGCACTTTCAATGTATAATCCGCCGAGTTATTTGCTGGCGGGGTTCAGCGAGTGATATTAATTTATGGAGAGAGTTGTGGAAGAACTCATGAGGGTATGGGTTGTTTTTCTCGTCCTGATGACCATCGGGACGGGTTTTGTGTATGCACATTGCCGGACAGGTTTATCTCTGTCTTTTAGTGGTTTCTGTTTTCGTCCTTTCGAAATACGTTAATACAGCCTTCGCCGCCGTTCCCTTTGGCACACGGCGGCGTTGAGCTTAAAAAGTTCAACTCAGGAGAATCCATGATCAAAAGATTTATTGACTGGCTGAAACAGCCACTCGGTCTGATCGCGGTGGGGATTGTTTTCCTGGCTTTGTTCAGCGCTGCGGCGTATGGAATATATACGACACAGCAGTCCCCCGAACAGCCGATCCAGTTTCCACACAAGACCCATGTTGCATTCGGCATACAATGTTTGTACTGCCATCCGGGCGCTTCCAAGGGACCTTCCGCCGGAATCCCTTCGCAAGCAAAATGCTGGGCGTGTCATAACCAGATCCAAAAGACGCAGACCAGCGCCCTGCTTGCTCCGTTGAAAGATGCGGTGTTGAGCGGTAAATCCATCCAGTGGGTCCCGGTTGCCATTGTGCCGGATTTCGTCCAATTCAATCATCGTGCCCACATTGCGGCGGGGAAGAATTGCGAAGATTGCCATGGCGATGTCTCCCAGATGACCATCGCTGAAAACCCGCAGGTGATGAACATGGGGTGGTGCCTGAACTGTCACATCGAATCGGCTGGCGAGGATCATGAAAAACTGGTCAAGCTCACCGATTGTGGTACGTGTCATTATTAAACCGGGTGAAAGGAAACAATATGAGCGAAAAATTTTCCCGGCGTGATTTTCTGAAACTGGCTGGTGTGGGCGCGGCGACTACTGCTGTCCTCACGGGATGCGGACCTGCCTCACGGTACGTCAAACGCGAACCGTACCAGCAGATGCCCGAATACAATTACAACGGTCAGAGTACATATTACGCCACCACATGCCGCGAATGCGCGGCAGGATGCGGTCTTGTCATCCGCACAATGCAGGGACGCGCCATCAAAGCGGAGGGCAACGCGAACCATCCATTGAACCTTGGCAAGACTTGCGCGCGCGCGCAGGCAACCCTGCACGGGTTGTACAACCCGAATCGTGTGCGCGGACCCATCAAACATTCGCGCGGCGACAGGTTGTACGCCAAAGCCAACGATCCATTCAACGACGACTTCGACGATGCCGTACCAAACATGAATTGGGACGAGGCGCTTCAAACCGTCGCTGATGCGTTGACAAACTACAAACCCGAAGAGATCGGCTTTTTGATGGGCATGACTCCCGATCATCTCTTCGACCTCGTAACCGATCTTGCGAATGCAACTGGGATGAACGCTCCCATTCGTTTTGGCGCGCTTGGCATGTTCGAATCCCGCGCCACCTTAAGTAAAGCCGCTGAAACGATGTTCGGCGAAACTGCCATGCCGTTCTTCGACGTGGGTGGCGCACAGGTCGTGCTTTCTTTCGGCGCGAACTTCCTCGAAACCTGGCTTTCTCCCGTTTCTTACACACGCGGGTTTGCAGATCTGCGCCAGGCTGAGACGAAGATGCGCGGTAAGCTCGTTCAATTCGAAGCGCGGATGTCAGCGACGGGCGGCAAGGCGGATGAGTGGGTTCCGCTTCGCCCTGGGACCGAAGCTCTGGTTGCCCTTGCAATCGGCAGACTCGCCTCCGAGATTCGCGGCGGCGTCATGCCGCGCGTCTTCTCCGGCGTGGATCCGGTTGACGTTGCGTCGAAATCCGGTGTTAAGCTCGAGACACTGGAACATATCGCAGGGATGTTCGCCAACTCGACGGGCGCGCTTGCCATCCCCGGCGGCGCGGCGCTTGGTCAATCCAATGGACTTGCGGTTGCTGAAGCGGTACTTGCATTGAACGCCCTTGCCGATAACTTTGGCAAACCCGGCGGGGTTTATTTCTCGCCGCTGGCTCCCAGCCAGGCTGAATACCAGCGCCCTGCCTCTGCAAAGGAAATGCAGGATTTCGTCCAGAAGATGAAAGACGGCAAGTTCAAGGCTTTGTTCATTCATGGTCTGAATCCCGTCTTTGAATTGCCCGCCTCTCTCGATTTCAAAGGTGCGTTGGGAAATGTCGAACAGGTTATTTCGTTTGCTACATTTCCAGATGAAACCGCTGTTGAAGCCGACTTCGTCTTCCCCGATCATCACGGACTTGAATCGTGGGGGTACCAGCGTGTCCTCACTGGCTCCGACTTACCGGTCCTCTCCGGCGCGCAGCCTGTGGTTACGCCTTATTACGATACCCGTGCCACAGCCGACGTGTTGATCTCGGCGGTGCAGCTCGCTGGCGGAAGTTTTGCGCAAGCCCTGCCTTTCAAGGATGAAGTGGAATTCCTGCAAAGCAAGGTCTCGGCTTTGATGGGCGAGGCGAATGGTTCCTTCTCTGCGATGGATGCGGTTTCCTTCATGGCGTATTTCCAGCAATTTGGCGGATGGTGGAAAATGTCGGATGGGCGAACAGCTCCGAGCGCGGCTGATGCGCTGAATCGAAACATCAAGAGCGATGCCGCCAAGTTTTCTGGCGAGGGTGAATTCTTCTTCATCCCGTTCGTCTCACCGACGCTTGCCGAGGCTGGCGCGAACAAACCCTGGCTTCAGGAACTCCCTGACCCGACGACCACGGTCATGTGGAATACCTGGCTGGAGATGAATCCCGAAACCGCGCACGAACTGCACATCGAATATGACGATGTGGTGCGCGTGGTGAGCGAGGCCGGAGCGGTGGAAGTGCCTGTTTATGTGTACCCGGCTATTCGTCCGGATACGGTGGCGATGCCTTTCGGTCAGGGTCATACCGCGTATGGCCGATACGCCGAAGGGCGTGGCGTAAATCCAGCGGATCTGTTCGGTGAGCATTTCAATGAAGCCGGTGATCTCGCTTTCGCAGGCATGAAGGTCAAGATCGAAAAGACAGGAAAGAAAAGACCGCTTTCACGCCTCGAAAGCATGATGGGCGTGTATGGCGTGGGATTGGGAGAGGAGCATTAATATGGCTACCTTGAATGATTTGAAGATATCCGAAGTAAAACTGAGCGAGGGTGAAGGCGGCAAGTGGGGCATGGTTATTGACCAGGATATTTGCACTGGCTGCCAGGCTTGTGTTGCCGCTTGCGCAATGGAGAATAATATTTCGTTCGTCGGTGAAGAGGATGCAGGCTATGGACGTTCCATGCACTGGATCCGCATCGAGCGCTTCTGGGAGGGTGAATATCCCGAAGTGAAGATGACGCCGAATCAGCCGATGCTCTGTCAGCAGTGCGGAAGCGCGCCTTGTGAGCCGGTTTGCCCGGCGTTTGCGACGGTCCATTCGCAGGCGGAGAAGTTGAACCTGCAGGTATACAACCGTTGTGTGGGAACACGCTACTGCGCGAACAACTGCCCGTATCAGGTGCGTTCCTTCAACTGGCGGGATTACAAACGCCCCGAGCCGCTGGCGAACCAGTTGAATCCCGATGTCACTGTACGCCGCCGTGGTGTGATGGAAAAATGCACATTCTGCATCCAGCGCATCCACAAGGCGCAGGACAAGGCAAAAGCTGAAGGACGCGAAGTGATGGACGGCGAATTTACCACTGCTTGCGCGCAGGCCTGCCCGGCGAATGCAATCACCTTTGGGCGCACTGATGACCCGCAGAGCCTCGTTTCACAATTGACAAAACGCCGCGGTCACGGTGTAAAACATCTTGAAGAACTCGGCACGCTTCCCAACGTGACCTACTTCAAGGGAGGGTAACAATGACGGATCATAAACATCATGCGGAACACGCCGAAGCGCATTTCCGCGAAAAACATCTGATGCTCGACCCGCTTCCACGCGGGAAAATGAATGAAATGGTCATGGAATCCATGCACCACATCACCTGGAAGTTTTGGGTGGTATTTGGCATCCTCGCCGCCATTTCGGCGTATGGATTGTTCTATTCCTGGGGCGTGATGATCGCGGAAGGTCTTGGGGTGGCAGGCGTCAACCGTCCGATCTACTGGGGTATTTTCCTCGTCAACACCGTTTTTTGGATTGGTATCAGCCATGCGGGAACGTTCATCTCCGCGATCCTGCGCGTGTTCAAGGCGGAATTCCGCCGTCCGTTCACACGTGCCGCGGAATTGATGACCACCTTTGGCTTGGTGCAGGCTGGTTTTTCCATCTTCATGCACATGGGTCGCGTGTGGCTCTCCTACTGGCTTATGCCGTACCCAAACCAACGCATGTTGTGGCCTAACCTCCATTCGCCTCTTTCATGGGATTTGCTGGCGATTACAACCTATGTTTTGGGAAGCACAATGTACCTCTTCCTGCCCCTCATCCCGGATATGGCCATGGCGCGTGACCGCTCCACCGGTTGGCGCAAGACCCTGTATAAAGTCCTTGCATTAGGTTTCCGCGGCACGGAAGGCGAGTGGACTCACCTCCGCAACGCCATGAACATCTTTGCCTTTGCCATCATCCCGGTCATGTTCTCGGTGCATACCATCGTCTCCTGGGATTTTGCCGCCGCCACCCGTCCAGGCTGGTCTTCCACCATCTTCGGTCCGTACTTCGTCATCGGCGCGCTGCACTCCGGTATGGGCGCAGTAATTGCGGTGCTTGCCATCATCCGCGGAACGATGAAGCACATGAAATACTTCATCCGCCCGGAGCACTTCGACGCCATTGGAAAGCTCATGCTTATCATCTCCATGACATGGGCGTACTTCTTCTTCAATGATTATATTGTGCAATGGTACGGCGGCGACAAATGGACCAAGCAATTGCTTCATTTCCATGAAGCGGGTCCAATGGGCTGGATGTGGTTTGCCATGCTTGTTTTCAACGTCGTCATCCCGTGGGCGATTTTGTGGAATCCAAAATGGCGCTCCACCCCCTGGCTTGTTTCCACGGTGGGCATCCTCATCAATGTGGGTATGTGGTTTGAACGCTATATCATTGTGCCAATCTCGCTCACCATCAACCGCATGCCTTTTACATGGCGCATGTACCAGCCAGGCATTGAAATTCCGCTCGGCATCGGCACAGTGGCTTTCTTCGCCCTCCTATACATGGCGGCATCCAAACTGATCCCGCTTATCCCCGTCTGGGAAGTACAGGAAGGTCAGATGGCGCACGAACTCAAGAAATTTGGACGCGAGACCGTCGTGACGGTCAGCGAATTGGAATAGGAGGACGCGATGACTGAATCCAATGTTGTAAATGTTTTGGCGGTCTTCCCGGACCTTGAACCTGCCGCTGATGCCATTGAGCAGCTCCGCTCCCTTGGCGTCCACGACGATTGCATGAACGTTATCTCCGGAATCCCCGTCACTGAAGCCATGCTTGGACGTCCCAGCCAATGGACGAATGTGCCGCGCATAGCAATGGGCGGGGCTATTCTGGGGTTTGGCGCGGGATTCTTCCTTGCATTCATCTCACCCTATTGGTACCCCTATCCGATTCAGGTGAGTTCGCAGGCATTCATTCCCGGGCCGCCTTCTATTGTCGTTCTGTTCGAATTGACGATGCTTGGCATGCTGCTGTCCACTTTTTTGGGCGTTTTTCTCGACAGCCTCTTTCCAAATTACCGCCCGATGAAATATGTGCCCGAAGTCAGTGACGGCAAGATTGCGATTCTGGTCGAATGCTCGCATGTCGAAGAGAATAAAATTACGGATGCCTTGAAAAAACTTGGCGCTGAGTCCGTGAAACCTGCGGAGGCGCAACACTTATGAGACTACTAAAACAACTCGTCGTTGTATTTGCGGCGCTTGCCCTGCTGGCCGGCGCGCTGATGATCTTTGCCTACGATGTGATCAAAATTGACTGGGTCGTCTTTATGGAAATCCAGGATTCCTATGGGTCGCAGGAACAACCCCTGCCGGTTCCAGCGCAATCCGTACCTGTGGAAGGGCTTGCTTATCTTCCGGGTGCTGGCGCGCCGGCAAACCCCGTCCCTGCTGATGAAGTATCCATTGCCCGCGGAGCGGAACTATACGGTATTCACTGTCAGATGTGTCATGGTGAAAACGGCCAGGGGACCGGAACCGTTGCGGCTTTTCTCATCAAAAAGAAACCCGCCGATCTGACAAGCAACGTGGTACAGAATAAAAGCGATGGCAGTTTGTTTCTTGCCATTACCAACGGCATTTTCAATCCGGATAACAGCCTTTTCCCCGAAGTCGAATTCTCCGGGCAAATGCCGCCTCTGAATGAAAACCTCACCGTCCGCGAGCGCTGGGACGTGGTCAATTACATCCGCACGCTCAAAACAACGGAAGGACAATAGGGAGTTGCCGCAATGACTGATGATGTTCGAAAATATATCTATGGCGCGCTGGTTGTCTTTCTGGTTGGCGTAATGATTTGGGTGGGCTTTATCTTTTTGAATGCCTGCGGCTTCAGTCTGAACTGCAGCCGGGGCGAACTCCCCATCGAACGTACTCCTATCCCCACGCTTTTACCCGCCACACTTCCTGCCGCGGAAATGAACGGGGGCTCTGAAGCAGGCGCTTCGGAAGCGGACATTTGCCGAGTCGCTGCGGTGGACTTCGTTGGCGCATGGGTGGAGGCAGGCTCTCCCGAGTCCGAGGCGTTCCAATTCACGGACGTTGACGGGCGAAATTGTGAAGCCACGTTCGCAGAAATCCAGCCGCTCTTTATCGAATCCAATTTCTGGTATTCCGGTTCGTTATCCTGCGTCTCCTGCCATTCGGTTGACTTGGCCGTCTCGCCCGCACAACTGGATTTGAGCAGTTATGAGGGAATGATCGCCGGTTCACGCCGCGCCGACGCTGAATCCAACGGTACGGACATTCTCGCCGCTGGAAATTGGCAGTCGTCCCTCCTGTATGAATTTCTTGCCGAAGCCAAAACGGATGTGCCTGGGCATGAAAGCGTGCTCACAAGCCTGACGATCTTTGCAGGTACGCCTCTTCCGATGGAAGAAGCAGTTGAACCATCCGCCCCCATTGAAGAGGTTACCGCAACGCCTGCTCCATAAAATGTAACATTTACAAGAAGAGACCCGGAATCAATCCGGGTCTCTTCTTGTTTTCTGATAATGATTCGAATATCATCCCCTCGATGGGCGCGCGCGGACCTCAAACAAAAAACACCCCTATGCGGGATGTTTTATCTGGCGGAGAGGGCGGGATTCGAACCCGCGAACCTTTGTGGGTTACACGCTTTCCAAGCGTGCGCGCTAAGCCAGACTACGCGACCTCTCCATCTTTCCAACAGAGCGGGCGAATTATACCACGTGTTCCCATATAGGCAAGTTTTACCTGACGGGCGCAACCGTTACTTCTTCTGCAAAAAATACGGCATATGGTGTTACTTCAGGGTCGTAGCTTATATGACCGCAAATTTGGATGATGTTCCCCGGCTCTGGGAGCAGGGCGGTTTCGACAGCAATAATTGCCTCTTGACCGGTTTGGATATCCATTGCATAAAAAATGGTACTTGGCGGGTTAATGGATTTGAGAATTGTTGCAAGATTTATATCGGGTAGGCTGTGGGCATTGCGGCGAAAGATGCCGACGTGAAAATCAGGCGCCCAATCGAGGAATACACTATTTTCCCGATGGATGTTGACAGACATTCCTTGATCAAAACTTGTTACAAAAGCTTCCATTTCTGGAGGGCAGGCGGTTTTAGCGAAATCAGGAGGATTGCCTGTTGTTTTAACAAGAAGAGGCGCGATAAGGATGAGGGTGACTAAAATAACGGAAGATGCAGATATTGAATATCCTTCTGCATGTTCCCCAAGGCTGGGTCGGAGAAGTTGGGTGGGAATTTTTTCCTGTAAAAAAACCAACCCCATTCCAGGAAGCAGAATAAAAAACGGTATGGTCGCGGCATATAAACGGACGCGATAGGCATCGGTTGGTGGTACGAATGGGACGGAAGCCAGAACGCCCAGCGCCGTGACTATCGTCAGACTCGTGTATATGTCACTTCGATCTTTGATCCATTTGATAATGCCCAGCCCCCCCAGGAAATAGATTCCCCAGCGGGCGATTTGATTGATCCAATAATTCTCTCCGGCGACGAAGGAATAGGCGTTGTACCATGAATCCGAGAAGAACATACGCCAGTAAAAGAGGGCCCCTTTGATGATCAACGAGGGTTCGCTTCGAATCAACTCGAAGGCAAGTCTGTAAATGGCAGGGGTAACTTCTGTATCCTTTAATAGGCTTAGTTCAGGATGTGCTTCAAAAACATAAGTCCATGAGTTCCCACCGGAAGCCAACCCGTAGAATGCCCATGCAAAGTTTTCGAATGCGACACCGCTGGAACCGGCGACAAAATCGATCATTTTGCTGTTTGCGTAAAACACCAATAGGATGACGCCTGCACCCAGAGCAAAAAACTTGAGAGAAAATATTCCCTGCCCTCGAAATACCCACCCACCCCAAATGAGCAGGGCAACGAGGACGAACATGGCTCCCGGGCGGATATTCAACGCGAGGGCTATCATCCCAATGCCGAACAAAGTGAACCATTCTTTTTGGATGAATATGCCGCGCCAAAGTAAAGCGACCCCGAAAAGGCTGACTGCCACACCCAGGGTCTCGGACATGGTCGTTCCGCTATGATGCCGATAATATAAAAATATGAGCAGGAGAAAAAATGTGGCAAACCCGGCTCCATGCGTCCGCTGGATCTCCCGGCAGGCAAGGTAGCATGCGAACCCGGTAATCGCAGTGAAGATGCTGACCGAGATCATCAGGTTTCTTTCGGAGAGCCAAAGGAAGAAAGAAAGGACTCCCGCAAAAAATGGGCGCATGGCAGTGAAGTTTGAAACGTCCATGCCATATTGGAGACGCATCGCATCGGAGTAATAGCCTGCTGCATCGGTAAGGGGAATCAGCCCACTCAGAATAACGGATTGCGTATTCCCTGAAGACCATAGTCCCGCCAGCGCCAGGGCAAAAAGCGACATGACTGCGGAAAATGAAGCCAATTGCCCGATCCGCCCGGGGATTCGCAGGACAAGATAAAGGATAGCACCAGTCAGAGGAATGACCAGCCCGAACCCTGTGCGCAGCGACATGCCGGCGGAACGCAGGATGTTCGGCGAACGGTTCAGCAGGATCATGCTGAAAGCAAGCAGGCCGATAATCAGACAAATAACCTGCCAAAGGATCGGGTGGATTCTGTTCAATGGGTCTGTTATTTTTTTATACATGGTTTAATTGCAGTTATTATAAGGTGTGTTGCAGAAAACCAAAAAGACCTTCAAAGCCAATTGCTCGAAGGTCTTTTTTAATCACAGCGGAGTTACTTGACGCTGACCAGCACGGCTCTCACCAGCCTGCGGAAGACATAGGTTTCATTCAAGGGGTTGAAGCCCTGGCAGGTGACGAGGGTGAGGTAGGAATACTCCTTTAACGATTCGAAGGCGTAGCCGGTGGAATAGGGCATGGCCAGCTTCGAATTGCGGACTTCGAAGATGTACTGCCCGCCTCCCATGTGGACGATGATCTGGTCGCCGTATTTGAGTTTGGTCAACTCTGCGAAGGGACCGGGCAAACCGTCGGCGTTGGTGACGTGGGCGGTGAGCACGGAGTTGCCGACCCAGGTGGGGAATGCGGTGCCGTTGAGCCAGCCGGTGTCATTGCCGAGCCAGGTGACGTCCCAAGAGTTGTCCTGGTTCTGGGGCACGCCGACGATGGCGGATTTGAGATTCAAGGAAGGAACCTCCAGCCAGAGGTCGCCGAGTTCCGCATACTCCAGAGCGGCGGGTTGAGGCGGGAGGGAGGTAATCTTATTCGAGGCAAACCCAGTGTTCGGCAGGGCGGAGGCGGTGGTTGATCTTCCTTCCCCTCCTGTTCCTCCTGTACCCGCACCGGAGATCGAGAAGTCTACGGTATGATCGGAGGCGCCGTTGTTGAGTTCGAGTCCGGCGGCGCTGTAAATGGAGGTGGTGCCGCACACGAACAGGCGGTAGGTGCCATCCGTCAGCGGACTGGCAAGGTTAATGGTGGAGAGGAAGACGCCACCGTTGTTGGTGTAGGAGACCGAGGCGAAGGTCTGCTGGATATCGTCGCTGACCACGCCGCCGGCGCAGGATTGGGTGTCGAAGGTGGCGTTGGATCCGCGTTCGACGAGGATGTAGTTGTTCACGTTCTCGGCGCCGTTGGCAGAGGTATCGTCCAGCATGTCCTGGTTGAAGACCACGGTGATGGCGGAGAGGCTGGTGAGGACGGCATTGGCGCCGGGATTGGAGGCGGTGACGAGGGGGATGATGGGACCGTATTCGTAGGCGCCGAGGTCGCAGTGAGTGCCTTGCGGGCGGGTGACGCCGCGCTGATCGGCGGCTTCACAGCCGGAGTCGGGGTGGACGACATCGATGGCGGGGGAGCCGGGCAGTAGGGCGTGAGTTTGGGTGAAGCCGCCATTGTTTGCTAGGGAACCGAGCATGGGGTCGGAGCCGATGATGTTGCCGTTCGCGCCGTTGGTCAGCCCGCAGGCGTTGGCGGCGTCTTCGATCAGGTTGTTGCTGGAGGCGGCATTCAGACTGCCGCTGGAGTTCACGCAGTCGCCGCCACTGAGGCTGTCCGCGATGATGACCTGATGGAGGGTCGGGCTGCTGTTGATGTTGTACATCCCGCCGCCGTTAATGGTGGCGGAGTTGCCGCTGAAGGTCACATTCGTGAGGGTCGAGTTGCTGCTGTTGTCGTTATGCATCCCGCCGCCGAAAGCGGCGGAGTTGCCGCTGAAGGTCACGTTCGTCAGGGTTGGGTTGCTGAGAAAAAAGTTATACATCCCGCCGCCATAAATGCTTGCAGAGTTGCCGCTGAAGGTGACGTCCGTGAGGGTGGGGCTGCTGTTCCAGTTGTACATCCCGCCGCCGTTGCTTGCAGAGTTGCCGCTGAAGGTCACGTCCGTGAGGGTCGGGCTGCTTGCATCGTTTGACATCCCGCCGCCAAAAATGTTTGCAGAGTTGTTGCTAAAGGTGACGTTGGCGAGGGTGGGGCTGCTGTTGATCGTGTTGGACATCCCGCCGCCATAAATGCTTGCAGAGTTGCCACTGAAGGTGACGTTGGTAAGTGCGGGGCTGCTTAGCAAGTTATACATCCCGCCGCCGCCGGTGATGGCGGAGTTGCCGCTGAAGGTCACGTTCGTCAGGGTCGGGCTGCCCCCATCGTTATACATCCCGCCGCCGCATCCATTTCCCGGGCAGGGAACTTCGTTGGCATTACCGCCGGTGACGATGAAACCGTCCAGAACGGCGGAGGCATTCGTGCCGCTGCCGACCACCACATGGTAGGAATTCTCGGCGCGGGTCGGCTCGTCCCATGCGATGTTGGCGTTGTCGTTTCCGTTCAAGTCCCCGCTCAGGGTGGTGAGGTGGGCGGCGGGGTCGCGCTGGCTGAGCAGGGTCTCCGTGCCGGCAAAGCCGCCGTAGAGTGCCAGTCCGCTGCGCAGGATGAAGGAAACGGCGCGGTCGGAGGCGTGGGGCTTGTAGGTTCCCGCCGCCACCCAGACCTCGGAGCAGTTGAGGTCGGCCAGGGCGGCTTGCAGGTCGGTGTAGGCGTCAGCCCAGGAATTGCCGTTGTTGGCGCCGCCTGCGCTGGCGTCCACGAAGCACAGGGGACCCGCCGCCGCGCGGGCGGGGGAGATGGTCAGTGCGCCGCTGAGCGCTGCAACCAGCATTCCGGCGATGACCAGGATGTGAAAAAATTTGTTTTTTAGAGATGCCATGGATCATATCCCTTCCTAATGAAAATGTTCTCACATAAAAACACACACAAGACAGCAGCCAAACGCTTCTGATTTTGCGTGTGCGGATGCACAAAGATTAATATTGCACTTATTTTATTGGGATTGCTGATATTTGGGAAGGGATAAAAAAGACCTCCGAAGTCGAAAAATGACTTCGGAGGTTTGCTGCCCCTCCGTCCTTGCGGACACCTCCCCCAATTTCCCTGGAATTGGGGGAGGTAGGGAAAGGGCTACTTCCCCAATTTCTTCTTCATCGCTTCTGTCAGCGCGGGGACGATCTGAAACAAATCTCCCACCACGCCGTAGCGGGCTTGCTTGAAGATGGGCGCATCGGCATCCTTGTTGATGGCGACGATGACCTTGGCATTACGCATCCCGACCAGATGCTGGATCGCGCCGGAGATGCCACAAGCAATGTAAAGATCAGGCGCAACGACTTTGCCTGTCTGCCCGACCTGGTGGGCGTAGGTGATGTATCCACCATCCACTGCCGCGCGGCTTGCTCCAACCGCGCCGCCGAGGGTTTGCGCCAGTTCAGTGACCAACGCAAAGCCTTGCTGGGCGCGCCAAATCTCGGCTTGTTTTTCATCCATGCCGTCGGGCGGGGTCAGGGATGGGTTGTTCGAAACGCCGCGTCCGCCGGAGACGATAACTGCCGCGTCGCCCAAATTGACGGCGCTTTCGGAGGCAGAGTAGCCTTCGACGGTTGACTTCGCTTCACCCGCCGCCGAAACCTTGGTGATGGTTCCGCTCTTGCCTTCTTCGCGCTCAGGCTTGGGGAAGGCACGTCCGCGGATGGTTGCCATGACGGGCTTGGCGGAGCAGGCGGTCTTTTCCAGCACTTTGCCTTCGTAGATCGGGCGGGTCGCAACGAATGAGTCGCCGTTCGCTTCGAGCGCGATGAGATCGGTCAACACACCGGTGTTCAGATCCACGGCCGCCATGGCCGCCATTTCACGGGTGCGGGCAGTCGTCGGAAACAGGATCAGGTCAGGGCTGGAAGATGAAGCGAGCGCGGAAAGGGTGGAGGCGTACGTCTCGGCGCGATAATCCGCCAGTGAGGCATCATCCGCCACGAGGACTTCATCCGCGCCATGTTCCAGCGCGGCTTTCGCAACTTCATCCACACCCGAGCCGAAGACCAAAGCAACTGCAGTCCCAAAAGTCTTTGCGAGACCAAGCGCCTCCCATGAGGAGGGTTGAATGTCGCCTTTGAAGTGGTCAACATAAACGAAGGTTTTCATAGCACTTTCTCCGCGATGATTTTATCGGCGAGTTTGTCGGCGATCTCGGCAGGGGATTCGCCGGTAATCATTTCGATGGCAGTTTCCTGCACGGGCGGGTTCATCAACTCGGTTCGGGTAACAACAGGCGCGGGAGCCTCGATACCCAGATCGCTCAACGACCAAACCGGGATGGCTGCCTTCGATGCTTTGCGAATGCCCATGAACGAGGGATAGCGCGGCTCGCCAATGCTTTGTACCACGCTCAACACAGCAGGAAGATTCGCTTTGACGATCTGCCTGCCTTCTTCGAGGACGCGCTCAACTTGCACGCCTCCTCCTTCGATCTTGATACTGCCCACCCAACCAAGCATTGGATACCCGAGGACTCGGGCGGTTTGCGCGGGGGTGAGTCCGGCTCCGTTGTCGAGGGTCTGCCTGCCGAATAGGACCATGTCGGCATCGCCGATTTTCTTTACAGCCGCCGCAAGGGCTTTCGCCGCGCCGACGGTATCAAGATTTTCGAGCGCCGGGTCCGAGACGAGAATGGCTTCGTCCGCGCCCATGGCAAGCGCGTGCTTCAGCGCTTCCTTCGCGGATTCGGGTCCGATGCACAAGGCTGTGACCGTCCCGCCGAGCGCTTCCTTTTGCTGGAGCGCGCCTTCAACCGCATATTCATCGAACGGATTGATGACCAGTGGCGCGTCCCCCCACGTAACCTGCCCGTCTTCGGCTTTCACTTTCGCTTCCGAGTCGGGGACTTGCTTGATACATGCGATGATTTTCAAGTTGGACTCCTTGTAAGAATTCATTGTTACCACGAAGTATCACCAAGGGTCACGAAGGTTGCATCTTTTCCTTTGTGTACCTTTGTGGTTTATTTTTACCCTGCATATGCCGCCACCACCAAAATATCCGCCGTAATGACAGCCGCAATGCCTAACAAACTGAATGCTTTTTGCCAAAACAGCCAACTTTGCTTGTTTTCCAGCCGTTTCAGGAAGAAATTCTTGAAAGGATATGGCGTCTTTTCGTTGGTGAGGCTAGTGTGCAGGTTGTTGTAGTACTCTTCTGTTTTGAACCAAAGCTTATAGCTGTTCGAAAGAAAGATAAGGCTGAATAAAAGAAAGACGATCACAAAACTGAGGGGAGGCTGTTCCATATGACTGGGATTATATCTTAAATCTCAAAAACCTACCGCTCGGTAGGGAAATCGGTGATTCTTGCTGTTCCTCATACGTAACATTAACATTGACAGAATGTAATATATTTTTTTCAGTCTGCGTCTATTCCATAAATCAAATTTTGGAGGTTTCCAGATGACCGAAACGAAAAATCAACCCAAGGTGGTCGTATTCAGTACTCCCACCTGCTCCTTCTGCAACATGGCGAAAAGCTATTTTCGCGAGAAGGGTGTTCAATTCACCGATATTGACGTCAGCCGCGACCAGGCTGCCGCGCGGGATATGATGCGCCGCTCCGGGCAGATGGGCGTGCCCGTGATCGATATCGGCGGCAGGATCGTGGTCGGCTTTAACCGTCCGCAGATCAATTCACTATTGGGGATCAAGTAACATGGCCAAGATCAACATTCAGCCCCTTGGGACGCGAGTCCTCATCAAACCATTGGAGCAGGACTCAAAAACCGCTTCAGGTTTGTTTTTGCCTGAATCCGCCAAGGAAAAACCGCAAACCGGCGAAGTGGTCGCCATAGGCGACGATGAAAGCATCAAACTCAAGCCAAAGGACAAAGTCCTCTTTGCAAAATACAGCGGCACTGAGTTCAAATATGACGGGTTGGAGTATCTTCTGCTTGAATCGAACGACGTGCTTGCCCGCCTGAACTGATTTCCCCGATTTAAGAAGCGAAAAGCCCGACGCGTCTTCCAAAATGCGTCGGGCTAGGGGATGGGGTGGTCTTCTGTCATTGCTCTTGAACTCCCATGTTGCTGAGTTCATCCGGGCTGTATTGGGCTACGAACAGATCTGACCCTGCCAGGATGAGCAGTAGCAAGGTGACCACTACTGCGGGAACGAACATGTTGCAACTCCTTTCTCTTCAAATACTATAACGATTTGGAACCCAAAAGGATACATCCCCTAACAGTACTGTAATGATGCGGCAATACAATTATGTAAGGGATGAGAGCATGACGAAGCCGCCTTCGGTTTTGTTCCCGGCTCAAGATGATCGGCGCTTTCTCATTGACATTCCACCCGTTTGAGATAAAATACATCCCGCCAACCCAATGGACAAGCCGAAGTGGCGGAATTGGCAGACGCGCTACGTTCAGGGCGTAGTGAGGGTTCCCTCATGAGGGTTCAAGTCCCTCCTTCGGCACCACAAAGACCCGCAAATGCGGGTCTTTTTTTATGGTTGGGATTCAAGCTTCAGTGTGGAGTGAGGCGGTGCATCCGCGATGGGAAATTTCAGCGAAAAATTGATGAAGGTGGTATAATTGCACTATAAAAACGGCACTTTCTTCATCTAATGCGGACACGAAGTTTCACCCCATCTTCGTGTCTTTTTATGCCAGTCTGGGGAGGCTTCGAACGTCTATGAAAAAGGAAAATCATGGCTGAAGAGAATTTGATCGCTGGAAACATCGAATCCGTTGACATTGACCAACAGATGCGCTCTGCC